>JBMORF010000086.1:0-37024 GCA_049322315.1 Thermodesulfobacteriota bacterium | reverse complement strand
CCAGGTATTGTCTGGCGGAGATCACCTGGAGAAAATATCGTCCCCGTCCAGGCCGCAAATTCCCCCGCAAATCAAAGAGCCGCCATGGTAAATGGGCCAACAATTGGGCTTAAGTCAACGGCATTGCACCTAGACCAAATTAGTTATTATGGTAATTTGGGCTATCATTCTTACCATGGGGCAATAAATGGTTATTCCTACCGGCTTTGCTATCCATGTAACCTATACCTGCCCTATTGCTTGCGCTCATTGCGCCTTCTCCTCTGGTCCTAATAATCCCGTTACGCTGCCCATAGATCATATCATAGAGACAATTAAAAGTTTAGATGCGTCCACTATTAAGGTGGTCACATTTACAGGGGGTGAACCTTTTCTGCTGGGACAAAAATTGATCAGGGCGGTTGATGAGGCAAGCAGACGCGGTTTTATTACGAGGGTCGTTACCAATGCTTATTTCGCGCTAGATTTAACCACAGCTCGCAGTAGCCTATCTAAATTGTATAATAGCGGTTTGCATGAGCTCTTCATTAATTGGGATGACTATCATGCTCAATTTATATCCTTTGCATGCATCCATAATGCATACTGGACGGCAAAAAAATTAGGACTAAAAGTTGCTATCTACATTGTGCAGGCAAACAATTCATCTTGGACACCGGAAAGGGTGAAACACGAATTAGGGGGTGATGTTTCTGTTCAACATCACATTATTGAATCTCCGTTAAATAAGACTGGGAGAGCTGAATATAAATTAAGGCATGTTGGCCCCTCAGCCAAGCGGATTCTAGGGCCTTGCCATTATGTTCTTGCCGCTCCGACATTGAGCGCCAAAAATAAACTCTTAGCCTGTTGTGGTTTCATCCCAGAAACTAAAGCTCTGGTATTGGATCATCATTTTGATCCCAAGAAATTGAATGCACTTATTGCAGAAGCAAAAAAATCTCTTTTATTGAATTGGATATTTTTGCGAGGGCCTTATGCCATAATGGAATGGATCTCTAGACGCTATCGTATCCCCATCATTGACAGTAAAAAGGTCGGTGGAAACTGTGAAGCCTGTCATAGACTATTTAGTAATAGAATATTAGTTTCTAAAATACCCTACGCATTAACTGAGAATCCTGATGAGATTGTCGATGAATTACAACTGTTAAGAAATCTTGGAATAATAACACCTGAGGCGATACATTCGTTGTGGAAAGATACTGCAACTATTACACATATGGCCGTTATCTCAGATTAATAATCTCCTTAAAAATGATAGGTTTTGTTTAATTGGCAAACCAGTTCAATATGAATCTTCGATCTACTCCTAATTACGAGAAGTTCCTCACAGGCATTTCCTTAATTAGAACATTAGACCTATAATTTTTCAAAGCAGGCAGCGAATTACTTAGATAGTATTTCATCTTGACAGACTCTTGCCAAAGGCTAAGATTAGGGGAATCAACTTTTTTCCCCTTTTTACTCAACAATGACCCGTTCTTTCTCCCCCAACCTCTATTTCCTGGGCCGCTGGTTGGTGCGCCAGACCCTGGGCCGGTTCTTTCGCCTGCAAGTCCGGGGTTTGGAGTATCTGCCCGCCGCCGGCCCGGCCATCATCTGCCCCAAGCACCAGCGCTGGGAGGATATCCCCATGATCGGCGCGGCCCTGCCCCTGCCGCTGCACTATATCGCCAAGGCGGAACTCTTCCGCCAGCCCTTCATCCGGGAACTGCTGGGGGCCTGGGGCGGGGTGCCGGTGGACCGGCAGAATCCCCGGGCCACCCTCTCTTCGTTCAAAAAGTTGCTGCCTCTGCTGGAGCAAAAAGCCTACATCGTCCTCTTCCCTGAAGGCACCTATGTCCGGGGCCGGGTGGGTCCCGGCAAACACCGCCTCATCCAGCTTCTCCTCAAACTCCAGGGCCAAAACGGCCTGGCTTCCCTCCCTTTTATCCCTGTGGGCCTGACTTACCAACCCCGTAATCTGGGTTATGACGTGGCTATAAATATCGGCCCGCCCCTCAGTTCCCCGGACCCCCGGCAGGCCCCGGCCCTCACCGCGGCCCTCATGCGCCAGATAGATCGCCTAGGCGGGGAGTTAGCAGCGAGCGGCGAGCGGTGAGCAGGAAAAGAAACGTCAACCGGCTTTACTCACCAGCTGGAGACATCAAACTAACCGAGAGTTAAACCCGGGTTTTAATAGGCAAAGGCGGGCGAGGACGCCCGCCCTACGAATTTTCCTGGTTTATGGGCGATTGCCACGGCTGTCACTGCTCACCGCTTACTGCTCACTACTCACTGCTCACTTATACCAATTCGCATTCAAAGGACGTTGAACTGTAGGGGAGAACCTTGTGTTCGCCCGTGGCTCCGGGGCGAACACAAGGTTCGCCCCTACGTATAGTATCTTTTTGACTGCAACTCGGTATTACTCCACCGGCAGGCCCAGCTCTTTCTGGAATGGGGTCAGGCCGATTTCGTCGATGATTTTTCCCAGACGCTTCTTCTTGCCGGTATCTTTGAACCAATCCAGGACCTTGGCGGCCAGGGTTAGGGCGTCGTCGTCGTTGAGTCCGGTGGCGATGACGTCGGCCAGCCGGGGGCAGATTAAAATCGGTAATAATGCCCCCGGGGATATGGGGAGCGATGGCATACGTCTCTTTATCGCGTTGGACTATGGCTCCTTTATCAAACAGATCTTCAGCCATGAGCATACCATCTCCTTTTAATGACGCAGGTGCGACCGCGTGATAGATGAATCTTTTGTGTGGGAAAAATTTGTGGGTGCGTAGACAAAAATCAAGGGAGGGTGGAAAAAACAGACTCCCCGGGGTTTTTACACCTTCATGGAGTAGCCATCTAGATGGGGAGAAAGGGCCAGAGGCAGGGAGTTTTTGCCGGTGGTCCTCTCCCTCCTGGTCTCAACCTTTAAAGCGCCTCCTCTCCCCTCTCCCCGGTGCGGATGCGAATGGCTTCCGCCAGGGGGTAAACAAAAATTTTACCGTCGCCCACCCGGCCGGTGCGGGCTTGTTGGCAAATGGCGGTGATGATAGCCTCCACTTTTTCATCTGCGGCCACCACCTCGATCTTTACCTTAGGTATGAGGTCCACTTGATATTCCAAGCCCCGGTAAACTTCCCGGATGCCCTTCTGGCGGCCGAATCCCTTGACTTCGCTAACGGTCATCCCCTGAATATCCAAAGTGTGCAGAGCTTCCTTGACCGGCTCCAACTTGAAGGTCTGGATAATGGCCTCGATTTTTTTCATGGGTTCCTCCTGGAGATTTCCACCTTATCTGGATTATTTCCGGAACTGCGTTTATTCCCACCGCCGCGCTTATGTTCGAAGATAGCCGGAATCCCTTCAAAAAATCCAGTAATTTTTCCCCCGGATACTGTCCGCTCCCTCCGAAACCCGCGGTTATTCCAAGTTTGGGCAGCCCCCTATTTCGGTTGACAGTCCCCGGAGCTTCTCTATATATTAAGTTGTTTAGTTAAAGATTATTGCCAGGTTAAGACATGGTCACGGAAATCCAGGGACCCGGCCAGGGCGCTCCCGGTCCTGAAGAAACCCCGAAACCCAAGGGATTGCTCAGCCGTATCTTCCGCCGCCTCACCGGCTGGCTGGGAGGAGAAGGATTCCATTACGCCGGCTATCTGCCCCGGCGTCCTGGTTTCCTCTTGCGTTGGACCCTGGACCCTTTCTTCTCCCGGGTGACCATCCACCCCCGGCAGCGGGAGCGCCTCCAGGAACTGGGCCGCCAGGGCGCCATGGTTTATGCTCTGAAATACCGCAGCCATTTGGATTTCCTCTTTTTCAACCGCCGCTACCAAGACCTGGGAATTGTGGCCCCGGAAGTGGCCTTTGACCTCAACCTTTGGATGTGGCAGCCTTTTTCCCACCTGGTGCAGATCATTTCCGCGGCCCTGGACTATTTCACCCGGCGCCGCTCCTGGCCCAATCCCTTCCTGGACGACTATTTCCACAAGATGCTCCTGGACCGGCGCGGTTCTTTGATGTTCCTGGTGGACCAGGTGGGTTTCCGCCAGCGGTATCTCAAACCCCGGGAGGACCCCATCCGCCATCTTTTGGAAATCCAGGGGGGCCTAGATTTTCCCATCTTCCTCATTCCCCAGATGGTGATCTACGAGAAAGACCCGGGCCGCCGGGAAAAGAGCCTCTTCCAGCTCTTTTTCGGCGACAGCGAAAACCCCGGCAAGCTCCGGAAGCTGGGTCTCTGTTTTTTTAAGTCCAAGAAGGCCGTGGTGGAAGTGGGGGAACCCCTTAATCTTAAAGAGGTCCTGGCCTCAGCGCCCCCCGGCGGCCTACTCACGCCTCTGGCCCAACAAATCCGCCGGGACCTGATCCAACGCATCGATCTCCAAAGACGGATGATCACCGGTCCGGTCATCAAGTCCCGAGAGGAATTCCTGGAACTGACCCTCACCGATCCCGGACTCACCCGCTTCATGGAGCGCCTGGCAGAGACCGAGAAGAAAAAGCTTTATAAAATCAAGAAAAGCGCCCAGGATTACTTTTGGGAGATTTCTGCGGACTTTAATAGTTCTTATCTGAACATTTTTGACCGGGTGCTGACCTGGCTCTGGCAGGGACTCTTTGAAGGCGTCGTCTGGGATGAAGCAGGTTTTGAAAAAGTGCGGGCAGCCGGACAGCGGGGCAACCTGATCTTCATCCCCTGCCACAAAAGCCACATCGATTCGGTGATCCTCACCCATCTTATCTTTCAGCACCACCTGCACCCTCCCCGCATCGCCGCCGGCAAGAACCTGTCCTTCTGGCCCTTAGGCCATTTTTGCCGGAAATTGGGCGCCTTTTTCATCCGCCGTCGCTTTCTGGGGGGCAAGCTCTACCTCGAAGTGCTCTACGCCTATCTCAAGACCCTGATCAGGTCCGGGCACAGCCTGGAATTTTTCTTCGAAGGGGGCCGGAGCCGTACCGGCAAGATGGTGTTGCCCAAGCTGGGCCTCATCAACATGATTCTCAAGACCTACTATGACCAGGCCACCCCGGACCTGATCTTCGTCCCCACCTACATCGGCTATGACCAGGTCCCGGAAGAAAAAGCATACCTCCAGGAGCTGGAAGGCAGCAAAAAAGAGGAAGAATCGGTGGGGCAGTTGGTAAAAGCCAGGAAATTTTTACGGAAACGCTATGGCCAGGCTTATATCCAGTTCAGCGACCCCATTTCCTTGAAGGAATATTTATCCCAATTCCCCGCGGCCGCGGATCAGGCCGCGGAAATCCGCCAACATAGCCAGGACCTGGGCTACCGTATCATCCAGGCCATTAATCGCATCTCCGTGGTCACCACCTTTTCTCTGGTCTGCGCCGCGCTCCTCACCTATCCCCGGAAAGGCGTCTATCGCCGGGAATTGCTGCAAATCATCCAGGTGCTGCACGATTACCTCCAGGACCAGCACGTCCACCGGGCCGATTCCCTGGACAATCTGCACCAGGCCGTGGAAGATACGCTGAAACTCTGCGAGTCCCGGAAACTCATCACCCCCATCGAAAAAGAAGAAGGCTTGACCGATGAACTGGGATTGGGGGGTTACAGCATCGACGAAACCAAGCGCCCCTTATTGGAATATTATAAAAACAACATCATCCATTTCTTCCTTCCCGCCTCCATGGTGTCCCTGGCCATCCTGGCCCGGCAGGGCTTCGAATTTAACCGGGAGGAAGTCCTCACGGACTTCGGGTACCTTACGGACATTTTCAAAAACGAGTTCATCTTCGGCGACCTGACGCCGGCCCAACAGGTGGAACAGACCCTGGACTATTTCAGTTCCCGGGGCGTAGTGGTCATTCTGGACCGGGAAAAAGGGCTCTATACTTTATCCGCCTCCGGTCTCAAAGAACTGGCCTATTTCGCCAACCTTCTCTATAACTATCTGGAATCATACTGGATCGTCTTCCGCTCCATCAAATACCTCCAGAAAAAGCCCCGGAGCGAAAAGGAGTTTTTGAAGCGCATCCAGTCCATCGGCCAGAAACTCAACAAACTGGGGGAAGTGGAACGGGCCGAAGCCTTATCCGAAGCCACCTTCCAAAACGCCCTGAAACTCTTCGGAGAAAAGGGCATCGTCCTCAAAAAGGCCCCGGAAGGCAAAGGGGCCACCACCTTCAGCCGCCCCACCGACGAAGACGCCAAAGAATTCTACGGCCGCCTCCTGGCCCGGTTCCTGCGGAGATAAGGAAACTGGTGCGAAAGGATAGTCTCTCGCAAAGACGCCAAGGCGCAAAGAAAGACGCAAGACAATTTATACCAATTCGCATTCAAAGGACGTATAGTATCTTTTTGACTGCAACTCGTTATCACAGTGGTCTCAAGGTTACTACGCTTTTATAGTTTATGGGTGCTACCACTTTTTAGTAACACTCGCTTACCTTAAACAATCAGATGATGGACACCGGGTCTACCCTTTTGGAAAGCTGTTGTTAGGGGTGCGCAAAAATTTTCGCACAGGCTGGAAAGCCTGTGCTACCGCTTCATGCTGCCTTATCTTTAAACTATGAACTTTACACTTTGAACTTTGAACTTTGAACCTTGAACCTTGAACTTTGAACCTTGAACTTTGAACTTTGAACTCTTCGTAGGTATTACTCTTTTCATTATCCATTGATTACTGGTTACTGATTACTGGTTACTGGTTACTGGTTACTGGTTACTGGTTACTGGTTACCGCCCACTTCCCCAAACGGCAGCAGCACCTCGTCTATGGCCCTGTCCAACAGTTCCAAATAGTGTTCGGTGTCGTAGCGCTCCAGGGTATCCAGGAAGGGCGCGGCCTGGACCCGGGTCTCTTTGGGGCCTTTTCTTTCCAACTGCACGTAGCGCACCTTTTCCCCGGGCGCCAGGTGGATGCCCGCGGCCTGGAGCTGCCGGGCGGCCAAGGCGGTGGCGGTGTCCACCCGGTAGTCCTCCACGGGTTGCGACAGCACCCGGGTGATCACCAGGTCCTGGGGTTTCAGGTCCCCTTCCCGGAGGCGCTGGCGGAAACCCGCGGCCATCTCCTCCAGTTCCGGCCCCAAGGCGGCCAGTTCCTCGGGGGTGCCGGCAGTAGCCAGCCGGGCCAGCAGCGCCTCCTGGGCCCGGCGCACGAAGGGCGGCGTGTCCCGGCGGCGGCAGATAAGGCCCCGCACCTTTAGTTGGCCGTCTGCAAAGACCCCGAAATAACGGGTGGCCACGGGCCGCTGGGGGTCTTGCCGGGAGGCCAGGAAAACGATCCAGCGGTACACCCCTTCCAGGGCCAGCTTGACGCCGGTGGCTGCGGAGATCTTGGCGCACAACTCTTCCAGTTCCCCGGCATGCAACCCCGGCTTTTTAATCCACAGGCAATCCGTCAGGCCGTGGAGCACCCGGTACCCTGCGGCTTCGCAGATCTCCTTGGCGGTGAGCAGCTTGTCCCGGCCATAAGCGGTCACCGCCTCATGGGCCTCGATGCGCCCGAAACGGGCGTTTTTATAACCCAGGTAGCCGAAACAGGTGACCAGCATCCACTTCAAGGCGTTCTGCCGGGCTTGATAGACCGCGGCGTCCGGTCCGCCCTCCCGGGCCCGGGCCTTGAGACGCTCCCTTAAGGTCAAAATGGGCCTAAGCGTCCGGGGCACCAACCCCTCCCGCCGCCGGCAAAGGCGGTATCCGGCTTCGGGTACAGGTCCCGTATGAGGGGCCAGGGGCCAGGGGTCAGGGGCCAGTGTACGATCCCTTTTTTCACTACTGACCACTGGCCACTGGCCACTGACCACTTTTTCTTTCACTGGCAACCGGCAACTGGCTACTGGCAACTCCTCCCTCCCGCAACACCCGCAATTCACCGTCTCCGGGGAAATATTATGGATGGCCATGATGGTGGGATACATGGAGGCGAAGTCCAGTTCCCCGGTCTGAAAGTGCACGCCCACCGGCGGCATGAAGGTCAGGCCCCCCTTGTCGATGACCAGGAGTTCCGCCGCGCTCTTGAAGCGTTCCGGTTCCCCTTTGCGCCAGGGGATGAGGATGCCCGCGGCCACGGCCTGGGCCAGTTGCATGGAGGTGATCAGGGTCCCGGGGCTGGTCCGGGCCGCTTGCTGCAAGGGCATTTGCCCCAGGCGGGCGATCTGCATCAGCCCGGATAGGTCCGCTTCCCGGAAAAAGAAGGAATTGCGCCGGTCCACGTGCCAGCGGCCGAAGAAGGGCGCGGCCGGGCCCTGGTAGATGATCTGGCCGTAGGAAAAATAGCTGCGCCCGTTCTTAAAATTCCGGGGCACAGCTTCCGGTTCCCGGTCCAGGGGCAGAGGCGCCCGGTGCTGCCGGCTCCAGTGCCACAAAGGCGGGATAATTTCTTCATCCCCCCAGTCGCTCAAGACCAGGTCCGGGTCCTGGCGCTGAAGCACCCGGGCCAACTCCCGGACCAGGTCCGCCGCGGTCTGGGGCTCCAGTTCCAGGCGTTGGTCCTCCCAGCCCACCAGCAGACCGTTGCCCGCTCCCAAGGGAATAAGCGGGTCCCGGGTGAGGCCCAGAGTCATGATACTCAGGGGCGGCGGGGAGAACTCCACCGCAAACTGCTCTTCCAGGGGCAAGATGCGGCGCAGGCGACCTTCCTTAATTTCCAGATCGTACCAGGCGCAGGGCCAAAGCTGCCGGCGATAAAGGTAGGAAGCCGCCAGGTCCAGGTCGCAGTTGTACCCGGCCAGGCCCTCCTTCTGGGCCCCCAGCCACCCCCGGAGCCGGGGCAGGTGGGCATAAGACTTCAGCTCCAGGGCCAGGACCGGAATTTCCTCGCCGCTCCACAAATCCCGGCCCCGGGCGCCATAGACCCGCCGCGTCCACCCGCCCTTTTCCCAGGCCCGGGCCAGACTCTGAAGCCGCGCCTCTCCCCCCCCCAGATAGACGCAGTAGGGAAAATCGTCTTCCAGCCGCAGCCGCTCCCCCTCCACGGTGATAAACCACAGCACCATGCGGTCGTTCAGGGGATACACGTCAAAGAGCCAACCTAGGGTTTCCATGGGATTTTGGAGAGAATAACTTGCAGGAGAGAGCCAAGGCTACGAACAACCGCGGCCGCGAGTATCGGACTTGGGAAAATCCCCCCTAACCCCCCTTTAAAAAAGGGGGGGATTAAAGAAGCTCCATATTAGCATCATATTTTGGGTCATGTTTTGGGTTATGTTTTGGGTTATTAAGTCCCCCTTTTCTAAAGGGGGATTTAGGGGGATTTTGCCTTGCGTGGCGCGCACTCTGCGCCCCGCTCTTCCAGCCTTTGCAAGCGCTCTTTAATGGCGCTGAGGGCCTTCTCATGCTCCAAGAGCATGGACAGCAACATAGACTCCAGGGGCCAGGGGTTCGAGGCGTACACCCCGGCCTGGAGGTGCAGCCGGGCCAGTTCAAAGAGCCGGTCGAAGTGGGCCTGATCTTCTTTGCGCAGCGCCCGGCGGAACTTGAGCCAGCGGCTCCGCTCCTCCTCCCAGACATGACTGTATGGTAAAACTGTGCGTCCCATGGTGTTGCTCTCAATAATTGAGAGGGGGGCTACGTGCCAGTAGGGCGGGCGTCCCCGCCCGCCAGGTTAATCTTCACAGGCTGGAAAGCCTGTGCCGACTGGAGCAGGCGGGGGCGCCTGCTCCACATTTTTTTTACAGAGGGCGGGCGAGACGCCCACCCTACGGGAAAATTATCATTACCTCCCACAAGGTCTGACCCCTAATCCCTGGCCCCTGTCCCCTGCCTTTTCTCACCCTGCCAGCAGCAGGAGCAGCCCGGTGGCGGCGATCAGGGCCGCGGTGCCCAGGAACTTCAGGATTTCTCGCAGAAAAATAATAGAGTCTACCGGAATGGCCAGAATCACTGCGGTCTCCTGCTCGGCAGGGATTTTCGTCAAAGCCTGGCTGCAAACCTGTGACATGGTCTCTACTCCCTTATCTTTACTAGGATCGATCACGCCCAAGTGAGACTGATGGGCGGGGAATTTCCAGGCCGATGCTTCCCTGGCCCGGTCCCGAAATTACCCAACACCTCCGCCAGGGGCGTCAGCATCCGCCCGAAGTGACGGTTGGTGGCGCCCCGGGGCAGCAAGGGCTGCAACAGGAGTATGGGAGCCCGGTCCTTGATCAAAGTCAGGGTGTCCACCAGTTCCTGGAAGAGGCGGCGGCGTTCCTTTAACGGCACCTGTTCGTCGTAAAAGAGGCTCACCGGCCCCAGGAGCAGCGCCAGGCCGCCGGGCGTCAGTTCCCGGGCCAGTTCCTCCTGAAGGAGGCGCACCAACTGGTGGGAGGTGAAGGCCCGGGCCACCTTCACCCGGGAGAGGGCCTCTTTATAGTCCAGGCTCCTACTCCGGGCCTCCCGCACCAGTTGATAGGGGTCGAAGCGGTTGGCCCCGTCCACCACAAAGACCGGCGCGCCCCGGGCCACGCCCCAGGCCGCGGCCGCGGCGGCCAGGGGCCGCAGGGGCTCGCCCCACAGCAACGCGGCCCGCCCGGGCCTCAAGGGGGCCAGCCAGCGGCTCAGGGCCTTCATCTGCTTCCCTTCTCCAGGCTGCGGTACACGCCCACCACCTTTCCCAGGATTTGCACCATCTCTGACGCCTCCTGGGGAGAAAAGCGCAACGGCGTGAAATCCGGGTTATCCCCTTTGAGGACCAGGCCCCCGGCCTCCTGATAGACCCGCTTCAGGGTGGCCTCCTCCCCCACCAGGGCCACCGCGATCTCCCCCCGCTCCACCCGGTTCTGGACCCGCACCATCACCAGGTCGCCGGGGAGAATCAGGGGAGCCATGGATTCGCCGCTCACCTTCAGGAGGAAGACCTCCTCCCCCCGGACCCAGGCCCGGGGCAGCGGCAGGGTATCCTCCACCTGCTCCTGGGCCAACAGGGGCTGACCCGCGGCGATGCGGCCCAAGACCGGCACCTCCACCACCTGGCCCGGCCCCTTCAGGGACAGGACCAGGCCCCGGGACAGGCCCGGCTCCCGGCGGAGATACCCCTTGCGCTTCAGGGCCTCCAGGTGGTCTGCCGCGGCCCGGGGCTGAATGGCGAACCGGGCCGCCACCTCCCGAACCGTGGGGGGATACCCCTGGCGATCACAAAACTCCTCCACAAAATCCAAGACCGCTTGCTGTTTTTCCGTTAAGGGCTTCATGGCTCCTATATACTATACAAAAAGATACTTGTCAAGATAATAGTATACAAAAATATAGAATGAGGCTTCGGGGAATCAGCTTTCAGCTATCAGCGGTCAGCTTAATAAAAACCTGTGGTTGCGCTGCATTGAGTTCACTCCAGGTTTCTGAGGTTGCCTTTTCTTGATCAAAAAAAGCTGAAAGCTGACTGCTGAAAGCTGATTGCTATCTTTCTTGCCTAAACGCCCGGCTCCTGCTATGTTGCTGGCATGGATCGGCAGGAAGAAATCAACCGCGCCGTTTCCCACCGGGCCCGGGAGATCACCCCGTTTTTGGTGATGGATATCCTGGAGCAGGCCAAGGAAATGGAGCGCCGGGGGGAACACATCATTCACCTGGAGATCGGCGAACCGGACTTTGCCACCCCCCAGGCAGTCACGGACGCAGCCCGCCGGGCCTTGGACGCAGGCGAGACCCAGTACACCCATTCCCAGGGGCTCCTGGAGTTGCGGGAGGTCTTGTGCCAGCACTACCTGGAAAAGTACAGGGTGAAGCTAACGCCGGAGCAGTTCATCGTCACCTCCGGCACCTCCCCGGCCATGGTCCTCATCTTTGCCGGGCTACTGGACCCGGGGGACGAAGTGCTGTTAACCGACCCCCACTACGCCTGTTATCCCAACATGGTGCGGCTGGTGGAGGCCGTGCCCCGCTACGTCCAGGTCCGGGAAGAAGACGGCTTCCAGTACCGGCCCCAGGAGTTGGGTCCTTATTTAACGCCCCGTACCAAGGCGATGATCATCAACTCCCCCTCCAACCCCGCGGGCACCCTGCTTTCTCAAGAAGACCTGGCCGCGCTGGCGGAGTTGGGGCCCTTCATCGTCTCTGATGAGATTTACCACGGCCTGGTTTATGAGGGAAAAGAGCATAGCATCCTGGAGTTCACCGACCGGGCCCTGGTGATCAACGGCTTCTCCAAGCTCTACGCCATGACCGGCTGGCGTCTGGGCTACCTCATCGCCCCCCTGGACTTCGTGCGGCCTATGCAAAAGCTGATGCAGAATTTCTTTATCTCCGCCAATCCCTTTGTGCAGCGGGCCGGGATCGCGGCCCTGACCCAGACGGGCCCGGAGATCGAGGCGATGCGGGCCACCTACGACGCCCGGCGGCGTTTTTTGCTGGCGGGCTTGGAGAATCTAGGTTTTCATATTCCTGTCCCCCCCACGGGCGCGTTTTATGTCCTGGTCAACGCCCACCATCTTTCCCCGGATTCCTATGCCCTGGCCTTCGATATCCTGGAGAAGGCCAAGGTGGGGGTGACCCCGGGCATCGACTTCGGCGCCGGCGGCGAGGGTTTCTTAAGGCTCTCCTATGCCAATTCCCTGGAAAACCTAGGGGAGGCGTTGCGGCGACTGGAAAAATATTTGGCGGACCGCCGGGCTTGAAGTTGTCAGTGGTGAGAAGGCCAGAGCGGACGGCAGGCGGGGATGTCTGCCCTACTGGCCCTCCCCCACGCCCCTCTCATTTTGATAAGCAAATTTTCATTTTATTGCCTTCCTTCTCAAATTTAGATCTCCCTGTCCGGAGGAAACCGGCCCTCCTACACTCCTTCTCTCAAATTAAGAGGGGGGAATTTTCCTCTGCTTAAGCCGACCGTCTTCTCAATTTTATTAATGATTAATTTCAGCAAGTTATAATTTATTTTAGAGGATTGGTCTTTGGCAAGGCTGATGCATTAGTAAAAAATAGCAATCGCCTTGGGCGATTTACTCATTCGACATCAGGAGAAAAACATGAAAAAAGTCATTACCACCTTAACCGCCGTGGCCTTTGCCCTGGGGCTGGCCGGGGCGAGCATGGCGCAATCCGTGGCCAAAGATGCGGTAAAATCGGTGGCGAAAACAGAAGGCAAGGTGAGCCAGTCCAAGGTTGACCCCAAGGCTGCGGACCAACCCGCCAAAGTGGCCAAACCCGGGACCAAAGAGGCAACAAAATCCGGAGTAAAGGAAAAGGGCAAGGGCAAGGAAACCGCCAAGAAAGCCGGCAAGACCGGAAAAAAGGCGAAAAAGGCCGAGGACCCGGCGCCTAAGGCCCCCAAGGAAGTGAAAAAGCAGTAAGCGGGCCGAGGCCCGGCGCCCCGGGCCGGCCGCAGAGCCCGTGCATAATGGGCTTCAACCGCCATAAAAAACCGGGCAGGATTCCTGCCCGGTTTTTTTATCCGTTATTTTAACGATACCTACAAGGTTGGGAGTGGAAACTTAATTGATGTGAGGGGCAGAACAGGGGTATTTTGGCAATTCAGATTCTATCTCCATGTTCCTAAAACACTTCCCTTTGCTTTTTTCAATAAAAACTTATATATTCCTTAGTAATCAATACCTTGACAAACCGTTCCTCAAGCTGCGGTCAAGCATGGATTTTGAGATTATCGGCGAGATAACCTCAACAGAGACGTTCGCTACAGGTCACGGTATCCGTGAGTTGGCCCGCCTCAATAAAATTTACGGTAGGGCGCGCTGGCGAAAACGTAAGGGTATGGCCACGGTTCGTTTAACGGATGGTTCCGAGTGGCGTGTTGAATTGCCTTGGTATGAAGCGACAGGCATCGGCAGGAAGGAATTCAAAATTAAACGATTCCTAGGGTAAACCCATGAAACAACCATTTGTTATTTGCCTTCGCAATGAGGATTATCCTGCTTCTTTGGAGAAACGGAAGCTTTACGTTAAGCTTGACGACCCGGAAGCGGAAAAACGTCATTATGTCAGGGTGATTGACGAATCAGGGGAGGATTATCTTTATCCAGAAGGGTATTTCGCGGAGGTGGAGCTCTCCGAAGAGACCAGGCGAGCAATCATGACAGACATAACAGGCCACGAATTGAGAAAATAATAAAGAGGTCTTTTCCTATTATATTTTTAATTATGCAATGTTATCAGCAACTTCTCCGCTATAATTTTCGACTATGTTGTATTTTGCATTAGTTATATCAAGTTGCGGAAATGTTGTTGGAGGCTTTACTCCATACCAAGCACAAACCACTTTTACTTTCCTCTTTCCTGATGGCTGAGCAATCACAGGATCATCATTTTTTAATTTATTTTCCAATTCAAAAATCCCCTTAAGGTAAGCTCCCCTATACATTGCCCCTTCGACCTCTATTACCCTAACATTAGATACATTTCTAACACTTCGGATCTTAGCGCTATAATTTGTATTAGGTGTTATTCCCTGTTTCCAATCTTCATAGGTTTCCATTTGAAAGCTCCAACAATTATGGGATATAACATATTATATTTCTCTCCCTCACTTCCCCAGCACCCCCGCGGCCTCTTTGGCGAAGTAGGTGAGGATGAGGTCTGCGCCGGCCCGTTTGATGGAGACCAGCGACTCCAGCATCACTGCCTCTTCGTCCAGCCAGCCCTTCCCTGCCGCGGCCTTGAGCATGGAGTATTCACCGCTCACCTGGTAGGCGGCCAGGGGGAGGTCGAATTCGGGCCTAAGCCGGGCCAAGATGTCGAGATAAGGCATCGCGGGTTTGACCATGAGCAGATCCGCGCCTTCTTCCACATCCAGGGTGGCCTCCCGCAGGGCCTCCCGGGCGTTGGCCGGGTCCATCTGGTAGGCCCGGCGGTCGCCGAACTGGGGCGCGGATGCCGCCGCGTCCCGAAAAGGGCCGTAGAAGCTGGAGGCGTATTTCACCGCGTAGGAGAGAATGGCCGTCATTTCCAGGCCCGTTTCATCCAGGGCCTCCCGGATGGCTCCCACCCGGCCGTCCATCATGTCCGAGGGCGCGACGATATCCGCGCCCGCCTGGGCGTGGGACACCGCCACCCGGGCCAAGACCTCCAAGGAGGCGTCGTTGTCGACTTCACCGCTGGGGGTGAGCAGGCCGCAGTGGCCATGGCTGGTATAGCCGCAGAGGCAGACGTCGGTGATCACCACCAGGCCGGGAACTTCTTTTTTGAGCCGGCGCACGGCCTGTTGCACCGTGCCTTTGGGGGAGGCGGCTTCAGAGCCGATGTCGTCCTTTTTCTGGGGCAACCCGAAGAGGAGGACCGCGGGAATCCCTAAATCCGCCACGGCCTTGGCCTCTTCCGCCAGATTTTCCACCGAAAACCGGAAAATCCCGGGCATGGAGGGGATTTCCTGGCGCACGCCTTTCCCCGGGGCCACGAACATGGGAAAGATCAGGTCATCTAAGCGCACCCGGGTCTCCTGGACCATCCGCCGCAAAGTTTCAGACCTTCTGAGCCGCCGGGGCCGGAATACTGATTCCATTCTTTTCGCCTTCCTTTAATAAGCTTCTTTTTGGTTGTTCCAGAAGATAACTTACAAAATATCGGGGCCTCATACCCCTCCCCCCTGGGGAGTGATGTAAAAAGACTGAAGGGGTTTATAAGTTAACCTGGAGGAGTATACTATAGATTAAGAATTGTTATACTAGCTCTGAGGACCTGTCAAGGCGGCTATTTTTCGTGAATATTAATGGTGGCCTAAAATGGAAATTAGTGCTACTAATAATGTTTTTAATTAATTAATTGTACTCATTCAGATATCTTCAATAATCACATGATAACAAATGTCGAGGATCCCCTTACCGATGAGCAAAAATTCAAACTCGGCTGCCCTTGCCGAAGCAGTGAATATCAGCGAACTGGACCACCATTTTGCTACTGAGGTCAACCGCCGCAGCCATACGGACCTGAAGCGCTGTTATCAATGCCGCACTTGCGGCAACGGCTGCCCCTTTGTGGAGGCCATGGACTACCCCCCTTACGGGGTGATTCGCCTGGTGCAGTTCGGGATGCGGCAGCAGGCCCTGGAGTGCTCCACCATCTGGGTTTGCGTCAGTTGCCATACCTGCTCCAGCCAGTGCCCCAACTCCATCGACATCGCCGCTATCATGGACACTCTGCGCAGCATGGCCCTGGAGGAGAGGGCGGTCATCGGCAACAAGGATATTTTTGCCTTTCACCTGGAGGTTTTACGCTCCATCGAACGCTACGGCCGCACTCACAAGCTGGGAATCATGCTGCGCCACAAGCTCCTTACCGGCCATTGGTTTAAGGACGTGGACGTGGGCCTGAGGATGCTGGCCAAGCGGAAACTGGATTTTATGGCCTCCAAGGTGAAGGCCATGGACGAAATCAACCGTCTCTTTCTTCCTTACTGGCGGGTAAAACCCCGATGAACCCTGAAGAGAGCCTCAAGTTTTCCTATTACCCGGGCTGCTCCGTAGCCACTACGGCCGCGGAGAGCAATGACTCCCTGATGCAGGTCTGCCGCCTCCTGGGCCTCGACCTCCAGGAACTGGAGGATTGGAACTGCTGTGGCTCCTCCTCGGCTTATAGCTTGGACCCGGAGTTGGGTTTCAAGCTCTCGGCCCGCAATCTGTCTTTGGCCCCTCCTGACCGCCCTTTGCTGGTGATGTGCCCCCGCTGCCTCCATCATCTGCGCCACACTCATCTGGTGATGCAGCAAGCCCCTCAATTCCGCCGGTCCCAGGAACGGCGTTGGGGCCGCCCCATTGCCCCGGACCTGGAAATCATCCATTTCCTGGAAGCCCTGGTGAGGTTCGGCCTGGACCGCCTGAAAAAAGGGGCGGCCCGCAGCCTCAACGGCCTGAAGTTTGTGCCCTATTACGGCTGCACCCTCTTTCGCCCGCCGTCTTTGCTGCGCCACAAATACTACCAGGCGGAAGTGGAGAATATTCTCACCGCCCTGGGAGGCGTAGCCGTAACCCGCACTTACAACCAACGCTGTTGCGGCAGCTTTCTGTCGGCCGTGAAGCCCGATTTCGTCACCTCCCTGGTCAACGACATCATCAGCAGCGCCGTGGTCGCCGGCGCGGACTGTCTGGTCACCACCTGCGCCATGTGCCAGCTCAATCTGGAGCTCCGGTGCACCGCGGCTAAAAAGCTCCCCATCTTCCACTTCTCGGAGATCCTGGCCCTGGCCCTGGGGGCCAAGGATTGCGAAGGTTGGTTCGCCCGGCATCTGGTGGACCCCCAGCCCCTCCTGAAAGATCGGGGTTTGATGGGGCCGCCCCTCTTGGGGCAAGTTCCCTGACCTTCCACGCTACCGCCTTCAGGACCAGAGGCTGCACTTCCACGTTAGGATTTTATTTGACAATTATTAGATTTTACCTTAGATATCATAGGATGTTCTCATTCCTGGTACCCAGGGGGGTGGCATGACCTAGGGAGGCGACTCCCTAAAACATCAAACATTTCCATTCCAAGGAGGGACGCCCATGAGACGGGATCTCTTGGTCCAGAACCCGCGGCCGGACGGATATCACCTGATGATGGAGCTTTTCGGCTGCGACCAGGAAAAGATTAACTCCCGCAAATTTCTTCATCTCCTCGTCAGAAACGCCGTAAAAAAAGCCGGTCTGACCAATCTGGGTTCCCGCTTCCATCAGTTCGATCCCCAAGGGGTCACTGGATTTACCCTTCTGGCCCAATCCCATATATCCCTGCATACCTGGCCGGAGTATGGCTATCTGGTCCTGGACATTTTCACTTGCGGCGACCAGAAACAGGCCGATTCTCTGGCCGACGAGTTCCTCCGACGATTGCACCCGGCCCGCGTCAACCGTCAGGTAGTGCGCAAGGGCTTCCAATTTTTCCGAGAATAAATAAAAACTGTCCGGAGAGTTGCGGCAGTTAAAAGGGTTGACTGGACTACCGGGGATGGCATAATAATGCCTTGAGCCCTTCTAGGTGAGGATACCTGCGCGTGTTGAAATGGAAACCCTGGCTGCTCCTGCTGCTGTTGTTAACCCTGGCCGGCTGTATGAGCGCTCCGGTGGCGCCCATGGTCGAAACCCAGCCGCCGCCGCCCCCGCCGTCCGCCCGTCAACCCGACCAGATTATGCTGGAGGAAGCCCTGCGCGGCCGGACTCTGGGCGACGCGGAAGTGGTGGACCTCAGCACCCGGCTGCTCCAGGATGGGAATCCCGCGTTGGACGACCAGAAGACCATGGCCCGCCTGGAAATTTTACTGCTGAAAGCCTTGAAGTCCCCGGAAAAGCGGCAACGTCCGGCCCTCCTCCGGAACCTGGGGATCATCCATTATCATCAGGGCAAATACAAAAAGGCCCGTCAGGAACTGCAGCACTCCAATGAACTCAACCCCCGGGACGCCCGCACCCATTTCTATATGGCCCTGCTCTTCACCCATCAGGGAGAGATCTATCAGAAACAGGGGAAGAAGAAACTCGCCCGGCAGCAATTCAAACGGGCCGCCATCGAAATGGAGCAGTCCCGTAAACTGGCCCCCAACAATCCCACCTACCGCCAGAAGCTACAGCAAATCATCCAGCAAGAGCAGTAGATGAAGATTTCCTGCCCCTATTGCGGTAACGACACCGATTTCTACGAAGTGGCCGAAGGGGTGACCATCACCACCTTCTATGTGCAGAATGAGGATGGCAGCTTTTCCGCGGTGAGCGACGATTCGGAGATCCAGGGAGAAGTGCGGCTTTTCTGCGGCGAATGCCATAAGGAACTAAAAGAATACCACAATCACTTTTTGGATATGCTTTTTTAGACTCCCCTTTAATTTGTCCTGCTGATTTGCCAATTCCCCCCTGGTTAACTGTATGTGCCGGTGAGGAACAGGTCCTTTAAGTGCCGGAGGGCCGGTTTTTCCGGCCCTCCGGGGTCTTGCGGTCATACTTCTCTTATTTTAGAGGTGATACCCTTGGTCCTTCCCAGTGATCCGTTGTTCTGCGGACCTCCTTTTTCCCGGTGGCTCTTCCAAATGTGGCTATTTTTTCCCAGGAGGCGTCGGCCGGGGCAGTTCCGCGGTGTTCTTCAGGGTTAAATCGGGTACGGTATAGACATGAATCTTCGGGCCTATCACCACAAAGAGGTACTTGCCGTCGGTGCAGACCGCTGCTGTTGGCGGGGGCCCCATACGGTGATGAGGTGGGGGAGGCATAGTCTGCTGTTCCGCCAAACCGCTCACAACTCCCGCGCACAAAAGTAACAAGAACACGATGGTTAACACTTGGCGAATCTTCATCAATTCCTCCTTTATTAAGAATTAAGTGGGGGGGCCCGCCTTGGTCAATGTTAATAACTTGGAGGCAGAGAGGGCCGGAGACGCGCGGGCCCCACTCCTTAAGGCTCCCGGCCCGCTCCCCTCTTGCCTTATTGCTTCTCGTAATCCAGGGCCCGGCGAATGGCTTTGGTTAGCTCGACGATATTCGCCGGTTTAGTGAGGAACTCCCTGATGCCCAATTGCTGGGCAGTCTCCGGGGAGATCGGGTCACTATCACCGGAGCAGAGAATGATGGGTACGTCCGGACGTAATTCCACCAATTCAGCCGCCAATTCCAACCCCGACATCAGGGGCATGGATAGATCGGTAATGACCAAGTCGAATCCTTGAGGGTCCCCGCGGAAAACCTGCCAAGCCTCGATACTGCTGGTCAAGGCCGTAACCAGGTATCCCAGGTGCTCCAGTAAAGTTACTGCCACCTCCACCACCGGCGGATCGTCATCCACGAAAAGAATGCGCACGGGGACCGGGGCTAAGGGGGCCGCGGCTTTGGCTCGGGGAGTCTTGGCCCCGTCCAGCCTGGGAAGATGGATCTGTAATCCTGAACCATTGCCCGGTTCAATAGTCATTGTTTCTCCTCATATTAATGGCTCCAGGGATGAGGATGGCGAGTGGGCAGGTCAACGGGGACCCTGCGTCTCAGCCTCCGGCCTTACTCATTCCTGTTTGAAATCCAGGGTCCGGCGAATGGCGCTGATAAAATCAGTGATTGTGGCCGGTTTCCTGAGGAACTCCCGGATATTCAGTTTCCGGGCGATTTCGGGGGACACCCATTCATCGCTGCCCAGGCAGACAATGGTGGGAAGATCGGGTCGGACCTTCACCATTTCGGCCACCAGTTCCACCCCGGTTAACTGGGGCATGTTCAGGTCGGTGATCACCAAGTCGAATTCCTGGAATTGGTTACAGAACACCTCCCAGGCCTTAAGAATGCTGGTCAAGGCTATGACCCGGTATCCCAGATCCTCCAGCAGGTTTCTGCCAAACTCCACCGTCTGGCGTTCATCTCCCACGTAGAGAATTTGTGCCTTCACAGTAAATGGAACCCTCCTGGCAATGTGGGAAATCTTGGCGTCGCTTTGTCCGAGAAAATAGATCCGGAAGTCTGGACCGCTTTGAAGTATGATAGCCACTGTCTCTCCTTAATCTTGAAAAGCTTGGTTTGGACCTGCGCCCCAATAGCGTTTCGTCTTGATATAACAACTAATTATGGAGATATTATGGAGAAAGGATGTAATGAAGGTGGAGATGGTGACTCTTCCGGAGAGAATCTATTACAATATAATTCAGGTCATCTTAGGCCGGCGCTTAGAATAATGCGCCCAACCCCGGGAAACGGAGTAGATGCGTGCGGATCAAGCTCTCTTATAAACTTTTTGCCACCCTGCTATTAACCAGCTTCATGATCGTGGTCATCATGGTTGCGGTCATGCAATATTATGCCTCCAGTAATTTTGCGGATTACCTCCGTAAAATGGAAATGGAAAGGCTGGAGTCCCTGGCCCGGGAATTGGCCGGGGTTTACCAAAAGGAGGGGGGGTGGAAGCAGTTACGCCAAAACTTACCTCGCTGGCGTGAATTCGTGCGCCCCCGGCCATTTGGGGGAGGGCCTCATCCCCCCGGACCCCCTGGTTTTTCCCCCGAACGGGAGCAGCTCTTAGGTATGGAACCGCCTCCACCCCAGCTGCCCTCCCCGCCGCCGTGGAGTATCAACCAAAGACCGCCACCGCCTCCTCCGCCCGATCGCGACCCTTTTAATCCGGGCTCCAGGATTTCTCTCTTCGATGCCGGTAAACATCCCCTGATGGGCCGGGCCTCAAGCACCCGGGAGCATTTTCTCCAGCCCATTCGCGTGGATGGGAAGATAGTGGGCTGGCTGGGAATCAAGAAACTGGAACGTCTATCCCATCCCCTGGAGGTGGAATTCGCCCGGCGCCAGGCCCAGGCCTTTTATCTCGTGGGCGGGATTGTCTTCCTCCTGGCGATTTTTGTTTCTTTGTTTCTTTCCCGGCATCTCCTGGCTCCCATCAAAAAATTGCTGGCGGGGACCAGGGCCCTGACTTCCCGCCGGTTTGACACCCGGATCCAGGTGGACACCGGGGATGAATTAGGGCAACTCGCCGGGGCTTTCAACCAGATGGCTCAAGCCATAGAAAAATATGAACAACTGCGGCAGCAATGGATTTCGGATATTGCCCATGAATTAAGAACTCCATTAGCCATCCTCCGGGCGGAAATCGAGGCCCTGCAGGATGGGATTCGCGTCCCGGACCGGGACACCCTGGATTCCCTGCATGGAGAGGTTATTCATCTCAGCAAAATAGTCAATGATCTTCATGAATTATCCCTGGCTGACGCCGGCAAGCTCAGCATCCTTAAGGAGCCGCTGGACCCCATGGAGGTTTTAAGAGAGACCCTGAAGGCCTTCCGCACCAGGTTTGCCACCCAGGGCCTCACCATTCAGGAGGAAGTTACGGCCGCACTGGATCATCTCTTGATTGCCGGCGACCCGGACCGCTTGAAACAAATCTTTGGGAATATCCTGGAAAACGCCTGCCGTTATGTGGATAGTCCGGGCATTTTGCAAATCCGGCAGGAAGTTAAGGATGGGTACCTATCTTTAAATTTTCTGGATTCCGGTCCGGGGGTGCCGGCAGAATCATTAGGCCGGCTCTTCGACCGGCTTTACCGGGTGGACCGCTCCCGTAGCCGCCGTCAGGGAGGCAGCGGTTTAGGTCTGGCCATCTGTAAAAGCCTGGTTGAAGCCCAGGGCGGAGAAATCGAGGCCAGAGAAGCCCCTTCCGGGGGGGTGTGGATTGAGATGCGCTTCCCTCTCTTGGAGCCCCTCAGTTCGAGTGAGGAAAAACCATGAGAAATCATTATATCCTGATTGTCGAAGATGAAGAGAAGATTGCCCTGGTACTCCGGGATTATCTGGAAAAAGCGGGCTTTCGGGTATCCTGGCTGGACCGGGGGGATAAAGTCATCCCTTTGGTGAAACAGGACGTTCCCCACCTGATCCTGTTGGATCTCATGCTGCCGGGGAAAGACGGCCTGGAACTCTGCCGGGAACTCAGAACCTTCTCCCAGGTCCCCATCATCATGCTCACCGCCAGGGTGGAGGAACTTGAGCGGGTTCTCGGCCTGGAATTGGGGGCGGATGATTACATCTGTAAACCTTTCAGCCCCAGGGAAGTGGTGGCCCGGATTAAGAGCGTGCTCCGGAGAACGGCGGCCCCAACCCTTAAGGAAAAATTGGTGGCCGGCCCCATTAGTTTGGATGAACAACGGCATCAGGTCTTGATTGCCGGGCAGGAATTAAACCTGACTCCCAGCGAGTTCGGCATCTTGAGGGTGCTGTTGGCCCACCCCCACCGGGTTTTCTCCCGGGGGGAATTATCGGCCCAGGTCCAAGGATATAATTTTGAGGGCTATGACCGCACCATTGACACCCACATCAAAAATCTGCGCAAAAAAATGGACGCGGCGCTGCCGGGACAAGAAATTATTAAAACGGTCTACGGCTTAGGATATAAACTCAATCCTCTCGCATAAGGAAAATGATAAAGTCCTCCAAAATCGCGCTCCTGGTGAACCCCACCCAAACCTACTGTTTCCCTGGCAAAATTTTGTTGCAACTATCATCTTTTTAACCAAAATAATCTAAAAAAAACGAATTTACTCCTAACTCGGAAATATTGCTTTCCTGAAAAATCGTATTCCTGATTTTGGGGTCCACTATCCCCGGGAGGATGGAAAAGGCCATGAAGTTAATCAGAGCGGCAGACTTCTCAGCCCTTTCTGATGGTCTGCTTTTCTTGCTGACTGCGGGCATACAAGGCCATATATTCTTCCTGAACGGATTTGGCCTCTTTTTCCGCCTCCTCCAGCCTTTGCTCCAGTTCCTTGATGACCTTGGACTTCTGCTGATATTCCCGGGAAGGTTCGCCCAGCCTGGCCTCCAATTCCTCTTTTTCCGAAATGAGTTTATCTATCCGGTTGCGCATTTCTCCCATATCGGCCAACAACTTTCTCTTCTCTTTTTGCAAAGATTCCACCTGGGCCTTGAGCAGCAGGTTGAGCTGTTCCGGGTCCATTTCTTCAGCGGGGATGTCAGCGATACTCTTCTTGGAAACCCTTGAAATAAACAGGCGCAGGGCCTGGGGCCAGAAGAGATAGACTGCCGTTCCCAGTATGATTACCAGGGCCGCCAGGGCCATGACCGTGATCCACAGCCATTTACGCCGCTTGGCCGCAATCGCCGCCGCCTCAGGGGACAAGACCGCGGCTCCGGTCTTTGCTCCCTTCATAGGGGTTAGAACAGGGTCTGGCAATGCTTTTTTCGGGGCGGAAGCGGTGTCATTCGTCCCCTTTTCCGGGGCCGCGGCCGTACTCTTCGGTCCAATAACCGAGGCCGGCGCCCCGGGATGCAAATTCAACCGCAAAGGCGGCGGCTGTAGCGCCAGAGGCCGACCGGAGGCCGTAACCCCTCTAAATTCCCAACTGGCCTGGTAGGACCCGGAAAGGTCCGGGGGCAGAGCAAACTGGAAGCTCTTACCCGGACCGAGGTCCACGAACTTGCCGGCGACTCCCCCGGACGGAGAGCTGAGGCTGATCCAGCCCGCCAAATGGGAGGCTTTCCGATCCGGGTGGGGGAGGAATTCCACCTGGACCGGCACGCGGCCTTCGAGCAGCCGGGCCTGATACCAGGGGCTAGTGACTTTCAGGGAAATATTCCTTTCCCGCTGGAAGGTCTTGCCCAAGGCCCGGATCCTCAGCTGCCAGACGCCGGGCGAGTTGAACGGCGGGAACTGCGCCACCCGGGCGCCCGGCGGCCAGTTGTCTTTCTGTTCCACCCCCGGCGCCCCCAGGGGTAGAGTCACCGGTTTGCCCCCTTCCTTCTGTAGTTCCGCCGTAAAGGTCGTTTGCTTCAGAACTTCCGCGGAGGTTACCGGCTGGTTTTTATTGGTCAACAAGGCGCCCGCTACCAGGGCCTCATCCGTTCCTGCTTGCACCGGCGCATGGGCCAACTCCAGTTTCAGGTCCGTCATCAGGATAATCTTGCCCTGCCCCTCTTTGTAGCCGGACACGGTCCACTTGCCCGGCTCGGGATGGGGGAGGGTCACCATGTCGAAGGTAGGGGCGGAAAACCAACGGATACCTTTACTGGCCGGCCCCAGCTTCCCTCCCTTGGGGGTTTCCAGAACTATGGGTTTGCCCTGCCGGGAACGGGTGGCCACCAGGATGGCCTCCTGGACCTGGGGATCGATGACGAAATGGTTGCCCACCAGGGGAGCCACTTGCGGCCCCTTGAGTTCTTCATAAAAACTGGTGAAAGCCTGGTGGATATCCTGGGCCGAGGGGATCAAGAGGAAACGCCCCCCGGTCTGCTCGGCCAGGGCTTTCAGGAGAGTCTGGTCGCTGGCTTTAGTAAAAGCCACGGTATAGATGGAGATGCCGGCTTTCTTGTAGGCCGGGATAATTTCCTGGTGCACCCGCTCCACAAATGCCTTAGAGTTACCTTTAGCGGGATTGATGTCCATCTGCCCGTCGGAGATGAGGAGGAGGGCCCGCTTGGCCTGCCCCGGGGGTCCGAAACACTTCAAGGCTGCGGCCAGGACCTGATAGAGGTCCGTATACAAGCCCCGGGGTTGGAGACCCTTCAGATCCCGGAATCCTTTGCGCCGCTGGGAGGGGCTTAAGGGAGCGCAAGTGAGGCGGGTGAGGGTTACGTCCTCAAAGGTTAACACCCCCAGGCTATCCTTCTCGTCCAGGAGTTCCACCATGATCTGGGCCGACTTGGGCAACAGGCGCAGGGGATCGGTAACCTTCATGGACCCGGAGACGTCCAGGGCCATGAGAAGCTGGACTTCCCGGGCCTCTACACCCCGGAAGCCGAGGGCTCCCGCCAGGAATACGACAATGAAGAGAAAAAATATTTTTTTCGCCAACTGCATCATTACTTGCCACTTTACCTGACAAGGCAGGTAAGACCGCAGCCGCCACCCCGTCCGTGGGCGGGGGGTCCCAGCCACTCCACCGGCGGCTGCGTACTTAAAAAAGCTCCTATTTTTTAGTATCGAAAAAAAGGAGAGATTTCTTGAGACCTGAAGACAAAATTTTTCTCTAGTCCCCGGCTGAATGAGTCTGGTGGGGGACCGGCTTCCCCTAACGTGCTTTTACGCACCGGAATAGGGCCCCGGAAGCCCCTGGCCATGCTTAATTCTTTTAATAAAATCTAGAGGCCGAAGACGGTACTAAACCCATGCCTGAACTGCCGGAAGTGGAAGTCATCCGCTTAGGATTGGTTCCCCGGGTGCAGGGCCGCCGCCTGCTGGGGGTAACCGTGGGCGAAAAACGCCTGCGCCAACAGTCCGAGACCCCGGCACTTCAAGAGTGGCTCCCGGGCCGTACTATCCTGGAGATAGAGCGCCGGGGGAAGTACCTTCTGTTTCACCTGGAAGGGGGGGTGAGCCTGCTCATCCACCTGGGAATGACCGGGCGGCTGCTGCTCAATCCCAGCCCTTCCCCGCCCCTGCCCCACGTGCACCTTATCTTTCATTTGGAGGACGGCCTGGACCTGGCCTTCCAGGACGTGCGCCGCTTCGGCCAGGTCCTGGTCTTTCCCCCGGGGGTGGTGCCGGCCCCCCTGGCCCAGGTGGGCCGGGAGCCCTTTTCCCGGCAGGTAACCCCTAAATGGCTGGTCCACATGGCCCGGGGCCGCTCCCGGGCCATAAAAAACTTTCTCCTGGACGGCCGGGTCTTAGCCGGTATCGGCAACATTTACGCCAGTGAGATCCTCTTTGCCACCCGCCTCCATCCCGGCACGCCCGCGGGCCAACTCACTCTGGCCGACTGGAGGCGGGTCCTCAAAGAGACCCGGCGCATCCTTAAGGCGGCCATCGCCAAAGGCGGCACCACGGTGTCCGATTACCTCAACAGCCGGGGGGAAACCGGCCTCTTCCAATTGGAGCTGCTGGTTTACGGCCGGGACGATGAGCCCTGCCAGTGTTGCAACCAGACGGTGGCCCGCATGGCCCAGGGAGGCCGCAGCACTTTTTTTTGTCCCCGGTGCCAAAAGGAAAAATAAATCAAGGCTTGCCGAGCCTTTGGCAAAATTCTTTTCTTTGTGTCTCAAAGGTAAGTCAGTTTTCTCGCCAAGGCGCAAAGGACGCAAAGAAAAAAACAAACTTGGCGCACTTAGCGTCTTTGCGAGAAACCAATCGTTTTCGCAATGATTTTCGGCTGAAGCTGAACCGTGTCCTGCCGGTACCAGGCCGTTAAATATTAGTGGCTTTTTTATAAATTTCAGATAAATTGAATAATTTAGGAATCAATCAACAGACTTTTATTGGCCCGCTGCCGCCTGCACCGGCCGCTTCCGGGCTTAGCAGGAGATAGAGAAGACCATGAAAAAAGACATCCATCCCGCTTACATCCCGGCCAAGGTGCGCTGCGCCTGTGGTAACGAATTTGAAACCGGTTCCACCAAAGAGTCCATCCGGGTGGAAATCTGTTCCAAGTGCCATCCTTTCTTCACCGGCAAACAGAAACTCATCGACACCGCCGGGCGGGTGGAGCGGTTCCGCCGCAAATACGCCCACCTGGAGGAAAAGAAACAGGCCGCCGAATAATCTGCATGAATTCTCCTGAACCCTCCTTGCCGGTGGGTGGCCAGGCCGTGCTGGAGGGAGTGATGATGCGCTCCCCCCAGGCCCTGGCCATCGCCGTGCGGCGGCCCGACGGCACCGTGGTCTTAAAAGACGAACCCTACACCTCCCTGGCCGCCCGCTATTCCCTGCTGAAACGCCCGTTTTTACGAGGCCCGGTGGTGCTCCTGGAAGCCTTGGTCACCGGCATCCGGGCCTTGAGTTTTTCCGCCCAGGTAGTAGCCGCGGAGGATAAGGAAGACGAAAGTCCCCTGGGCTGGAAGAGCATCGCCCTGACCATGGTCTTTGCCTTTCTTTTGGCCTTTGTACTTTTCGGGTTTCTGCCCCATTACCTCAGCGGCCTGGCCGGCTACCTGTTCGGTCGCCCCCTGACCCCGGCCGATTTTCTCTTCCACGTCATTGACGGCATCATTAAAGCTTTGTTTATCCTGGTTTATATCTGGGGCATTTCCCGTTTCCGGGAAATCCATCGGGTCTTTGAATACCATGGCGCGGAACATAAGTCCATCTGCGCCTACGAAGCCGGGGAACCCCTCACCGTGGAGAACGCCCGGCGCCACGGCACCTGCCATCCCCGCTGCGGCACTTCCTTTATCCTGGTGGTCCTCTTGGTGAGCCTCCTGGTTTTCACCATTTTCTTTCCCCTCTTTCCACCCCTGACCCGCACCGGCCTGGTCAATAACCTCATCCAGGTGCTCATCAAGGTAGCCCTCATGTTCCCCATCGCCGCCATCGCCTACGAAATCATCCGTTGGGGCGGCCGGGACCCTCATCACCCCCTGGCCCGGGTCCTGCTCTGGCCGGGGCTGGCCACCCAACGTATCACCACCCAGGAACCGGACGACAGCCAACTGGAAGTGGCCCTGGAGGCTTTGAAGGCGGTTCTGGCCCGGGAAGAAGCGGCCAAGGCGGCTTCTTAGGAGATTTTGGGGGTTAAGGCAAAATAGTAATAAGTAATAAGTAATAAGTAATAAGTGATCAGTCGCCAGAGAAAAAACTTATTACTTATTACTCATTTCCATCACACCCTCTCAAGGCTACTCCAAAATGCTCCGCATCGGCCCCGCAGGCTGGGATTATAAAGACTGGCAGGGAGTAGTTTATCCTCCGGGATTAAAGGGGACGGACCGTCTCACCTTTCTGGCCGCCTGGTTCGAGGTGGTGGAGATCAACGTCACTTTTTACCGTCCCCTGGGGCCGCAATTGGCCCCCCGGTGGCTGGAGGCGGTGGCGCAGGCGCCAAATTTCCGTTTCACCGCCAAGTTATGGGGCCGCTTTACCCATGAACGGCAGCTTTTGGCTGCGGAGGTCGAGCAATTCCGGGCAGGTCTCCTGCCCTTTCTGGCCCCGGGCCGCCTGGGGGCGCTCCTGGCCCAATTCCCCTATTCTTTTCATAATACGGCAGAAAACCGGGCTTATCTGGGAGAGATCAAAGCCGCGTTCCCGGAATTCCCCCTGGCCCTGGAAGTGCGCCACCGGTCCTGGCAGAGTAAGGAAGTGCGGGAGTTTTTACGGGAAACGGGCTGGGATTTCTGCAACCTGGATCAGCCCCTGGTCTCTTACCCCATGGGCGCGACCCGCTGGGTTACCGGCTCTTTGGGATATTTAAGATGCCACGGGCGGCATAAAGAGGAGTGGTTCAAGTTCGGAGAAGACCGCCAGGCCCGGTACGATTATTATTATCCGCCGGAAGAATTGGAGGATTTGGCTGCACGGACCCAGGAGCTGATGGAAAAAGCTCCGGAGGTCTATGTCATCTTCAATAACCACCCCGCGGGCCAGGCCATCGCCAACGGCCTGGAGATGCTGCACCTGTTGCAGCCGGACCACCGCCCCACCCTGCCCCTGGGCCTGCTGGCCGCGTTTCCCCGCCTGGCAAAATTGACGGCGGAATAATTATCGGGCAAACCGGGCCCCCCTTCGCTCTGACCTGAACCAGGGGACCGCCAGTCCTGCCTAATACGTATGATTTTCCACCGCGTGGCAGCTGCTGCCGACGGTCAGCCCCTGGGTGCAATTATGGGCGATAAGGCAGTCATTACCGGTATTGATTCCTCCACCAGTATTGCCGCGGCAGGTATTGCCCTTGACGGTGCAACCATCGGAGACGTTTATACCGTAGCTGCCGCTGCCCATAACCGAGTTGTCCAATACTGAGCAGCCCGTGCCGGTAGATATACCAATGGCACTATTGTTTAGGCAGACATTGCCTGAGATGACCGAGCCGCTACTTATGTGCAAACCTCCTGTATTACCATATGCCTGGTTGCCCTTAATCAAGCTTTGTCCGATGGTTGCTCCAATACCGCCGTTATCCAGAAAAGAACAACCCATTGCCAGGTGATTACTTCCTTGAATACGAACTCCCATACCACCGTTGTCCTGGACCCGCAGCCCGATGAGCCGCACTCCTTTACAGCCTTGGGTAAATATGCCATAACCACCGAAGCTCGTGACAGTGCCGTTCCGGATTTCCACGCCTTCCAACTCCGCATTGACAAAGATTCCAGTGGTGGTGTAAGAGTTCTTCCCGTTTCCACTCAGGCTGAAGCCCATAAGGTCCAAGGTGACGCCGCTGACAGTCACAGTAATGGCGTAGCCGGTGGAGTTAGAGTAAGTGAGATTCCGGGACAGGCAATATAAGCCCGGCGAGGTGATGGTATAGGGAACCGAGGTGATTTGGGTCCCCGCCTTGCCGCCGCCGGCGATGACATAAAAGTCGGCGGCTGCCGGAAACGCGCGGCAAACCACCGCCATTACCGCCGCCACCCAGATGATCCCGTTCATTTCCGAACCCTCCTGATAATCGAGATTGATTATGAACCGCCTTCACCTTTAGAAGTCGCTTGGCCTCTGTAGCCGATTCATTTGGGAGCGGGCTCATCCTATCACCTTTAACCAAAAAATTGAATAGTTTTAACTCCTTCTCTATAAAACTGCTAATGTTCACTGACAGCTGACCCTTGACTAACGCCCCTCGCTTTCCACAAAATTGGCCAGCCCCAGCACCAGCTCCGTCATGGCCTCCAGGTCCAGGTTCTCCATGACGTCCCCGGGGCCGTGGTAATGGGGGTTGCGCATATAGGCGGTGTCCGTGAGCATGATGGCCGGGTAGCCTTCGTCCCAGAAATTGGCGTGGTCGCTCAAGCGCACGTCCGGCAGAAGGTATCCTCCCAGGGGGACGGCCAGGGTGACCGTGGGTAGCTTACAGCCTTGCTTGATGGCCTTATCCAGCCTCTCCAAAAGGGGCTTGGAGCGCCGGTCGCTCACCAGGCCGAGGAAATTGCCGGTGGTGGGATAACCCATGAATTGCAGGGGAAAGGGCAGTTCCTGGCTGCCGGGCTCCTGGGTGTAGTAGCCCACCATTTCCAGGCAGAGCATGCCCAGGATTTTTTCCCGCCTCTTCCGGGCTTTTTTGGCATAGACCCGGCTGCCCATGTAGGGGGTAAAAAAAGCGGGGGGCTCCTCGGTGGTGAAGCCGATGAAGGTCCAAGGCCGGGGAAGGTTTTTGTCCTTGGCCAGGCGGGCCACCTCCAAGAGGACGGCCACGCTGCTGGCGTTGTCATCCGCGCCGGGGGTGCCGGCCACGGTGTCGAAGTGGGCCCCCAGGATGTAATAGCCGCTGGACGCCTGGTCCCCGGCGATGACGTTGCTCACTTCCTGGCGTTGATAGATGAAGGTCTGGCGCCGGGGCGCGTAGCCCATTTCCTGAAAATTCCGGAAGACATAATCTTCGGCTTTCTTCAGGTTTTCGGGCCTAAAGATGGAGCGGTCCCCCAGGTCGACGCTGAGATACGTCAGATGCGCCGCCAAATTGGCCCGGATTTCCTCACGATCCATGGCTTCAGCACCCCCTGGAATCGGAACTGTCATAAGCAGCACCACTATGAAGCACATGAAGAATCGCACGGTTGAACGTCCAGGAACCAAGAATTTGTCTCACCTCCATGGTGGATAGAAAATCCCCCCTTCCCCCCTTTAGCAAAGGGGGGTGATAAGTGACAGGTATTTGATGTGATACGGTGATTAAAGTCCCCCTTTTCTAAAGGGGGATTTAGGGGGATTTTATTTTTCACGGCAAAGCCATAAAAAGCCATCTGTTCCAAATTACTTAACGCTTTCAGCCCCTTCTGCCCCTCTCCCGGAAATGCAAAGCCAGCCAGACGGTCTTCTCTTCCGGATCGGTCCACTCCACCCGGTGGCGGCAATGGGCGGGGATGAGGACAAAGTCTCCGGGACGCAGCACCGAAACCTGGTCCTCGCCCTCAAATAACAGCCCCGCGGCCCCGGTGAGCAATATCACCCATTCGTGGGTCTCCTGGTCGTACCACTCTCCTTCAGGCGTGGCCTGGCCGGCGGAGATGATGCGCTCCAGGTAAAAGTTAGGGGTTTTCAGGAGAATTTCGCTGACCTCCTGGGGGAGATCTTCAGGGATGCCGGAGAAGAGGTTGTTCAGCGGCGGGTGGGGCACTTAAATGCTCCTTTGAGAAGTTCAAGGTTCAAGGTTGATGGCCTGGTAAAAAGTTAAAAATTCCCAACATCGCCATTTTAAGTGGCTGATTTTATTAAGATGGGTTAGCCAAAAATCGCCATTTTTTGACTTTTTACAGTGCCATCAAGGTTCAAGGTTAGAGACTCAAAAGCTGTATTTCTGTCATCCTGAACGCAGGGGATGATCTCAATGCCTCGAAAACTCGAAAATACGAGATCCTTCGCTCCGCTCAGGATGATAAATAAAGGAGTTTCGCAGAAGTCTCAACCTGGAACCAGCTTGCCAGGGTCCTCTGGGGCATACATAAATCAGTAAAAATTACCGATGGCTGACCAACTTTGAACTTTGAACCTTGAACTTTGAACTCCTTTGACTGCGACTCCCCCTCAACTTCTGCCTCCGGATTCGCCCTTTTTTTCCTGGCACCTTCCCACCTTCCCTTGCAGCAGGCCCCCTTCGGCGTCCAGGTAGAGTTGCAGCACAAAAGGGAACCCCCGTCCCGGCACGGAAAAGCGCAGGTCCACCCATTCCAGGAGGAATCCTTCTTTCTGGGGGGCAACCCGGGCCAGCAGGGGAAAGCGGGCGAAATCCAGATATATATCCAAGAGATGCCGGGCCTCCGTGGAGTATGCCGGGATAGTCGCAGGCGCGGCCCGCCAGTCCTGGACGATGAGGCTGGAAGGCGGCCGGTAGTCACCTCCGGGGGCCCGGGGGCAGGATGCGGCAGCCACAGTGGGCCGCACCTCCTTGATCTTGCCATTCCCTAAAGACCGGGCCCTGAAAGGCAACTGCACCAGGGCCTGTTTGATCCCCCTGGATTGGGCGGCAATGAGTTGCCAGCGCCGGCAGGAGAAGGGCTGGGGCAGGGCCGCCACCGTGGCGCCGTCTTTAGCCTCCTGCTGAAAGACCTGGCGGGCCAGGTTCAGGGCCTGATGATGGTAATAGCCGCAAATCAGGAGATAGACGCAAGCCCCCGCCAGGCAGGCGGCTCCAGCCCGGCGGCCCCAGTCCGGGGAGATGAGAGCCACTAGCGCTCCGGCCAGCAGCAAAAAGGTGAAGTAGGGATCGATGATAAAGATCCAGTCCAGGGTGAATTTGCGCCGGGAAAGGGGATTTAAAAGCTGGGTGCCATAGGAGGTGGCCCAATCCAACAGCAGATGGGAAGCCAGGACCGCCAGCCCCAAAACCAGCAGGGGGTAAAACCACCGGGGGCCCCCCAGCAGCCGGCCTATCCCCGCCACCAACAGGGTCCAGAGGGGCACGGCCAGCAGCGAATGGGTAAAGGCCCGGTGGTAACGGATGTAGGCGAAGCGGTCGTTCATCCCCAGGAAATAATCCAGATCGGGCAAGAGAGACAGGACTATCCCGGCTAAGGCCGCCCACCACCGGGAAGGCGCGGGCAGGAGCTGGGACAGGAGCACCCCTGTGGCCACGTGGGTTACTGGATCCACGGCCACCTCCCCGTCTGGGTGCCGTAGTGGGGGAACTGGCGCAGGAGGTCATCCCGGAGGGCCAGGGCGTCGGGGTAGCGCTCCTCCACCTTTTTCTTCAGGCATTTCATAATAATCTCCGCCAAGGCGGGAGGAATTTCCGGGTTTTCTTCTCGGGGCGGCGCGGGTTCCTGTTCCAGGATCATATCGATCAACAGCTTTTCCACTTCGCTGTAAAACGGGAGTTCCCCGGTATAGAGAAGATACATGAGCACGCCGATGGCCCAGATGTCGCTGCGGCGCTCGCTTTCCCCCATGATCTGCTCCGGGGCCATGAAGGGCCGGGAGCCCACCACCGTGGCGCTGATATCCTTATCCTTCAGGATCTTGGCCGCGCCGAAATCCAGCAGTTTCAAGACGCCTTCCGGCTGGATAATGATGTTGTTGGGCTTGATGTCCCGGTGCATAATCCGGTGCCGGTGGGCGTGGGCCACCACCTCGATCAATTGCAGGACGATGCGCTCCACCAGGGGCCGGGGCACCTCCGACCCCAGCATGTCCCCCAGGGTCTGCCCGGCCACGTATTCCTGGATCAGGACCAGTTTGCCGTCATCCTCCAAGGTGTCCACCAGGTTCACCACCCCGGGGTGGGGAGCCAGTTGCCGGCAGATGGCGGCCTCTTTCCGGAACTTGGGGTTCGCACCCTTGTCGAAGGGGATCTTGGCCACATACTGCCGCCGGGGGCCGATTTCCTCCGTATCCAGGACCAGCCAGACTTCCCCGAAATTACCCTGCCCCAACTTCTTTATTTTCTCATAGCGTCCGCCCAGCAAAGGGGTCAACTGCAGCAAGGCCAGGTAATCCCGGGCCCCGGGCAACAGGTTCTCCACCAACACCTTCAGGGCTTTTTTCAGGGGCGAAGGGGAACCCACCGGCGACACCTGGAAGCCGTGCATCTCCGCCCCCGGAGACGAGGGAGCCACATCCGTGAGCAATACCGGCACCGCCTTACCGTCCCGGCTCCGCAAATTCACCTTGACATGTCTCATTTCCCCCACCTGGGAGAGAACCTGGCTAAGGCGTTCCCGGTCCTCCGGCCCGTAGAGCAGGTCAGTGGCCTTCAGGGGCAGCTTCCGGTCCCCCTGGGGATGGTATCCCAATACCCGGGCCAACATGGGGTTGAGGGTATAAGACCCGCCCTGGCGGTCACAGAGGAACAGGGGCTGGGGCGTCTGGTGAAAAATCCGGTTAAATTCTTCCTGGGAGGCCATCAGGAGCCGGCGGTCATCCTGGAGGCGCAGGAGCACCGCCACCCGGGGCAACACCTCCTGGGCCCGGAAGGGTTGCACTAAAAACTCGTCCGCGCCGTACTCCAGGGCCCGGGCCGCGGCCTCGGCCTCGAACTGCTCCAGGGTGACGATGAGGGGCACCTCCCGGACGGCCTCCTGGGACTTAAAGTGGCGCACCACCTCCAAGCCCTCGGGGGATTCATCCATGATAATAATCAGAGCGGGGCGGCCCAGGTCTTCCCCCAACACTTCCTGAAGATCACAGCGTTGCACTTCATAACCGTTCCCGGTAAGGATCGCACACAACTCCCGCGCCGCGCTTCCTTCTGCTCCGGCGATGATTATGGCAGGGGGCATATCCGGCCCTTTCTTAAAGTGATTACCGACATTTTCCCCGGATTACCAAGATTTGGCAAGCAGCTATTTCCCCGGGCAGTAAGATGCGTGATTGACAAAATTTCCCAGGAAACTTATGATCTTCCCCATTAAACCAGGGCATCCCAAACCGTTTGCTAGAAGTTTCCGGATTGAGCCCCAGGGTGCAGGAGGCGCCATGAAATTATTTAATTTATCCGCAGCCCCCAAATTTTCTAGTGATAAGCCTTACCGGCAGTTACTCTTTGATTCTCCCAACTTGCGGATACTTTCTTTCAATTTCGAGCCGGGCCAGGAGATGCCGGTACACGCCCATAACGCCGATTCGGACGTGTGCCTGCTCCTCCTGGAAGGAGATGGAGTCCTCCTGGGAGGCCCCCAGGAGATTCCGGCAGACCCCGGCGTCTTGCAAATCATGCCGGTAACCGAACCCCACGGCTTCAGGGCGCTGACCCGGGTACGGCTGCTGGTATTCATCGCTCCCACCCTGTAATAGGGTTTATAATTCTTAAGTTTCCGCTAAAAAAAGAGGCTACGGCTGCGCCCACCTCCAGGGATAAATGAGTAAATTTTCTCCAAGTTGTTGCCAAACCCGTTTTTCCGGGGATGTCTTTCTGAGAGAAGGCCAGTCACAGGCGCAAGTAGGCGTTTTTCAAGGTATGGCATGAACAGAGCATATGTCCACGGTTATTCCGCCCGGGAAAATCAGCGTCTCCAGGACCAGGCCTCAACGCTTACCGATCTGCTGCATGCAGATTCCCTCTTCCCCCCGGGCAGCCAGATCTTGGAGGCCGGCTGCGGCGTTGGCTCTCAAACCCTGAGCCTGGCCCAGAAAAACCCCCAGGCTTTCTTTACCTCCATAGACATCTCAGCAGCGTCCCTGGAGCAGGCCAGGGAAAAACTGGCAGCCGCAGGTTGCCAAAATGTCCAGTTTCAACAGGCCGACATCTTTAATCTTCCTTTTCCGCCGGACTTTTTCGACCATATTTTCGTCTGTTTCGTATTGGAGCACCTGGGGGACCCTGAGAAAGTGCTGGTCTGCTTGAAAAGGGTGTTGAAATCCGGAGGGACGATTACCATAATTGAAGGAGACCACGGCTCCGCCTATTTTTACCCGGACAGTGAAGCAGCGCATCGGGCCATTCACTGCCAGATTCAGTTGCAGGCCGCCGCCGGGGGAAATGCCTTAATCGGCCGAGAGCTCTACCCTCTGCTCCTGAAAGCGGGCTTTACCGGGATTCGGGTGTCCCCGCGTATGGTTTATGTGGATGCCAGCAAACCGGAGATGGTGGATGGTTTTATCAGAAAGACCTTTACGGCCATGATCGAAGGGGTCAGAGAACGGGCATTGGCAGAAAAACTGATTGAGGCCGCGACCTTCGACCAAGGTATTAAAGATCTTTACCGCACCGCAGATGCCGGCGGGACTTTTTGTTATACCTTTTTCAAGGCCATGGGCGGCAAGTGATCGATTACCGGCCTGACGGTGACCTCTGTTAGCGGCAACCAGGCCAATCTGCCGGAGGTTGCTCTTTGGCATGGCGCCCAGGTGACACCCAAACCTCTCTTAAATCGCTCTTGACCCGATACCCATGTTACCCATCTATCTGAAAGACCAGGAATTTACGTCGCCGGACGATCCTTTGTACTATCTTCTCACCAAAGACGGCCTCTTTCTGGTGAAGAGCACGCCTTTTTTTGCCGCCGCGGTGCCGGTCCAGGGCATACCCTGGCTGGAAGCCCAGGAGCCGGAGGTGCGCCTCACCGCCCCGCCTCTGCCCGCGGCCCTGCTGCTTCAGGCTCTGTCCTTCTGTCGCGCGGTTTTTTCCCGCTACAAGAGCGAAGCCGTGGCCCTTTTGGCCTGGCGGGAGACGGACCGAACCTATGAACTGGTGATTCCCCACCAGACCGTGGGGGGCGGCCACTGCGATTATGAAATTAAAGACTTCCCCCCGGGTTTCACCCGTCTGGGCACCATCCACAGCCATGCCGCGGTGGCGGCCTTCCACTCCGAGCGGGATGAGCATGACGAACGCTATGAAGACGGCTTCCACCTCACCCTGGGCAACCTCGACGGGGACCTGACCCTCTCTTGTTCCGTGGTGGTCCAGGGATTGAGGGGGTACATCCCCCCGGAACGCCTCTTCGCCCCCTACCCCATCCCCTGGGACCAGGCGCCCCCGGAGGCGGAATGGGCTGCAGAAGTGGACGACAAAGTCACGCCGCTGCCCCGGCCCATCGAGTTCGGGACCTGAAAAAGTAAGCAGTGAGCGGTGAGCAGTGAGCAGTAGGACAGACGCACCTTAAATCCTATAGTTATTGCTAAAAGTTCTTTCCTCTTATTCCCTCTCCCCCCCACGGGGGGAGAGGGTTAGGGTGAAGGGGGACGGAGAATAATTTAGTAATCAGTATAAACACTTGCTTACTTTGCGTCTTTGCGTGGGGTTTAATATCGAGTTGCAGTCAAAAAGATACTATACGTAGGGGCGAACCTTGTGTTCGCCCCGGAGCCACGGGCGACCACAAGGTTCGCCCCTACAGTTCAACGTCCTTTGAATGCGAATTGGTATAACATGCTGGAAATCAAAGCCATCGGCAT
>JBMORF010000085.1:0-37298 GCA_049322315.1 Thermodesulfobacteriota bacterium | reverse complement strand
TCGGCCTTGTTTCCACAAGACCTTGAATACACTATTATTCAAAAAAAGTCGCGCCCCCAAGGCCATTTTTTTTCATTTTTTCAAAAAATTTTTCGCCTTTCCCGATAAGGGGGACTGAACGGTTACGACTTAATGAATCTGTTTTATCAAATGTTTGGTGGCCTTTTTCATTAAAAGACAAGTTTAGCAAAGAATCCTATGAAAAGGCGCTCGTTGTCTGGTGTAATAGCACCTTGAACTTATTAATTCTGTTAGCAATGCGACAGGAAACCAGGGGGGCTTGGGTCCAATTTAAAAAACCCATTTTAGCGGGGCTGCCTGTCTTAAACTTATCTTCATTATCACAAGAACAACTTAGTCTTTTGTCCGCAGCATATGACGAGGTAGCAGACAAACCTCTGCTCACTTTTCCAGAAATGGCTATAGACTTGAATCGGGCCAAGATAGATGCGGCGGTTAGCAAGGCTTTAGGGCTGCCGGATTTTTCTATTCTGCGCCGTTTGTTGGCCCAAGAGCCAGTTGTCTGTCTCAAGCGTCTATAGATTTATATTTTTCCAGGAGGGGGCTTGGGGGAAACTAATGGGTTGTAGGGGCGAATCTTGTATTCGCCCCGAGGTGCGGGCGAACACAAGGTTCGCCCACACAAAAGCGGGGTTCCCTCAAAATATTTTCCGTCCTACACTCCCGCCAGGCGGCGGGCCAGGACTTCGGCGGCGCTGAAGATGGTCCGGGTTTCGGCGTCGTTTAGGCCCGCGCCCCGGGCGATGCGTTCCGCCTGGTGCCGGGTGATGAGGTCCCCGGGGGCGTGGCTGTCGGTGTTGACGATGAGAGAGGCCCCCACTTCCAGGGCCAGACGGGCCACGTGGCCGTTGGCCAGGCAGTGGCCTTTGCGGGCGGAGATTTCCAGGAAGATGTCCTTTTCCCGGGCCAGGGCCACTTCCGCCAGGGTAATGAGACCGGGGTGGGCCAGGATATCCACGTCCGCCTCCAGGGCGGCTTTGTTGGTCCCCGGGGCCACGGGTTCGGCCAGGGTCTCCCCGTGGATGACGATGAGGGGCACTCCCAAGGCCCGGGCCCTGGCGGTTATAGGGCCGATTTGGGCCGGGGGCAGATGGGTGAATTCCAGGCCGGGAATGATGACCGGAGGCCCCGCGTCTTGGAGGCTTTGGGCCGCGGCTTTCAGGCGGGCAAAGACCTCTTCGTAGTTGGAGGCGTCCACGTGGTCGGTGATACCCAGGAAGCGGTAGCCCTTAACCTGTGCCCGACGCCACAGCTCCGCCGGCAGGAGCTCGCCATCACTGTTGAGGGTGTGGGTGTGGAGGTCGATCATTAGAGGATGGTTTTCGGTTTTCTGTTTCCCGTTTTCTATAACGGCTTTTTTTAGAGATTGTCTAGCTCAATCCCAAAAAACCAGTGTTAGGTATCTTTTTCAGAAATAAGGGGTTTAAATAAGTATTAAATACGGAAAACAGAAAACGGCAAACAGAAAACAGTCTTTTTACATCTTATATTTGCCGAAATCCTCGGGGTCCAGGCCCTCCAAGATTTCCGTCCATTTCTTGGCGTCTTCGGTGGTGATGGCCTCTTTGGCGGAGAGGTCCACCCGCCGGGCTTTTTGGATCACGACTTCGGCTACGAAGATGGGGGCCTTGACCCTGAGGGCCAGGGCGATGGCGTCGCTGGGCCGGGCGTCGATGACCTCTTCCTGGCCTTCCCGGTTGAGGTGGATGAGGGCGAAATAGGTGTTGTCCCGGAGATCGCAGACCTCCACCCGGGTCACCTGGATGGCCATGGTCTCCATGATGATCTTTAAAAGATCGTGGGTCATGGGCCGGGAGAACTTAATGTTCTCCAGTTCACTGGCAATAGCCGTGGCCTCCAGTAACCCGATCCAAATGGGGACCGCCTTGTCCGAGTCCACATCTTTCAAGATCATGATGGGACTGTTGGTGAAGGGGTCGATGGTCAATCCGGAGACAGTCATTTCCCTCAGCATGTTACCCTCCTTTGGGGTGCCTGCAGGTCAGCGGCCAGGGGCCACGGCAGAGAAGAGTCATCAACCTGCGTGCCTTTTAAGGAATGGGGGTGGGCTTCGGTAAGCTGCAGCATTACCAGTCGGCCCAGCAACTCCCGGGAGCCGGAGAAGTTCACCACCTGGTTGGTTCTGAGCCTCCCGGAGAGTTCCTCAGAGGAACGTTTACTGGTTCCTTCCACCAAAACCTCGGCTACTTTTCCCAAAAGACGCTGGTTGGCTTTAAAGGTGAGTTCATTTAATAAAGTTTGCAACTTGGTTAAGCGCTCCGCCTGGACCTCCCCGGGCACCCGGTCGGGCAGCGCCGCGGCCCGGGTCTGGGGCCGGGGCGAATACTTGAAGGAGAAGGCCTGGTCAAAGGCGGCTGCGGCCACCAGGTCCAGGGTTTGCTGAAAATCCGCCTCGGTTTCTCCGGGGAAGCCCACAATGATATCGGTGGAGAGGCTGAGATCCGGGCAGACCCGGCGCAACTGAGCCACCTTTTCTAAATATTCCTTCCGGGTATAGCCCCGGTTCATGGCCTTTAAAATACGATCAGAGCCGGATTGCACCGGCAGATGCAGGTGCTCGCACAGGCTGGGCAACTCCCCGAACGCCGCGGTCAACTCCGGGGACAGGTCCCGGGGGTGGGAAGTGGCAAAGCGCAACCTGGCCAGCCCCGGCAGGGCGTCGATCCTCCGGAGCAACTCCGGAAAGGTGACATCCTCCGCCAGCCCCCGGCCAAAAGAGTTGACGTTTTGGCCCAAGAGGGTGACCTCTTTGCCGCCGACCGCAAGAAAATCCTGCACTTCCGCCACAATCTCCCGGGACGGCCGGCTGTATTCCCGGCCCCGTACGTAAGGCACCACGCAGTAGGTGCAGAAATTGTCGCAACCCTGCATGATGGTCACCAGGGCCTTGATGGCGCCGGGAAGCCAGTTTCTCCGGGGCTGCGCCGGGAATCCCCGGGTCAGTTCGAGGTCCACCACCCGGCGGCCCCGGGCCGCCTGGCGCACCAGCTCCGGCAGGCGCTGGACGCCGTGGGTGCCGAAGACCAGGTCCAGATGGGGGGCCGCGGCCAGGAGCCGCTCGCCCTCCTGTTGGGCCACGCAGCCGCCCACCCCCACCAGCATCCGGGGACGGCGCTGTTTCAGGGTCTGCAAGCTGCCCAACAGGCTGCGCACCTTTTCTTCGGCCTTGCGGCGAATGGCGCAGGTGTTGATCAGGTAAAGGTCCGCTTCCTCCGCCCGGTCCGTGGGCACATAATCATCCGCCAGGAGCAGGGCCATCTGCTCCGAGTCGGCCACATTCATCTGACAGCCGAAGGTCTTGATGTATAACTTTCTTTTCGGCCCCGACATGCCTTTTATTTAATAAGAAACGCCAGGCCTTGTCAACTCCACCCCCGGCCTTTCCCTGGACAGCCCTCGGTTCTTAAAGTAAAATGACCTTGTTAGGGGGATGCGGGGGGCCAGTGAGAAGCAGGGTGGCCGTTAAACCCGCCTCTAAAGCCTCCCCCCAAAAACTCTTTTCCCGGAGAAATTCATGATCCCGATCAGGGGGGCGGCCGGCAAAAGCTGGCCGTGGGTGACGTTGGGGTTAATCGCCCTGAACTTCGCCATTTATCTATATCAGCTCCATTTGGGGCCCCAAGGGGAATCCGCCCTTTTCTTGAAGGGCGGCGCGGTGGCGGCCAAGCTGAGCCAGGTTAAGCTTCTGAGCTCCCGCCAGTCCCTGTGGATCCTGGCCACCATGTTCAGTTCCCTGTTTCTCCACGGGGGCTGGGTCCACCTCCTGGGCAACATGTGGTTTTTGTGGCTCTTCGGCGAGGCCCTGGAAGACGACCTGGGGCATCTGCGGTTTCTGGCCTTTTACCTGTTTTCCGGGTTTTTCGCCTGTCTCTTCCACGTGTTGGCCGCCAGTACTCTCGACGCCCCCTTGATCGGGGCCAGCGGCGCCATTGCCGGGGTCCTGGGGGGTTATCTGGTGCGGCTCCCCCAGTCGCCCATCCGCACCATGGTCTTTTGGAAGTTGAAGGTGGAAATTAAAGATATCCCCGCGTTTTTCTGGTTGGGGCTGTGGCTGGCGTTACAGTTCTATGGACTGCGCCAAGGCGGCACCATCGCCTGGGTGGCCCATCTGGGGGGCTTTGCCATCGGGGCGCTTACGGTCAGCCTCTTTACTCCGGTGAGCCCGGAGACCGCACCCGAAAAGCCCGCCCGGAAAAAGTCTAAGACAGTTAAGGCTAAGCCCGTTAAGGCCAAAAAGAGAGCCTGAAAATAGGGGATAATTATTGGAGGTCATATGCAGTATGCCGAAGGGAGCATGGGACGGGTTTTTGTCCTGAGGCTGGAAGAGGGGGAGAAGCTCAACGACAGCATCGAAAACTTCGCCCGGGAGCAAAAGATCGTCCATGGCTTGGCCTTCTTTCTGGGAGGCTCCGGGGACGGCAGCCAGGTGGTGGTGGGGCCGGAAGCGGGCAAAGAGACCATTATTCCCATCATCCATGCCCTTAAAGGAGCCCAGGAGGTGCTGGCCCTGGGGACTATCATCCCCAACGAAGCCGGGGAGCCGGTGCTGCATATGCACGCGGCTGCGGGCCGGGAAGGCCGGGCCACGGTGGGCTGCACCCGGGCCGGTTTGGAGGTCTGGCTGGTGGGGGAGGTGGTGGTGCTAGAAATCCTGGGAGCCGCGACGGCGCAACGCCGGAAAGACCCGGAGACTGGATTCGAGCTACTGCGGATTTCCCAATAGTTCAAGGTTCAAGGTTAAAAGTTCAAGGTTGAGGCTTCTGCGAAATTATTTTAGTTGTCATTCTGAATGGAGCGCAGCGGAATGAAGAATCTCGTATTTGGCGGCACAGTTTTCCCAGGCCATGCTGATGATTACAACCAGTTTGGAAATTCCGGGCGCTAAATAAGAGATCCTTCGCTCCGCTCAGGATGACAAACAAAGAATTTTCGCCGTCGCCAACGAGCCTCGTTCACCCATAACTTATGAAAAGTGCTCATAAATCGCAGTGTTAACTTTGAACTTTGAACTTTGAACTTTGAACCTTGAACTTCAAAACCGTGACGCCGCGCACCATACTGCTTTGGGGAGATAGGCGGATGTTGGACAAAGTCGCTCAAGTGGGACGCCGGGCAGCCCTGGCCGCGGGCGCGGTGATGCGCCTCAATTATCTGAAGCCCCAGCAGGTTACCCTGAAAGGGGCCATCGACCCGGTCACCGAGACCGACCTCCAGGCCCAGGAAATGATCATCGGCCTCATCAGTCAGACCTTCCCGGAGCATGGTTTCCTGGCGGAGGAAAGCGCAGGAGAAGGGGAAAAAGCCGGTGGCACAGGCTTTCCAGCCTGTGCGAATATTTTCCCTCCTGCCACCAAACCCATTAACCGCTGGATCATCGACCCTCTGGACGGCACGGTTAATTTCGCCCACGGCTTTCCCATGTTCTGCGTCTCCATCGCCTATGAAGCGGCAGGGATCCTGGAATACGGGGTGGTCTATGATCCTTTAAGGGATGAGTTGTTCGAGGCCCGCAAGGACGGGGGGGCTTTCTTAAATGGGCAGCCCATCCGGGTATCGCAAACCGGCCGCCTGGACCGGGCCCTCTTGGCCACCGGCTTTCCCTACGACATCCGGGAGCGGCTGCCGGAGACCCTGGCCCGGCTGGGGCGTTTGTTGGGCGCGGCCCAGGGGGTGCGCCGGGCCGGGTCCGCGGCCCTGGACCTGTGCTACGTGGCCTGCGGCCGCTTCGACGGCTTCTGTGAGGATAACCTAAAACCCTGGGACACGGCCGCGGGGTTGTTGATTATCGAAGAAGCAGGAGGAAAGGTCACCACCTTCAGCGGCGGAGATTATAATATTTATGCGCCGAATATTTTGGCGAGTAATGAGATATTGCACTCGCAGCTATTAGAAAGTGTGCATGAAAGCTGAACTAAGGATGCAGGTCAGGTATAGAACCTTTTACTTTACTAATGCCAGGAATTCTTCAAAAGATAAACCGGCCTTGGCTATAAGGCCGCGCAGTGTGCCACGGGCCACGCAAGGATGATCAGGGATGGAGAGAGTGGCGATATGACCAGGTTTGGTCATGATAATATGACTGCCGCGCTGGCGTGCCACTTCCCAGCCCAGTCTTTCAAAAGCCTTTACGACCTCTCTTGGCCTTAAACCTCTTTTAGCCATCGCTTCACCTCCCAGGGAGGAATTTAAAAAAAACCCCACACAGCGCCATCACCTTACTATCCGGGGAGCCTATCGCTCCCTCTGGTGCAGCGCCACGTGGGGCTGATTACCCAAATGGCCCCCTGTTCATCCTGGCCGGGGCAGACCGTTCACCTTGCTTACATTAATTATAGAAATTAAGGGCCAAGAACCCTAATGAATTTCAAAAATTTTTTTATTTTCTTTTATCCCTGGCCCCTGCGCACCGAATTCCACTTCCACCTCAATCTGGCGCGTGGGTACAGTCAGGGGCATTCCTTTCTCTGCCCGAACCTCCAGGCACTCTTTGATGGCTTCGTGGATGTTCCTTTCCGCCTCGACCTCCGTCTGTCCCTGGCTGATACAGCCGGGGATGGAGGGGCATTCGGCGATGAACATGCCGTCTTCATCCTGAAATATGGTAATGAGAAATTTCATTTCTTGGACCTCCTGTTTCCATGGTGCGAATTACTGAAAAAGATATTGACACCTGGTGGTGATTTGAATATACAATAAATCCAGTGATTATGGATACTATGTTTTATTCCGCTTACATCTGGTGCTGGTGGCCCGTATCCAACCCGTGAGGTGCGTCCGCCGGTAGTGGTAAATATTTCGGGGCCCCTCACGGAGAGGGGCCCCGGCTTTTTGGCAGCAAACAATAGCCGTGGCCTGAAGGGGGCCCGGCTTTTTTTTGCCGCCGATGCACGCCGATAAACGCGGATGATAAACTTTAAATTTATCCGGGTGCATCGGCGTGCATCGGCGGTTAAGATAAATCAAGGATCGGAGCGGCGCATGGTTATTCCGGATTTTGAGGCGTTTCAGGAGATGGCTCAGCAGGGCAATCTCATCCCGGTCTACCGGGAGATTCTGGGGGATTTGGAAACCCCGGTGGCGGCCTACAAAAAACTCAGGGGGGAAGGCTGTTCTTTTCTCCTGGAGAGCGTGGAGGGCGGGGAGAAATGGGGCCGCTTCAGTTTTCTGGGGCTCAACCCTTCCCTGATGTTCCAGGTGCAAGGCGACCAGGTCACCATCCAGCGGGGAGGAGAAAAAGAGGTCCTGGAGGCCGGGGCCGATCCCTTTGTCCACCTGCGCCGCCTGTTGGACGATTACCGGGCGGTGCCGGCGGCGGGGCTTCCCCGCTTCTGGGGCGGGCTGGTGGGCTATCTCGGCTATGACATGGTGCGCTTCATCGAGAGGTTGCCGGATGAGACCCCGGCCATCGACATTCCCGAGGCCCGCTTGCTCCTCACCGATCAGCTCCTCATCTTTGACAACCTGCGCCAGACCATCAAGGTGGTGCACCTGGTACAGGTGGACCCGGAGGCCCAGCTTAAGGCCCAATACGACCGGGCGCTGGCGGCGATAGATACCCTCATCGGCCGCCTGCGGCAACCGGTGCCCCTGGGAACGCCGCCGCCGGCCGGCCCCCGGGCCTCCCTGGAAGCCAATATGACCCAGGAGCGCTTTCAGGATATGGTGCGCCGAGCCAAGGAATACATCGCCGCGGGAGACGTCATCCAGGTGGTGCTTTCCCAGTGTTTCTCCGCGCCCCTGAAGCATGATTCTTTCGACCTCTACCGGGCGCTGCGTTCCATCAATCCCTCCCCTTACATGTTTTATCTGGATCTGGGGGACCTGCAACTGGTGGGGGCGTCCCCGGAAATCCTGGTGCGCCTGGAGGAAGGCCTGATCACCTACCGGCCCATCGCCGGCACCCGGCACCGGGGGGCCACCGCCGAAGAAGACCTGGCCCTGGAGCAGGAATTGCTGGCGGACCCCAAAGAGCGGGCGGAGCACATCATGCTGGTGGACTTAGGTAGGAACGATGTGGGCCGGGTCTCACAAATCGGTAGCGTCCGGGTGCCCGAACTCTTCACCGTGGAGCGCTATTCCCACGTGATGCATATCGTCTCCCAGGTGGAAGGGGAACTGGCCCCGGACCGGGACGGCCTGGAGGTGCTCAAATCCACCTTCCCCGCGGGCACGGTGGCCGGCGCCCCCAAGGTGCGGGCCATGGAGATCATCGAGGAGCTGGAGCCCACCCGCCGGGGTCCTTACGCCGGCGCGGTGGGATATCTCAGCTTCAGCGGCAACCTGGATTTTTGTATCACCATCCGCAGCTTCTATATCCATGAAGGCCGTATCTACCTCCAGGTGGGGGCGGGCATCGTCGCCGACTCCGATCCTCAAAAGGAGTACCAGGAAACGGTAAACAAGGCCATGGCCCTGATGCGGGCCCTGGAGCGGGCGGAGGAGGGGTTAGTATAAAATTTGGGGGAATCCCACCTATCGTAGGGGCGAATCTTGTATTCGCCCAGGTTGGGGTGGCGGGCGAACACCAGGTTCGCTACGGCCAAAACATAGAGAGTGACTTAGGTCAGTAGTTGTGTTAAGGAGTAATTATGTTAGTAATGATAGACAATTACGATTCTTTCACCTATAATCTGGTGCAGTATTTCGGCCAATTGGGGGTGGAGGCCGCGGTCTACCGCAATGATCAGATCGACCTGGAGGAACTGGACCGGCTGCAACCTACCCGCCTGGTCATCTCCCCAGGCCCCTGCTCCCCGACGGAGGCGGGGATTTCCCTGGCCGCCATCAGCCACTTTGCCGGCCGCATCCCCATCCTGGGAGTCTGCCTGGGGCACCAGGCCATCGGCGCCGCCTTCGGGGGGGAAGTGATCCGGGCTCCCCGGTTGATGCATGGTAAGACTTCTCTTATCTATCACGACGGCAAAGATATCTTTCAGGGCATTCCTTCGCCCTTTGAGGCCACCCGCTACCATTCCCTGATCGTCAAGCGGGACAACCTGCCGGACTGTCTATCGGTTTCGGCGCAAACCGCGGTGGGGGAGATCATGGGCCTGCGCCACCTGCAATTCGCCATCTTTGGGGTGCAGTTTCACCCGGAATCCATCCTGACTGCGGAAGGGATTAATATTCTGCGGAATTTTCTCATGCGGCAACGGGGGTGATATTGTCGGGATGGTTTGCCTCTTGGGGGCAATTCTTTCTTTGCGGGTTGGCGATTATGTACTCGGGTGCCAGGCTGAGCCGTTATGGGGACGTCCTGGCGGAGAAGACCGGTATGGGCCGCACCTGGATGGGCCTGGTCTTGATGGCCGCGGCCACCTCTTTGCCCGAGCTGGCCACCGGCGCCAGTTCCATCTTGTGGGTGAATGCTCCGGACATCACCGTGGGTGACCTCCTGGGAAGCTGTGTCTTCAATCTTTTGATCCTGGCCCTGGTGGATATTCTCTATCCTCCCGGTCCGGTCCTGACCGCCGCCGACCGGGGGCATTTGCTGGCCGCGGCCTTCGGGGTGGTGATGCTGGGAGTGGCGGTCATGGGAGTGATGGCCCATTCCCCCATCGAGTCCCTGAATTTCGGACATGTGGGCCTCAGCAGCCCGCTACTGATAACTTGTTATTTGGTGGCCATGCGCGCCGTGTTCCGCTACCAGCGCCGGGAGATGGACGCCTACCGCAAAGAAAGGAAAGAGGAACAGCTTTACGGGGCTATTACCCTTAACCAGGCTCTGTTACGTTTCGGCCTGAACGCCCTGGTGGTGTTGGCCGCGGGCGTCTGGCTGCCCCGGACGGCCGCCACCCTGGCGAAGTTGGCCGGCTGGCATCAGTCCTTCATGGGCACCATTTTTGTGGCCGCCTCCACCTCGCTGCCGGAGGTGGTGGTGACCCTCAGCGCTTTGCGCCTGGGGGCCATAGACCTGGCCGTGGGCAACCTTTTCGGCAGCAATTTGATTAATCTGGGTTTGCTGGGGCTGATGGGACTGATTTATTTCCCGGGCCCCCTGCTGCAACTGGCGTCTTCAAGACATGCGGCCACCGGCCTGATGGCCGTTTTGATGACCGGCATTGCCGCCGGGGAACTGGTGTACCGGCCCCAAAAGAAATCCCTGCGCTGGCTCAGCATGGGCGCGTTCCTCCTGACTTTTCTCTATGCCGCGCACATCTTTTTGCAGATTCTGGCCGGGGCCGGGTAAGGGGGCGGGGGTGACGATGGCAAGAGATTTGGGGGAACCCCACTTTTTTGGAAAAAGTGAGGTTCCCCCAAGCCCCCTCCTGGAAAAATATATATTTGAGACCTCTGCAAAAGTCTCTCTTCTGTCATTCTGAACGGAGCAAAGCGGAGTGAAGAATCTCGTTTTTGGCAGCGCAGCTTTTCCAGGCCGTGCCGATAATTACAACCAGTTTGGGAATCATGGACACTAAGATCGAGATCCTTCGCTTCGCTCAGGATGACAAGAAAAAGCACTTTCGCAGAGGTCACTAACCGGTAGTCTCAGGCTTTAGCCTGCGTACGTACACCTGGAAAGTGAACCGATGGATCAAGAGTCAACTGCATCCGGAAAAGAGGTCCACCAGGGGGAGGCCCCGGCAGAGGGCCTGAAGAAGGAATACGAGATCGACATCTTCCGGGACTGGTGCAAGGGCTGCGGTATCTGCGCCCAGTTTTGTCCCCGGGGCTGTATTAAAATGAACGAAGCCGGCCAGCCGGTGGTGGAGAAGGCCGAGCGCTGCACCGGCTGCGGCTGGTGCGAACTGCATTGCCCGGATTTCGCCATCTGCGTGAGGGAACTGGCCGCAAGCAAATCGTCAAAAGAATCAGAGGATTAGCGGGAATTCGCTATTCGCTTTTAGCTATTCGCTATTCGCTTTTAGCTATTCGCTTTTAGCTATTCGCTTTTAGCTATTCGCTATTCGCTTTTAATTTATAAAGAAAGCAGGATGCAGCGCTTCAGGAACCCAAAAAGCGAAAAGCGAAAAGCGAAAAGCTAATAGCTAATAGCTAATAGCTAATAGCTAATAGCGACTTAAAAGGAAAGCAGGATGCAGGACTTCAGGAAGCTTATGGTGTGGCAGAAGAGCCATGCTTTAACATTGGAGATGTATAAGGTTACCGAGAGCTTTCCGAAAAATGAATTGTTCGGCTTAATATCCCAGATTAGACGCTCTTGTGTTTCAATTCCCGCGAATATTGTGGAAGGCTGCGGGAGAAACAGTGATCCCGAATTTGCACGGTTCCTTTCCATTGCCATGGGATCAGCCACCGAATTGGAATATCATCTTCTTTTGGCCAGAGACCTTGGGTTATTTGGTCAAACGGATTATGAATATTTAAATAAAAGTTTAATTGGAATTAAGCAGATGCTCAATAATTTTATTAAAAAAATAAGATCAAAAAACTCGAAAAGCTAAAAGCTAAGTTGGCTATTCGCTTTTCCGCTATTCGCTTATACACTAAAAGATAGAAGCGAATAGCGAATAGCTAAAAGCGAACAGCGAACAGCAACAAAATACAGGCACATTATGACTACGGCCAACATTACCAAGCAAGTTAAGCCCCGATTGCTCCAAGGCAACGAGGCCGTGGTGGAGGGCGCCATCTACGCGGGCTGCCGCTTTTTTGCGGGCTACCCCATCACCCCGGCCACGGAGATCAGCGAGGCCATGGCTATGCGCCTCCCCGGGGCCGGGGGGACTTTTATCCAGATGGAGGATGAAATTGCCTCCATGGGGGCCATCATCGGCGCCTCCCTGGCCGGGGCCAAGGCCATGACCGCCACCAGCGGCCCGGGCTTCTCCCTGATGCAGGAAAACCTGGGTTTTGCGGTGATGGCGGAAGTGCCCTGCGTTATCGTCAACGTCATGCGGGGGGGCCCCAGCACCGGGCTGCCCACCCACGTGAGCCAGGGGGACGTGCAGCAGGCCCGCTGGGGCACCCACGGGGATCATCCCATCATCGTCTTGAGCGCGGCCACCACCCGGGAGTGCTTCGACCTGACGGTCAGGGCCTTTAATCTCGCGGAAAAATACCGCATCCCGGTGATTCTCCTGACCGACGAAGTGGTGGCCCACACCCGGGAAAAGATCGCGGTGCCGCCGCCGGGAGAGTTGCAGGTGGTGGAGAGGGTGCGGCCCACGGTGCCCCCGGATTGGTACATCCCCTATGAGGACACCGCCAGCGGCGTGCCCCCCATGGGCATCTTCGGGGATGGCTACCGTTACCACGTCACCGGCCTGGTCCATGACGTCCGGGGCTTCCCCACGGAGCGCCCCGACGAGATCGTGCCCTTTTTTAGCCGGCTCTTTCGCAAGATCAACCAGCACTTCGGCGACATTATGATGGTCAAGGAGGATCTGACGGAGGAAGCGGAAGTGCTGGTCATCGCCTACGGCTCCGTGGCCCGCTCCGCGCGGCGGGCCATCCGGGAGGCCCGGGAGAAGGGGATCAAGGCGGGCCTGCTGCAACTCGTCACCCTCTGGCCCTTCCCCCGGCAACTGGTGGAACCGCACTTGGAGCGGGTCAAAGCCGTGCTGGTGCCGGAGTTGAATATGGGCCAGATTTCCCGGGAAGTGAAAAGGGTGAACCAGGGGAGGACACGGGTAGAGACATTAAATAGGATAGATGGGAGTCTCATCACGCCGGGGGAGATTGTGGAGAGGTTGATGCGGATGTAGGGGGCGTTTAACGCACCAACCAACTGGAGCTGGGGACCGAGAACGAAAAAACGAATTAGAGCATCATTAGGAGTAAAAAGAGTGAAAAGATCACAACCCTTTGCAATTTGTACGAATTGTGGGGCATATTCCCGAAATGTCGAACAGATAAATCAAAGATGCCATATGATTCGCCAAGGGAAGCGCTGTAGAGGTACTATGCGAAGTAAGATAGATGAATGGAAGGAATGTCCTTCTTATAATGCCACCGGACGCACTGACGATATTGTCTGCAATCAATGCGATGGACAAGGATGGTTACCCGAAAGAAAATTTTGAAGAACCGTAGTATGCGTCTTACGCACCGTTAAATTCTAAATGATTTTAATTGGTGGATTCTATAATGAAGCTTAACGAACTCATCAAAGAAAAGCGCCAAGAAATCCTCCTGCTGGCCGCCCGGCATGGCGCCACCAACGTGCGCGTCTTCGGTTCCGTGGCCCGGGGAGAAGCAGACGCCGCCAGCGACCTGGATGTGCTGGTGGACCTGGAGCCGGGCCGGAGTTTGCTGGACCTGGGCGGCTTGCTCATGGACCTGCAACAGCTTTTGGGCCGGGATGTTGACGTGGTAACGGAAAAGGGGTTACGGGAACGGATTCGGGAGCGTGTTTTGAAAGAAGCGGTGCCGTTATGAGAGATGTTCGGGAACTGCTGGCGGATATTCTTGATGCTATTGAGCGAATTGAAAAATACACTGGGCAAGGAAGAGACAAGTTTGATGCCGATGAACTGGTGCAAACCTGGGTTATCCGCCATCTTCAAATCCTCGGCGAAGCTGCCCGTAAGCTGCCTCCAGAAATCAAAGAAAGACATCCGGAAATTCCTTGGTCAAAAATCATTGGCATGCGCCATATTCTCACACACGATTATTTTGACATTGATGTGGAAGTCGTCTGGGCGGCAGTAGAGAATGATTTACCTGAACTTAAAAGGCAAATAGAAGCCATCCTTAAGCAGTGAAGTTGGGCGGTCGCCGTCAGCCAAAATATGGGCGAAACCATGGGCGAAAAAATAAAGATTTCAAAAGAAAAGCTGGCCGAGTTTTGCCATAAACACCATATCCGCAAACTTGCTTTTTTCGGGTCCGTATTGCGGGATGATTTTCGCGCGGATAGCGACATCGACGTGCTGGTGGAATTCGAACCGGACCATATTCCCGGCCTGGCCTTTTTCGGCATGGAAGAGGAATTATCGGCAATTTTGGGCCATAAGGTCGAACTGCACACTCCCCAATTTTTAAGCAAGCACTTCCGGGACCAGGTGATTGCCGAAGCTGAGATTCAATATGTCGCCACCTAAGGACCTGATTCTCTTGCAGCATATGCTGGATTATGCGCGGGAAGCGCTGGAACTGATACATGGGAAGTCCCGTAAAGAACTGGACTCTGATCGTCTCCTGGAATTGGCTTTGATTCGCCTCATGGAAATGATTGGGGAAGCGGCCAACCGGGTATCTGCTGATTATAAATCATGCTACTCTTCTATTCCCTGGTCGCAGATTATCGGCCTCCGTAATCGGCTGATCCATGGTTATGATGACGTGGATCTGGATATTCTTTGGGAAATCCTGAATCAAGACCTTCCTCGTCTCGTTTCTGAATTGGAAGGGATCATTTTAAGAGCAAACGCCACCTGAAGCCAAAAATGGGGTATGGAGCGGATCTTCCATATCCCACAATGAGCAACAAACAAAGGAGAATTCCCGTGGTGACGGTAATCTGGGAGGAAGTCAAACAAGAAGGCATCAGTTGGATTGCCAAACGCGGCCTTTATCGCACCAAAGTCCCCGGCGGCTGGCTGGTGCGGGTGCAGACCTCGGAATCGGATTTTATTACTTTTCTGCCGGACCCCAATCATAGTTGGGGGTAACATTAAAAGAAAGCTCCTTAACAAATAAGGTATCCAAGCAAAGCTTGGATGGACAATTACGTTCCCAAGCAGGAGCTTGGGAACGAGGTTAGGGGCGGGCACAGAGGCCCGCCCCACCAAAAACCAAAAACTAATAGCGAATAGCGAAAAGCGAAGAGCGAAGAGCGAAGAGCGAAAAGCTGACCGCTGAAAGCTGAAAGCTTAATTATGGCCGAAGTGACCCAACTCATCCATAAGTACCTGCGCCACGAAAAGAAGTTCCCCCATGTCTGGTGTCCGGGGTGCGGCAACGGCATTGTCCTGGGCGCGCTGATCAGGGCCATCGACCGCACCGGCTTCACCAAGGACGATATCGTCCTGGTCTCCGGCATCGGCTGCTCCGGGAGGATGAGCGTCTACGTGGATTTCAATACGCTGCACACCACCCACGGCCGGGCCCTGACCTTCGCCACCGGGGTGAAGCTGGCCAATCCCAGGCTCCAGGTCATCGTGGTCATGGGGGACGGCGACGCCACCGCCATCGGCGGCAACCATTTTATCCACGCGGCCCGGCGCAATTTGAACCTCACGGCCATCATCATCAACAACAACATCTACGGCATGACCGGGGGCCAGTACTCCCCCACCACGCCGTACGCGGCCCGGACCGCCACCTCCATGTACGGCCACATCGAGCACCCCTTTTCCATCGCCGAACTGGCGGTGACCGCGGGCGCAGCCATGGTGGGCCGGGGCACAGTCTACCATGCCAATCTGTTGGACCAGCTTATGGAGCAGGCCATCAGAAAGCGCGGTTTTGCGGTGGTGGAGGTCATCAGCCACTGCCATACCCAGTTCGGCCGGAAAAACAGACTGGGGGGGCCGGTGGAAATGATGCGCCGGCAAAAGGAAATGGCCGTGAGAGTGGAAAAAGCGAAAAGCATGACCCCCGAAGAACTTAAAGAGAGAATCACCATCGGTGTGCTGGCGGACCGGGAACTTCCTGTTTATACTGAGGAATACCAGCGTATCCGCGAGGCGGCGAAAAAGAAATGATATACCGCAGAGACGCCGAGACCGCAGAGGTTCGCAGAGAAAAATTATTTGTGCCCAGGCCCCGCCAGGGCACAAATAAAAATTTTAATCTCTGCGGAACTCTGCGCCCTCTGCGCCTCTGCGGTATAATCTTCTATCTATTCTGGGGGTTACATGAGCACACGCTACGAAATCAGGTTGGCCGGGTCCGGGGGCCAGGGGTTGATCCTGGCGGGGATCATCCTGGCGGAGGCCGCGGGCATTTATGACGGCAAGTTCGTCTGCCAGACCCAGAGCTACGGTCCCGCGGCCCGGGGCGGGGCTTCCAAGGCCGAGGTGGTGATCAGCGATGGGGAGATCGATTACCCCAAGGCCATCCAGCCGGACGTCTTTTTGGCCCTGAACCAGAAATCCCTGGATATTTATCTGGCCGACCTGAAGCCCGAGGGGCTCCTCCTCGTCGACGCCGATTTGGTGCCGGAAGTGCCTCTGGATAGGTTCTTCGCCCTGCCCTGCACCCGCCTCGCCCGGGAGTTGGGCAAGGAGATGGCGGCCAATATCGTGGCCCTGGGAGCCCTGGCGGCTCTAACCCACGCCGTTACCTGGGAGAGCCTGGAGGCCGCGGTCCTGGCCCGGGTGCCCCCGGGTACGGCAGAATTGAATATAAAAGCCCTGGCCGCAGGGAGGGCCGCGGCCCAGGCGTTGGGAAAATCGAGAGGCCGGGAATAATCCTCCTAAGATCTCAATTTTTTAGGAAAGGTTGATATGGGAGATTTTTTGCAAAATCTACAGACCATATTTCTCGGGTTGCGCACCAAGCTCTTCGCCGGGGCCACCGACCTCAACATTCTTTACCAACTGGTCGTCGTGGTCGTGGTGCTCTTGGCCATCTTCCTGGTGAGCGGTTGGCTCAGGCGGATCATGGCTCGGGTGTTGGGCAACATCTTCCCCGGCGAAAAGCACCACCTGCCCCAAATCAGGTCGAAGCTGGTGGACGTGGCTGCGCCCCTGGCGGCGGCCCTCGTCTTGAGTATAACTTCCCTGGTGGCCCAGGATGCGCACTGGGGCCACCAGATCATTTACGCCGCCGGGGACCTCCTCTGGGCCTGGGTCATCATCCGCTTCCTCACCGGGCTGCTCATCAGCCCCGCCTGGTCCAAACCCTTTGCCGTCCTGATCATGGCGGTGGCGGCCATGGATATCGTCGGGGTCCTGGACCCCACCATCACCGTGTTGGACCGGACGGGCTTCAATGTGGGCGAGGGCCGCCTGTCCTTATGGGTCATCATCAAGACCGGGGTCATGCTGGCCCTGCTCCTGCCCCTGTCCGGCTGGCTGAGCCATGTGCTCCAGCATCGTGTCGAGCAGATCGCCAACCTGAGTCCCCGGGTCCAGGTGCTCCTGGTCAAGCTAGGCAAGACCGCCTTATATACCCTGGCCATCGTCATTGCCCTGCGCAGCGTGGGCTTTGACTTTCACCTGCTGGCGGTCTTCAGCGGCGCGGTGGGCTTAGGCGTGGGCTTCGGCCTCCAGAAAGTGGTGTCCAACCTGGTGAGCGGGGTGATCATCCTCATGGACAACTCCATCCGCCCCGGCGACGTCATCGAAGTGGGGGGCGTCTTCGGCTGGATCGAGTCCCTGCATTCCCGCTTCATCTCCATGATTACCCGGGACGGCACCTCTTATCTGATTCCCAATGACGAATTGATCACCAACAAGGTCATCAACTGGTCCTTCAGCGGCCGGGGCATCCGCCTGAAGATCCCGGTGGGTATCTCTTATACCTCCAACGTCCATGAAGCCATGGCCCTGATGGTGGCCGCGGCCGGGGAATTCCCCCGGATTTTGGCGAACCCCAAGCCCGTGGCCCGCCTGATCAGCTTCGGGGACAGCGCCATCGACCTGGACCTGCGCATCTGGATCAAGGACCCGGAAAAAGGGGTGACCAATATCAAGAGCGAGGTGCAACTGAAAATCTGGGACCTGTTCAAAGAACACGGCATCGAATTCCCCTTCCCGCAACATGACCTCCATATCAAAACGCCCACGGAGCTCACGGTGCGGGTGAAGGATGAACCGGCTTGAGATTGATTCCACCACAGGAGAGGCAACGATTACCAATTCTTAATTAAAGGTGATTCTCCGTGGCGAACCTGGTGTTCGCCCAGCATCAATAACTTGAGGTCAAAATCCGTGACCTCAAGTGGGTGGAGCGGCCACCGCTATCCGCCCTCTGTCTTCACCGGCAAAAGGAATGAAGGGAGTAAAAACCTATGCTCAAAGACGCCATCTACAAAGTAGTCACCCGTCAGGATTTGACGGAGGAGGAGATGACCCGGGCCATGGACATTATCATGACCGGGGAAGCTACGGAGGCCCAGATCGGGGCCTTTATCACCGGGTTGCGCATGAAGGGGGAGACGGTGTCGGAGATCACCGCCGCGGCCAAGGTGATGCGGGCCAAGGCCACCCGTATCCCGGTGAGCGATTCCCTGGTGGACCTGGACCGGGACGAGATCAACGTGGACTTAGAGACGGTGGTGGACACCTGCGGCACCGGCGGCGACGCCACCCACACCTTCAACGTCTCCACTATCACCGCCTTTGTGGTGGCGGCCGCGGGCCTGAAGGTGGCCAAGCACGGCAACCGGGCGGTTTCCTCCCGCTGCGGCTCCGCGGACGTCATCGAGGCCTTGGGCATCAACCTGGCCCTCACCCCGGAACAGGTGGCCCAATGCGTTAAGGAGGTGGGCATCGGCTTTCTCTTCGCGCCCCAGCTCCACGGGGCCATGCGCTACGCCATCGGCCCCCGGCGGGAGATCGGCATCCGCACCATCTTTAACATCCTGGGGCCGCTCACCAACCCCGGGGGGGCCAACGTCCAGGTCCTGGGGGTCTATGACGCGGCGCTCACCGCGCCTTTGGCCCAGGTCCTGGGCCGCCTGGGCTGCCGCAGCGCCTTCGTGGTCTTCGGGGAAGGCTCTTTCGACGAAATCTCAATCGTCGGCCCCACCCGGGTGAGCCAGCTTACCGACGGCAGGGTGCGCACCTACAACATCGCGCCGGAGGACTTCGGCCTTAAAAGGGCCACCCTGGAGGACATCAAGGGCGGCGACGTCTTCGAGAACGCCCGCATCGTCCGCCAGGTCCTTAAAGGGGGCGGGGGGCCGAAGGAAGACATGGTGGCCCTGAACGCGGCCGCGGTGTTCATTGCTGCGGGCCTCAGCCCCGATTTCCCCGGCGGCATCGCCCTGGCGCAGGAATGCATCAACTCCGGCAAGGCTGCGGCCAAGCTGGAAGCCTTGATTACCAAGAGCAAGAGCTTTGGATAAAAGATGAACTTTTTAGCTAGGATAGTCGCTCATAAGTTGCAGGAATCGGAGGCGCTCTTCACCCCGGAGACCACCGCCCGCTTCCAGGAGGCCATCGGGGCGCGGCCCCCGGTCGTAAGCTTTAAAGCCGCGCTGGACGCAGCCCCGGGACCGGCCATTATCGCCGAAATCAAGCGGGCCTCCCCCTCCAAAGGCGAATTCGCCATGCATTGGGACCCGGTGGAACTGGCTCAGGTTTACCAGGATAACGGGGCCGCGGCTCTCTCGGTACTGACGGAGGTTAAATACTTCAAAGGGGACCCGGAGTTCATCCCCAGGATGCGGCCGGTGATCAAAGTCCCCATCCTGCGCAAGGATTTTATCCTGGAGCCCGTCCAGATTTATGAATCCGCGGCCATCGGCGCGGACGCCCTGCTGCTCATTGTCAGCCTCCTGGAGTTTAGTAAACTCAGAGCCTTGCTCCTCTTGACCCGCTCCCTGGGTCTGGAGGCCCTGGTGGAGGTGCACACCCAAGAAGAGATGAATCAGGCTCTAAAAGCCGGGGCCCGGGTCATCGGCATCAATTCCCGGGACCTGCACACCTTCCGGATGTATCCGGACCGGCCCCTGGAACTGGCCCCCCTGGCCCCCAAAGAAGTAACCCTGGTGGCCGCCTCGGGCCTCAAGACCCGGGCGGATCTCGAGCGCCTGGAGGCCGCGGGCATTAAAGGGTTTCTCATCGGGGAGACTTTGGTGACCTCGGCTGATCCGGGGGCCAAGCTATGGGAGTTTCAAGGGACTGTTCAGTAACAAGTCGGTCTGCTGACTAACCAAAGACCAAAGACCAAAGACCAAAGACCAAAGACTTTACTTAACATGGTACGCATCAAAATCTGCGGTATTACCAATCTGGAAGACGCGCTGTTAGCCGCCGAGTTGGGCGCGGACGCCCTGGGGTTTATCTTTTATCCCCCCAGCCCCCGTTCTGTCACACCGGACGCGGCCCAGGCCATTATTGCCCAATTGCCGCCGTTGGTTACCACCGTGGGGGTCTTCGTGGATGAGGCCGCGGCCAGGGTCAAGGAACTGGCCGGGGCGGTGGGTCTCGATTGGGTGCAGCTCCACGGCCTAGAAACCCCGGAGTATTGCCGCGCTCTGGACCGCCGGGTAATCAAGGTCTTTCGCATCCAGGACGCCGCCTCCCTGGAGCGGCTCAAGGATTATCAAGGCGCGGCCCAGGCGTTTTTACTGGATACTTACAAAAAAGGGCAGGTGGGCGGCACCGGCGAAACCTTTAACTGGGACCTTGCCATAGAAGCGAAGCAAAACGGACCCATCATCCTGGCCGGGGGCCTCACCCCGGAAAATGTGGCCCAGGCCATCGCCTTTGTCCAACCGTGGGCCGTGGATGTGGCCAGCGGCGTGGAAGCTTCCCCGGGGAAGAAGGACCCGGAGAATCTGCGGGCTTTCTTTGCAAAGGTCAGGTCTGGCCAGTAATAAGTAATAAGTAATAAGTGAAAAGTAATAAGTGAAAAGTAATAAGTAATAAGTAATAAGTAATAAGTGAAAAGTGAAAAGTAATAAGTAATAAGTGAATAAGATTAATCATCAATGATTAATGGTCAGTAAAATGAAAAATGCACGATATGTTCGTAGTTTCAGAGAATTGCTGGTTTATCGGAAAGCAAATGAAGTGGCAAAAAGAATCTTTGATATATCTAGAAAATTTCCCAAAGAAGAAATTTATTCTCTTACTGATCAGATAAGACGGAGTTCAAGGTCCATAGGGGCTCAAATCGCGGAGGCCTGGGGAAAAAGGCGTTATGAAAAACATTTCGTTAGCAAGTTGACGGATGCTGATGCAGAGCGGTTAGAAACTCAACATTGGCTTGATGTAACAATTGCCTGTGAATATATTTCTAAAGACGAAAAAGAAAATATAGAGATGCAGCTTCAAGAAATAGGCCGGATGCTAAATGCCATGATAGCAAAATCCCACTTATTTTGCAAACAGGATTTCATAATTATTAAGGAAGAACCAAATGAGTTCCTGATAGAAGATACCTAAATCTGACTACTATATATTATTTTTTATTACTTTTCACTTTTCACTTTTCACTTTTCACTTTTCACTTTTCACTTATTACTTATTACTTATTACTTATTACTTATTACTTATTACTTATTACTTATTACTTATTACTGATCACTGATACCGACAAAAGGAGGTTCAATTGTTACCTGACAGACATGGACGTTACGGTCCTTACGGCGGCCAATTCGTTCCCGAGACGTTGATGCCGGCGCTTTTGGAGTTGGAGGAGGCCTACCGGCGGATCAGCCGGTTGCCGGATTTCCGCCAGGAGGTGGCCTGGTATCTGAAAGATTACGTGGGCCGGCCTACGCCCCTTTATTTTGCCCGGCATTTGACGCAGGCCCTGGGCGGCCCCCAGATCTATATCAAGCGGGAGGACCTGGCCCACACCGGGGCGCATAAGATCAACAACACCCTGGGCCAGGGGCTGCTGGCCCGGCGTATGGGCAAAAGGCGGGTCATTGCCGAAACCGGCGCGGGCCAACACGGGGTGGCCACGGCCACGGTGGCGGCCCTTTTGGGCCTGGAGTGCGACATCTACATGGGTACCGAGGATATCCGCCGCCAGCGCCTCAACGTCATCCGCATGCGGGTGCTGGGGGCCCGGGTGCTACCGGTGGAGTCCGGCAGCCGCACCCTGAAGGACGCCATGAACGAAGCCATTCGGGATTGGGTCACCAACGTGCGCCACACCCATTATGTCCTGGGCTCCGTGGGCGGGCCTCATCCTTATCCCATGATTGTCCGGGATTTCCAGGCGGTCATCGGCCGGGAGGCCCGGGCCCAATTGCGCCGGGCCACCGGCCGTCTGCCCCAATGCCTGGTGGCCTGCGTGGGCGGCGGCAGCAACGCCATGGGGCTCTTCCATGCCTTCGTCCAGGAAGACGTGCGTTTTGTGGGGGTGGAGGCTGCGGGCCATGGCCTTCAGAGCGGCCATCATTCCGCTACCCTGGTGGCGGGAAGCCAAGGCGTGCTCCACGGCGCCTTCAGCTACCTCCTCCAAGACCCTTGGGGCAACATCCAGGAGGCCCATTCCCTGGCCCCGGGTCTGGATTATCCCGGAGTGGGGCCGGAACACGCCTATTTTAAAGATTCGAGCCGGGCGGAGTACGTGGCGGTGACCGATGCGGAGGCCCTGGAAGGCTTCAAGCTGCTGTCAGAAACCGAGGGTATCCTGCCGGCCCTGGAAAGCGCCCACGCGGTGGCCTATCTCAAACAACTCGCGCCCCAATACCAGCCGGAGGACATCATCATCGTCAATCTTTCCGGCCGGGGGGACAAGGATATGGAGGCCGTGGCTCAGGCCCTGGAGGTGTCCGGTGACGCGCATTGAAGCGGTATTTCGGAGGCTCAAAAAACGGGGTGAGAAAGCCCTGATTCCTTTTATCACCGCCGGGGATCCGGATCTCCAGACCACCAAGGCCCTGGCCCTGGAGATGGCCGCCAAGGGCGCGGACGTCTTGGAGTTGGGCGTCCCCTTTTCCGATCCCCTGGCCGACGGCCCCACCATCCAGGCGTCCAGCCTCCGGGCCTTGCAGGCAGGGGTGCATTTTCAGGACGTCCTGGAGTTGGCCGGGGAATTAAGGCAAGAGACGGACCTTCCTTTGGTGCTGATGGGTTATTATAACCCCATTCTTCAGTTTGGCCTGGAACGCACCGTGAGTGAGGCCAAACGTCTGGGGGTGGACGGCTTTATTATCCCCGATCTGCCCCTGGAGGAGGCCGGACCCTGGCGGCGGTTGGCTACGGCCGCGGGGCTGGCCCCCATCTTCCTGGCTGCGCCCACCAGCGGCCCGGAGCGCATCAAAAAGGCCGGCCGCCTCACCCGGGGGTTTTTGTATTACGTCTCCGTCACCGGCATCACCGGGGCCAGGCGGGATTTGCCCCCGGACCTGGCGGCCGCGCTCCGGGAGGTCCGCACCCTGGTGCAATGCCCCCTGGCGGTGGGCTTCGGCATCTCCACACCGGAACAGGTTGAAAGCCTGGCCCCCTACGTGGACGGGGTGGTGGTGGGCAGCGCCATTGTGCAGCGGGTGGCCAAACTAAAAGGGCCAGAGCTGACCCAAGAGGTGGGCGACTTTATCGCCGCGTTAAAGGCCCCGCTCCGGGGGAAGTGAGCAGTAAGCGGTGAGCCGGGTAAGGAATCGCGCCTCTCCCCTTTACAGCCCCGGGAAAGAAACCCACTTTATGACCATGGAGCAGGATTTTGTAATCCGGGAAGCCGCGGCCGGGGAACTGGCAGAAATTGAAAACTTAGTCCAGGAGGCCTACCGGGAATTTAAACCTCTTTTCCCCGAAAAGGTGTGGAACGCCTGGATGGAGAACATCGGCCAAACCGTACGCGCTCCCTCCGGTATCCTGTTGGTGCTGGAGCATCAGGGGCGGCTTTGGGGAGCGGTGAAGTTTTTCCCGGAGGCCGAGCGGTCTGGCATGGGCCAATGGCCGCCGGGAGCCGCGGCCCTCAGGATTCTGGCCGTTGCCCCAACAGCTCGGGGCCGGGGCTATGGCACCCTCCTGACCCGGGAGTGCCTGGGCCTGGCCCGGGAGCAACAAGTCTCCGTGATCTTTTTGTGTACCGGGGAATTCATGCAGGCGGCCCGGCATGTCTACGAAAAGTTGGGGTTCCGCCGCGTTCCCGAGTTTGACCGGGACCCCGGCCCCATTGCCTATCGCCTGGATTTGTGAGGGAAGGTGGGATGGGGCCAGGGTGGGGACCACCGGCGAGACGCCTGTGCTAGAGGCCCCTTCCCCACAACCCTCTCCCTCCCCCCTCAAGTTAACAATTTGCACTTTTCGTCAATAAAGAGGGGCTTGTGAAGAAGGGGCCTGATATTCTTATCCTTTCCCTTTTTCCCCCAGAATTTAATTTTCACTCTGATCCGGGCCCGCAGACGCAAAGCCTGATGGCTGATGGGGAACAACCGGCTGGATGGGGAGGCCCCAGGCATGGGCCTACCCGGGGCACAGGCCGGAGAGCCTGTGCCGCGTTTTTGCTGAAAGTTTATCGGAGAAATGCCGAAAACCGAAGACCGTATCAGCCCCCGGGCTATACTGCGGTTTTCCGATTGGCGGGTTTCTGGGCGGCCCAGCCCAGGAGACGCTCGGCATATCTGGAAATAGCTGCCGCCGCCTTGCTCCGGGGGGAAATCTTAATAAAGGGGACCTGGTCGCGCACCCCTTTGCTCACCGCCGGGTCGTGGGGCACCCCGCCCAGGAACTCCAGGTCGAGATTCAGAAAATGGGAAGCCACCCGGGCCAGATGATCGTATACCTGCTTGGCCTCGGCTTCGTTCTTGACCTGGTTAAGCAATAAGTGAAACTTATGACGATGATAATCCCGGGAAAGGACTTTGATGAGGGCATAGGCGTCGGTCATGGCCGTGGGGTCGGGGGTGAGCACCAGAATATTATAAGCCACGAAGGTGTTGAACCAGAGCACCGAAGAGCCGATACCCGCGGCGGTATCCACCAGCACGAAGTCGAAATGGTTCCCCAGGGACTTGAGGATTCCCCCCAGTTCCTGGTGGTCATCCGGCCCTAGATCGGCCAGATCGGGTACTCCGGAACTGGCCGGCAGGATGCCCAGGCGCGGCTCCACGTAAACCACCGCCTCCAGAGGGTCGGCGCCCCGGTCCAAGATGTCCCGGATGGTGGTCTGCACCTGGAGTTTCAAGAGCACATCCACGTTGGCCAGCCCCAGGTCCCCATCCACCACCAGGACCCTGGCTCCCTTTTGGGCCAAGGCAAAGGCCAGGTTCACCGACAGGCTGGTCTTGCCCACGCCGCCCTTGCCGCTGCTCAGACAGGCCGTCACTGGCCCTAAGTTGCGTATTATTGTGTCCCTCATAACTTCAACCCTTTTTGGAGGCTCGTTTCTGTTGATCTCTCCCTGCTGGGGGAAGGGCCGGGGCGCCAAACAGTGCGGACCTTTCATCCATGGTAACTTCCGGCGTGTGTTTGGCTATTTCCGGTTGCTGATAACATATCTGGTTGCGGCCTCTGATCTTGGCCTCCAATAAATAATGGTCCGCTCTTTTGACAAAACCCCGGACGGTCAGCTCTTCCCGGGTCGTGTAAGCATCCACCCCGAAGCTGGCCGTCAAGAACACTTGCCGCCCCTGCAAATCCAGGGGTGAATTCAGCAGGGCAGTCTGCAAGCGCTTGGCCGCCCGCAGCGCCGCCCGCAGACGCGTGCCCGGAAGAATAACGGCAAACTCTTCTCCACCGTAACGGCAGGGGATATCGATGCGCCGCAGATTCTTGCGCCAGATCTGGCTGACCCACTTGAGGGCCTCGTCCCCCGCCTGGTGGCCGTACGTGTCGTTAATCCGCTTAAAGTAGTCCAGGTCGATCATAATCAGGCTGGTGGGCAGACCTGTGCGCCGGGTGCGTTCCATCTCCTGATCGATGGCGTTCTTCAGGTACCGGCGGTTGAACAGCCCCGTGAGATGATCGGTATAGGACAGGTTCCGGAGGCGCTCGCATTCCTCCTGGAGACGTTGGGTCTCCGCCCAGAGCGGGCATTCTTCGGCCCCGTAGGGGCATAAGGCAGATTCGCAGAGAGGTTTTTGCATCGCCATCCTCTTTATGTTCATCGGCTCATTTACCGGGATGGATAAGGAAAAATTGCGGATTATCCGGCGCACAAGTGTAATTTAACGGGAATGGCCTCCAGAACATTATAAAAACTTGTTTAATAAAGTTCAAAGTTATTAAACATTTTTGCCTCCAAAAGATGACCCCTGTAAGGGGAAAACCGGTGATCGCTCCCCCATGGCTTCCAGAAAAAAAGGGGACCGGCCTTTATTCCGGTCCCCCTGGAGCAGTCATCCATGAGGTTCAAAGTCCTTTACTTGGAACCTACAACTTGATCGAAGCCGGGCCCTACATTTTTATGCTTTGGAAGCGCTTGGTGCGCACCTCTTCCATCTTCCCCGGCTTTTCCTTGGGGGTCTCGGATTTCAATTTGGCCAAGCGGTCGGCAGTGGGCGGGTGGGTCCGGTAAATCCCCGTGGCCCTGCTGCCCTCCTTGGCGCACATCTTGGTCAGCAGCGCCTCCAGGGCTGCCGGATCATACCCGGCCTTTTGGAGGGTCTTGACGGCCTGGGCATCCGCGGCCTCTTCGGCACTGCGGCTGTAGCCGTTGACCACGATGGTCTTGAAGACGTCGTCAATGGAGCCTTCGAAGAGAGTGACCAGTTGGCCCCCCGCACCCCCGTATTGCTTGGCGGTTTCCGTTCCCAGGGTGGTAAGGACCTCGGTCCACCGGGCCTTGCTGATGGAGTTGATGCCGTCTTTGTTGGCCACGTGGGCCACTTCATGGGCCAGGACCGCAGCCAGCTCGTCTTCATTGCCGCACATGAGGACCAGCCCCTTGGTAACAAAAATAATCCCCCCGGGACAGGCGAAGGCATTAGGCTCCGAGGTATCCAGCACGGCAAAGTGATAACCCCGGTAAGTATTGGGCCGGGGGGACTTTCTGGCCACCGTCTCCCCCACTTCGTTGACGTAAAGGGTAAGCTGGGAGTCGGTGCAGAGGCGGTTGGCACTCAGGATCCGGGCCGCCACCGCCCGCCCCACGTAGTATTCTTCGGAATCGTTAATGGGCCGGGAGGCCGCGGCCACCTTGGGCGCGGTCTTGAGGGCAATATTGGCCACCGAAGTATAGTCCATGCCGGCGCAGCCCCCCACCAGGCCCAGGGCCGCAGCCAGGCAAACACCTAATAAGGTCCGGCGTCTCATGGATTCAACCCTCCTTCTTTAATAAAGGCCTGGAGTTTGGCGGGAGCCACCTTAAAACTCTCCACCTGGTCCACCTGGGCATAGTTCATGTTCGGGTTTTTCTGGCGATAATTGGCCTCCACCTCGGGGGTGAAGCCCTTGCCGGCCAGGGCCACTTCATCGCTCTTGGTCTCTTTTACCCCGCCGCCGAACAACATGCCCGGCAGACCCAACTTCGGGGCCTGGGTCTGGGCGAAGGCCTGGCGGTGTATCCAGCCCGTATTGCCTTGGTATTCCACTTGGTACCAATCCCCGGAAATAGTTACCACTTTCACTTCCGCCCCCGGGGGCACCGGAGCGATGGGAGTGCCGGAAAAATTCGGTTCCGCGTGGAGAGACTGGTTTGCCTGGGTGACTTTCATAGTGCCCGCAGCCGCGGGCACCACCGCGCCGAGGAGGATGGCCAGACCCAGAATCACCAGCCACCCCCACGGTTTTTGCAACCATGTTGATACTTTCACTCTTCCTCCTTTTCCCTGTCTGACCCAGGAAAGATGTAAAATAGGGGAGAAGGAACCCCAAGAATATTATCACGTTATCGGAGCATACTTGATTTCCCCTAAATATGCAATCAAGGCCGACCTCCCCCATGGTTGAGGCGTACCAGGTCCGGCGTCTCCGCCTGCCAAGGTCACAGGCGCACCGCCACCCGTCCTTGACTTTGAATCTGTGACCTCTGCGAAAGTGTCATTTTCTGTCATTCTGCGGGAAGCGAAGCGATCTCAAATTTTAGCGCCCAGAATTCCCAAATTGGGTGTAATCAGGCGCATTAAGTTTGAACTTTTCAGGACCGGGCCGGGATTTATTCCACCCCCATCCCCGGGTGGAGTTTAACCTGTAGGGCCAAAGTCATTGACACTCAAAAGGTCCCTTGATATGATCACTAGTTGTCGGGACGTGGCGCAGACTGGTAGCGCACCTGAATGGGGTTCAGGGGGTCGGAGGTTCAAATCCTCTCGTCCCGACCAGGAATAACCATGAATTTTAAGGGGTTGGCGGCAGGCAGGGCGTCAGCCCTCTTGCACTGCGGCCCAGGACCAGACCCGGTCCGGGATGAAGCGCCGGGAGGAGCACTGGTTCAGGGCCAGGCGCTCCATCTGCCGCAGGACTTCCAGTTGGTGGGGCGGCAGGAAGTCGTCAATGACCGTCTGAAAATCCTCGATCTTCACTTCTTCCCGGCCCTGGAGGCGGGCCAGGCGATAGGCCCGGAAGACCAGTTCCTCCAGGTCGCCGCCGGTGATCACTTCCGGGTGGCGGTCCTCCAAGTGGCGCACCACTTCGGGGAAGTTCCCGGCCTCACAAGGGATATTACTGCGCCGGGCCACCACCTCCAGGATGTGGCGCTTCTCGGCGGAATCCGGCATAAAAAAGGGGATGCGCTCGGAAGAGCGTCCGGAGCGCAGGTCCGCCTTGTCCAGGCGATCCGGGCGGTTGGTGATCCTGATCCACAGGACTTTGCCCTGGATGGCCGGGTCGCCCACGAACTCGAAGCGCATCTGCCGCAGGCGGTTGCTCACCCCGGTGTCCCCGGAGTATTCGTCCCGGCCGTGTTCGCTCTGATCGGCTTCGTCTTCCACCACCACCACCGGGGTCAAAGAGCGCAGGGTCTGGAGGGCTTTAAAGAAGTTGCGCTCCGATTCCCCCACCCACTTGGTGCGGGGATTGAGGAGCTTGATGAAGTTGAAGCCGCAATCCCGGGCCAGGGCCTCGGCCAGCGCGGTCTTCCCCACCCCCGGCGGCCCCATCATGGTGATGCCCCGGGGCACCAGTTTTTCGTCCCCGGCCTGGATGGCCTTGACGATCTGGGCGAAATATTCCTTGATGGGTTCCAGCCCGCCGATATCCGCCAGACCGTAGCGGGGTTCCAGGACCTCGATGAGGCCCACCAATTCCTGGCGCAGCAACTCTCTCTTTTTACGGCGAACCTGCTCCATGGTCAGGGGCTGGCGCCGGGATTGGCGCAGGAGTTGGGCCACCACCCTGAGGCTTAAGCCCGCGGCCAGGTTGGCCAGCTCCTGGGGAGTCAGATCCAGATTGAATTTGCCCTGGGCCAGGAGGTTCTTGATAAATTCGGCCCGGTCCTCCAGCTCCGGAGCCGGAACCTCGATGATCTGGGCCCCATAGCGGCTCAATAGGAGCATGGGGTTTAAATCCGCCAGATTGCCGGTGGTGAGAATCACCACATGCCCGGCTTCGATGAGGTCCCGGTGCCGGGCCCAGCGCAGCAGGGTTACTAATGCGGCCCGGTCGGGTTCGGTCATGGACCCCAATTCCAGGGCCGGGACCATGGTCTCGGCGTATTCCAGGATCAGGGCCAAAGGCTTGGTGGGACCCGGGAACTGGCAGGAGGCGATCATCACCCGCTCCGCCAGTTGCAGCACTTCCCGGGGGCTTTGAGGGAGAGGTTCGGGCGCGGGTTGCTGTCCTAAGGCCCTTAAGGCCCGGGCCCGGACCCGGGAAACGTCATCTTCCCCTTCGTCATCTGCGGGCCGTGGCGGCGCCAGGGCCTGGCGGAAAAGGTTCTCCACCTGGGAGTCTCCGAATTCCAGGCCCAAACCCAGATTGTAAAAGACCACGTGGCGCTCCTCACCCAGCCAATCCCCCAAAAAGGAGCGGCAAGGCAGGTAGCCGCCGTTTACCCGCACATAATCGAATACCTGGCCGTGGAGAATGATCAGGGCCGGTTCCCCAGCCTGGAGATGTTCCTCTAGTTCCTGGGCCCACTCCGGCAAGTTAGTCTCGGTCCCCATACTTATCACCTCGCTTAGGGGGCGTCGATTCCCGGTTACCCAGATGCTTGGGCCGCGCCTGAACCCCCTCCCGGCGCTTTAAAGGAGCGGCTGGATCAGCTTGATGAAGTCAGCTTTTTTCCTGGATCCCAGAATCTTGTGGGCGATATTCCCCTGTTTGTCGATGATGAAGGTGGTGGGCACCAATTCCACGTTATCGTAAGCTTTACCCACTTTATCGTTGCCTGCCAGGACCGGATAATCCAGGCCGATCTGCTTCACCAGAAAACGGAGTTGCACCGGGTCGGAGCTCAGGCCGATCCCCAGGACTTGCAGGCCCTGCCCCTTATATTCGTTATAAATCTTGTTGATATCCGGCATCTCTTCCCGGCAGGGCATGCAGAAGAAGGTAAAAAAGTTGATCATCACTACTTTGCCTTTGAACTGGCTCAGACTGTAATCTTTGCCGCTGAGGATATCCGGTAGAGTAAAATTGGGAGCAGTTTTGCCTGCAAAGCCGACGCCGGCGGTCATGGCCAGGATACAGACGATGAGAAACAGTCCCTTGCCCAGACGGAGGGAACCGTTGAGTAATTCTCTTAGCATTGAAGGTCTCCTTAAAATTTGGAGTAGATAAACCTATGTCAATATATCAAAACCCTCTCCCCACTGCAATTTGATTTACCTCCCAGGAGAATCGCTAACCTCTCGGGATGATTATCCGACTTGACATTACCCCAAAATTAACTATGTATATTAGTCTTAAAACAGTGCCCATTCTACCCCGCCAGGGGGCGGCCTGCCGTTGCTTAGGCCCTGCCCCCGGCGCCACCCGGGAGATTTACCATGAAAGTTTTAGGCATCTGGGGCAGTCCCCGCCGCGGGGGCAACTCCGAAGTCCTGCTGGAGGCCTTCCTTAAAGGCGCGGCCCAGGGAGGCGCAGAGGTGGAGAAGGTCTCCCTCCGGGAAATGAAGATTTCCCCCTGCCTGGAAATCTATCATTGCTTCAAAGACGGCACCTGCCCCATTAAAGACGATATGCTCGCGCTGTACGACAAACTGCTGGCGGCCGACGTCGTGGCCCTGGCCTCCCCCATCTTTTTCTACAGCGTTTCCGCCCAGGCCAAGGCCATGATCGACCGCACCCAGGCTTTGTGGTCCCGGCGCTACGTCCTGAACCAGGACTTCCCCGGCGGCGACCGCCAGGGCGTGCTCCTGTGCGCGGCAGCCACCAAAGGCCGACTGGTCTTTGTGGGCGCGCGCCTCATCGCCAAATACTTTTTCGACGCCATCAACGTCCGCTACGCCGCCGAAATCCTGGTCCGGGGGGTGGATGAAAAAGGCGCGATTCTCACCCGCACCGAAGAACTAACCGCCGCCACCGACCTGGGCCAACGCCTGGCCGCAGGCGAGGTGCTGCCCGAGATTAAAATGAAACCCCTGGCAGTTTAAGGGACCATGCTTGTGAGTGGAAGGCCCGGTTATAGTAATCAGTGATCAGTCATCAGTCAAGACCACCGATCACTGATTACTGATCACTAATCGCTGGCTGTTGAAAATCCCGGAACTTTCTCTAACCCTCAATTTCATTAAAGGAGAAGGAGGATCCAATGGCGATTGAAGTGGGCATGAAGCACGAAGTGAGGCTGAAGACCGGTCCGGAACATTCGGCGCAGAAGTTCTTCCAGGGGGTGCCCGATGTTTTCGGCACGCCGTTTTTAGGGGGCTTGTTCGAAGGGACCAGTGCGGCCCTCATGGCCGCGCATCTGGCCCCTGGGGAACAGTCTGTGGGTATCTCCATGAATCTGCAGCACACCGCGCCCACGCCCCTGGGGATGGAAGTGCGGGCGGTCACCGAAGTCACCCAGGTGGAGGGCCGCAAGGTCACCTTTAAGGTGGAGGGTTTCGACGAAAAGGAAAAAATTGGCGAAGCGGTGCACGAGCGGTTTATAATCAATGCAGACAAATTCAATCAGCGGGTGGAGGGCAAGAAGTAATGAGTGCGGCTCAGCCCTCTCAGGACTTTTCTTACGACCTGGTGACCTTGGGGCAGTTTGAAGCTGGCGGCGGGCGGGAAGCCCAAGTGCGGCAGTACATTACCAAGAAGTACCGCCACGACCTGACGGGACTGGCGGACCTCGACCCCGAAGCCCTGGCGGGGCTTTTCCGGGGGGAGCTGGTACCGGGCCGGCCCTACGCCTCGATTAAGTGGGTAATACGGGTGGTCCCCTTCCGGCCGTTGGATATCTTTATGCTCTTTGACCAGGACCCGGAATTCGGCACGGACCTGAGGATTTTTTTCGCCCGGAAGAGCCTGGCGGTTCCCGGCGAAGACGCTTACGTCTTTGCCTGGGATTATGTGGCATTGCTGGCCCGGTATGGCCGGGGTACCTTTTCCTTGGAAAATTCCGGCCCCGGCCCGGAGTGGCTGCCCTTCATGGATTTCGCCCCCGAAGATTCCGGTCCCTTACAGGACGTGACTTTGGGGGCCAGAGAAGAGATCTTGGAAAAGGTGACCCCGGAGGTGGTGGAGGTCGCCGTCCGCCGCATGGACTGTGGCAGTTTCGCCCAGAGCCAAGACTTTTGGGAGGTGGTCTGGCCCGTGTTGGGTGACCTGTCCTTCCGGTTGCGGTATGGCTCCCAGGGCTCCGAGCTGGCCTTTGACAGCGTGGGAGCCCGAAAATACGGGCGGGATTTTCTCATGAGTTTTGCCTGGCTGTACATCAACGGCCTCGTGCGGGAGTGCCGCCAGGTGGATGATTCATTACCTAAATTATCCCGTTATTTTTAACCTATGGAATGCGTCCATTGCCGGCAGGCGAAGATCATCCTGCACCCCACTTGACAGGGCCTAGAAACCCGCTGCCCGGGATGCGGCTATCTATATACGCCTGAAGAATTTAAGGAACTCCTGGCCCGGAGCCGGGGCAGGGAGAGGCTCCAGTCCGCCTGCTCCAGGCATGCGGCCAAATAGCGGAGGATCATGAGCGGCCAATTAAAAGACCTGTCCCGACTCAAGCAGATCGGCCGGACCCCTGCCGGCCAGGTGCGGGTCAGCTACGGGGTGCACCATCTGGACGCGGCCATTGCCGGCAAATCCGTGGGCGAGGTGCGCCAGGCTCTGAGAGAACCCCTGAACATCGATCCCCGGGCCCTGGCCCTGGTCAACGGCCGGGACGTGGCCGCCTCTTACGTCCTCAAACAGGGGGACCAACTGGAATTCGTGCGCCTGGCCGGGGAAAAAGGGGGGGGGCCGTTTTCAGTAATAAAGATTTAATTGATACACTCGACCTGCTAAAACGAGTTGGAATTGCCTCCGGCATTCCAGGCCAAAGGGAGCAAACTCCCGGGTATCTGTGGCGTAGAGACCAAACACCGGGGATTGGCGGTGCAGCCAGGCGGACGGGGAACTCGAAGACTACTTGCACCAGAAAGCCGCGGATGCTTGCAAGGAAGGCAACCAATATGTTACCTTTATAAGGTAAGTTTTTCAAATACGGGCAGCATTGAAGGACCTCTTAACTCCCTGGAAGTCGGGGTGGGCCGGGGTCAGTCCCTAAGAATTAACTGAGAAAAATTCCCTCCGCCTTTTTTAGGCGGCCTTGGAGGTGTAATCCGTGGCCCGGGTTACCATCGAAGATTGTTTGCGTCAGGTTCCCACCCGCTTTGGGTTGGTGCATCTGGCGGCCAAGCGGGTGCGCCAGTTTTACCGGGGTGCGCCGGTTTTAGCCAAAGGCGACAACAAAGAGATCGTCATGGCCTTGCGGGAGATTGCCGCAGGCAAGATTGTGCCCGGCAGTCCCCTGCCAGGTCTGCCGGAAAAATTGGAAGAATAGGATTAGGGGGGAGGGCCAGGGACCCGAGGTCCTGCCCTTCCCAGCACCCCCCTCCACACCCGCAGACAATTTCCGGGAGAGAGATGCCGGCCAACCTTCCGCCCCGGTATTTTGAGGTGGAAAAACGCTATCGGGAGGCCCGGTCTGCCAGCGAAAAGCTCCGTCACCTGGAGGAGATGCTGGCCATCATGCCCAAGCACAAGGGCACCGATAAGCTGAAGGCGGATTTAAGGCGGCGCATCTCCCAGTTGAAAGAGCAGGGCCAGGGCCGTCAGGGCCCGGGCCGCCGCGCCCCCGCCTACCTGGTGGACAAAGAGGGGGTGGGGCAGGTGGCCCTCCTGGGTCCGCCCAACACCGGCAAATCCTCCCTTTTGGCCGCGCTCAGCAAGGCCCAACCCCTTATCGCTGATTATCCTTACACCACCCGCACCCCTTTAGCGGGGATGATGCGCTTTGAAAACGTCCAGGTCCAAGTCCTGGACACCCCGCCCCTGGGAGACGATTACCTGGACCCCTGGTTTCCGGACCTCCTGCGCCGGGCCGACGCCTGGGCCCTGGTCCTGGCCCCCCCGGCCGATCCCCTGGACCAATTTCAGGCCCTGGAGCAGGCCCTGGCTGCTTTGCAATTGGCTCCCGAGAAGAAGGAAAGGCCTCCGCCAGCCTCCAGCCACAGTACCAAGCCCTGCCTCATTATTTTAAACAAGTGCGACCTGCTCCCCGACCCCGAGGAACTGGGGTTTTATCTGGAAATCCTGCAAGAGGAGCTGCCGGCCTTGCCGGTCTCCGCTCTGGAAAATAAAGGGCTCCGGGACTTACGGGTGGCGCTCTATAACCTTTTGGACCTGGTCCGGGTCTACACCCGGGCTCCGGGCAAGGCGGCCAATTTCACCGCTCCCTTCACCATCCCCGCGGGCGCCACCGTTTATGAACTGGCGGCCCGGATTCACCAGGATATTGCCCGAAAATTCAAGTTCGCCCGGGTTTGGGGGAAAGAGACCTTCGACGGCCAGCGGGTGCAGCGGGACTACCTCCTCCGGGAAGGAGACGTGGTGGAGCTGCATCTTTAGCCCGGCAACACGCCGGCGCCGGCGCCGGTCCAGCAGAGCACCGGTGCGGCCTCTTCTTCCTCCCGATTCGGCTCCCAGATTTCCAGGGTCCAATGCCACAGTGGGTCAAGGGGCCAGTGGGGTGTTAGATTCTTTTCCACATAATCGGGCAGTTCTCTGGAAACGGCCAGTTTGCCAGCGTCTGCGGCCGCGCCGGTCAGGGCCGTGGACAACAGTTCCCGGAATTCGGCCAGATGTTGCCCCAGACTGGCGTCACCCCTGATCGCGTCCCACTCCGCTTCGCTCCGGCATCCCGGCACAGGCACCTTAAAGGCGCGCAGGCCGGTCCATTGGGGCCACCCCCTCAGGGTGAGAAAGATGGAGCGGGCCGTGCGGCCCAGGAGCAGAGGGGTCCAAGGACCCTGAAGATGGGCCGCCATGACCCGCTTCCACAGCCGGTAGCGCAATTTGGCCAACTCCGGGTCCACCATTTCGTCGACGCCCGGGACCGGCCCCAGGTGCGGCCGTTCTTCCCAGGGCTCCGGCGCCAGAATTTCCGCCAACCATCCCTGGCCCTGGTCCACTAGCACCAATTGGGCCTCCTGGTCCGCTAGCATCTTCTCCAGTTGCCAGGCCAGGCTCCAGGGGTCCAGGGGAGATTCAGGTTTCGGGGTGGAGGCGGCTTCATAGTGGCGGATGGCCTTAATCAGGTCATCCGCCTGTTCTTCCTGGGCCTGTTGGTACTCCTTAAACGCTTGCCATTGCTTAAGATCCCCGGGTTGAAAGCCCTTGAGTTCCCGGCCCGGGGCTTGCGCTTCCGGCGGCAGGGACAGACCCTGATAAGGCAAATTGGGGGGCCAACCCGGCGTCACCCCTACCTGCAAGTCCGGGAAATAAAGCGGCAGGGTCCAAAATTCCTCCCGCCACGGCAAGATCACCGGAAAGGCGACAATCTGCCACCATGCCTCCATAACACCCTCCTGTATGTAGACTTTGAGGGGGAAAATTTTTGGGGTTTCTCCCCTTGCCCCGAACTCACTTCCCCTCCAGTTTAGGAATTTGGGAAGCGGGGAGGGGCATCAGTCCCTGTTTTTTTGGTAGATTGCGATTATTAATATCCCAGGAAAATCCGGGATTCAAGGTCCGGTTCCTGGAGCCGGCCACAAATTTCCAATTTTCTCCAGTCAGGCGCCAGTCCCGATAAATGGGAGACCCACCCCGGCGGCCCCGGCCAATTATACTTGACATCTCCGGGGAAGCCGCCATAATTTAAAGACAGTGGGGATGTAGCTCAGCCGGAAGAGCGCCTGCTTCGCATGCAGGAGGTCAGGGGTTCAAATCCCCTCATCTCCACCAAGATTATCGTTCAATATTAACGGGTTATGGACTTGTCCATAACCCTTTTTTGTGTGCCGAGCATGCACCGCAGCTTGGAGGTGAAAGTCCTCTACCCAACCTGATGGAGGTGAAGGGTTGGCGAAGCGCAAGGGCGTCGTCGTGAGGCGGGGTCTGAAGGAAGCGTGGAGCAAAGCCACGACCTGACGGACAGAAACCGGATACGAGGCAGTTTTGGCCGGACGAGCGGGCAAATAATCGCGAAGTCCATATCCATCAAAGGCCAGGGCTGTAAATCCGGCAGGTGTGTGGCGAAGGCGGCGGTGCTTACCTCGGGAGGCCTGGGTCGTGTCCCGGATTCGGGACTGAGGGGGTCGTGAGGCCCTCTGACCGCGGCCCAGGAGTCAGCAGAGGCCATAGTAGGTGGACTCTTACCGAAGGGCCGAACGCCGCTGTTGTCCAACCTGATGTTGGACGTGCTGGATAAGGAGTTGGAGAGGCGCGGACACCGGTTTGTGCGCTACGCCGATGACTGTAACATCTATGTGCGGAGCATACGGGCGGGTGAGCGGGTGATGGTCGGTGTGAGCCGGTTTCTGGAGAAGAAGCTTAAACTCAAGGTGAATCGGGCGAAGAGTGCGGTAGCCCGACCCGAGGAGCGCAAGTTTCTGGGGTTCACCTTTACCTTCAATGGCGAGCCCAAGAGACGCATAGCGCCCCAGGCCTTGAAGCGCTTTAAGCTGCGAGTCCGGGAATTGACCCGCACCGGTCGCCATCTGGCCCCGGCCCACCTGGTGAACCGTCTCAAACTCTTTTTGACCGGCTGGCGGAGCTACTTTGGCTATTGCGAAACTCCCTCGGTGCTGCGGAATCTTGACTCGCGGGTGCGGCATCGTCTCAGGATGGTGTTCTGGCGGCAATGGAAGCGGGGGCGGAGTCGGTTTGCCGAGTTACGCAAGCGGGGGGTGGGCCGTGACCTGGCGGCCAAAACCGCTGGCAGCGCTCTCGGCCCCTGGCGGCTGAGCCGCAGCCCGGCCCTCAGCATTGCCTTGCCTAACTCCTATTTTATCTCGCTTGGCCTCCCGAATTTAGCACCCCGGAGATAGCTTAACCATCCGAACCGCCGGGTACGGACCCGTACGCCCGGTGGTGTGACAGGGAAAGCCCGTGAGGGCTTACCTATGTCGATTGTTGGTAAACCCCACTGCCAATTTTTTGCCAACCTTTCGTCCTCCTCGTCCTTGGTAGGGCGGTAAACGAACCTTAAATTGATACCCATCCCTGCTTTTTATGAAAAATCCAAAATGATGAGGGGTATGATCCCCAAACAGATCCTTATAGAGGATCAGAAACAAAATTTCTTTGGGCATTTTGGACACCTCTATACAATAAATTGAAGGCTAATAACTCATCTTTCGCACCAAGTAACGGTGAAAAGATGCATAACATTATTTAATTAATTGAGAATAGCAATGGAAAAGGCTCCAAGTCTGTGGTAAGTTAACATTGTAAGATGTTTAACGAAAACCACAA
>JBMORF010000084.1:0-5094 GCA_049322315.1 Thermodesulfobacteriota bacterium | reverse complement strand
CAGGTATTGTCTGGCGGAGATCACCTGGAGAAAATATCGTCCCCGTCCAGGCCGCAAATTCCCCCGCAAATCAAAGAGCCGCCATGGTAAATGGGCCAACAATTGGGCTTAAGTCAACGGCATTGTAAGTACCCTGGTCATATTTCCTAAATATGAACCTGGGTGCCACTCTGCTCCTGATACTAACAGAGTTCTAGGCTCAAACCATTTATATCCTATTCCTATATGTTTTCTTCTCAAAATATTTATTCCCCAAAAACCGGAGTAATATAGATTCCTGAAAGTTGTTGTCTGTATTATCCTCCATGCACGCATTGCCTCTTCCCATCCTATATTACGAATGATGTTTTTTCGTTTGTTATAAGTCTGGCCTTCTAGCCTGGTTAAACTTTCTAAATATAATTGAAAACCAAATTGGCGATTTGCAGTAGCATATTTATGGGTTCCAATCCTGACTACTGTTAACACCATCAATAATAGCGGTAAGCTAGATATGCCGACAAAAGGATATTGTAGTTGAAATGTAGCTATTAGGATAAACAATGCCCCACTGAATGCAATAGATTGAAATGAGTATTGAGAAAAACAGTCTTTAACTTTTATTGCTTCGTCACGAAGATATTTGATAAGCTCTCTTTCCCCATTAGTAAAAGCTTCCATATTATGATTCTCCTAAAAACGAAATTAGTGACAGACACCATTATTAGCTGAAAATTATAAACTTTCCTAAAAATCGTCGTTAGCACGATAAAATAATAATGTCAATAAAAAAAGCCCGGTCTCAACAACCGGGCTTCTCTATTGATGGCGTTTAGCTCTGGGACGAAAGGAACTGCTTCAGAGCCGGGAGCGTCGACCCCGGCACGGTGTCCAGGCTTTCTCCGGGGAAAAATCAGGCAACCTCCTCCCAGGAGACGTTCTTCTCCTCCGCCAGCTTACCGCATTCGGCCGGGAGTCTGTCTTCCTCATCCGGGTTGGCTTCGGCCACCGCCTTCTTGCCCCTGATCTTGGGCGGTTCGCGTACGGGGGTGGGCAGGGAGCCAAAGATCGCCCCTGCATCATTCCTGATGGAAAAACGCCAAAAACTCCGTGGGCGTGACGATGTTAATCGTATCGAAGGTTTTAAGATCAGTCAGGTGATGGTTCCCGGAAATGAGGTAATCGGCCTCGCCCGCCATGGCGCATTCCAGGATGCGGTTATCAGGAAGGTTTCTGCTCAGCACGGCATTCATCGACCAGTCGTTCCACGTCCGCTTCGGACAGACTCTGCTCCTGGGCCTTCAGGCGTCCATAGCGGTAAATCCGCTCCCACTTTTTGTCCTCGATATAGCGGCGGATGGCCTCCCGGAAAAATTCGCTGCGGGTGCGCTTTTCTTCCTTGGCCAGCCTTTCAGCTTCTTCCAGGAGTTCAGGCAGCAGGGAAATGGTGACAAGCTTGCTGGTTCTCACCGGAGCACCTCTCTTTTGTGTTACTTTGAATTACAGTGTAACAAATAAATTCTCTGTGTCAAAGTTCGAATTTGACTTTTCCCCCTGCCGTTTAATGATTATTATCCATAGATAGCGGCATAGTTACAGATAATTCCCTTAAAAGAGAACACTATGGCCAACGAAACCACTGAAGTCACCCTCACCCTGGACGGCCTGCATTGCGCGGCGTGCGTGGCCCGGGCGGAACGGGCCCTGGCCGGGGTGCCCGGCGTGGAGCAGGCCCTGGTCAATCTGGCCACCCGCCAGGCCCGGGTCAAGTACGACCCCGCCCAGGCTGACATTAATAACCTCCAGACGGCGGTGCAGGAGGCCGGATACGCGGTCACCGATTGGGCCCTGGAAGCCCCGCCGCCCCCTCCTCCGGAAGTGGAGGCCCAAAACCTCAAGCGCCGCTTTCTCCTGGCATTGGTCTTGAGCCTGCCCGTCTTCCTGGGGGCCATGGCGCCGCCCCTGCCGGGGTGGCTGGGACTGACCCCGCAAACCCTGGCTTATCTCCTCCTGATTTTCACCACCCCGGTGTTGTTCTATTCCGGCGCCCCGTTTTTACGGGGCGCCTTTATCGCCGCCCGGCACGCCGCGGCCAACATGGACACCCTGGTGGCCTTAGGCACCAGCGCCGCCTATATCTATTCCGCCTGGGTGACCATCTGGCCCTTAAGCGTCGCGGCCCCGGGAAAAACCCCAGAACTTTATTTCGACACCACGGCCATGATTATCACTTTCATCCTCCTGGGCCGCTGGCTGGAAGCCCGGACCCGGGGCCGGGCCTCCCAGGCCATCCGCCGCCTCTTTGCCCTGGCTCCTCCCAGCGCCCGGGTACGCCGGAACGGCCAGGAAGTGGAGGTCCCCCTGGCAGAAGTAATGGCGAACGACCTGGTGGTGGTGCGCCCGGGGGAAAAGATCCCGGTGGACGGGGTGGTGGTGGAAGGCGCGTCCAGCGTGGATGAATCCATGCTCACCGGGGAGAGCCTGCCGGTGGCCAAGGAGCCGGGGGGAGAAGTCTGGGGGGCCACTATCAACCAGCGGGGGTTCCTGGTGTTCAGAGCCACCCGGGTGGGCCGGGACATGGTGCTGTCCCAGATCATCCGCCTGGTGGAAGAGGCCCAGACCAGCAAGGCCCCCATTCAACGCCTGGCGGACCGGGTGGCGGGCATCTTCGTGCCCGTGGTCATGAGCCTGGCCGCCCTCACCTTCCTGGGCTGGCTGATCTGGGGCCCGGCCCCGGCCCTGACTCCGGCCATCGTGAGCATGGTGGCGGTCCTCATTATCGCCTGCCCCTGCGCCATGGGCCTGGCCACCCCCACCGCGGTGATGGTGGGCTCGGGCCGGGGCGCGGAGCTGGGCATCCTGCTCCGGGGCGGCGAACCCCTGGAGCGGGCCTACCGCCTCACCGCGGTGGTCTTCGATAAGACCGGCACCCTGACCCAGGGCCGCCCCCAGGTCACCGATATCCTGGCCTGGGAAGGCTGGCCCGAAGACCAGGTCCTGGCCTGGGCCGCGGCCGTGGAAGAAAAATCGGAACATCCCCTGGCCGAGGCCGTAACCCAGGCGGCGGCGCAGCGCCAACTGCAACTGCCTGCCTTGACGGAGTTTGAGGCCATCCCGGGGATGGGCGTCAAGGCCCGGATCAACGGCCAGGAGGTCCTCCTGGGCAACCTTCCCTTCCTGGAATGGGAAAAGATCCCTCACCAGGACCTGGACCCCCATCAGCAACGCCTGGCCCGGGAAGGGAAAACCACCATCTACCTGGCGGCCGGGGGTAAACCCGTGGGCGTGCTGGCGGCCGCGGATACCCTGAAACCCGGAGCCGCGGCCGCGGTGGCCGCCATCCAGGCCATGGGCTTGAAAGTGGTCCTTTTGAGCGGCGACAACCGCCTGGCCGTGGAGGCCGTGGGCAAAAGCGTGGGCATCTCCGAGGTGCTGGCGGAAGTGCTCCCCGGGGACAAGGCCCGCAAAGTGGCGGAACTCCAGGACGCCGGGGAGATCGTGGCCATGGTGGGAGACGGCATCAACGACGCCCCGGCCCTGGCCCAGGCCGACGTGGGCATCGCCCTGGGCACCGGCGCGGACGTGGCCGCGGAAGCCGCGGACCTGACCCTCATCCGGGACGACCTGAACCTCATCCCCCAGGCCATCCTGCTTTCCCGGAAGATGATGCGCATCATCCGCCAGAACCTCTTCTGGGCCTTCTGCTACAACGTGGTGGCCATCCCCGGGGCCTCTTTGGGCCTGCTCAACCCGGCCCTCGCCGCGGCGGCCATGGCCCTGAGTTCGGTGAGCGTGGTGACCAATAGCTTGCGGTTAAGGCGTTTCGGCAGGAAAGACAAGCAGGTTTGACCAAGATTATTGCATAACCTCTTAAAATCGATTATGATTTTAGTAGGGAGGCGATCCTATGAATAAGATTGAGAAAATTGGACGTGAAATCCAAGGGCTGTCTCCTTCCGAACTTGCAGCCTTTCGTCAGTGGTTCCGTGACTTTGATGCCGCAGCCTGGGACCGCCAGATAGAAGAAGACCTGAAGGCTGGAAAATTGGACGCCTTGGCTGATAAGGCGCTTAAAGACTTATCCTCCAGCAAGGCCCGGGAAATGTGAAACACTTTGCCTCCCCTGCTTTCTGGGCCTGTTATAAAAACCTGCCCAAGTCCGTGCAGAAGCTTGCCGATAAAAGCTTTTCCTTATTGAAAAAAGACCCTTATCATCCCTCGCTTCATTTTAAACGGGTGGGCCGGTTTCGAGCCGTGCGTATTGGTCTTTTCTACCGGGCATTGGGAGTCGGTATTCCAGAGGGAGTCCTTTGGTTTTGGTTGGCAGCCACGCAGACTATGACAAACTTGTGGGCTGACGTTCAAGCGGCCAACGATGAGCCAATCCCCCCTTCAGCTACAACGTGGTGGCCATCCCCGGGGCTGCTCAACGCGGCCATTGCCGCGGCGGCCATGGCCCTGAGTTCGGTGAGCGTGGTGATCAACTCCTTGCGTCTTAGACGTTTTGGCGATTCTGATAAAATTTGACAACATCATGGGAAATATGGGATTATAGTATGGAATAAAATATCATAATTAAGTTAACGATTCCATTAAGTTAAGGGTTTTTTAGAGTTATGCCGAGGAAAGCCGCTAAAGGGGTCCCATTTCAACTTTTTTTCTCAGAATTATACGAAGGGTGTGAAATAGTGATTGGCGATGCCTTAAGCGTTCTAAAAGCTTTAAGTTCAAATATTTTTCGTTGTTGTGTCACAAGTCCTCCATATTGGGGATTGCGTGATTATGGCATCCCACTTGAAAATCAAATTGGCGCAGAATTGAGCCTAAAAGACTACATAAAGAATTTGACAGAAATCTTTTCAGAAATTAATAGAGTGTTAACGCCTGATGGAACCTTATGGTTAAACATCGGAGACTCATATACAAGTGGCAATAGAACCTGGAGAGATGCCGATAAAAAGAACCCTGCCAGAGGAATGGTGTATAGGCCCAATGCCGTTGACTTAAGGAATGCTCCAGGTTATAATCAAGCATAACTTATTGAAATGAAAGGATATCACATGATCACACCGTGAAATTATCGTGCCAAGTGCGGCAGAAAATGATACTGTTGAT
>JBMORF010000083.1:0-5184 GCA_049322315.1 Thermodesulfobacteriota bacterium | reverse complement strand
CGATGGGCTTCAGATACTTGGTTTCCCTCCTATCTGCCATCTAAGCTACAGGGTCTCTGGCTATTACCCCGGCAAGACTAACTCTTGCTGAACATGCCAGCCTTCGCTGGACACACAACCGGACGTGAGAGTTTCCCCTCATACGGCTCAAGTCTTTCAAAACCCCCTCAAGGTCAGTGGAGGGTCGAAAACACACTTACGATTAAGGCTATGCAACTGCCGGTAGCAGTAAGGATGCAAAAGCTGAAGATTTGACAGGAGTACCATTCCACCTTGAAGCTTAGCGGAACCATGATACAAGATGGCCTCGTAAAAAGGCGGTTTTAGCCAACTGTTTGAAATAATTTATGATTGCGTTAATTTTTTCTTGCCAGGGATTGCCTTTTATGGCATATTCCGGTGATAATTCAATAGGTTAATGGTAATAAGATGATTCGCACACGCGATCCTCGGCAAGCCCTTTTAATCGACCCCTGGAGTCATTTAGGTCCCAGGCGCCGGCGGTTGTTGGAGGACTCCTGGGCCGGCCTCTTCCGCCGGGAAATCCTCTCGGAACTGCCAGCGGAGGAACTGGCCGCCAGCTTCCGCACCGACTTCGGCCGCCCCGCCAAAGATCTGCAGACCGTCCTGGGGGTCCTGCTGCTTCAGCAGATGCACGACCTGACCGACCTTGAAACCGTCAACCAGCAATGGCACTTTGCCCTCGATATCCCCTCGGAGAGCGATGCGGCCAAGTACCTGTGCCCCAAGACCCTGTGGACCATGCGCCAAAAGGTGACGGACCTCAAGCTGGAGGCAGTGTCCCCTCCGGCGGGGCTGCCCCAGTCTGCGGGCCTGTCGCTGTCGGACTTCCAGATATCGCCGGAGGGCCGGGGTCTGGCCTGTCCCCAGGGGGAGGCGCCGCTGTCCTGTAGTTACCGCAAGAAGAAGGAACGCTACCATGTGACGTTTTCGTCCGCCCGGTGTGAGGAGTGTCCCGAAAAAACCCGCTGCCCGGTGAAGCCGGCGAAGAAATACCATTATCTGAGCTACTATGTGAAGGCCGGACGGGTGGCGGCGCGGCGGGCTTACCAGCAAACCGAGGAGTTTCGCGACCGCTACCGATGGCGGGCGGGCATCGAGGGGACGATGAGCGAACTTGACCGGCGCACGGGGGCGAAGGACCTGAGGGTGCGAGGCCAGGAGAAGGTGAGCTACTGCTTCAACTTAAAGGCCACGGCCCTGAACATCTTGCGGGCTTCCGCGGTGCTTCTGGCCATAACCCGGGCCGGCGAGGCCGTTGCTGGGTCTGCCTCGGGTTTTTCCCGGCTACTTTCTCGTGTCAAAGAGCAATTTCGCGCCCTGACCCCGGCAATTATCGATTTCTTTCTCCCGGAAGCCTACCCCGGCCCGGTCACTTTAAAAATGGCCGCTTGAGAGTTTTTACGAGGCCATCAAGGTTCAGAGTTCTTTTAGAGGGCGCGCTGTGCACCAGATGACCATGGCGAGCAGGGACGCCCGCCCTTCTTTTATCCGAAAACCCAAATGAAATCGGGGAATAACCTTTTACGCTTTACGCTTCGAACTCCTCATCCGTAGCCCACAGACCATGCGTTGCCCCTGCAGCGGCTGCGCCACCCGCCAGCAGCGGAAAGTCATTCTCGCCTTTGCCGACCGCCTGGTGGAGGACCTGGCGTTGTCGACTTGAGGTTAAACCTACCCGAAAGCAAATCTCACCGATTTCCTGTAAGCCCCCCTGGGCCTGCCATTAGTGGTTGGCTTTTGCTCTTTCCTGCAAATTTATTCATTATTAGAGCGATCTTGACCGATATATATTTTTAAAGATAGCCCATTATTAACTATGGCCTTTAACTCCGAGTCAACTTATGAACAGGCATGCTCTGGAACCCGCCACCGGCAATAGTCGTCCTCCAAGTGGCGCGAACCATATCCTGGATTTTCACCTGGATGCCAGCAAAATTCTGGCTCTGGCCGACGGCGGCGAAAAAGAGGCTTTTTCGCCTTTGCCGTTGCGCAATCTGGTGCCGCACCAAGAAATACCCTTCAATGTCTATATCAAATGCAAACCCAAGGACCACACGCAACCCGAGTTTACTCTCTGCTGCCCTCAAGGGCAGGTCTTCCAGAAGGATTGGCACCGCAAACTGGCAGCCCTCAAAGTGCCCTGGGTTTATTTTCCCCGTCAGGAAGAGGAGTCGGTCCTGTCCTACCTGCACGGCAACCTGAAGGAAGTCTCTCCCGAAGGAGTGGGCCAGGATCCGGAAAAGGCGGCCCAAGTCCTGGACGCCATGCTCCTCTGGATGCAGCATTGCTTCACCGCGGAAAGGGCCCGCACCGGCTCCCGGATGAGGATGGCCTTAGATTTCATCGACCTGGTATTTGAGTTTATCAAGACCGGCAATGCCTACCTGAACCTGACGACCGCCATCAAAAAAATCAACTGTCACGATAAGTTCCTGTTTAAGCACAGCCTCAACGTCTGTATTTTCGGTCTGGCCTTCTTCAACTACCTGGGACTGCAAGAGCGGGACGCCAAGCTCTTCGGAGTGGGCGCGCTGTTGCACGATCTGGGCATGACCCAGGTCCCCCAAGAGATCCTGCGCAAACCCGAGTCCCTTGATGAAGAGGAGATGAAGCTGGTCAAACGCCACCCCTTGCTCAGTTATCACATGTTGAAGAACTTATCCTATTTTCCCCCAGACCCCATGCTGATGGTGCAGCAGCACCATGAAAACGGCGATGGCTCCGGCTATCCCCTGAAACTGGCCGGGAGCGCCATCCATCCCTGGGCCAGGATCCTGCGGGTCATTGATAGTTATGAAAGCGTCACCTCCGGGCGTCCCTGGCGCCCGGCCAAGTCCCCCAAAGAGACCCTCTGGTCCATGCGCCATGAATGGGAGCAGGGCCGGATCTATGACCGGGCCATCCTCCAGGCCTTCATCAAATTCCTGGGGGAGGTGGATTGAGCCGCACCACCCCCAGCCTTTAATAGTTCAAAATTACCAGACGATTAGCAAAACCCCCCTGGCCCCTTCCCCCACAAAAAATCCTCAATACGGCGACATGGTATATTTCTGGTGGGCCTTGGGCACGTACCACTTGGTGAAATTGTAGTCGATGCCCGCGGGGGCGGGTTTGATGCCCCGGAAGCGCCGGGAGATGGCCGGCAGGGCGTCGGGGATGAAGAGGAAGGTATAGGGCTGATCCTCAGCCAGGATCTCCTGGAGGCGGAAGTAGGCCTGGCGCCGTTTTTCCTTATCAAAGGTGTGGCGCCCCTCATTCAGCAGTTTATCCACTTCCGGGTTCCGGTAATGGATGAAATTAAGCTCCCCGGGCTTGGTCTTGGTGGAGCTCCAGATGTCGTACTGGTCCGGGTCCAGGCCGGTGTTCCAGCCCAGGAGCACTGCTTCAAAATGCCCTTTTTCGATGAATTGTTTGATAAAAGTGGCCCACTCCACGGTGCGGATCTTTACCCGGATGCCGATCTCCTGGAGGCGGCGCTGGATGATCTCGGCGGTGCGCACCCGGATGTCGTTCCCCTGGTTGGTGAGGATGTTGAATTCAAAGGGTTTGCCGTCCTTGGTGAGGATGCCCGCGGCATTGGGCCGCCAGCCGACTTGAGCCAGCAGGGCCCGGGCCTTGGCCGGGTTGTAGCTGAACTTGGGGACCTTGGGGTTATAGAACCAGGTCCCGGGCTTATAAGGTCCGTAGGACTCCTGCCCCAACCCCAGGAGCACCCCTGCGATAATCTCTTTTTTATTGATGGCCAGGGTCAGGGCCTGGCGCACCCGGCGGTCTTTAAAGCGGGCGTCTTCCAAATTGTATCCCAGATAAATGTAAGTGAAGGGAATATAGCGGTATTTATGATACATCCGGTTAAATTTGGGGTAGGCGGTCTGGCGGGTGTATTGCAGGGGGGTGAGGCCCATGCGGTCGATGTTTCCCGCCTTCAATTCCAGGAACATGGTGGCCAGGTCCGGTTTGATCAAATAAATATAGCCGTTCAGATAGACCCGGCCTTCAAAATAATCGGGGTTATAGCCCAGTACGATCTTTTCCCCGGCCTTCCACTCCAGGAAACGGTAAGGGCCGGTGCCGATGGGTTTCCGGGCCAGGGGCGACTTGGTGATGTCTTTTCCTTCCAGGAGGTGGCGGGGCAGAATATTTAAGCCCCAGGTCCCCAGGGCCGGGGCAAAGGGCTGGGGATAAGTCACCCGGAAGGTATAGTCATCCACGGCTTCCGCCTTCTTCACCTGGAGGTAATCGCCCGAATAGGCCGTGGGCGTCTTGGGGTCCACCATCACCCGGTAGGTGAACAGGACGTCTTTAGCGGTGAAGGGCGCGCCGTCCTGCCACTTCACCCCCCGGCGCAGCTTAAAGGTGATGGTCAGGCCGTCCGGGGAGATCTCCCAGGATTCCGCCAGGTCGCCGATGAGGTTCAGGTCGCCGTCGTATTTCACCAGGCCGTTGTAGATCAGGGAGGAGATGCTGGCAGAGGCCGAGTCCGAGGCCAGGGGGGGGATCAGGGTGCTGGCGTCGCCGATGGAGGCGTCAATGAAGAGATCCCCATAGGCCGGGCCGGTGTCCGGGCCGCCATAGACCTTTTCCGGCTCCGGGGAGCCGCAGCCGCTTAAAGTTACCAAAGCCAGCCCCAGAACTAACAAGACCCAACAAATCCAGCCTTTTCTCCGACCATAACTACCGGTCATTGTCAATTTTTCCACCTTCCGGCCTTTTTCCTTATGAGCGGTAGCACCGGCTTTCCAGCCTGTGCCGGCGTAGGCTAAACGTTCATGCAGCAAAACCTTGTCCCACCCCCGCGTATGAAAAATCCCCCCTACCCCCCTTTAGAAAAGGGGGGTTTAAAAAGTCCCCCTTTATAAAGGGGATTTATACCAATTCGCATTCAAAGGACGTTGAACTGTAGGGGCGAACCTTGTGTTCGCCCGTGGCTCCGGGGCGAACACAAGGTTCGCCCGTATAGTATCTTTTTGACTGCAACTCGGTATTAGTTGTCATTCTGAAAGGAGCGGAGCGCAGTGAAGAATCTCGTTTTTTGCAGCCCCCCTGCTTTCCCTAGCCTGCCCATGATTACAATCGGTTTGGGAATCCCGGGCGCTAAAATACGAGATCCTTCGCTGCGCTCAGGATGACAATGTTACTTATTTGACAGCATCTTGGTAT
>JBMORF010000082.1:0-192590 GCA_049322315.1 Thermodesulfobacteriota bacterium | reverse complement strand
GTGGAGGTGGTTTATTGATATGAGACTGGAGGAAAGCGGGATGCTAATACCTTAACTTCCCGATATAAATAGAGAATATTGTCTCATACCGAGTTGCAGTCAAAAAGATACTATACGTGGCGAACCCTGTGTTCGCCCTGGAGCCACGGGCGAACACAAGGTTCGCCACAGTTCAACGTCCTTTGAATGCGAATTGGTATCAGGAGTGAGGGAGGCGCTGGAGGGGGAATAAGCGGGACCGGTGGCCCAGGCTTGCCGGCCTGTGCCTCTCCCGGCCCCGTACACCATCCTTAACAGAGTTTCTTAAGCCTTATTTCGCCATGGTAAACTTCCCGTCTTTCACCTGGACTATGACCATGGAATCCACCCCCAGGCCGTTGTGGTCTTCCGGCGTCAGGTTATAAATCCCGGAAATCCCCACGTAACCCCGGGTGCCCTCGATGGCCGACCGCAGGGCTTTGGGGTCCGTCCCCGCCTTTTTCATAGCGTTGGCCACGATATAGATGGCGTCCCAGGCATACCCGGAATGGGTGTTGATGGGAAATTGCTTATCGTACTTATTATCTTTGTACAGCTTGACGAATTCCTGGATCACCTTCTTCTGGGGGTCTTTATCCGCCAGTTCACCGGCCACCATCAGCTTGGTGGAGGGCATCCGGTCCCCCTCGGAGGCTTTACCGGCCAACTCGATGTACTTGGGATCCGGTTCTCCATGGCACTGAAAGAGAGGGATCTTGATACCTAACTGGGCTTTGTTCTTGGAGACGATGGGACCCGCGGGGCCGATGGTCCAGCAGACAATGGCCTGGGGTTTGGCATTTTTAGCCTTGGTCAACTGCGTGGTCATATCCGTGTCTTTGGGACCGAAGGACTCCTGGGCGACGATGGTGATCCCATATTCCGGGGCCAGTTTCGTCAGCCACTGGGCCCCATCTTTGCCGAAGCTGTCCGAGGCCGTAAGCAGGGCTACCTTGGTCAGCTTCTTCTCTTTGAGGTAGCTGAAAAGCTTTTTCACCGCCACGGAGGAGCGCTGTGGCGATTTGAAGACATTGGTAAAGGCCCCGAATTTACCTCCCATGATCACCGGGTCGCCGCCCACGCACATAAAGGTGGGAATTCCGGCTTCTTCCACGATCTTTTTCACCTGCATCCCTGAGCCCGTGGTGGTGGGACCGATGATGGCCGCCACCTTGTCCGCATGGATGAATTTTTTGGCGAGGGTGGCGGCCTTGGCCGGGTTGCTCTCGGTGTCCCCCAGGATCAACTCGATGGGACGGCCGTTGATGCCCCCTTCCTTATTGATCTTGTTTACCACCATTTCCGCCACCAGCTTGGTGGGGGTGCCGATGTGAGCCGCCGGCCCCGACAAAGCAAACATGGCTCCGATTTTAATGGGTTCTTTCTTAGCCGCGGCCTTCTTGGCTGCGGCCTGGGCCGACAAAGAGATGCCGCCCACCAGGGCGATGGCCACCAGGATCGTCAACAGCCTACTCTTCATGAATAATTCCTCCTCTGATTTCCTTGGCGCATTTTTCACCTTTACCACAGAGATATCGAGTCCGCCAAGAGGAAAGAAAAAAAAAGATTGTGCCCGGGCACAATCTTCTTGTCTCAGTTACCCCTGTTTCTTTGAAGAATGGTGGTGAATGTTCCCGCCTTTCTCACCAGGAACCGCTCATACCTATGGGGCAACCCGGGGAGCAGACCGCATCCGAACCCCAATTATAATTGGCGGCCCGGTCCCGAGAGGGGGTCACCCCAGGGTCGCCGGCGCAACCGACCAGAGCCAGAAGCACAAGCAGCATGCCCAGGCAAACAAGCTTCTTCATGGTTAACTCCCTTAAGAGGCGTCCGCCTCCAATTTTAATAATTTATACCACGGAATCCGTGATCCGGGTATCAAAAACCCGTTTGCTCTTCCGGTCCGTCCGGGGCAGGGCGCCGTACTCCACCACCTCCAGGGCGACCAGGACGTGGCCAATTTATTATTCCTAAGTCTGAACTTCCAGAGGTAGTCTTGCCAGAATTGCCCCATGAACCTCCCGGGCGATCTCCAATGCCTCTTGTACTTCTTGAATGGATGGTTCCTCTGGCTCCCCGGGATAGCGAAACTTCCAGGCGAACTCAGTTAAGGGAACTGCCCTGTCCATCATATCTCTCAACGAGGCGTCCAGGTCAAGGCATTGCTCGCCAAGTTCCTCCAGGCTGTGGGTCTTGCGAAAAGGGACACCGTGCCACATGAGGAAGCCTTTAAACATTTTTTCCACGGTCTGCTGGCAGTGGAATGTGGCATCATCCAGAAGCGGAGGAGAAGCGGTCAGGTCATGCTGAGCAGCCCTGAGATCGGAAGCCGCTTTCCGCAGCCAGGCCTTGGTTTCTGCCACTAACACCGGGTCAAGCGGCATAAAGAAGCTTTCCTTCTCTAGTGATCGTCGCGGGCAGTGAAGCGGGAAGGTGCAGGCGGCTGTCAAAGGCCTCCCGGGTCCATACCAAAACATCCGCTGCGGCCCGGGTGCCCCGCAAGGCCTGATAGGCCAAACGGCTCCGCTTCTTTTCCGGGGGAGCTTCATCCGGAACCACGATCAGCAGATCGTAATCGCTGTCCGGCCCTGCTTCACTTCTGGCCTTGGACCCGAAAAGATAAACCCGATCCGGTTGAAAAGTCTCCACGAGGCGGCGCAGGATTTCATGCAGCACCGGGTCATCATCTCTCGCGACCGTCTTTGGACCGGTCATTTTTGTCCTAAGCCTCCAAATTTGGTAAGGAATTCATTATCTATAATGCTTTTACCACAAAGACACAAAGGATACAAAAAGATGGGCATGATGAATAATCCTGCTTGTGGACCGATCAAATCTTCTTCGACCCCTGTGTCCCTTTGGTTAAACTCTTCGCATGCAACCTTGAAAAGTTACACTACCGAATCAGTTATCCTGGTATCAAAAACTCTCTTGCTCTTCCGGTCCGTCCGGGGCAGGGCGCCGTACTCCACCACCTCCACCTCCGGGGTGACCAGAAGTTTGTGTTTGACCGTGTAAATGATCTCCCGGCCCAGTTCATCGGCCCGGCCCGGTTCCACCCCTTCGCCCCGCTCCACCTTCAGCAGCATGTGGTCCCGGCCCCCGGCCTCCCGGGTCAGGTGGATCTGGTATTCGGAGCCTAAGCCCGGCACCTCCGAGAGAATCTTGTCGATGCTGGAGGGGTAGATGTTCACCGCCCGGAACTTGAACATATCGTCGGTGCGGCCCCGGAGGCGGGAATGCCGGGGAAGGATGGACCCGCAGGTGCAAGGCCCGGGGATGATGCGGGTGATGTCCCGGGTGCGGTAGCGGAGCAAGGGCGCGGCCTCCTTGGTGAGGGTGGTCACCACCATCTCCCCCCATTCGCCCTCGGGCAGGGGTTGCAACGTCTCCGGGTCCAGGATTTCCAGGAGGTAGTAGTCCGCCCAGTAGTGGATGCAGTCGTGATCCGGGCACTCGATGCCGGTGCCCGGCCCGTAGAGTTCGGTCATGCCGGGGATGTCGAAGAGTTCCACGCCCCCCAGGAGTTCCGAGATCTTACGGCGCATGGAGACGCTGGAGCGCTCCGAGCCGTAGATGACTTTTTGGAGGTTGATCTTGTCGGCGATGCCCCGCTTATTTACCTCTTCGGCCATGAGCAACCCCATGGAGGCGGTGCAGCAGAGCACCGTGCTTTGCAGGTCCACCAGAAACTCGCAGTGCATGTCCACGTTCCCCGGCCCCACGGGTACGGCCAGGGCTCCCAATTTTTCCACCCCCGCCTGGAAGCCCGCGCCCGCGGTCCACACCCCGTAGCCCACCGCGATTTGCACCCGGTCCAAAGGCGTGACCCCGGCCATCTCGTAGGCCCGGGCGAAGAAATGCTCCCAGTCGTCCAGGTCCTTTTGGGTGTAGCCCAGAATTTTGCGCTTGCCGGTGGTGCCGGAGGAGGCGTGGATACGCACGATCTGCTCGAAGGGCACGGCCCGGAAAGGGAAGGGATAGCCGTCCCGGAGGTCGTCGGCGGTGGTCAGGGGAAGTTTTTGCAGGTCGTCCAGAGAGCGGATGTCGCCGGGGGTGACGCCGGCAGCCTCCAGATGGGCCCGGTAGAAGCTGGAGCCTTCGAAGGCGTGGCGTATGCTCCACTTCAGGCGTTGAAGCTGATGTTCCTCAAGTTCTTCCCTGGTTTTAAAGGGAGGCATAAAAGTCAGTTTGCTCATATCCGGTTTTTCCAGTCTGATATTAGTAAGTCCGGCTGCGCCCAGGCGGGAAGCCGCGGGGTTGTCGCCGGAGCCCGCGCCCAAAAAGGCCCGGCGCAGTTCCGGGTCCAGCAGGAGCTTGTCGCTCCGGCCCTGGCCCACGATCTTGCCGTTGGCCAGCAAATAGGCGGATTTGGACGCGGTCAAGGCCCGGGCCGCGTTTTGCTCCACCAAGAGGATGGTCACCCCGGCCCGGGTGAGTTGTTTGATAATCTCAAAGATTTCGTCAGTAATCAAGGGCGCCAGGCCCAAAGAGGGCTCATCCAGGAGCAGGAGCCGGGGTTTAGCCATCAAGGCCCGGCCCATGGCCACCATCTGCTGCTCCCCGCCGGACAGGGTGTTGCTGCGTTGCTTGCTGCGCTCCTTCAGCTTGGGGAAGCGGCTGAAGACCTCCTCCAGACGGCTCTGCATTTCCCCCCGGCTAATATTCAGGGCCAGAACCCCCAACTCCAAATTCTCCTTGACCGTCAGGTCTCCGAACATCTCCCGCCCCTCGGGGACCAAAGCCACCCCCCGGGCCGCCATGGCCGCAGGGGTAGAGCCGGTGACGTCCTCCCCCTCCAGGAGAATCTGCCCCCCGGAAGGCGGCGCCAACCCCATCACCGCCTTCAAGAGACTGGTCTTCCCCGCCCCATTGGCCCCCACCAGGGCCACCGTCTCCCCCCGGCCCACGGAGAGCGACACCCCAAACAACGCCTGCGCCGCCCCATAATGGACGGTAAGGTTGGAGATGTGGAGTAGGGTTTCAATATTATCTTTAATCATGCTTTTTAATAAACTCATTGTAATAGAGTCTTGATTCTTTTTCAGACCCCAATGCTATATCCAAAAGCAAGCGCAGAATCATGATTTTACCAGGAACAATTTCATCCTCTTTAACTTCTTTTTCATTCAGTTCCGGATTAATAGCTATCTCTATATTTAGAATCCACCATTTTTCAATTTTGTGCAATAGGTCTATCGTTGAATTAAAAAGTGGAAGTGGATCAGTCTTCACTCCTTTTGAAATATAATTAACAATTTCATGGGTTATGTCGTTTCTGCATTTTATAATTTTATCAAAAATATCTATATCATTACTATCTATTGCATCCATATCTTTTAGCCAAGATAAAGATGCATAAAGCGGACTTTTATTTAAACTCAATACTTTTATATTATATTTTTCATCAACAATTAGACCATTTTTATCATAACCTACTGAGAAATATTCTTTTGGTCGTTCTATTATACTTTCTTTTAGCATTTCAAATGCAGTTATATATAGCGAAGCCACTATTAAATTAGTTCTCAAAACATCAGGGTTTAAAAACCTTTCCCAGGAAATGCGAATATCATCTTCCATAATCTTCAATTATATGGTAAACAGACGTAAAATGGGTACTGCTTCCCTACCATTTCTACACCTGCCACGGTTCCCCCGCCCTAACCTTCCCCGCCTCCCGGTTCTCCCGATCCAACGCCCAATTCACAGGGTTGGCTGCAATGTATTCGGAAATGCGCTCCCATTCATTCTCATCTCTGATGATCCGTTCGAAATAGTTGCGCTGCCATAACTTTCCCTTAAATGGCGGCCAGCCGGATTTCCGTATGCCCTGAATATATCGGTGGGTAGTTAGGGATTTAAACGCCTGGACGATGCGCCCAATTGATTCCGCCCCTGTCCCTTGTGGGCGTTTCCTGTAGGGGCGATCCTTGTGATCGCCCTGGTCCGGGTGATCGCCAAGGTTAATATGCCTAATATCTTCGAGGGGCGTGGAAGAGGGGCGAACACCAGGTTCCGGGCTTAAACCAGATTCGGGGCGCTCAGGGCGAACACAAGGTTCGCCCCTACGAATGACTGCGATTGCATGGAAATGGTTGGGCATGAGGACCATGGCGTCCAGTTCCATGGCCGGAAATCGCGCCGGTAATTCCTCCCAGGTCTGAAGAACCATCTCTCCAGGGGCATTGAGATGCATTAAATCCCCGACAATATCTCCGAAAAGGTATTCTTTATTATGGGTGCAAACCGTAACGAAATAAGCCCCGTCCTGGGAATAATCCCATCCCTGTATGCGGATGGAACGCCGCCGCTTTTCAGCTAATTTAGTCATCATAAGGGATCAACCATTCGCATTGCCAACGTTGCGAACCTTGTGTTCGCCCAGCGTTCCTCCCACATCTCGGCATAGAGTTTCGCCATGGTGATGGTGGAAAAGGAAGGGCTTCAGCCTGCGCCTCTAGATAAGCCCCATTTTCATCAAGGTTCCGAAGATAATCCACTATCACGCTTGTATCCACCAATAGCCACGGGACCATCATACCCCTAAGACGTCAAGCCCAGCGGTCAAATTCCTTGCGCAAGGCGCGAAAATCAGGCAGATCGTCTCTATCTTTCCATATCCCCCAGGCCTGCTCCAACATGGCCCGGCGGTCCAGAGCCTTATGGCGATCAATGAAGTCGTCAATGGCCCGGCGGATCAATTTACTCTGGGTCTGGCCGGTCTGCCGGGCCAGGTCCCGGAGCGCGGCCTGCTGCTTTTCCGTCAAGTAAATCCCTATCCGCACCATGGTGACTATCCTAAATGATGTAAATAAATAATGGAAAATATTTTGTTTGTCCAGGAACCTTCGAAATCCAAGGAGAATCCCTCCCGGCCCCTGGAAACTCAGGCTCACTCCCCTGCCGCTTGGCAAAATTTTGCTGGTAAGGTTATATTATAAAAATAGAAGTGGCAATCAAGGCGCAAGATTTACAGGAGAAGTTTGGCTATGCCGGAATTACATGTTGATCCTTTTCCCGACGTGGTGGACGAACCCACCCGGTTGGTGACCGCGGTTTTTTCCCATCCTTTGCACGGCCGTTTGATAGAACGCCTCATTCTCTGGGTGCGGCCCCATATCGATATGAAGGGCAGGCGCTATAAACTCACCTGGTGGGGGGATGGCGTGGCCTATTACGAGCCGGTGAGCCGGTGAGGGGCAGGTAACGCTTGCTGAGCTAATTTTTTATCAGTTGTAGCCGGAAGTTAACGAATGGATCGGCCTGCTGCAGTACAGGAGTCGGGCCCGGGCGGTCCGGCTTTCGAAATTCACGGACGGTAGAGCTTTCTCAGTTCCTCCAGCTCCCCCGCCACCGGCGAGACCGCCACGAAGTTGACGTCCGCAAAGAGGACCTCGAAATAGGTCCAGTCCTCGGGGATGGGTTCGTCGCAGACCAGGACCCGGCCACCCCCTGCCTCCCAGGGGATGACCCGCCAGTGTTCAGCCCCGGCCCCGTCCGGCACGGCCCGGAGCATGACCGTGCCCTCATCGAAGTGTTCCATGGCGGGGTTTTCCAGCACCAGACGCACCTCCTGCCCCCGGCCCGCCAGGGAGGCCGGCCGGTAAATCCGGGTACCCATGGTTAATGCAGCAGCCATCAAGACCTCCTCTGGGGAAAAAGAAATCTCCCTTGGCGGCGCGCCTGCTTTATTCTTAAGGGTGCGGCTTTTGGCTTAAATACCCTTAAGAATCGCGGCCGCGGCTTCCAGGTGCTCCAGGGCTTGATATAGGGGTTCGCATTGGAGACAAGGAACGATGTTGTCCCGCCCCCGGGAAGTGAAAATGGTTTCCCGGGTTCCTTCGCACTGGCAGTTTTTGGCGGCCTGCTGGATTGCCGCCACTATCTGAGCCAGGGTTAAATGATCGATATCCAATTTGCGGCTCCTTGGGATAATATAATTTCTCATAAGTATCCTCTATCTGCTAGCCTCACTGCAATACCTATCACCTCTTCGACCCTGGCCGGGTTTGCCGGTGGTGAAGCAGCTGTCGCCAAACTCAACCAGGTAGCGCCCCCCTTGACATGTCAGCAAACGATATTATTGTTATTGTAACTTGGGATGCCGTTGGCCCGGGGGTGCAACTGACCATCAGACCCCAAGGTTTCAGCAGCGACAGGCGCCAGGTGGTCCGGACCAACGAGCCGTTAACCTGACGGAATATTTTAGGGAAAGAACGTCTCGGGACGCCGCTTCTCCAAAAGGTTATAAACGGAAGTGGTCATTCGGGAGCATTTTTTTATTGACCTGGACCGGAAAGCCGAAAAGAATAAGATATAAGACCGAGTGGTTGACTTTTGGCTGGACGGTCTTAATTTGTGAAAAATTTTTTTAAGAGAGGATTGAATGATGCGTATGAAAAGGATTCTTTGCATTCTGGCGGCGGCGACGATGCTTCTCGGCTTGGCATACGCGGTAGGGGCCCAACCCCAGACCCCTTATCCCCTGGGGGAACTGACCCTGGAGAGCACCCAGATAGCCGCGGGCGTGGGTGTTACCTGGGGGGACGGTATTATAAAGTTCCAGAACAAGCAATATACCTTCCAGGTTCGGGGTTTGGACGCCGGCGCGGTGGGTATCAGCAAGATCAGCGCCAAGGGCGACGTCTATAACATGAAGAGTATAGCCGACTTTCCGGGCCACTACGTGGCGGCCCAGGCCGGCGTGGCCGTGATCAAAGGCGAGATCGGCCTGTTGATGCGGAACGAAAAGGGTACGGTCATCAACCTGAAAGCCACCCAAAAGGGCGTGCAGTTGAGCCTGGGAGCCCAGGGCCTCAATATTGTCATGAAATAAGCACGACGAAATTTTGGTGAAAGAGGGCTGGGACTTTAGGGTCTTGGCCCTCTTGCCATTTATAGCAATTGCCAAAAATCTTTCCCCTTATCCCCTCTCCCCCCAGTGGGGGTAGAGGGCCAGGTTGAGGGGGGGGCGGAAATAACTTTTCGCAACCAGTGTAATCTCAAGCGGTGGCGCTCATGCGGCCCAGGTAGGCCTCCAGCACCAGGGGATTGATCCGCACCTCATCGGGGCTGCCCGCAGCGATGCGGCAGCCGCCATCCAGGACCACTACCCGGTCCGACACCCCCATAACCATCTCCATGTCGTGCTCCACCAGGAGCATGGTCTTCCCGTAGACGCGCATTTGGCGAATTAGTGCGGCAATCTGGGCGGTCTCTTCGGGATTGAGGCCGGCGACCGGCTCATCCAGTAAGGTCAAAACCGGCTGGGAGACGAAGGCCCGGGCCATTTCCACTCTTTTTTTGTCTCCATAAGGCAGCACGCCCGCGGGCAGGGCCGCCTTATCCGCCAGGCCGAAACTGTCCAGGGTCTCCAGGGCTGTAAGCCGCAGCCGCCGTTCCCGGTTGCGCAGGCCCGGCAACCGGAGCAGGGCGTCCAGCAGGGAATCCCCGGCCTGGACGGTGAGGCCGCAGAGGACGTTGTCCAGGACTGACAGCCGGGGAAAGAGACGGAGATTTTGGAAGGTGCGGGAAATCCCCAACTGGGCCACCCGGTGGGCGGACATGCCGGCGAGGTCGCGGCCGTCGAAGATGATCTCCCCGGCATCCGGCTTGATCACCCCGGAAAGACAATGGAGCAGGGTGGTTTTGCCGGCGCCGTTGGGGCCGATGAGGGCCGTGACCTGGCCCCGGGCCGCCCGGAAACTCACCTCCGACAGGGCCGGCAGGCCCCCGAAGTGTTTGCTGAGGTTGGTTATCTCCAGAAGGGTGTGGTTCATAATTTCTAGGTTTCCGGGGTGAATACCTTATCGACTTGTCTCGGCTTCCACCGGGGCCGCAAGGCGGCGCCGGGCCAGGCGAATCTTGATCAGGTCCATCAAGCCGGTGATAAAACCCTGGGGCAAGAAAAGGAGGATCACCACCAAAATCACCCCGTGGATAATGTCGTAATAAGTTTCGAAAAAATCAACCAGATGGGGGAGAATGACAATAAAGCCCACCCCGAAAAGAGTGCCCCAGATGGACCCCAACCCTCCCACCACCACCATGATGACCAGGTCCAGAGATTTAAAGATGCTGAAAGCTTCCGGGTTGACGTAGCCGAAGTAGTGGGCATAGAGGCTCCCGCCCAGGGAGGCGAAAACCGCGGAGAGCACAAAAACCCGCACCTTGTCCCGCTGCACGTTAACCCCGAAGGTGGCCGCGGCCACCTCGTCCTGGGCCAGGGCGGCCAGACCCCGGCCCACGCCGCTCCTAACCAGGTTCAGGCACAACGTCAGGGCCACCAGGGCAAAGGTCCATACCAGGTAGTGAAACTTGACGTCGCTGTCAAAGGTGAAGCCGAAAAGGGAGAGGGGCGGCACCCCGGAGAGGCCGGCAGGCCCGCCGGTGACGTCATCCCATTGCACGAAGATGCTGCTCACCACGTAGTTGAAGCCCAGGGTGGCCATGGCCAGATAGTGGCCGGTGAGCCTGAGGGTGGGCACCCCCAGGGCCAGGGCCACCAATGCCATCACCACGGCGATCAAGGCCATAACGGGCCAGGCTGGGAAATGATAGGTGGCGGTGAGGATGGCGGAGCCATAGGCCCCCAAACCGAAGAACGCCGCATGCCCCAGAGAAATCTGGCCCGCATAGCCGATGAACAGGTTGAGGCCCAGGACGACGATGACGTAAACGCCGATGAGGTTGAGAATCCCTAAATTATAAGGGTTGTTGACCACCAGGGGCGTCACCAGCAGAATCCCGGCCAGGACCCAGACCGTGAGGCCGGTGCGGTGGCGGAGGGCAAATAACTTTGCTTTTTCCCAACCCCTCATGCCGCGTCTTCTCCCTCTACCGGGATGATTTTATAAAGCGGGCAATACTGCGATCATAAGTCCGTTCCACCTCCGGGGTAAAATAACACGCCGGCAGTTCCCCCATTTTCCGGTGGTAGTGGAGGCACTCGCAGCAGATCCCCTTTTTGTCGCAGGAACCATAGCTACAGTTGCAATAGGCTAAATTCTTTTCTTGCCGGGGACATTCTTCCATGCTCTAGGTCTCCTTCGCTTGATTTGTGAGTTCATAGTTGAGACCTCTGCGACAGTTCCTCTTCTGTCATTCTGAACGGAGCGAAGCGGAGGGAAGAATCTCGTTTTTGGTAGCATGGCTTTTCCAGGCCGCGCCGATTATTACCCCCAATTTGGGAATTCCGAGCGCTAAAATCCGAGATCCTTCGCTTCATTCAGGATGACAAAAAAGGCGCTTTCGCAGAAATCACTATCTCAAGGTTTAAAGTTCAAGGTTAAGATGTGTTATGGGCATTTCCTCCCGAGAATGGTTGCTTTGCAGGCCGTTTCAGGCCGTGGCCGCGTCCATCCCGGTATGCAACGCTTTAAGGTTTATTTTCCGGAACCGAGCCGGGGTTTTTTCCCGGATGACTTGCTCCAGGAGGTCCGTACCGCAAAAGAGCCCGCCTTTACCGGCCGCATAACCCAGGAGGATGAGGTTGGCGGCCACGGGCGCGCCCAGTTGCCGGGCCAGACTCCCGGCGTCCACGCTGTGGTAGTCCCCGGGAACCTCGGCATTGACAAAAAGCCCGGCGCTGCGTCGCAGATAAAAGCGATGCACCCCCAGATTTTTCGCATGCAGGAACAACCCCACGTCTGCCCGGCCGGCGAGAATTAGGGGCCCCCGAAAAGGCCCCACCTTGATCATGGAGATCACGGTGCCGCCCCGTTGGGCCATGCCGTGGGTCTCGGAAGTGAGGACCTCACACCCCAAGGCCGCGGCGGCCTCCGCCAAAACCCGGGTGATGGTCAAGGCTCCCTGGCCCCCCAGGCCGCTGACGATTATCTGTTGTTTCATAACTACTCCAGGCAAAGATAGTGATCAGTCATCAGTGATCAATGGCTAGAAAAACTGACCACTGATTACTGGCCCTGGCTATTCGCCATCGCTTCAATCGCCCCTCCCGGGCAGACGTGGACGCAGACGCCGCAGCCGATACAACGGGCCTCATCGATAACCACCCGGTCGGCGGCTTCATCCAGGTGTAGCGCCGGGCATTCAAAATCGTCCAGGCAGTGGCGGCAGCCGGTGCAGTCCTCGATAATCATAACCTTGAAGGCCGGCTGGCTCTTCCGGGCCTCCCGGTCCAGAATGCAACAGTGTTTGGCGATGATTACCGCTAATCTCCCATCTTCCCCCCGGCAATAACGGTCGGCCTCTTGGAGCAGGGACATGAACCCGGGAATATCGTAAGGATCGGCTTCCCTCAAGAAACGGACGCCGCAGGCTTTAACCAGATCCGCCAGGTAAACCGGGTTACCCGGTTTTCCCAGGGCGGTAATCTCTTTCTCTGGGGTGGGCTGGTGGCCGGTCATGGCCGTGGTGGAGTTGTCCAGGATCACCAGGATAAAGCGGTTCCGGTGGAAGACCGCGTTAATCAGGGCCGGGACTCCGGCGTGAAAAAAGGTGGAATCGCCGATGGTGGCTACAATGGGGGGCACTTTTTCCCCGGCCGCGACGTAGGCCTGGTAGAAGCCCGCGGCCTGGCTGATGCCCGCGCCCATGCAGTGGCAGGTGTCCACCGCCCCCAGGTTCATCCCCAAAGTATAGCAGCCGATGTCGCTGGGGAAGATGCCCTCCGGGAACGCCTCCCTAATGGCATAGAATGCCGCCCGGTGGCCGCAGCCGGCGCAGAGGGTGGGGCGGGTGACCTCTCCTCCGCCAGGGGCCGCCAACGCCGGGGCCGGGGGCAGGCGCAAAAATCTCTCGATTGCCAGGCGGATGACCTCCGGGGTCAGCTCTCCGGCTCCGGGGACCATTTTGGCGCCCCGGCCCTGGACCTGGTCCCCGGCCAGTTGCAGTTCGATGACCGGGTAGGTCTCCTCCAGGACCAGGACCCGCTGATAACGGGATTTGATATTCTTGATAAAGCCCTGATGCAAAGGATAGGGCAAGGTGACCTGATAGAGATCGAGGCGCCGCAGCAGGAGCATTTCTTCCAGGAGGTCCCAGGTGTGGGCCAGGGCCACTCCGGAGGCGATGATGCAGGCCCCGGGGAAGGAGTCGTCCCCGGGAGTGAGGATGGGATAAAATTCCTCTTCCCCGGCAATCTCCTCGATTTTTTGGTTCAAGGTCCGGTGCAGTTCCTTAAGATACTGGGGCGTGGCGCACCAGCGCCCCGGATTCTTCTGGAAATGCGCCACCCGCTCCAGCCTCTCGGGCGTCGCCAGAGGCACGTTCTGACGGGCGTGGCAGACCCGGGTGGTGGGGCGGAGCATCACCGGCATCTCGTATTTTTCCGAGAGCTTAAAGGCCCTATCCACCATCTCCTTGGCCTCTTTAGGGCTGGAGGGGTCGAAGACCGGGACTTTGGCGAACATGGCAAAGAAGCGGGAATCCTGCTCGGTCTGGGAGCTGTGGGGGCCGGGGTCGTCCGCCGAGATGACCACCAGCCCGCCCTTGACGCCCAGGTAGGCCGAACGCAGAAAGGGATCGGAGGCCACGTTCAGGCCCACCTGCTTCATGGAGACCGCGGAGCGGCGGCCGGTGTAGCTGTTGGCCAGGGCCGTTTCATAGGCCACTTTCTCATTCACCGACCATTCCGCGTGCAAGGGAATAGCCTCTTCCTTAGCGAACGCGGCCACGGCCTGGAGGATCTCCGAGGCCGGGGTGCCGGGATAAGACGCGGCCAAAGTCACCCCGGACTCGATGAGCCCCCGGGCGATGGCCTCGTTGCCCATTAAGATGCGTTGATTTCGTTGATCTTTTCGTTCCAATTTTTGTTTTCCATTGGCATTAGTTCAAAGTTCAAGGTTCAAAGTTCAAAGTTAAAAAGCTGATACTTCTGAGCATTTTTCCACCTTGAACCTTGAACTTTAAACCTTGAACTATTCACGGCAGGCTTAAAATCTGTTGCAACTCCTCCAAAAGCCCCGCCTGCCCCTTGATTATTTTAACCTTCGCTTCCTCGATGGTAAACCACCCGGCCCGGTCGATCTCCGGGAATTCTTGTTGCTTCCCGGAGCGGGGCGGCCATTCCAGGGCAAAAGTGTTGCTTTTTATAGCTGCGGGGTCGCAGTCTCCCGCAAAGGCCCAGGCGTCGATGACTTTGCCGCTGGGCTGTTTTAAGGGCGTGAGAGGAATAAAATCCCCCCCGGCCTCGAAGCCGGTTTCTTCGGCAAACTCCCGCCGGGCCGCGGCCAGGGCGTCCTCCTCCGGGTTATATTCCCCCTTGGGCAGAGACCAGGCGCCCAGGTCCTTTTTGGCCCAAAAGGGGCCGCCGGGATGTACCAGGAAAACTTCCAGGACGCCTTCCCGGTGGCGGTACATCAATAATCCGGCGCTATGTTTAGGCATTACCACTGGTGGTTTTGATTTAAATCGGGATTAAACGTAGGGGCGAACCTGGTGTTCGCCCTGGGCCCCGGGGCGAACACAAGGTTCGCCTACGGAACATCTCCTCACCCTGCTCCCCCACCCAATAATCCCCGGGGGCGGATAAAGAGCACCAACAGCAGCACCACAAAGGCGATGACGTCCTTATAGGCGCTGCTGATATAAGCCGCGCCCAGGGTCTCCAGCAGCCCCAGGATCAAGCCCCCCAGAATGGCCCCGGGAAAGGAGCCGAAGCCCCCTAAAATGGCGGCGGCGAAACCTTTGAGGCCCAGGAGCACGCCCACGTCATAAGAAAGCGTGGTGATGGGGGTCACCAGGCACCCGGCCAGGCCCCCCAGGGCCCCGGCCAGGGCGAAACTCATGGCCTTGACCCGGCGCACCTTGAGACCCACCGTAGCCGCGGCTTCCTCGTTGGCGGCCACCCCCCGCATGGCCAGGCCCATGGAGGTCTTCCGAAAGAAGAGGACCAACAGCACGATGGCCCCGGCGGTGAGGGCCAGAATCCACAGGGTCTGGGGCAGGATGGTGGCGCCCCACAGTTTCACCGGCGCTTCGCCGGATAAAGGCGGCACGGCCATGCGGTTTTTGCCCCAGATGATCTTCATGACTCCCCGGAGGATGATGGACAACCCGATGGTCAGGAAGATCAACACCAGGTGGCTCTGGGAGCGGGAAGGCCGGACGCCGATTTCCTCCACGACGATGGCCACCAGGGTCACTCCCACCACCGCCGCGGCCAGGGCCAGGGGCATGGGCAGGCCCACGGCAAACAGGGCGCTGAACAGGATCATCCCCCCCAAGGAGACGAAATCCACCTGGGTGAAGTTGACGATGCCCATGGTGTTGTGCACCACCCCGAAGCCCAGGGCCACCAGGGCGTAGATGGCGCCGCCGGTCAAACCCGCGAAGATGAACTGGAGCAAGTCGTGAAAATTTGCCAAGTTTTCCCCTGATTAGCGCCGGTTTTCGCCCCTTGCCGCTAAGACCCTTAAATAAATTAACTTATCTGAAAAGGAAAGAGCCTGGCAAGGAAAAAGGCAGTCTGTTCGTCGGGGGTGCCCCTGAGGGCAGGGGGCGGGATCGGAAATTGTCGGTAGCGGCAGCCCCCCAATTGCACCCTCCCGGCTGGTCTCCGCCAAACTCCGTTTGATATTCCCCGGTTGATGGGATACTATGAAATATAGGGGAAATTAGGCAGATATGAGCTTTCCGGCAGATTTTGCCCCGGGTAAATTTGTGGTGGACCTGAAGAACCTGGAGCCGCTCCTGGACCATCTCCAGGAAGGGGTCATCGGCCACGATCCCTACCGGAGGATTTTTTTCTTTAACCGCGCGGCCGCGGCCTTGACCGGCTTTACCGCCGAGGAGGTTCTGGGCCGGGACTGCCACGAGGTCTTTGGCAGCCCCTTGTGCGGCAAGCAGTGCTCCTTTTGCGGCAAAGCCCCGGATGCCTGGACGGAGTTGAGTTACCCTTTAAACATTGTCACCCGGCGGGGAGAGCCCAAACAGGTGGAAATGTCGGTGGTGGGCCTGATGGATGGGCAGGGGCGCTTCGCCGGGGTGCTGGCGGCCCTCAAGGACATTACCAGCCTGGTGGGGCTGAAGCTCTGGGCCGAAGACGCGGCGGGATTTGCGGGGATCGTGGGGCGGGACCCCAAAATGATTCAGATCTTTAAGCAGATCAGCCGCCTGGCGGAAAACGACTATCCGGTGCTGATCACCGGGGAGACGGGCACCGGCAAGGAACTGGTGGCCGCGGCCATCCACAGCGAAAGCCGGCGGGGCCAGGGGCCTTTTGTCCCCGTCAATTGCGGCGCTCTCCCCGAAGGAGTGGTGGAAAGCGAACTTTTCGGCCATGTGAAAGGCGCCTTCTCCGGCGCTTTGCGCGATAAAAAAGGGCGCTTTGAGCTGGCCCACGGCGGCACCATCTTTCTGGATGAAGTGGCCGAACTGCCTTTGAATATGCAGGTTAAGCTCCTGCGGGTCCTGGAAAACGGGGCGTTTGAGCGGGTGGGCGGGGAAAAGACCATCTCCGTAGACGTCCGGGTTATCAGCGCCACCAACCGGGATTTGAAACGGGAGATCGACAAGAAGAATTTCCGTCGGGATCTTTTTTATCGTCTGAACGTGGTGCCTGTGGAGGTACCGCCCTTGCGGGAGCGTCAGGGCGACATTCCTTTGCTGTTGGATTTTTTTCTGCAACGCGCCCGAAAAGAGGGAGGGCAGGTCCCCCGCTTTTCCCCGGTGGCCCTTTCCTTGCTGGAGAAATACCCCTGGCCGGGGAACGTCCGGGAACTGCAAAACGCGGTGCACTATGCCCTGGCCCGAAGCGAAGGGGGAGCCATGGGGCCGGAGGAGTTGCCCCAGGAAATCCGGGAAGAGACCTCCCGGCGGGGACCGGCCCGGAAGTTGAACGGGGAGGCCGTTGCCGCGGCGCTGCGCCAATGCGGCGGCAACAAGGCTCGGGCCGCCAGACTTCTGGGCGTGGGCCGGGCCACCCTGTATCGCTTTCTCGTGTCTCAGGAAACACTTGTGCCTCATGGAGAAACATGAGACAGTACCATTTTCTTAATCCTTCCTAATCATCAGGCTTTTCTCTAGCCAACCTGATGCAAAAGTGTCTCAAAAAGATTCCTCCCCTTTATCCCCGGGAGGGGGCGAGGAAAACCTTTTATCAAATATAATCAATTATTGCCAATACTTACTCAAGACCTGAAAAAATGCGGCAGTGGCACGCCTTTTGATATTTATAACTTGTAGTAAATGGAGGAATTTCCGACGGTTGCAGGAGAGTAAAGTGGGTAACGCCGCAAATGAATGCCTGACCAAAACCCTGGAACTGGCCGCGGCTATGCTGGCATTGGCGGACGCGGGCGACGCGGCCCGGGAAGACGTGGGCTGCGGCGTGCTCTATGGGGTGCTCCGGGATTCGGCCTATAAACTGCAAAAATTGGCCGAGGCGGAACGGGAAGCCCACATCAAGAAAGGAAGCTGGTCGGAGTAAAGGACCGGGAATCCTTCCAGGCCGCCGGAGCAGTGGAACAGCAGAAATTCCCTAAAGGGAAACCTCATTCAAAATTATCCCTAAATTCTCATCCAAAAGGAGAAAATCCATGACCAGGAAGATGCAGATCTATAAATGTGAGACCTGCGGGAACATCGTGGAAGTGCTGCATACCGGAGCCGGGGAATTGGTCTGCTGCGGCGCGCCCATGAAAAACTTTGAGGAAAACACCGTGGACGCGGCTAAGGAAAAGCACGTGCCGGTAATCGAAAAAATCCCCGGCGGCTTTAAGGTGAAAGTGGGAAGCGTGGCCCACCCCATGGAGGAGAAACACTACATCGAATGGATTGAAGTCCTGGCCGACGGCAAGGCCTACCGGCAGTTTCTCCAACCGGGCCAGGCTCCGGAAGCCGTTTTCGAGATTCAGGCTGACACGGTGACGGCCCGGGAATACTGCAACCTCCACGGGTTGTGGAAGGCCTAAGACCCATGAGTGAGTACCGGAAGCCGAGTCCGGAAGAGACCCGGGGTCCAGCCGATAAGGTGGCGATTTTCCGGCCCTACCCCTTTAAAGTAGGGCAGAAGATCTTCATCGCCGGCGGACCCCGGGGGGGCGACTGGGAAGTGATCGGCCTGGGCCTGGAAAAGATCAGGTTGCGCTGCCCCGTTTCCCACCGGGAAGTGGAATGGGTCTCTTTTTGCTATCTGGTGGAAGAAAAGGCCGGAGAGCCCTGGCCGCATAGGGATTAAACGGATAAAGCCGGAACCAGGGGGGCGTACTCCTGCCTGCCCCTCTTCCCACCCGGCGGCGGCCATCGAAACCCCGGCGGCCACTGACTAGAACTCCGGTGCCGCCAAGGACTTAAAGAAAATCCCCCGGCCCCCAGTTTCATCCCGACGGGCTTTAGAGAGCCTGGACAACGCGGATTGGGGTATTATTTTACAAAGTTAACATCCTGCAATTATTCTCAAGGGACCGGGCCGGAGAATGACCATGAGTTTAAGCCAATTCTGTCAAAGGAGGGGAGCAATGCTATGGACGTCCTGATGCTTTCGCGGCTGCAATTCGCGGTGGCCACCTTTTTCCACTTCATCTTCGTGCCCCTGACCCTGGGGTTATCCATCCTCATCGCCATCATGGAAACGAAGTTCGTCAGAACCGGCGATGAGGAATACCGCCGCCTGGCCAAATTCTGGGGCAAGATCTTCATCATTAATTTTGCCGTGGGGGTGGTCACCGGCATTACCCTGGAATTTCAATTCGGCACCAACTGGTCCCGCTACTCCCGCTACGTGGGAGATATCTTCGGCTCCCTTCTGGCCATCGAAGCCACCCTGGCCTTTTTCCTGGAATCCACCTTCCTGGCGGTGTGGATCTTCGGCTGGAAACGTCTCTCCCCCAAGGTCCATTGCCTGAGCATCTGGCTGGTGGCCTTCGCCTCCAACCTCTCGGCCCTCTGGATTCTGATAGCCAACGCCTGGATGCAGCACCCCGTGGGCTTCACCTTGCGTAACGGCCGGGCCGAACTCACCGATTTTCTGGCCGTGGTCACCCAGCCTTTCGCTTTCCAAATCTATTTTCACACTATCAGCGGGGCCTATATCCTGGCGGGCTTTTTTGTCATGGGCGTCAGCGCCTACCATCTTTTAAAGAAACAGCATGTCTCCTTCTTTAGCAAATCCTTGCGGCTGGGCCTGGTCTTTGCCCTGATCTTCTCCCTGGCGGAAATCGTCCAGGGCCACATCCACGGCGCGGAGGTGGCCAAGATCCAACCCGCCAAACTGGCGGCCATGGAATCCCTCTGGGATACCCAGGCCGACGCGCCCATGGCTATGTTTCTGATCCCGGACGAGAAAAATGAACGCAACGTCGCCGAGTTCGGGAAAATCCCGGGGCTCTTAAGTATGCTGGCTTATCACTCCCCCGGCGCCACGGTTAAAGGGCTCAAGGACTTCCCCAAAGAAGACCGGCCCCCGGTGGCCCTGACCTTCATTGCTTTCCGGGTGATGGTGGGCTTGGGATTTTTCTTTGCCCTGGTGACGGTGGTGGCCTGGCTCAAGCGAAAAAAGCTGGAGTCCAGCCCCTTTCTCCTGAAGCTGCTTCTCTATTCCATCCCTCTACCCTATATCGCCTTGCAGGCGGGTTGGATCGTCACCGAGGTGGGGCGGCAGCCCTGGATCGTCTATGGGTTGATGCGGACCAAGGACGCGGTCTCACCCATCGCCGTCTCCCAGGTGGGGACCACTCTGGCGGCCTTTATCGGCGTCTATTCCCTCCTGGGCGCGGTAGCTTTCTATCTCATCGTCAAGCACATACGGCGGGGGCCGGAGCCCGCGCCCGCGGCCGTTGTCCAGGTGGAGGGTTAAGGTCATGTTGGAAACTATCTGGTTTCTGCTGTGGGGCATCCTGTGGGCCGTCTATTTTATGCTGGACGGCTTTGACCTGGGTCTGGGGACGTTGTTGCCGGTAGTGGCCAAGACCGATAAGGAGCGGAGCCTGGTCTACCGGGTCATGGGTCCCTTCTGGGACGGCAACGAGGTTTGGCTGATCACTGCCGGAGGCGTTACCTTCGCGGCTTTCCCCACCACTTACGCGGTGATGTTCAGCGGCCTCTATTCGGCCTTGATGCTCATCCTCTTCGCATTGATCTTTAGGGGCGTCTCCTTTGCCTTCCGGGAGGAGGTCAACAGCCCGGGGTGGAAGAAGGTCTGGGACACCTGCCTGGTCATCGGCAGTTTCCTGCCCGCCTTATTGCTGGGGGTGGCCTTTGCCAATATCTTTCACGGCCTCCCCATTGACAAGGATGGCATCTATCAGGGCACCCTGTTCACCCTCCTCAACCCTTACGGCCTGGCCGGGGGGATTCTTTTCGTCCTCCTCTTTACGGTCCACGGTTCTTTGTGGCTGGCGGTGAAAGCCGGGGGTCCCCTCCATGACCGGGCCGCGAAATTGGTGCCCAAGCTCTGGGCCGCCCTCCTGGTGATAGCGGTGATCTTTCTTTTGGTCAGCCGCCGGGTCACCTTCCTTTACGATAACTACCTGGATAAACCCATACTCTTTTTGATTCCCGCCATTACCGTGGTCGCTTTGATCATGATCCGGGTCTATATCGCCAAAGCCGCCTGGTGGCGGGCCTGGTTCGCCTCCTGCGTCACCATCGTCGGCACCACCCTCTTTGGCGTGGTGGGGCTTTACCCGAAACTGCTCCCTTCCAGCATCGATCCGGCTTATAGCCTCACGGCCTTCAACTCCTCCTCCAGTCCCCTGACCTTAAAAATCATGCTGGGAGTGGCCTTAACCTTTGTCCCCCTCGTCATTATCTACCAGGTGTGGGTGCATCACCTCTTCCGCCATAAAACCGGGGAGGAAGACCTGGAGCAAGAGGAGAGTTACTGATCTTGGGACTAATACCCAGTTACCCGTCAAAAATGGTAGTAATGCACAATCATATGAGAGAATATCCAGATTTAGAACACATCCAAAAGGCCGCATTCTAGCTTATGGAGCCTTTGCTCCCTCCACCAGTGCCTTCCGACATTGTTCGGCGAGGATACCTCCTCTACCTCGCTTCAGCCATTGCAGCTTCGGGGGGGATGATTTTTGGCTATGACCTGGCTGTTATTGGCGGTGCCATCCTCTTTATCCGGGTTGAGTTTGCCCTGCCCGTCATCCTGGTGGAAATCGTCATAGCCTCGGCCCTCTTTGGCGCCATGCTGGGGGCCGCAGGCGGGGGCAAAATCGCCGATCGCTGGGGGCGACGGCCAACCCTCTTGTTCATTGCGGGGTTGGGAATCCTGGGACCGATCGCCTCATCCCTGGCCATGAACGTTTCCTGGCTGATCCTGGGCCGGGTTCTTACCGGGGTTTGCTTTGGTATGGCGTCCTTTGTGACCCCTCTGTATATTGCCGAGTTGGCCCCGGCCCAATCCAGGGGGCGGCTGGTGACCGTCTATTTTCTGGCAGTCATGGTGGGCATCCTGGTGGCTTATCTCGTTGATCTTGCCTTTGCCATGATGCATCAATGGCGGATCATGCTGGCCATGGGGGCCGTCCCCGGAGTTATTCTGGGAATCGGCAGCGCGGTTTTGCCTGAGAGCCCCCGCTGGCTGATGCTGCAGGGATGTTCGGATAAAGCCTGTGAGTCCTTGCGGCGAGTGCGGGGAGGGGCGGATATTGCCGGTGAGCTTGAGACCCTCCTTAAGTGTCTGAACCAAAAATTGGGAGGGTGGGTTCATTTATTGCAACCCTACTTACGCATCGTGCTGATTATCGGCATCGGCCTGGCAATCTTCCGGATGGTGACCGGGATTAGTATCGTGATTTTTTATGCTCCCACCATCTTTGAGATGTCAGGGGGCCAATCTCAATCTGTGGATATTTTAGCTACGGTTGGCATAGCGGTGGCACAGGTATTGGCCACCCTCCTGGTCATGTCCCTGGTGGACCGCTGGGGGCGGCGAACTCTGCTTTTGATAGGACTCGCGGGTATGGTTGTCAGCCTGGTCGGGTTGGGTCTGGCCGTTTCCCCCTTTTTTCCGAGTTTCCAGGGGACCTTCGCCGAAGTTAGCCTGATGGTGTTTGCGGCTTTCTGGGTGATTGGGCCGGGTACAATCTTTTTCCTCTTGATCTCAGAAATTTATCCAGCGAATGTTCGGGCCCTGGCCATGAGCCTGGCGACCACCGTCCTCTGGGCCGCTTATTTTCTGGATACCCTGATTTTTTTGAGTCTTCTGGATGTCCTGGGCAAGTCCGGCACATTTTGGTTCAATGCCTTTCTGGGCATTATTGCCTGGTGGTTTGTCTATTTCCTGGTGCCGGAAACCAGAGGCATCTCCCTGGATGAGATTGAAGACCACTGGCGCAACCACAGAAATCCCCGGGACTTGGGCAGACCGGCCCGCTAGATTTAAGCAATCAGCCAAGATTATGCCAAAATAAAAAATGTCTGCCATGGCCTGGGGTCCATCGGCTTAACCAGTTTGATACCGTCTGGTCATTGAGGGGTTAGTATGTCGAAATTCGAACCTTTTTTGGTCAACGCAAGTAGGTTTTTATTGCGGTGTAAAACATGATTGATCGAGGACGGTTACTATGAGAAAGGCAACCTTGATTTTATTGATCCACCTTTTATGCTCCGGGGTGATGATCCCTGCGGCCTCGGCCAAGACCTTTGTCTATGTCTCCAACGCCCAGGACGGAGAAATTGCTACTTTGCAGATGAACCCCCAAAATGGCGCCTTACAACTACTCGGCAAAACACCATCGGGCAAAATAGTCATGCCCCTGGCGGTGAGTCCGGATCGCCGGTTTCTTTACGCCTCCATCCGGTCGATCCCCTATTCTGTGGCCACTTATGCCATCAATTCCGCCACCGGAGCCCTGACTCATCTTTCCACGGTACCCTTGGCGGCCGATATGGACTATATCTCCCCTGATCGAACCGGCCGGTTTCTTTTTTCTGTCTCTTATAGCGGAGCGATAATAACCGTGAATCCCATCGGACTGCGAGGCCTGGTCCAGCCCGGTCCCCTTCAGGTCATCCATACCGGGTCCCACCCGCATGCCGCCCCGGGCCATGAGCTCCAGCATCAGACAGTTCCTAACCTTAGTGGTGCGGAAGATGATCTCGTCGATGGTCTCTTTCTCATGGATCTGCCAACGCCCCAGTTTATCAGGCCGAAAGAGTTTCTTCAGCATGGGGGTGTCCCATGGATTCGGGAGTTGGGCATCCAGGTTATTGGGGATGAAGTTGAAGAAGGCTTTGAGATAGGAATAACGGGTGTGCTTGGTTAATTGTTTGCAGCCTTCATTCAGCCCGATCAGGAAGGAGAGAACTTCGTCGGGCGAGATTGACTCCGGGTCCCGGTCAGAAAATTGGTCTCGGAACTTAGATAGGAAAGACTCATATGACCGGTTCGTATTTATTTTGGGAGTTCAGCCGATGGTAATCCAGGTAAAGGTCGATTGCCTTGACTACTTTCATGCTTCACCTCCTGGTTTGATTGCATCGTTAGGATGCGAATAAGCAAAGTATATCATATATTTTACCTGGAAATCCAATAAGTTTCTGGCCTGGCAAGTGATCTTTTAGCTCATACATTGGGTATGGTCTTGCTGTTTCAGCCTTTCCTCTTGCGAACCACTATTGAGTGGTGCTGGTCCGGGGTGCATAGATCGGCAATCAAGCAGGAATCTGTTAAACGATGGGGCTAAGTGCACAAAGTTTCAATTTGAATTGACGCATCAAGAATTTTTGGCTAACATGCCTCCTACCTACGAGAAAGGTAGTTTTGGTGAAGCGGTGGGGTTCGGTCTTAACCATGGTGGAAAGGGATCCCAATTATCGGTTTTAGACAGGTAATGCCAGGGCTGCGAGATAATCCCGGCAATAACCGGATAAGAGATGAGGTCCACATGCCTAACGAAATCGCGTTTGAGATGGCGGCCGGCAACCGGATGCGCTTCGGCAAGGGGGCTACCCGGGAAATCGGCATGGACCTGGCGGATATGAAGGTCCGCCGGGTGATGGTGCTTACGGACGCCTATCTGGCCTCACAGCCGCCGGTGGCCGAGGTGCGACAGTCCCTGGAAGACAACCAAGTCCCCTATGTCTTCTTTGATCGGGTGCGCATCGAGCCCAACGACGCCTCCTTCCTGGATGCCATTGAGGTTGCCAAACAGGAGGAGGTGGACGCCTTCGTGGCGGTGGGCGGCGGCTCCACCATGGACACCGCCAAGGCGGCCAATCTCTACAGCACTTACCCCGGAGACTTTCTGGATTATTTTGCGCCTCCGGTGGGCAAGGGGCGGCAGGTCCCGGGCCCCTGCAAGCCCCTGATCGCGGTGCCCACCACCGCGGGCACCGGCAGCGAACACACGGGCATCGCGGTGGTGGACATTGAAACCCTCCATGTCAAGGCGGCTTTTGTGCACCAATTCACCAAGCCGGTGTTGGGGATTGTCGATCCGGAAAACACCAGGACCATGCCGCCCATGGTGGCGGCGGCCACCGGCCTGGATGTCCTGAGCCACGTGTTTGAATCCTACACCGCCCTCCCATACAATCAACGCCCGCGGCCCGAACGCCCCAGCCTGCGGCCGCCCTACCAGGGGTCCAATCCCATCAGTGACATCTGGTGCCTGGATACCTTGCGGACGGTTGCCAAATATCTCATCCGCGCTATCGAGGACCCCGAAGATGAGGAGGCCCGGAGCCACATGCTTCTGGCTTCTTCGTGCGCCGGGGTGGCCTTCGAAACCGCCGGAGTAGCTATGCCGCACGGCCTGTCCTACCCCATCGCCGGCATGGTGCGCCAGTATCGTCCGGAGGGCTATCCTCGCGGCGACCATCCCCTGGCGCCGCACGGCATCGCGGTGATCCTCACCGCGCCGGCGGTGGCCCGGTTCACCGCACCGGCCTGCCCCGAACGCCATCTGCAGGTGGCCGAAATCCTGGGGGCCTCGGTCTCCCAGGCCAAAGGAGAAGATGCCGGCAAAATCCTGGCGGATGAAATCATCGCCCTTATCAGGCGCTTGAAACTTCCCAATGGCATCGCCGCGGTGGGCTTCACCCGGGAGGACATTCCCCAGATGGTGAAGGGGGCTTTGCGGCAGCAGCGGAACCTGCACAACGCCCCCAGGTTCCCCAGCGAGGATGACCTGGCGCAGATCTACGAGGAATCTTTGGTCCTATGGTAATTACCGCTTCACCGTGACGGAAGAGAAATTTTTGCACATCACAGGGAGGCTGCCATGGCATCAAGCATCACCACCACCATCGGCAAGTATTTAGTGAAACGTCTGGAACAGGCTGGATTAAAACATATTTTCGGGGTCCCGGGAGATTATGTTCTGGATTTCTTTGACTGCCTGGAAGAGAGCAACCTAAAGGTAATCGGCACCTGCAATGAACTGAACGCCGGGTACGCCGCCGACGCCTATGCCCGCATGAACGGGATAGGGGGACTTTGTGTGACCTATGGGGTCGGGGGATTCAGCGCTTATAATGCCGTGGTCGGGGCTTATGCTGAAAGACTACCCGTGGTGCTGATCAGCGGCGGACCCCGGATAACCGACCGGTCCAACCCTCACCTCCTGCATCATACCATGGGCAGTATGAACCTCCAGTACCGGGTTTTTCAGCACATTACCGCAGCTGCGGTGATTTTGGAAAAACCCGGACAGGCTATAGAGAAGATCGACGCCACCCTAGTCACCTGCCTGCGGGAGCGACGCCCGGTCTATATCGAGATCCCCATGGATTTGGTAGCCCAACCATGTCCTGAACCCGGCCCCTTCGAGGTGGACACCACGATCCCCTCGGACCCGGGGGCGTTGGCGGAGGCGGTGGAAGAGGCGGTGGCGCTGCTGACCGCAGCCAAGAACCCCATTATTTTAGCGGGGGTTGAGTCCCTTCGGCTGGGGGCTCAGGACGCCCTGCTGGCGCTCATCGACCATAGCGGCTATCCGGTGGCCACGACCTTATTGGGCAAATCCGTAATCCCCGAGTCACATCCGCAATTTATCGGAGTCTATAAGGGTTATCTGGGTAAGGAAAGCATACAAAAAGCGGTGGAGGACGCCGATCTGATCTTATGCCTGGGGACGTTGATGACCGACGTCAACCTGGGGCATGGGACCGCGTTGTTGGTTGACATTCCCAAGATGATCGTGGCCAATTCGGACAAGGTCGGCATCAAGCACCATGTCTTTAACCAGGTCAGCTTACGGGATTTTATCGAGGCGCTGAAGGTCAAACTCCCCATGGGCCCAGCGGCCAAGGTTCAGCCTGCAGCGACCGGGAGACAAGAAAAGTTTGTCCCGGTGCGGGATCAAAAGATAACCCATAAACGCTTTTATGAGAGGCTGGACCACTTCCTGGACAGCAACTCCCTGCTGATCGCCGATACCGGGGATTCGATATTCAGTGCCGCGGATCTCTATCTGCCCGGCAACGTCCCCTGCATCAACCAGGCGTTTTATATGTCCATCGGCTACAGCGTCCCGGCCACCCTGGGGGCGAAACTGGCCGCACCGACGCGCCGGCCGGTCACCATTGTGGGAGATGGCGCCTTCCAGATGACGGCCCAGGAAGTGTCCACCATGATTCGCCATGGGCTGAACCCGGTTATCTTCCTCATCAATAATGACGGCTATACCATCGAGCGGGCGCTGCACGAAGGACCATACAACGACTTGCATATGTGGGACTATCACCGGCTGACCGAGGTGTTCAGGGGTGGCTGGGGTTGCCAGGTTACAACCGAAGGCGAACTGGAGGATGCCCTGCAGATGACCCAAGAACAGCCAGATACTCTGGCCTTTATCGAGGTGCGCCTGGACCGTCTGGATTGCTCGGAGGGCATTTTGCGGTTGGGCCAGATTTTCAAGAGCCACGCCGCCAAGAAATAGAAAGACCTCTTACCAGCAGGCGGAAGACTTTGCCTAATCCGTCGGGTAGCGGTGAAGGGCACTATCTTCCGCCGGCCAGGTCTTTCCCGAGGAGAACCCCATGAGGGTAGCCTTTTTTAATCTGGAAGGTTGGGAATCAGCCATCTACCAGGCGGCTTTTCAAGGGCACCAGGTTGAGGTACTCCAGCATTCCTACGAAAAAGAAGGATTAACCATGGAAAAGGCGGCGGCCATCGCCGCCGCCGAAATCCTCTCCATCGGCGCCCTGAGCCTGGTCAATCAGGCGGTGCTGGAAGCATTGCCGCATTTGCAATTGATTGCCACCCGTTGTACCGGCGTTGATCACATTGACGTGGCTTGCGCCAAGGGAAAAGGCATTGCGGTGACAAATGTGCCGGACTATGGGGCAAACACGGTGGCCGAGTTCACCTTTGCCCTGATCCTGACCCTGGCCCGCCGCTTGACCACCATTTTCGAACGTTCCAAGCAGGGGCGGTTGGTGCGGCAGGACGTGCGAGGCATCGATCTGGCCGGCAGCACCCTGGGGGTGATCGGCACCGGCCGCATCGGGGCCCATGTGGTCAAAATCGCCAGCGGCTTTGACATGCACATCTTATGTTGTGATACCTACCAGAAGCAGGAGTTGGTGGAGCGGCATGGGGCAAGATACGTGCCGCTGGAGGAACTGCTACGCAGTTCCGACATCGTCACCATCCACGTGCCTTATGTGCCCGAGACCCACCACCTGATCAACCGGGACAGTATCACCTTGCTCAAGCCGGGGGCGCTCCTGGTCAATGCCGCCCGGGGCCCCATCACCGAAACGTCGGCGCTCCTCTGGGCCCTGGAAAACGGCCTTCTGGGAGGCCTGGCGCTGGATTCCTTTGAAGGGGAGCTGCTGTGGATCAAAGAGAGCGAACTGGTGCACGGCCGCGCCGATTTCTCGCCCCAGGATTACCAGGCGGCTTTCGAAAGCTTTTATTTGCAGCGGTTTCCCAACGTCATCCTCACCCCCCATAACGCCTTCAATACCACCCAGGCGGTGCAGCGGATTCTTCAAACCAATCTGGATGCCATCCTGACCTTTATAGAAAAGGGGCAGGTATGCAATCCGGTTAATTGATCCTTGCGGCGACCCTGACAGAGGCTGTTTGGCGGGGTCGGCTGACCTTCATTGAAGCGCGGTAGGCTGACAGAAAGCAGCAGACTCATCGGCGAAAACCGAAAACGGTTTTATTGCCCCACCCGCTCCTTTTCCTGGAGGATATAGGCCAGAAGTTCCTTGGCAAAAGGAGAATAAAGGTGGATGCGCTCCGGGTCCAAGTCGGTATTGAGGTACTGGAGCCGCAGGAAATCCCCGTCCAGGGCGAAGTGGGGCAGGACGCCGGAGAAAAAGAAGCCCTCCGCTTCGGCGGCCTCGCACAGATAAGGCGTCCCGCCTTGCGCCAGCGGCAGTAAAAGGCCCACCACCTTGGCCCCCGTCAGGTCGCACAGGTCCCGCCGAGCCTGGGAAATCTCCGGCAGGGTATCGCGGCCGACGCGGTTCACCTGGATGGTGCCGACCTCGAGGGTCTGGTCATAGTGAACTTTTAATTCCCCGGCCCCCATGGGTCGGCGCGGTTTCAAAAATTGCACCTTCACTCCCAGGTTCTCATAGATCTTCGCCAGCAACTCCCGGTGCTGGGGCGGTGCGCCGACAGCCTTTGGCTCCGGCGGCGCCAAATATTGAAAATAAAAGACCGTGGTGACCCGCTGGAGGCCCGGCTCCACTTCCCTTTCCCATGGCCTGCCGGGCCCGTTCCGGCCCCGGAGGGTCTGCAAATGCGTCAGCACTTCCAGGAGTTGGATGCCGGTGACATGGAAGCCCAGGCTCTCGCAAATCTGCTGGCTGATGGTGTGGATGGCGAGGGGGTCGCCAAACGCGCCGATCAGACCCATCGGCCTGATCTCTTCCTGGAGGCGATCAGAGAGGCGCTGGCTCAGCCCCCGGCCTCGGTGGGCCGGCGCCACTGCCAAAGCGCACCACCTCCCCAGAGGACCCGGTTCCCACCGGGCCACTATTTCCAGGCCGGCAAATTCACCGTCGTCGGCCACGGCCACCACCCCCACCTGCCGGCCGACGGCGACCTCGTGGTCCAGCCGGTCCGGATAATAGTAGTCCTCAAAGTAATGGTAGCCGTAGACTCGGTAGAGTAACCGGGCCACCTGGATGCCGTCTCCCGGACGCAACCGCCGGATGGTGTAGACGTCGGGCCCCGCCGGGGTAACTGCTTCGGCCCAGGGGCCGGGAGTCTCGGGCTGCGGGGCCGGCAGGGGGAAGGCTTCCGTCAGGTTTTTGGTGAGGCGCAATTCATTGCCCCCCACCCCATGGTAGATCCAGCTCACTTCGTCGAAGCATTCTTGGAGAGAGGGCAATCCCTGAAAACCTTGGGCTGGGCTTCCAGGGCTCTGTGCGGGCGATCTAAAACCCTTAGTTTGGTAGTATGGCAGGCCCTTATCGCCAAGAGACAGGGTTAAGGCTACGGGGGTAACCTCTCCCGCCAGCTTCAGCGTACCGGGTTCCTCCTCCGCAAAGGCGTGCTCGATGGCATTCCGGCAGGCCTCCCAAACCGCCAGGGCGAGGGGTTCCGCCTGGTCTTCCGGGAAACCGGCCAATTGCGCCAGACCCCGCACATAATCCTGCGCCAGTCGCTGCATTGCCTCATTTGCCGGCAGATTTAGCTCAGTTTGGATTAATGCAGGCATGAAATTCCCTCTGCAACAGCTTTCCCCTATGAAGCGGCCTAATGGGGATTATCCGGCAGATTAGGGGTTTCTTGCAAGACCCTTTTTCAAGACATATTTTGGAGGAAAGAGGCGGCCAGGTTTAGGGGGATGGTGCGGCGGAGAATCTCTCCTTCCCGGCCCTGGGCGCCGCACCTGGGCGCGGCCAGGGCAATTTAAAGGGGGAGGAGATGAAGCCCACCGCTAAAACCGCCAGTATCAGCACCGGACTCCAGCTCAGGGCAAAGGTCGCAAGATTCATGGGCAATCAGTAATCAGCCGGATTCGAAGGTTGTGTCCCAGGTGTGTCTTCCCCAAGTTTTAGGTCCTTTTACTTCCTCTCTCTGGAGATAAGCCTAGACCTGGGAGAAGGGCTACAAACGCTTTAGGGAGTCTGAAACGGATATGCATTTTTTTTCGAATAAAAAAATGTTAGTTTTCCGGCAGTCTGGTTACTAAACCAAAGTTTTTCAGGACTAAGAAGTTATATGGCCAATCCCATGGAAAAGATTAATATTAGGCGGCTGCTTAAGGGCCTGGGTCTGCTGGTGATCCTCCTGCTGGCGGTGGCCTTCGTCCTGGGCCTGCTCTCCTTGCAGCGGACCCGGGAGATTGTCTCGGAAGACTTTCAACAGCAACAACTCATCCTGGCCAAGACCACCGCCCGGCAACTGGAAGACGGACTGGAGTTCTTGCGCCGGGAACTTAAAATCCTCAATTATTCGCCCTCCATCCAATACCTGGAACCGGTGGCCTGGTCCAACCGCATGAAGGTCAGTTTCGATGACCTTTCCAAACTGGGGGTGACGGCCATCGTCAGGATAGACTTCCAGAACGGCCTGGCTGATAAGGCCTACATGCTGGACCAGGATGGCCCCCGAGTCGTGGAGCAAAATTTTGCCAATACCCCGGAGGTGATTTGGGCCCGGGACCCGGCCCACCGGGGGCAAATCTGTCAAGGGCCGGTGGAATTGCAGGTCCAGGGAAACCACAAGATCCCTTTCTTTAATCTGGCCATGGCGGTATACGAAGTCAGTGTGGACGAATCCCATCCCAAGGCTACGGGCAAGCTGGACGGGGTCCTGCTTTTTAAGATAGATGCCAGCAAGTTCACCGGCCACTACTGCGCCAAGATCCGCTCCGGCCGCACCGGTTACTGCTGGGTGATCAATAAGGACGGCATCTTTCTCTATCACCCGGAGCGGGAGTTCGTGGGGGAAGACGCCTTCACGGCCCGGGGCCGGCGTAACCCGGTCATCAGTTTTTCCAAGATCAACGAAATTCAAAAGAAGAGGATGCTGGCCGGGGAGGAAGGCACTTCCCAATACAATTCCGGTTGGCACCGGGGCGTCATCCGGGAAATGATCAAATTTGTCGCTTACAGCCACGCCAAGGTCAATCCGGATGGGACCCGGATCTGGCCGGTGGCGGTGGTGGCGCCCACCGATGAAGTCTACGGCACCATCCATTCCCTTTATGTGCGACAATTTTTAATCCAGGGCATCCTCATCTTCGCCCTGATTCTGGCAGCCGCAACCGTGATCTATTACGAGATGCGCTGGTCCGTGGAATTGCAGCGGGAGGTGGATAACACCACCACCGACCTGCGCCGCAGCCGGGAACAATATAAATCGGTGGTGGAAAACGCCCGGGATTTTATCTTTTTGCTCAATGAGAAAGGAGAGTTTATCAGCGCCAATAACGCCGCGGCCCTGGCCTTCGGCGTGCCGGCTGCGGGGATTGCCGGCAAAACCCTTGAGAGCTTTTTCGCCCCGGATGACGCCAGGTCCATGCTGGCGCAGGTTCGCGGGGTGCTGGAGGGCAGGAAAAGTGCAGAGGTAAAAGGAGAGATGCGTATCCGGGACCGGGCCTATTGGCTCTCTACCCATGTCGTGCCGGTCTTCGGGGAAGATGGCCGCACGGTGGAGCGGATTCTGGTCATGGCCCGGGATATCACCGAGCGCCAGAAGATCGAGGACCAACTCTACCGCACCGAAAAACTGGCATCCCTGGGCACTCTCTCCGCGGGAGTGGCCCACGAGATCAATAATCCTTTGGGAGTCATCCTGGGATTTACCGAAATCCTGCTGGACCGCATCTCCCCGGAGAGCAAAGAGCACGAAATCCTCAAGACCATTGAACGCCAGGGGCTCAATGCCAAAAGGATCGTGGAAAAATTAATGACCTACGCCCGGCAGCCTGTCAAGAAGGAGGAATTCGCCGACCTCAATAAAGAAATTGAAACCGTTTTGTCCTTGGTGCAAAATAGCTTCCTGACCCACAAGGTGGACTTGGAAACCCGTTTGGCCCGGGACCTGCCCCGGGTGCACGGCGATGCCGGGGAACTGCAACAGGTGTTCATCAACTTGGTGAACAATGCCATCGCCGCCATGCCCCAGGGGGGCAAATTCAAGGTCATGACCCGGATCAATCCTTACAGCCAGATGGTGGAAGCGATCTTTGCGGACAGCGGTACCGGCATCCCCAAGGAGATCGCCGACCGCATCTTCGATCCTTTCTTCACCACCAAAAGGGTGGGGGAGGGCACGGGGCTGGGATTATCGGTGAGCTATGCCATCGTCGAAAAATACGGGGGCAATATCCGCTTTGAGTCCAGAGTGCCGGACGGGGAGGGGAGTAACCAGGGCACCACTTTTTTTGTCTCCCTGCAACCGGAAACCCCGGGGGAGGCCAAAGCCGGCAGACCCCAAGGGGCAACCGCTTGATAAGAGGCGAATTCCGGCGGTTGACCGCCAACCTGACAGACCGTGGCTGGGTCTGTCACTCCGGCATTAAGTGTTGCCTTGCCTCTTGACAGGATCGGTCATTTGCGGCTACTTCTTAGTAATCCCCCAGGATTGCTTGGTGATTTTTAGCGGCCTTCCCCCCGGCGCCCTCTAACTGTAAGAGCCTGGAGGGACGGCAAGATCTGAAAATAATTGCTTACATAGCTTGGGAAACCGGTAAATTCCCGCGAAAGAGAGGCATCTATGGCGCATCCCGGCCACGGCCACATCGGCAGAGAGATTTGGTATAAGCTCATTGAAGGTAATATGCGGTTTGTCCAGGGCCTGTTCCAGGGGCGGAATCTGTTGGATTTGCGCAAGACTTTATCCCAAGGCCAGCAACCTGAAGCCGCGGTGCTCTGTTGTTCCGATTCCCGGGTGCCCGCGGAGATCATCTTTGACCAGAGCCTGGGCGATCTTTTTGTGGTGCGCACCGCCGGCTTGGTTCTGGATCCCACCAGCATCGGCAGCCTGGAGTATGCCGTGGCCCATCTCCACGTCCCTTTGCTGATCATCAAGGGCCACGAAAGTTGCGGTGCAGTCACCGCGGCGGTGGCCCACCCGGAGTGTGATGAAGGCCATATCACCTCCATCGTCCAACAGATTACTCCGTCGGTGATCCAGGCCCGGTCCATGGGCAAAAACGGCCCGGAGCTGGTGGAGGAGGCCACCAACCGGCACCTGCAATACCTGGAGGAGACCTTGCGCCGGGAGAGCCGGATCATCAGTGAGGCCCTGGAGCAGGGCCGCCTGGACCTGGTGGTGGCCAAATACCAGATGCAAACCGGCAAGGTGGATGTGCTCAGCGCCACTTTTTTTGAATCGTTTTAACCAGCGACAGCAATTTTCAGCAGGATCAAATGTCATCCTGAGCGCCGCGCAAAATCCGGCCGTCTGGCAGCGAAAGCCCCTATTTTTTAGATAGCAGCCATAGTGAGGAGTCAGGCTATTTACCGCTAAGACCCCGGGAAATTAACAAATTATTTTGCCTGCTGGCCTGCCAGGAATTTTATGAGGGTCTCCAGGTAATAGCGGTCGAAAATCTTGTCTTTCTCCCAATCGGCACGCATGGTCCAGATGGCTTCCTTGGGCTCAATGGCCTGTCGCCAGGACCGTGGGGCGGTCATGGCTTCGTAACAATCCAGGATCCGCAAAATCCGGGCCCAGGTTTTAATTTCGGTAATTACTAAGCCATCCGGATAACCGGAGCCGTCACCATTCTCATGGTGTTGCACGATCATCTGTAAGGCTTCCCAACGCAAATAGCCAAAATCCTGCAACATCCTGAAGCCGTCAATGGGATGACGTTTGATCTTGTTCATTTCCTCTGGGGTGAGCTTCCCCTTCTTCTCCAGAATCGATAAAGGCGTGTATATCAGACCGATGTCATGGAGCAAGGCCCCGACCCCGAACCATCTGATCTTTTCCTGATCCCATCCCAGGAAAGCGGTGTATGCCAAGCCTAACAGGCAGACATTAAGGCTGTGGGAAAAAAGATGAGAACCGGTGCGTCTCACCTCCAGTAAGCATTTGAGGGAGTGATGGTCGCCCTTGACGGTATTGAACAAGATATCAATAAATTTTATGGCTTGGTTGATTTGCTCACCGGTGCGGGCTTCTTCGCGATGAAAAAAATGGAGCATCCACAGATGCGCAGCATCGCAGACTAATGTCCCTTTTTCCAGATCGTTATAATGGTCGTCCTTTATAAGCAAGTCTAGGTGGTGATTAATATATTCCATCACCAAATCAATCTCTTGCAAAGAGACATAGACGTTGGGAATCTTGAGTTTCTCCAGCTGAAGATACCAGTCTTGATGGAAAATCTCGCCCTTGGGGCAGCCTTTCACAAAACTGGGTATTGGTTCACCCTTCTTTTTTATTTTTAAAAAAATATCAAAGGGGACTTCATATCCTACCCTCAAATTCCTCATGGGTAGAGCCCGGTAGCCTGCCTTTTCATCCAGGCCGAGTATAAGAGGGATTTTCTCTGCGTCCATTTGTTGTTGAAAAACGTCAGACATGGCTTTGAGTCTCCTACTTACTCTATCCTTTTAGGCCTTTCCCCCCCCACGTGCTCCCGGATGAAATCCTTGATGTACCAGTCCACGATTCCTTCGGAAAAGAGGACCATGTCCAGTTGTTTGGTGTAGAGGGTGAGTTTGCCGAAGAGGACCAGTCTTTGGACCAATTGCTCCGGGGGATATTTGGCGATCCTGGCCTTGATGGTGTCGCCTTTCCGGTCATAGTGGAGGTGCATGCGGTCGATGATGGCCTCGATCAGCCGGGCCCGCCGCTCCCGGCGCTCCGGGGTGGAGCCCCCGCCCCGGAAAATAAAGGTGATGTAGTTATCGTTAATCTGGTCGCTGACGTAGGCCTCCACCTGGGACAGGTGATAACCCAGGCGGATGCTGAAGTTCATATAATTCTTGGAGAGAATCACGTAACTCTGGTCCCGGTAGGGATCGGCTCCCTGGGCCACCTCCTCCTCGCTCTTGACAAAAACCGAGCTGAAACTTTTGGCGCCTGCGGGTTTCCCCTGGGGCCAGCGCATGGCCGTGAGCCCCTGCCAAAAGGCCTTGAAGGGAATGGAAGTAATCTGCTCAGGCCGGACTTTTCGTTTCCACCCCCTCTTTAACCCCCCGCCCAGGTCCAGGACGCGCACTTTAAAGGGCAGGCCCGAATCCAGGTCCACCGCTTCTTTGCCTTCCTGGACTTCGTCTTCCGTCAAGGCGAACATTTCCCGCATGGAGAATTCGTGGGCGAAGCGCACCAGGTCGTGAATGGTGCGGCAGTTCTCCGGCGAGAAAGCCTCGCTCTGGGGGTTGATGAGATTGAGGGGAATCACCTTTTTCAGCACTTCTCTTAAGGTGCGGAAGACCGGGCTGTCCTCCAGATCGTGGGTCTTGGGGGTCCGTGGTTCCAGGAGTTCGGTGATAACGCCTTCATAGACATTGTTATAATTGGCGTCCACGGTCACTTCCTGACCGGGTTGCAGGATTTGGGTGGCTGTCCCGGTATTGAGGATGGCGGGCACCTGAAACTCCCGGGCCAACAGGGCCATATGCCCGGTGGGGCTGCCCGCGTCGGTGATGATGGCCGCGGCCTGGGGCATCACGGTCACGTATTTGGGGGAAGTGTGCCGGGCCACCAGGACCCCCCCGGTGGGAAAATTCTTCAGGTCTTCGTCTTTGCGCACCAAGACCACCGGCCCGGCTCCCACCCCCCGGCAGGCCACCGTCCCCTGGTCCAGGAGCACGGAGTATTGCTTCAACGTTCTGGGCTTTCCCTCCGGGGGGGCTTTGACGGGGATGTGCAACTGCCGGCTCTGCAGGAGCCAGAGCCGGTCCTCAAAGTCCAGGGCCCACTCCACGTCCTGGGGCCGCCGGTAATGGGCCTCCAGGACCGCGGCCCACCGGGCCAACTCCTGTAAATGCCTGGGCTCCAGGCAGGGGGCCTGCCTCTTTTCCGGGGGGACCGGCGCCTCTTCCACCCCGCCTCCGGGAGTATTGACCAACATCACCTCTTTGGCCGGGAGGCGCTGCTCCAGCACTTGGCCGGGCGGCTCATAGGCCACCAGGTAATGGTCTGGTTCGATGACGCCGCCCACGGCATAGCGGCCCAGGCCCCAGACGGCGTTAATCAGGGCCGCGTCCTGGTCCGGAGCTTCCGGCTGCCGGGTGAAGAGCACGCCGCTGGCCTGGGCGTTGATCATGGGCAGCACCGCCACCCCCATGGCCATTTCCTCCTCTTTAAACCCCCGGGTCTTATAATAAAACAGGGCCCGGGGCGTAAAGAGGCTGGCCAGAATATCTTTATAACGGTTAACCATCTCCCCGGCAGGGACGTTAAGGTAGGTGGCGTATTGCCCGGCGAAGGTTAAAGAAAGGTCTTCCCCCACGGCGCTGGAGCGCATGGCCACCAGCGGCCGCTCTTGCTCCTTACGGCACAGCTCCTCATAGGCTTGGGCGATGGCCGCCTCCAGTTCCGGGGGTACCTGGGCCTGGTTGACCATGGATTTTAATTCTTCGCTGACCCCGGCCAGGCTGTCCAGATCGTCAATCCGCCAGAAGCCCAGGAGATCGGCGATACGCGCCGCTATCTGGTTATAGTCCAGAAAAACCTTGTAGGCGTAAGTGGAGATGGCAAAACCCGGGGGCACCGGCAGGCCCACCCGGTTCCTAACTTCCCCCAGGTTGGCGTTCTTGCCCCCCACGGTTTCTGCTTTTTCCAGGTCCAGCAGTTCCAGGGGCAGGATCAAGGGAGCCTGGGGAATCTCCCGGCGCTGGCTCAAGACGTCTTCCACCTCGCCGATGATGCGCCGGAAGGAATCGACCAAACCCCCATAACGATGATCTCCCAGGTTATTGAGGGCTTCCACCAGGATGGCGGTCTCCCCGGCCAGTTGGTTGACACTGGCCCGGATATACTGGAGATCGAAGAGGAAGTCGCCGGAGAGCTTCTCTTCCATATCGGCCATCAGGGTCAAGACCGTATTATTGGCCGCTAACAAACGCTGAAAATTCGCGTATTTTTCCGCTAAGGCCGCCTGGGTGTTGCTCCGGTCCTTGGGTACAAGGCGTTGCCACATGCGTTTCAGGTGCAGGTCCTCCTGGGAAGAGCAGGCACATTATATTACATTTTTTTCAAATTTTAAGCCAGGTTCAGATTGCCAGTCAAGCAGGGGAGCCCACCGGAATTGTGAAATAATTCTCGATCTTAACGCAAATTTAACAACCCTTCCCTGCATTTTAACCCCGTTTTAATCTTGCGGTTGCTAAAAGATTAGCCAAGGCAAGGAGGCTCGGTGGTGAGCCAAAATTGCATAATTATTCCAAGGCTTAGGAAAAATTATTTTAGTCGGAGGTTCCCATGCCGTACGAAAAAAGAGTGAAGGATCTGATGATCCCCCTGGAGGACTACCCTCACATCCCCTACTGGTTCACCTTACGCCAGGCCATGGCCATCGTCCGGGAAGCGGCCATCAAGTTCGAAGGGTCTTTTGAACCCCGGGCCGTCCTGGTCTTCGACGAAAAGTACCAGCTCATGGGCATCCTGACCCTCCGGGACATCATCCGGGGGCTGGAGCCCAGGTTTCTCCAGGAGACCAGCCTGGTGAAAGGAGACCCCAACCTGGCCGTCCTCATGGGCGATCTCTTCGGCCCCGGTTTGAAGGAGGCTTCCCAAAAACCGGTGAGTGAAGTCATGAGCCCCATCAAAGTCACCGTGCAGGGCAGCGACCTGGTGGCCAAGGCCATCTTCCTGATGGTCAAGGAAAACGTGGGCATGATGCCGGTGATCCAGGACCACAAAGTGGCCGGTATGGTGCGTTTAAGCGATCTCTTCAAGGAGATCTCGGAGTTGGTCCTGGGCGAATAAGCTTACCCCCGGAGTTCCGTAGATAAGGAGTTTAATCATGGCGGAAGATGTTAAAAAAATGCCGGTGGGTGCGGGCCTGCCGGAGATGCCGGAAGAGATCTTTATTGCCCCTAAAAAAGTGCCCATCGATTGGAGACGTGTCTGTTACATTCTGTTGGGCTTGGCAGTATTCTTTATTTTTTATGCCATTCCTACCTTGCCGGACGGGGTGGACCCGGCTGGTAAAGTCTTCAAGCTCTCCTGGACCGGGAAATTGTCCCTGGGCCTTTTTCTCATGGCCGGAATTTGGTGGGTCTTCGAGGTGATGCCCATCGGCGCCACCGCCATTGCCATCGGCCTTTTTCAAGTCCTGTTCCATCTGCGCACCGCCAAGCAGGCCCTGGGGGACTTCCTGGACCCCTCGGTCTGGTTTATCTTCGGTTCGGTGGTCATCGGCCTGGCCTTCAGCGCCTCGGGTCTCACCAAACGCATGGCCTACAAGATGCTGACTGTCGTGGGGGAAAACACCCGCTTCATCCTCCTGGGCACCTTTCTGGTCATCGCCGCCATGACCCTGCTCATGGCCCACACCGCGGTGGCCGCGGCCATCTTTCCCCTGCTCCTGGCCATCCACGCCCTCTACAGCGAGAGCGATCAGCCCACCAAGTTCGGTAAGGGCCTCTTCATCGGCATGGCCTGGGTGGCGGGCGCCGGCTCCATCATCACCTTTCTGGGCGCGGCCCGGGGCGTGGCCGCGGCCGGCATGTTCAAGGAGTTCACCGGCAAAGACATTGCCTTCTTCGAACTCACCTGGTATATGCTGCCGGTGGGGGTGATCATGGTCTTCCTGATCTGGCTTATTATTATCATGATTTTCCCGCCGGAACGGAACTCCATCTCCGGGCTCAGGGCCAAGGCCCAGGAACTCTCCAAGGAGCTGGGCCCCTTAAGCCCCAAGGAATGGGTGGTCATCGTCACCATGGCGGTGGTGGTTACCCTCTTCATGCTCAAGTCCTTCGTACCGGCCTTTGCCAAGCTGGACCGGGCCGGTATCATGCTCATCGGCACCCTGGCCTTCTTTATGACAAAAACTTTGACGGTGGAAGACCTGGAAGCCATTCCCTGGAACATCATCCTCCTCTTTGGCGGGGCCATGTCCATCGGCTTCTGCCTGTGGCAGACGGGCGCGGCGGAATGGCTGGCCATCCATTGGCTCACCATGTTCCTCAAGGCTAATTGGCTGGTCTTCGTCCTGGGCATCGCTTTCTTCGTCCTGTTGATGACCAACTTCATCATGAACGTGGCGGCCATCGCCATTTCCCTGCCGGTGTCCCTGGTCATCGCCAAATATCTAGGCGTGGGTCCCATGGTCATCCTCTTCGCCTCCCTGGTCACCGCGGGCATGCCCTTTAACCTGCTCATCGGCGCGGCCCCCAACGCCATTGCCTATGAGAGCAAACAATTCACCACCGGGGAATTCTTCACTTACGGCTGGATCCCCAGCGCCGTCCTGATGGTGGTGCTGGCTCTGTTCTGTTACCTTATCTGGCCCCTCATGGGGATGCAGGTGCTGGCTCCGAAAATGTAGGGCGAACCTCGGGGGGACCGGGAGAAATCCCGGTCTCCCTCGGACCGCCCACTATGAGGCGATGCTCAAAGGGGAATAAAAATGCCCAAGCAGTTGGTTTCCTTTCTGAATATCTTAATATTCCTGTTCGTTGCGGGATTCCTGGCCGCATCTCCGACCCTGGCCGCTCCTCCTCCAGCGGGCGACCGCCTGGCCGTCTCCGGGCTGGTCGTCGATTCCATGGGCAAGGGCCTCAAGGAAGTGGAGGTGGAGGTGCTGGTGAACGGCCGCCACATCAGACCCCTGGGCAAGGCGGCGGAGATCGTCACCGGTAAACCCGGGGGTTTTGTGGCGGACTTTATCCTGCCCGCCGGCACCCTCCCCGACGCTCGGGTGGAGGTGAAGGCCGCCAAGCCTTCCTGGAAGCCCGTCCCGGCCACGGCCGTGAAGGTGGTGGACGCAGGGGCGGACGCCCAGGGCCACCGCCTCTTCCAGGCGTCCCAAAACCTCACCATGCAACGGATCATCACCCCGGCGTTCTGGATCGCCAGTATCGTCCTGCTGCTGGTGTACCTTTTAATTTCTTTGGAGTGGATGCACCGCACCCTGGCGGCCTTTCTGGGCGCGGCTTTTATCCTCTTCGTCTCCTATACCCTGGGCACCTTCGACAAGTCCTTTTTCATCATCTCCTTCGAAGACGCCATGCACGCCATCGACTTGAACGTCGTCTTCCTGCTCATGGGCATGATGATCTTCGTGGGGGTGCTGAAGAAGACGGGTATGTTCCAGTTCCTGGCCTATAAGGCCTTTGCCTGGGCCCGGGGCAACATCTTTGTGCTGTCTTTTGTGCTCCAGGTAATCACCGCGGTGACCTCCGCCTTTCTGGACAACGTCACCACCATGCTGCTGATGATCCCGGTGACCATCGAGATCGCGGTCACCCTGAAGATCAACCCCATAGCCCTCCTGATTCCCGAGGTCTTTGCCTCCAACGTGGGCGGCACCGCCACTTTGATCGGTGATCCTCCCAACATCCTCATCGGCTCCTATGCCGGCCTCTCCTTCGCCCAGTTCGTTCAGAATCTGGTGGTGGCCTGCACCGTCTGTCTGGTGATGTCCGGTTTTTGGTACCTTTGGTGGCACAAGAAGGATTATCAGCAGGCCGAAGTCAAGGACGTGGCCCGCACCATCGAATTTTTACGGGAGGAGTATCGCATCACCAACATGAAGCTGACGGTCCAGGGTCTGTGTCTCCTGGGCTTCACCGTTTTGCTCTTCGCCCTCCACGGCATTTTCCATATGGAGGTGTCCATCGCGGCCCTCATCGGGGCCATGCTGCTTTTGGTCATCTCCCGGGTGGATATCGTGGAGATGCTGGAGCATGAGGTGGAATGGCCCACCCTGGTCTTTTTCATCGGCCTGTTCATGGTCATTGCCGGCGCGGAGGAAACTGGCCTGATCCAGATGATTGCCAACTGGGTGAAAGACCTTTCCCGGGGCAACCTGACGGTAGCCATCATCCTCGTCCTCTGGGTGAGCGCCATTGCCTCGGCCTTCATCGACAACATCCCCTTCACCGCCACCATGCTGCCCATCATCGCCTTTTTGAACCAGACCATTCCCGGCGCGGAGTCCGGGGTGCTCTGGTGGTCCCTGGCCCTGGGGGCCTGTCTGGGGGGGAACGGCACCATGATCGGGGCCAGCGCCAACGTGGTCACCGTGGGGCTGGCGGAAAAATCTGGCTACCATATCTCGTTTCTGGCTTACATGCGGGCCTGCTGGTGGCCCATGATGATCACCGTCACCATTGCCATGTGCTACCTGCTGATTGCGTATTGAATTACCAACCGCGATTCCCAAAATCCCCCTAAGTCCCCCTTTAAAAAAGGGGGACTTTTAAACCCCCCTTTTCTAGAGGGGGGTAGGGGGGATTTTTCCTCGCGGGTAGAAAATATGCCTTTGGTTCACGGAAGTTTATTCTTGCGTCTTTGCGTTTTGGCGTGAGATATCCTTCCGCCCAAGACCCAAAGGCGTAGCAGCACTTGACCAAAAGCCCCGGACCGGTTATCCTGCGATAAATAAGATATCTAGGGATATAAGGGACATATGCCGTCCAACCCGGAACCCGGGGCCATGGTGCAGCCAAAGGCGGAACAGACCCAGTCCGGCGGCGAACGTCTGCTGGTCTGTCTCAGCCCCAGTCCCTTTTCCCTTCCCCTGATCCGGGCCACCAAGCGCATCGCCGACGCCCAACAGGCCAAGTGGTACGCCCTCTATGTGGAAACTCCCTCCCACTCCCGCCTGTCCCAGGAAAACCAGGAGCACGTGGCCCAGGCCCTCTATCTGGCGGCCAAACTGGGGGCCCAGGCCCTGAAGGTCTCCGGCTTCCGCGTCGGTGATGAAATCCTGGCCTTTGCCCGGGAACACCAGGTTACCAAAATTTTTGTGGGCAAACCCGTGGAGCGCCGCTGGCGGCGCTTCTTGGGCATCTCTTTAGTGGATCATCTCATCTGGAACTGCGGCCCCATTGACATCTTCGTCATCTCCGGGGAAGGGGAGGAGGCCCCTCCGGCCCCGGCCCCGGCCCCCAAACCCCGGCGGCTCCTCCGGGAATATCTCCTGGCCGCAGGCGGCGTGGGCCTCTGCACCGGCTTGGCCTGGGTCCTCTTTCCCTATCTGGCCCTCACCAACCTGGCCATGATCTATCTCCTGACGGTGGTGATCATCTCCTCTTTTCTCACCCGGGGCCCCGCCCTGTTCTCCTCCATTTTCAGCGTGGCCGTCTTTGCCTTCTTTTTTGTGCCCGAATACTTCTCCTTCGCGGTGGCCAACACCGAATACACCATCACCCTGGTGGTGATGCTTTTAGTGAGCACCCTGGTCAGCGGTCTGACCACCCGGGTGCGCCATCAGGCCCGAATCGCCCGGGAGCAGGAGCGGCAAACCGCGGCCCTTCTGGAGATGAACCAGAACCTCACGGCCATCAACAGCCTGGAAGAACTACTGCAAGTGGCCGCAGCCCAAATCTCCCAAATCTTCGACAGCCGGGTGGCCATTTTGATGCCCCGGGCCGACGGCAAATTACAGATCCAGGCGGGACATCCTTTTACTGATGAGGACGTCCGGGAAGAGATGGTGGCTTCCTGGGTCTTCCGCCACGGTCATCTGGCCGGACCGGGCACCGGCACCCTGTCCGCGGTTAGGAGCATCTACCTGCCCCTCATGGCCGCGTCCCGGGTTATCGGAGTGCTGCGGCTGGAACCGGCCCAGCTTGACTCCTTGGAGGCGGATTCCCTGCGGCTGCTGGAGGCCCTGGGCAGCCAGGTGGGCCTGGCCATCGAACGAGAGAACCTCTCCCGCCAGGCCCAGGCGGCCCAACTCCAGATTGAAGCCGAACAGATGCGCAACACCCTTCTCAGTTCCGTGTCCCATGACCTGCGCACCCCCCTCACCGTCATCGCCGGCTCCGCCAGCAGCCTTTTAGAGGGGGAGAGCCACCTGGATCCCTTCACCAAACACGAATTATCCCAGACCATCTATGAAGAGGCCAAGCGCTTGGACCGCCTGGTGCACAATCTCCTGGAGATGAGCCGCCTCCAGTCCGGCCAGGCCATGTTCAACCCGGAGTGGCACGTCCTGGAGGAAGTGATCGGCTGCGCCCTGGCCCAACTGGACACCCAGCTTAAGGACCACCCGGTGTCCATAAATTTGCCCACCGATCTCCCCCTGGTCAAGATCGACGCTTTGCTCTTAGAAAGGGTACTGATCAACCTTTTGGAAAATTCCATGAAATATACCCCCCCGGGAACGCCCCTGGAAATCTTGGGGCGTCTGGAGGAGCAAGAACTGCTGGTGGCCATTGCCGACCGGGGTCCGGGCTTGCCTCCGGGTGAGGAGGAGCGCATCTTTGAAAAATTCTACCAGGTGGCCCCGGGGAGCGCCCGGGGTGCGGGCCTGGGGCTGACCATCTGCCGCCGTATCATCGAGGCCCACGGCGGCCGCATCTGGGCCGCCAACCGGCCGGAAGGCGGGGCCGTGTTCAGCTTCACCATCCCCCTGGTGGCAGGCGCACCCCTGCTGGATAAAAATCTATCGGGAGACGCGGCCAAGGTGTGAGCATGAATCCGGTTATTTTGCTCATCGAAGACGATCCCCATATCCGCCGGTTTCTCCGGGCCAGCCTGGTAACCCAGGGCTATGACCTGCTGGAGGCCGGCACCGGCAAGGAGGGGCTGGCCCTGGCCGCCTCCCGGGTGCCGGAGGTGGTCCTTTTGGACCTGGGACTGCCGGACATGGAAGGGATCGAAGTAATCAAACAGTTGCGGACCTGGTCGGGGGTGCCCATTATCATCCTCTCCGCCCGGGGCCAGGAACGGGACAAAGTGGCCAATCTGGACGCGGGTGCGGATGATTACCTGACCAAGCCCTTCGGGGTGGGGGAGTTGCTGGCCCGCATGCGCGTGGCCCTGCGCCGCACCGCGCCCGCGGAGGACGGCAAGCAGGCAACTTCCTTTTCCCTGGGTAACATCAAGGTGGATTTTGAACGGCGCCTGGTCTTCAGGGACCAGGAGGAAGTGCATCTCACCCCCATCGAATACAAGCTCTTTTCCGTCCTGCTGAAGTACCGGGGCAAAGTGGTGACCCACCGCCAATTGCTGAAAGAGGTCTGGGGCCCCACTGCGGTGGAGGAAAACTCCTATTTGCGCATCTTTATTCTCAATCTGCGCCGCAAACTGGAAGACGACCCCACCCGCCCCCAATATCTGCTCACCGAACCCGGGGTGGGCTACCGCCTCCGGGATGAATAATTGCTTGGATTTAAAGCCCCTTCTCTAATACTAATCCGCAATCAAAAAGCATCAAAACGTAGCCAATGCGGCCATAGTCTGAAACCTGGCCCGGAGGAAATTCCCAAAATTGCTTCGGCCCCGCTTGCCCGGCTGCAGTCCAGAGCCTTGCCGGAGCCGGTAACCGTGGGCCATGAACGCCGCTATGTTATACCGAGTTGCAGTCAAAAAGATACTATACGTAGCCGGCTCATGGGCCTGGCCCAGCCCGATGAAATCATTGTCGGCGCCGGCACCTATCATCACTGCCAGGGTTATTTTCATTTTGAACGGCTCTCTCCTTTGGTGGTAAAGGAGAAGGCCGCACCGGTACAGGCCTTCCTATTGCGTGCGCCCCGGAGAGAGCCTTCCAAAATCCGCCACCTCTCAAGGCATACCTGACAGAACTGGCGGAAGGCAACCCTATGGTGGCCCAAATCCTGATAGAGTATTGCTAGTTTGCCAATTATCCCCAGATCAAAAGATCGGTTCCACTCAGAGTCTATTAATTAGAGTCACTTATAATACCCCATATTGGCAGTCTTTTTTCCCTTTGCGTTTCCTCCGGCAACCTATTGCCCAATACCTGGTGGGCCACCATTGCAGAGGGGAGCGGTAGACATCTGCATCACTAAACCGATGCTACTCTTTTAAAGAATTTATTGACAATTAATAAAAAGTCGACTAAGGTACAAAGCGCTTCCGATAATCTTTACAATTTGAATCTATTTAAATGTTTGTTTGAACAGTTTATCTTTTAGATAATTAATCGATAATAGGATTAGGAATAATGGAATGCCATTCCCCCCAAAAGTACTCCCCTCCTCTGTTCGTCGCATCTGCCGTATTTGCCAAACCTCTAGATATAGCCCCTTCCTCCTATTCCAGGCAATGGAGCTAAGGCGACAATTGCTTGAAGTCCTTACAGACTTCCCGAAAGATGATGAATCGGCTGGGAGACAGGCAAATGAGTCGGCTTTCATCACGTAGTGAATTAGTGCCTTTCTGGTTGAGGGCAGGATTGCTTGCCCTGGTTAATCTTGTTTTCCTCTTCAGCCTGACAGGATTCAACTGCCGCGCCGCTGCCCAGGACCTCCCTCAGGTCCGCCATTCCGTCAAGCCTTTAAATCTTTCCCGGGCGCCGACTACCGAAGAATTGATGGCCGCGGGCCAATTGGGCGGACCCCTCTATCCTACGCATTTCCTGGCCAATAAGGCCCGGGAAAGAGAGGTCAATCACTCCTTCGGGGTTGCCATCCAAGCCTGGAATATGCATGAATACCAGGAAGCGGTGGAAATGTTCCGGCAGCATGTGGCTCAATATCCGGACAGTCCCTGGGCCTCGGAGGCCGTTCTGCACGTGGGCTGCGATGCCCTCTATCATGGCCGCTATACTGAGGCGGGGAACTGCTTTAACCGGATCCTGGCAGCCAACCGTGACAGCCAGCACCAGGGCGCCAGGATTATGGTCCACAAGGCCCGGACCCGCCTGGCCAACCTGAAGACCTTGCAGGGCAATTTCCCCGCAGCCCAGGAACAGTTCCGGCTGCTCAAACAGGACAGCCAAGATTGGCGCGACCGCACCTACGCGGCCCATTGGATTCAGAGGCTCTCCCGGGAAAAACGGGACCAACTGGCCATCTTTAACTGCGGCGCCCAGGCCCTGGCCCATTTGCTCCGCAAGAAGGGGCAGAAATCCCAGGCCCGGGACCTTCAGAAACTGGTGGCCGCCTCATCCCGGGGCCACAGTATGCGGGACCTCAAGTCACTGGCCGCCAGCCAAGGCTATCGGCTTACCGGCCTGAAGTTGACGGTTGCCCAACTGCGCCAAATTCCCCTGCCGGCCATCGTCCAGTTGACCGGGCGGACCCAAGGCGACCGCGGCCATTACTGGGTCCTGGAGGCGGTGGAAAAGAACGCCTTGCAATTCTTCGATCCCCAGAGCGGCAACCGCTTTCGCCAGACCGAAGCGGAGTTCGCCCGGGAATGGGGCGGCAACGCCCTGGTCTTTGCCGGCCCCCATGGCCTCCCGGGCCTGAAACTGGCGGCCAAGGAGATGTCAGACCTCTATGGCGGCTGTTGCGGGGTCCCGAGGGCCCCCTCTAATTTGGGAAAACCGGATAATAAGCAAAAGGGTTGCGGGTCCCCGGTATGGTCCGTAAATCCCATCAATCTTAATTTCTTTGTCACTGACACCCCTTTATGGTACCGCAGTCCCATCGGCCCAGGCGTGGAAATTACCCTGAATTACAATTCCCAAGCCTCCATAGCCCAATACGAACCCTTCGGTAACAAGTGGGCCTTTAATTACGGCTGTTACCTGGTGGAAGATACCGGTGGCACGGTTACCGTTTTCATGGGCGATGGCCGGAATGATATCTTTACTCCGGACGGCGCCGGCGGCTTTACGCCCCCCACCCAGGTCTTCAACCGGCTGGATAAGCTCTCGGCGTACCATTATGAGCTGCGATTTCCCGATGATTCGGTCTATACTTTCAACATCCCTGCGGGGACCACCTCGCTCCAGCCCTTTCTGGTGGAGATTCGGGATGCCCACGGCCTGAAATTGACTTTCGGCTATGACGCCGCGGTTCGGCTCACGACCATCACCGACGCCGTGGGGCGGGTGACCAACTTAACCTACAACGCCAATAACCTGGTAACCCAGGTAACCGACCCCTTCGGCCGCACCGCCGCCTTTGACTACGACGCCAACAAAAATCTCGTTAAAATCACCGATATGGGGAACTATGCGGCGAGTTTTACCTATGATCAAGACATTTTTATGACCAGCATCGCCAAGGACCGGGGTGTCTGGAATATCTATACTGAACCGGCGGACGGCATTCCTAACGGCAGTAACGGTTACCCAGCGCCCGGCGGTACTATGTGGGAAGATTTCCGGGTTACCGTCACCGATCCTTTTGGTAATAAGGAAGAGTATCATTATGACGGCAATTTGATTTATGGCTGGTACGTCAGTCCTAATAATTACGTTAATTATGTCAGTTACGAGGCAAGCAATGTTAATACACCAAAGACAAGATATTATTATATAACTAGTAACTATCAAGGATATATCGCTTCTAAGAGATTACCCTTAAGTGATGGCTATTATTTTGGTTATGATAGCTACGGGAACCGTACTTATGTTTCAGATTATCATGGCTATAAAAGTTACACTTATAATAATATGAGTCTGCCTACTTCCATCACCGCTTCCTTATCTTATACGGCCAATATGACCTATGCCAGCAATAATGTCGATCTCATCTCCACCCAGGATGACCTGGGGCAAATAAAACTGACCTATAACAATACCCATGAGGTCACCTCCCTTACCGACCGTCTGGGAAATGTCACCACCTTCGCTTATAATGATTATGGGCAACTGATTTCCAGCACCGATGCGGCGGGCGCCGTCACCAATTATCTCTATGATGCCTACCACCGGCTGGTGGAAGTGAGGCAGGGGCGCCACCGCACCCGCGCGGCCCAGCGGGTGCAGAGCTATACCTACGACGCCCTGGACCGGGTGCGGACCTACACCGATGCCACCGGCCTGACGGTGACCTATGATTATAACGACCTGGACCAGGCGACCCGGATCACCTACCCCGACGGCAAATTTAGGAGTTTCCAGTATTCCACCTGCTGCCCCAGACTGCTGGACCAAGTCACCGAGCGTTCGGGCCAGGCCACCTTTTATACCTATGACAAGCTCAACCGCCTCACCGCGGTCACCGATCCCGCCAGCGGCATGACCCGGTTTGCTTATGACGCCAACGGCAACCGCACCCAACTGGTGGACCCCAAGGGCAATGTCACCCGCTTCAAATATGACGCCGGTGACCGCCTGGTGAAAAAGATCTATGCGGACGGCGAATACGAGTTATACACATATAACAATTATGGTCTGGTGGCCTCCAAACGGAATGCCCGGGGCATTACCACTTATTATAATTACGACGCCAACAACAATCTCACCCGGATTTATTACAACACCTATTACTACCAAGACACTTTGCCCTGGATTAATTATACTTATGATAAATACAACCGGCTGCTCTCTTCAAGCAATGCTGTGGGAACTTACACCTACGAGTATGACGCCAATTCCCGGCTGGTGAGCGTGGACGGTCCCTGGGACAATGACAAAATTACTTATCAATACGACGCCCTGGGCCGCAGGATCGCCATGACCCGGGAAAAGGGCCAGGCCGCGGCCTACGCCTATGACGAGTATAACCGGCTCACTGCAGTTAACGCCGGCGGCGACCTCTACTACTATACCTATACCGGGGTCAATCCCCTGGTGCGGTCCCTCACCCGGCCCAACGGCGCCAGGACCACTTTTCAATATGATGCCTTACAACGCCTGACCCAAATGACCACTAAAAATATCGCAGGAGTGCTCATTAACAGCTACTCCTACACTTTCAACGCCCAGGATCTCCGGGCCGCGGAAACCGCCAATGAACCAGTAGTTCCTACTCCCTACCAGAATGCGGCAGTCCAGTATGCCTACAACAACGTCAACCAACTCCTCAGCGCCACCGACCCCGGAACCAAGACCTTTGCCCACGACCGGGACGGCAACCTGGAAAAGGGCTACACCCCGGACGGCTACGCCTTTACCGCGCTTTACGATCCCGAAAATCGTCTGCAATCCCTCACCCATACCGGCGCTGACGGCGCCTGGAACAAGACGGAGTACTACTACCTTGGCGAGATGCTGGTACAGGTGAAAAAGTACCGCAACAGCAGTCTGGTATCCGACAGCCGCTATGTCTATGACGGCGCCCTACTGGTGCAGGAGCGGGACGCGGACAACAATATTACCCGGGAATACACCTGGGGACACCATAAAGGCGGCGGCATCGGCGGCCTGCTCCATCTCAACCAGGAAGGCGCAAATTACTCTTATCTTTATGATGGCAAAGGGAATGTCTCCGCGGTGTTAAACAGCGCCGGGGGAGTGTCTGCGGCCTACCAGTACGACCCCTTCGGCCGCCGCCGGGCCCAGAGCGGCAGCCTGAGCCAGCTCATGCAGTTTTCCACCAAACCTTATGATGACCAGACCGGAATGTCCTATTATGGGTATCGTTTTTATGCATCAGCAGTGGGAAGGTGGATGACCAGAGACCCACTGAAGGAGACCGGTGGGAAGAATTTATATGCATTTGTGAAAAATAATCCGGTCGAATACATAGATCCTGTAGGCTTGGTTAATTGGGAGCAGGCTGGCAGATCTTTTGGTGGTCTTGTTGGGAATGCTTTTGCAGTTGCTGGTGGTGCTATTATAGCTACGGGAACAGCAGTAACTGGAGTAGGCCTTGTGGCTGGCACTGCATTAGTTTTTACAGGATCTTATGGTGTAACTGTAAATGCGACAAATCTTTGGGCGGCTCTGTTTGAAAAAAACCCAGCTAGTAAAGGATCGTTTTTTAATGATGTTGCGGACCTCGCTTTTCCCAACAGCTATACTGCGCAAAATCTAGCAACTGCAGCTGATCTTAGCCTTGGGTTAGTAGGTGGGAGACTTTCGCCTAACTTATGGGTTGAAAATATAGACAACTTATTGGGAACTTTAGATGTAGTTAGTGCTGCAGATGACTTGCTGCAAGCATATACCGATCCTGAGTTTTTGAATGCCTTTAGAGACTTAACAAAGAAAGGTGTCTGCCCCAAATAATCTGAGGTTGTAAATAAAATGATTAAGCATAAGCCTACAAAATTGATGCAACCATATATGTTGGTGCTATTTACCATCTTGCTATTTACAGCTCAATCTCTTTCCGCCACCGCCCAATACACTTACGACGACCTCAACCGTCTCATCAAGGTGCAGTATAGCGACGGCACCGTCATTCAGTACACCTATGATGCGGTGGGGAACCGGCTGACCCAGCAGGTGCAGGCCTCTTCCAGCGTTGCGGCTTCTCCCCAGGCCGGGGCAGCGGTCAGCGCCTCTGCCGCCTCATCTACTCCCGTCGCGGTTGCCCCGGTCCAGGAGTCGCTGACCATCACCGGGGGCGGCATCCCCGCAGCCCCGGCCTGGCCCGCGCTGCTCACCAGGATCAGGCTGGCCGGTTCGGACCGTGAACTGGAGGACCTGCAGGGGGAGATCCAAAATTTCCTTAATCAGGGGGCCTTCAGCCCGGAGGAAAAAGACGAGTATCAAAAAGAGGTGGCCCAGGAACTGGAAGCCAGGGTGGACTTTATCCGCCGGACCACAGCGGCCGCGGGGGCAAAGGCCGGGACCGCCAGTCCAGCCGGGACGCCTAAGGAGCAAAAGGAAACAACCGGACCTCCGCATCCCAAGATTCTGAAAGATCAAGAGAAGATTTACACTTCCGACCCGGAGCCGGGAGTGGAGAAACACCAGCCCTAAAGGGGGCAGCCCCGCAGAGGAGAGAATATGGCAGGAGGAAGGCGGTTCCCCCGTTCACCGTTAATCTTTTGGAGCCTGTTGGCGACCCTCATCGGCGGCATGATATCCTTCACTCCCACTCCGGCCCCGGCCGGAGCCGGCCAGGCGCCGGAACGGCTTAAAAGGCCCGGCCCCGGAGAGCCTGGCAGCCGCCTCCCCCTTTATTTCGTTGAAAACCGGGGCCAGGTGGAGGGGCGGATCAAATATTATGCCCAAGGCCAGGGCCGGGCCGTTTATTTCACTCCGGCTGGCCTCCAGTTTTCCTTGCTTAAGGCAGCTAACCCGGTTGGGGCTACGGGCCGCGGCCCCCGGAAGGGTAAGGCGCAAAGGGAAGCCCGCTTGGCCCGGATACCTGCTGCACATACCCTGCCGCTGCACTTTAACCTGACCCCGGTGGGCATGTCTCCCGGAGTGAAGATCTCCGGGGTAGGCCTCCAGGCCGGGCAAGTCAACTATCTCCGGGGCGCGGACCCCAAAAAATGGCGCACCGGCATTCCCACTTATGGAGCGGTGGCCTACCTGGACGCCTACCCCGGGATCGATCTGAAATTTTACGGCAAGGGGCGCCACCTGGAATACGACGTCATGGTCAAACCCGGGGCTGATCCGGGCCGGGTGAAATTTCAGTACCAGGGCATTAAAGGCCTGGAAGTCACCCAGGCAGGAGACCTGATCGCCCATCTGCCCGACGGCGGCTCCCTGGCGCAGAAAAAACCTTTTATCTACCAGGTGATCAACGGCGTGCGGGTACCCCGGCAGGGGGGCTTCAAACTGGCCCCGGGAAAGGACTCTCCCAGTTACAGCTTTGCGGTGACTTCTTATGATAAAACACTCCCCCTGATCATCGATCCAGAAGTACTGTACTCCACCTATCTGGGGGGAAGCGCTTACGATGTGGGCAACGCCATCGCGGTGGATAGCAGCGGCAATGCCTACATCACCGGCTGCACCTTCTCCAACGATTTTCCCACTCTGGGGGCTTATGATTCTTATTTTTCAGGGACTGCTGAGGTTTTTGTCACCAAGCTCAACCCCGCAGGCAACGCCCTGGTCTACTCCACCTACCTGGGGGGAGAGGGTTCGGAGGAGGGTTACGGCATCGCCGTGGATGAAGAGGGTAATGCCTATGTGACTGGTTATACCGATTCTAGTTCCTTCCCTACCATGAACCCCTATCAATCCAGCCGCAAGGGTACCACTGACGCCTTTATCACCAAGCTCAACGCCGCGGGCAATGGCCTGGTTTATTCCACTTACTTGGGAGATAACTATGAAGATGCCGCCTATGCCATCGCCGTGGACCGAAACGGCTTTGCCTGTGTCACCGGAGAGACCTTTAATATTTATTCCCTTTATAATGCCTTTATTGCCCGTTTTGATCCCGTCGGCGGCCTGATCTATCGCACTATTTTTACCGGCTCCAATGATGACTCGAGTTATGGCGTTGGGGTAGATAAGAATGGCAATGCTTATGTGACCGGAGAGACCACTTCTCCTGATTTCATTACCACCGCGGGCGCCCTTCAAGGGACATTTGCGGGGGCCGGCGACGCCTTTGTGGCCAAGCTTAATGCCATCGGGGCCGTGGTTTATTCCACTTTCCTGGGAGGGGCCAATGAGGATGCAGGTTACGGCATTGCTGTAGACAATAACGGTAATGCATGTGTGACCGGCACTACCTACTCCGCCGATTTCCCTCTAAAGAATCCGGCTCAGGCGGCCAGGAAAGGAGTATCCGACGCCTTTGCGGCTAAACTTGATGAAGTCGGCAGCACCCTGAGTTACTCCACCTACCTGGGGGAAAATTATGATGATGAAGGTTATGGCATCGCCCTGGACCGTTTTGGCGCAGCCTATATTACGGGGTGGTCCTCCTCCCCGGTGGCCGGCTCCCCGGGAATTTATACCGCGAATGCCTATGTGGCCAAATTATTCCCCGCTGGGAGCAAAATAGGATTTTTTTATCTCCTGGGAGGCAGCGACGACGATTGGGGCAACGGCATTGCCGTGGATACCCGCGGTAATGTCTATGTGACCGGGGAAACCTGGTCCAAGGATTTCCCCACTAAGAACCCCTTTCAAAGTTCTCTGAAAGGCGATGCCGATGGCTTTGTGGCCAAAATCAAGGCCACTCTGTCCATGATCGCCCCCATCATTGCGCCATTGCTCATGGAGTGAAGAGGACCCGGGAAGCAGAAACCAGTGTGAACCTCGGGACTTAACTCTAGTTAACCTGAGCCGTGAAAGCGCAAATTCCGTATGGAAAGGTGTTACCTGCCCCCAAATTTTTTTGCTGCTGGTGTTAAGTGATGATCACTGCAACTGGCCAGCTATTGGTACCCGGCATAAGTCCCCAGAATCTCTTCACCTTCAGGGAGTTTCTCTGTAATCCGGGATGTGCGCATAATTCTTCTTTCTCTTTGAAAATTCATATGATAGATTTTTTCAACATATAACCTAAGCCTCAAAAAATGGATTATGAATTTCTCATCTATGGGGTTTTCTTCTCTTGTTACTCACTGGCCTTGAAAAAAATTGCCGGAACGCCGATACCAGGTTCCCAAAGAAGGACCACCCTAATGGTGCTTGAGCCGCTTGCCGGGAAAGAAGCCATTAAGGTCGTCTCAGACTTTCCTCTTTCTCCTCCAGCCGAGGCGCGCCGAGAGGCTCCCAGGTGGTTATTCCCGAGGGCCATTTTGGGGCTTGCCTCAGAAAACGCCGCTTGGAGCCGGTGCCATCCCCATTGCCGCAGGTGTACGCTGGCTAAACTTATTTGAATCTTTGCCACTCGGGAGCGTCAGATGGAATTGATCACGGAAAAACAAGGGGAAGTAGTGGTTTTCAAACTCAAAGGACGGTTGGATGCCTCGACCGCTCCTGAGTTTGAGCAGAAATGCCTGAAATGGCTGGAGACGGGAGAATCATACTTCGCGGTGGATCTGGGTGAACTTGACTACATCAGCAGTGCCGGCATCAGGACAATTCTGTTCGTGGCCAAACAATTAAAGGCCAGGGATGGCAGCCTGGTATTTTCCAGAATTGCCGGCATGGTGGCAAAGGTCTTCAATATTGCCGGCATCTACAGCATGTTTCCCATGTATCCCTCCCTGGATGAAGCCCTCGCGCAGATCAAACCATGAACCGGCTGCGATTACCGGCAGTTATGGAATCTCTGGAGGCCTTCCGGTCTTTTCTGGCGCCGGAACTGGAGCAATTGGGCCTGCCCCGGGAGCGAAGATGGGAGATCGAATTGGTCCTGGAAGAGCTGCTGACCAACATTATCCGCTACGCCTACCCCCGGGGGCCGGGTGAGGTGGAGGTAAGTTTCTTCCTGGAGGATCAACACCGATTTTGCCTGTCTTTGCGGGATTGGGGCCGACGCTTCAATCTCCTGGAAAAGGGGCCACCGAATCTGGGTCCGGACTTGGAACAGCGGTCCATCGGGGGGCTGGGAATCCACTTGGCCCGGCAACTGGCCGATGAGATCGACTATCACTATGAATCCGGCGTCAACCAGGTGACCTTCTGCTTTGACCTGACCCCGCCTGCTGCCGTGTCCTGATCCTTTAATGGTCGAAGTGAAAAACCACCAAACAACGGCCGTTCTCTTCCCCGGTTTTGATGCGGTCTACATGATTCTTGATGATGAAGCTGGAGAGCCGGTAGACTGCTTCCTCGTCCTCCAATAAGTCGGCCTGGCTGGGGAGCTGGGGATGGAAATCCAGCAGGCGTCCCTGATAGTGGAAGCTCACCTCCAGGCTCATCTCGTCAAATTTCGCCTCCACCTCGATGGGGCCGCCGGCCAGCTTCAGACCCACCAGGGCCTCCATAAACTCTATCATGGCCGACTCCGCCAGTTGGATCACCTCCCGCCGGGCGCCCCAGGCCGCCCCCTGCCTCTGCATAAAGGTGGTGAGTTTCTCAGCAAAATCACGATCCTCGGGGGTGATGGTGAGCCCCTGGCGTTTGGCAATGCCCAGGCGAAAGATAAGATTCAGGATGACTACGCTAATGGTGGCCAGGGAGAGGGCGGAACTAAAAATGGGTTGCACTAAAGCGGGGACCTGGCGATAGGCCTGGGGGTAGAGGAACACCGAAATCCCAAAGATAAAAGAGGTGCCGATGACAAAGATCTTCCGGGTGTCCAGCATCCGGGTGGTGATGATCTGAAAACCCGCCAGAACCATGAAGTTGGTCACAAAGATCAGAATGGCCCCCATGACCGGCCGGGGCATGATCACAAAGAACTGCGCCAACTTGGGAAAAAAGGCCAGAAAGCAGAGAAGGCCCCCGATAGCATAGGCGATGCGGCGGCTGGTGACCCCGGTAGCCAGAGAGAAACCGATATTGCTGGAAGAAGTGGTCTGGCCCAGGCCACCGATCACCCCGGAGAGGATATCACCCACAGCATCTGCTAGGATACCGTTGCCGATGGACTTCATATCGGAGCGCTTCCACTCGCTGTCGTTGATTTTTTGGCAGGTGGTCAGATCGCCAATGTCTTTGAGGGTGGAACAGAGCGTGGCAATTAAGAACGGCAGCAACAGTGCCATATCGAAGGACCAGCCGAAGCTGGCGAACCGGGGGAAGGAGATCCAGGGCGCGGCGCTGATGCTGCTCAGTTTGGCGGGAGTGAGGATACCCCAGAAGAAGGCGCTCAGGTAGCCTACCCCCATGCCGATGAGGATGGGATAGAGGCGCAGCATGCCTTTGCCCCAGGTGTTGATGCCCACCATACAGACATAGGTGATCAGGGCCACCAGAAAATCGTTGCGACTGATCCCGGTCCCGCCAGGACCCAGGCCGAAAAAGCGCTCGATGCCCAGGGGGATGAGTTCGATGCCCACCATGGTCACCACCAGTCCGGCGACTTCCGGCGGAAACAGGACTCGCAGGCGGCTGACGATGCGGGAGATTAGGACCTCAAAGAGACCGGCGACGACGGTCATCCCGCAGATCAAGGATAGGCCCCCGGACTTGGCGGCCAGCAAGGTGGCGGATAGGTAAGCGGGTCCGTTGCCTGAGGGGGCAAGGTAGCCGGAGCCCATGGGACCTTTGCGCAGAACCTGCAATATGGTAGTGATGCCAATGCCGATCATGGACATCTTGACCATGGTGGCAGCCTGGTCGTCAGTGCCGCCCAAGGCGTGGATGACGATGACCGGAAAAATAAAGTAGACCGTTATGATGAAGACATGCTGCAGTCCCTGGAGCAGAGTGATCCCCCAAGGCGGATTTTCATCGACCCCAAAGACTAGGTTTGCCGGCTTCTTGGCCATCTTTCCCCCCTCAGATTTTAACAAAGCCCACGTTTAGCCCCTGCCCTGAAAACGGATCATCAACATGGTAATATCATCCGCCTGGGGCGCCCCAGCCACAAACTCATCAATCCTGGCTTTGACCGCCTGGATCGTTGCCCGGGAAGAGGCCCCAGGCAGATCCTGCAAGCTTTGCAGGAGCCGCTCTTCTGAGAATAGCTCTTCCTCCCGGTTGCTGGCCTCGGTCACCCCGTCGGTGTAAAGGAACAGGGCCTCACCGGGAGCCAGGAACAGTTCTCCGGTTTTATAGGATAAACCTTCCATGCCCCCCACCAGGGCATCCCCGAAGGGGGCCAGGAAATCCACGCCGGCCCGGTTCCGGATCATCAAAGGGGGATTGTGGCCGCCGTTGGCATAGAGCACCCGACCGCTGAGGGTGTCCAAGGTCCCCAGAAACACCGTGACAAACATGGAAGTGGTATTGCCCGAGACCAGCTCGCGGTTCACCCGGGTAAGAATCTCGCCCGGGAGGTATCTATGCTGGGCCATGGCTTTGATGAGGGTCTTGGTCACCGCCATGTAGAGGGAGGCCGGCACCCCCTTATCGGAGACGTCGCCGATAACGAAGCAGAAATGCTGATCATCCAGGAGAAAGAAGTCATAGAAATCACCTCCCACTTCTTTGGCCGGCTTGATGAGGGCGTAGATGTCGAAATCCCGGCGGTGGGGAAAGGGAGGAAAAATCTTGGGCAGGATGCTCATCTGTATCTCCCGGGCGATGAGCAATTCGCTTTCGATCCTCTCCTTGGCCGCAGTGGTTTTGACCAATTCCCGGATATGTTCCCTCAGGTCGGCTTCCATAAAATCCAGGGACTTCGCCAGGTAACCCACCTCATTGTTATACTTCAAGTATCGCCGGGGGATCAGGGACTCCGGATCAGGCGGAGATGAAAAGTCTTGGTGGGGCAATTTCTTGGCATAGTCTCCCAGTTTCATTAAAGGTTGGGAGAGGCGGTCAGCCAGGAAGAGTCCGGATAATACTCCCAGGAGACATAAGGCTATCAGGCTGAAAAGGCCGACTATTTCAAATTTTCGCTGCACCGCCGCCGCTTGGGACCCAATGGTTTTTCTGGCCTGGTCCAGAATTTCCTGGCTGGCCTGCTTGATTTTCTCCTGGGTGGGGAAAAAAAACTCGTCGATATTAACCACCGCGGCCACCACAAATGGGGTCCCGGAGATTTGCACGGTGGCGGCAAAACGCTTCCTTTCGCGGTTTTGTTGATCAAAGAAGGTTAGGTACCTGGTGGACCTTTTATGAGCAATTGCCGCTTTCACGGCCTCCCACACTTCCGGGTATGTATCTGACCATTTTTTATAATTTTGGCCCTCCACCTGCCGATCGGGATGAAAGATGTTCTCCCCATTTTTATCATAAAGAATCGTATAACCGGCCTTGCCTTCCGGGGTATAAATATTTTGAACGGCAGTTTCCCGGAGCCGGTTATCCTGGCGAAGTGTGGCATAATCATAAGTTTTTTGGCCCGCCAGGAAGTCGGAGATCTCCCTGGCCACCATCTCGGCCTTGTCCTGGACAATAAATTCGCCATATTTGGTCAAAACCTGTTTACTCAGCCGGTAATTGGCGGATTCGATTTTTTTAACCAAGGCTTCGGCAAAGATTATGGTATCCGCCTTTGATCTCTCCGCCATCCGGTCGGCCACCAACAAGCCGCCCAAAGCCAGCAGCAGAATGATCCCTAAAAAGGCCAGGATTAAATGAGTGCGAATGCTCATGGAAACCTCGGGCAATCTCAGGGGTGAAGCAAAAACACCCCGACCCCAGATTAGCATAATTTTTAACTGATTAACAGACGGGGCGTTGCTCCCTGCTTTTTCCTGGCCATTCCAGCTATCCTGCTCCTCCTTCATTTTTCCTTGCCGGCCTAAAAACTGCGCCAGGGAAAAAATTATATTGACAGCGGACTGAGAGGGGGCATATTATTTGCCTTAATTAGAGCTACAGGTGCCCTGAGGGGCTTGATAGGGAAGCCGGTGTGAAACCGGCGCGGTCCCGCCGCTGTAACCGGGGACGAAACCTGCGTGAAAGCCACTGTCTTTTTTAAAAGAGATGGGAAGGCGCAGGGAGTAGAAAGATCCGGGAGCCAGAAGACCTGCCTGTAACCATCAGGCCGATGCCCAACGACGGATTGGGCGAAGCTGGGCTGCGAGAGGAATGGCAAAGCTCTCCAGCCTCCCCGAGGAACAAGTGAAACTGGGTGCAATCCTTGGGTCCGTTTGGACTCAAGGATTTTTTTTTGGGCTCGATTCCTGGGCCGCGGAAACCTGATGATGACCAAAGAATCCTTGCATCTGGCGCTCAATCATTTGGCAGTAAGGCATAAGGACCCGGATTACAATCGATTTTGAGCTGTTGTTGAGACGCTAATTGGGTGTGTAGATGAAGCCGACGATTCGCTATTTGATCTTGTGGCTCACGGATGACTGCAATCTGCAGTGCCGCTATTGCTATCGCCCGCCCACGGCAGCGCCGCACGTGATGTCCCCCGGAATCATCGACCGGGCCATCAGCTTGGCCGAAGCTTCCGGTCAACCCTTTCACGTGCAGTTAAGCGGCGGCGAACCGACGCTCAAGCCGGATTTGATCGCCTATACCGCCGCCCGGGTGCGGGGGGCGGGCTTGCCGGCTACCCTGGGGCTGCAAACTAACGGCACGTGCATCGATGCTCAGCTCATCCGCCTCATCAAGCAATACCGTATTCAGGTGGGCGTCAGTCTGGACGGCTCGCCTGCCGTGCATGAGGCGCAAAGGGGTGGGTTTCCACAGACCTTCGCGGGCCTGCGGCAATTGGAGGAAAATAGGATTGAATTCCGGGTCACCACGGTGGTGACCGCCCAGAATGTCGGCCGCCTGGAGGGATTGGCGCTGCTTTTAGGCGGCTTTTCCCAGGCCCGGGGTCTCGGCCTGGATTTATTGATCGATAAAGGGGCCGCGCGGGCAAACGGCGTCGCCCCGGCCCCGGCCAAGTCTTTACAGATCGGTGTTTCCGAACTTCTCCACACCCTGGAACTCATCAATAAAAGGCGGCCCATCCCCCTGCAACTGCGGGAACTCGATAAACTGGAAGAGGCCTGGCGCCGGCGGCAATCCCGGGATTTCTGCCACGCCTGCCGGGGCGAAAGCCTGGCGGCGCATCCGGACGGCAGCGTTTACCCTTGTGGCCAAACCATCGGTGATTCCCGTTTTTACGCCGGCACCGTAGAGGACCTGGCCGGGGAAAAATTGAAACTTGGGGGCTGGCGCCGCCGACCCGACGCCGACTGCGAATCATGCCCACTCCATAATTTTTGTCCCGGCGATTGCCCCAGCCGTCTGTTCTACAACGATTACCAGCAGTCAGGGCTTGCTTGCCATCTCTACCGGGCCATCTGGGCCTACATGCAGCAGAAACGCCCCCATTATCATTCCTTGTCCAATATCACCGAGGGAGAGAATCAGTCATGCAACCCTACCGTTTAGCCTACTTCAGCGCCACTGCCAATGAAATTCCCATTTTGAGCCAGGCGGTGGTCCGCTTCCGGGAAAGCGGCGGCAATCTGGAAATTACCGCCCGGACCCGCAGCCAACTTTTTGACGAATCCCGGCAAAACGCCTTTGTCAAGGAGGCCCTGGCCGCGGAGATCATCATCATCACCTTGCACGGCGGCGAGGCCTCCTGCCCGGCCTTTGAGCCCTTGGTGGCCGCTTTAGAGGAGAGGCGGTCCTCCGGGGAAAAAGCCCCCCATTTTCATGTGCAGCCCATAGGCGGCGACGAAGAGGCCCTCTTCGCGGCCAAGAAATATGCCGACGGCTTCGAGAACGGCATCTGGGATACCCTGAACCGTTACCTGACTTTTGGCGGCCCGCAGAATTTTCTGCAAATGCTGATTTATATCAATAACCTTCTCTTTGGAGAGGCGGAACCCCTGGTTTTGCCGGAGAAGGTCCTCCAGGAAGGCGTTTACCATCCGGATTATGCCACGGTCCCCGATTTGGAGGAGTATCTGGCCGCCAAGGTCGATCCCCGGAAGCTCACCGTGGGCTTATGGTTTTACCAAAATTATTGGGTTAACCAGAACTTGCAGTACATCGACGCCATCATCCGGGAAATAGAAAGACAGGGGGCCAATGTCCTGCCGGTCTTTCATATCCGTTATCCCGACAAAACCCTGGGGAACCAGGGGGCGGATTATATCGTGGACCGATTTTTCCTGGACCAGGGCCGGCCCCGTATCGACGTGTTGATCAATCCCCTGATGTTTTCCCTGACCATTGTCAAGGAGGAGTATAAAAAGCTGTTGCCCAAGCTGAACGTGCCTTTCATCCAGGCGATGACCAGTTTTTCCCCTTACCGGCAATGGCAGGAAAGCTGGCAGGGGATGTCCACCATGGAGGTCTCCTTTTGCGCCGCCCAGCCGGAGTTCGACGGCGCGCTGATCAACGTGCCGGTGGCCACCCGGGAAGAAGAACAACACGACCCCATTACCGGCGCGCTGCTGGCCAAGCAGGTTCCCATCCCCGACCGGGTGGAGCGGCTGGTGTCGCTGTCTCTCAATTGGGCCAGACTCCGCCGGAAACCGAACGCGGAGAAGAGGATTGGTATTATCTATCATCATTATCCGCCTCGCAACGACCGCATCGGCTGCGCCGCGGGGTTGGACAGCTTCGCCAGCGTCAAGCTGCTGTTGGAGAGGATGGCGGACCGGGGCTACCGGGTGGAACGCTTTTATGACAGCGGCGACGCCATGGCCGAGGAAGTGCTGGCGCAGATGACCTACGACCGGCGTTGGCTGACGCCGGAAAAAATGGCGGACCGGGCCTTGGCCAAAGCCGGACCGGACGACTACCTGCCCTGGCATGCAGCCCTGCCGGAGGCCACCCGGACCAAGATGACCGGAGACTGGGGTCCGCCGCCGGGAGACCTGTTTGTGCATAACGGCGAGTTAAACTTCGCGGGTTTTACTAACGGCAACGTCTTCATCACCATGCAGCCGCCCCGGGGCTATTTGGAGAACGCCGACGCCATTATCCACGATCTGTATCTCTCGCCGCCCCATCATTACCTGATGAAATACCGCTGGCTGAAGCACGTCTTTAAGGCCGACGCGGTGATTCACGTGGGCAAGCACGGCTCCCTGGAATGGCTGCCGGGCAAGGCCCTGGGACTCTCGGAAGAGTGTTACCCCGACCTGGCCATCATGGACCTGCCCAACGTCTATCCCTATATCATCAATGATCCCAGCGAAGGCACCCAGGCCAAGCGGCGCAGTTACTGCTGCATCATCGATCACCTGACTCCGGCTTTTACCAACGCCGATTTATACGAAGACCTGGCCAAGGTGGAGAATCATCTCCGGGATTACGATGACGCCAAGCGGGAAGATCCCGGCAAGCTGGCCCTCATCCGCCCCATGATCTGGGAGGCGGTGACCCAGGCGGACCTGGACAAGGACCTGGAAATTTCCGAAGCCGAGGCCATGCAGGATTTCGATGGTTTTCTGCAAAAGTTGCACGCCTACCTGGAGGACGTCGCCGACACCATGATCAGCGATGGCTTGCACACCCTGGGCACTTATCCGGCAGGCAAACGCCTGGAAGAGTTTGTGGTGCAGCTCACCCGGTTGGCCAATGGCGACGTGCCTTCCTTGCGGGAATCCATCGTGGCGGCCCTGGGGTTTGATTATGATGTTCTGGTGGAGAATAAGGGCAAGGTTCTGCCCGGCTTCCAGGGGAAAACCGGGGGACAGTTGATTCGCCAGGCCCATGAGCAGGCCCTGGAATTGGCGCGCCGGTTGGCGGAGAATGATTACCAGGCCGACCATCAGGAGATGATCGCCGCGGCGCTCGGCCAACCCCACGCCGGTGTCGCCGCGGTGTTGGACTACATCTGCCAGAAATTGGTGCCCAATATCCGCCGGGCCACTGAAGAAATCGACGCGGCCTTAAACGCCCTGGAGGGCGGCTTTGTGGAGCCGGGGCCGTCCGGGGCCCCCACCCGGGGACAGGCCGATATTCTTCCCACCGGCAAGAATTTTTACTCCGTGGACCCCCAGAAGATTCCCAGCCCCGCTGCCTGGGAGGTGGGCCAGCGCCTGGGGGACGCCTTGTTGGAGCGTTATTTGAACGATACCGGCAAGTATCCCGAGAGTGTGGGCATCATACTCTGGGGTGGCCCCACCATGCGCTCCAAGGGGGACGATCTGGCGGAAATTCTCTACCTGATGGGCGTCAAGCCGGTTTGGCAGCCGGGTAGCGGCAATGTGCGGGGGGTGGAAATCATTCCCCAATCCGAATTGGGGCGGCCGCGCATCGATGTAGTGCCGCGAATTTCCGGGTTTTTCCGGGATTCTTTCCCCAACCTGGTGGAGCTAATCGATAAGGCGGTGCAACTGCTGGCGGTCTTCGATGATCCCTTGGAGACCAACATGATCCGGCGGCATGTATTGCAGGATATTGAAGAATATCTTCGGGATGGCAGGAGTTCCGAGGAGGCCTTCCGGGAGGCGACTTTCCGGGTCTTCGGCTGTCCGCCGGGGACCTACGGGGCCGGCGTGGCCGAATTGATCGAGGCCAAGGCCTGGCAAACCCAAGAAGACCTGGCCAACAATTATATCCGCTATTCCTCCCATGCCTACGGCCAGGAGAGTTACGGCAAGCAGAAGCCGGAGACTTTCCGCCGCCTGCTGTCCCGCATGGACGTGACCGTGAAAAATGAAGATTCCCGGGAGTACGACATGTTCTCCTGCACCGATTATTACAATTATTACGGCGGCTTGATCGTGGCGGTGAAGGCGGTCCGGGGAGAGCTGCCCTTCGCCCTGATGGGGGACGCCAGTGATCCCAAGCGGGTCAAGATGCGCACCACCTTCGAAGAGGCCAAGCATGTTTTTCGCTCCCGGCTGCTCAATCCCAAATGGATCGAGGGGTTGAAGCGCCACGGCTATAAAGGCGCCGGGGATTTATCCAAAATGATGGACGTGGTTTTAGGTTGGGACGCCACCGCGGAAGTCGTCGACGACTTCATGTACGAACGGTTCGCCGATAAATACGCCCTCGACCCCGAAATGCAAAAGTGGCTGAAAGAGGTGAATCCTTATGCCCTGCAAAACATCCTGGACAAGCTCCTGGAGGCGATTAACCGGGGTATGTGGAACGCCTCCCAGGAGATGACGGATAAGCTCCGGGAGGCCTATCTGGATATTGAGGGAGAGATTGAGGAGGTTATGAGTTGATCTCCGGCCATGACGCCACCTTCTCCAAACAGCCAACGGGGGCCTGGGTCCCAGGGGTGAATTGTGGGTGATCCTAAGGCAAGCAGCGCGGCCGGCGGATACCGGGTCTATCCTTTTGCCGCCATTGTGGGGCAGGAGCGGATGAAGCTGGCCCTGATCCTGAATGCCATTGATCCCCGGGTGGGGGGCGTCTTGATCCGGGGGGAAAAAGGCACGGCCAAGTCCACCGCGGTCCGGGCCCTGGCGGCTTTATTGCCCGAGATCAAGATCGTGGCCGATTGTCCTTTCCGGTGCGACCCGGCGGCTCCCGAGGATTATTGCCGGGACTGCCGCCGGCGGCCGCCCCGAAACGGCGGCGCCACCTCCCGGGTGAGATTCGTCGATCTGCCCCTCAATGCCACGGAAGATATGGTTCTGGGCGGCATTGACTTTGAAGCCGCGGTCCAGGAAGGAGTAAGGCGGTTTCAGCCCGGTCTCCTGGCCAAGGCCAATCGCGGCATTCTCTATGTGGATGAAGTCAACCTGTTGGACGATCATCTGGTGGATATCATCCTGGATGCCGCGGCCAGCGGGGTGAATGTGGTGGAGCGGGAAGGGATTTCCTTTCAGCATCCGGCCCGCCTGATTCTGGTGGGTACCATGAATCCTGAGGAAGGCGATTTGCGGCCCCAGCTTTTGGACCGTTTTGGCCTGTGCGTAGAGATTAACGGCGGCGCGGACCTCGAGTCCCGGGTGGAACTCATGGAAAGACGGGAGGATTTTGACAATCAGCCCGAGGATTTTATCGCCGCCTATCAGGCGGACAATGAGATAATCGCCCGCCAGATTGCCCAGGCCCAGGAGAATCTGCCCGCCGTGCGCTTTCCCAAGCACCTGCGCTCCCTGATCTCGGAGTTGTGCCTGAGCCATAATGTCGCCGGCCACCGGGCGGATCTTATCATCGAGCGGGCCGCGGTAGCCCTGGCCGCCTATCGCGCCAAATCCGAGGCGGGTATCGAGGAGATCAAAGAGGTGGCCGCCATGGCCCTGCTGCACCGCCGCCGGGAGACGATGCCGCCGCCTCCCCCGCCCCCACCGCCGCCGCCACCGGATAATGAGGCGAATCAGGAGGAGTCACCGGAGGATAACCCGGGAGAGGACGCGGAGCAACAGGAAAACCAGCCGCCGGAAGAAGTTATGCCGCCTCTCCCTCCGCCTTCCCCCCCGGACCGGGAGTCCGAAGGGGATACCTGGGACCAGGAGGTGGCCGGGCAAATTTTCGAGGTGGGCGCCACTTTTAAGGTCAAACGCTTCAGCCGGGACAAGGACCGGAAGCTGCGCCGGGGTTCCGGGCGGCGGTCCCGCACCCGCACTTCCTTGAAACAGGGCCGATATGTAAAAAGTGTGGAGCGCCCCCACGGCCACGACCTCGCACTGGACGCCACCGTGCGGGCCGCGGCCCCCCACCAGCAACGGCGGCGGGAGGCAAACTCCGTATTGGCCGTCCACATCCAGCAGGAAGATATTCGCCAAAAGGTGAGAGAGAAGCGGGTCGGTAATTTTCTGCTCTTTATCGTGGACGCCAGCGGCTCCATGGGCGCCCGGGGGCGGATGGCGGCCTCCAAAGGGGCCGTCATGTCCCTGTTGTTGGATGCCTATCAAAAGCGGGATCGGGTGGCCATGGTCTCCTTCCGCAAACAGGAAGCCTATGTCAACCTGCCCCCGACTTCGTCCATTGAGTTGGCGGGCAAGTTGCTCCGGGAAATGCCCATCGGCGGCCGGACGCCCCTGGCCGCGGGTCTGGCCAAGGGTCACGAAATCCTACGCAGTCATTTGCTCAAGGATCCTTCCTCCCGGCCCATCGTCATCCTGATCACCGACGGTAAGGCCAACGTCGCCTGCGGAGAGTCAAAGCCGGTGGCGGAAGCCCTGGCTTTCGCCCGAAAAATGGCCTTGGATGAAAGGACCAAGTATATCGTGGTGGATACCGAAGAGGCCGGGATTGTCAGCTTCGGCCTGGCGCTGGAACTGGCGGGCGCTTTTGCCGCAGACTACTTCAAAATCGAAGACCTCAAAGCCAATGAACTCGTGGACGTAGTAAGGAGGAACATTTAGTGAAAAAGAGCAGGAACTATCCTTTTGCGGCTATCGTCGGCCAGAACAAGATGAAACTGGGACTGATCTTGAACGTCATTAACCCCACCCTTTCCGGGGTGCTGATCCGGGGGGAAAAGGGCACGGCCAAATCCACCGCGGTGCGCTCGCTGGCAGAGATTCTCCCCCAAATCGAAGTCGTCAAAGACTGCCCCTTCCAGTTGGCCCCTGGCGAGAATCTGGAATTGTGCCGGGAATGCGGGCATGAAGAATGCCGGGTACAGTCGCTGCACGATGAACCGGTGACGGTCAAGCGGGAGATCAGGGTGATCGAATTGCCGGTGGGCGCCACCGAGGATCGGGTGGTGGGCGCCCTGGACCTGGAACACGCCCTGAAGAAGGGGGAAAAGCGTTTCGAACCGGGCATCCTGGCCGCGGCCCACCGGGGGATTTTATATGTCGATGAGGTCAATCTCCTGGACGATCACGTGGTGGATGTCCTCCTGGACTCCGCGGCCATGGGGGTGTGCACGGTGGAACGGGAAGGGGTCTCCTTCTCCCATCCGGCCCGCTTTACGCTGGTGGGCACCATGAATCCCGAGGAAGGAGAGCTCAGGCCCCAGCTCCTGGACCGCTTCGGGCTCTGCGTGAACATCGAGGGCATCCGCGAAATCAAGGACCGGGTGGCGATTATGGAGCGCCGCGCCGCCTTCGATGAGAATCCGGAAAATTTCTGCCTCAATTGGGAAGGGGAATCACAACGGCTGGTGGAGAGAATCGTCCGGGCCATGGAGCTCTATCCCCAGGTGACCATGGCCCGGGAGCTTCTTTTTGACATCGCCGCGGACTGCGTGGAGGTGGGAGTGGACGGCCACCGCGGCGATATCATCATTCTCAAGACCGCCAAAACCCTGGCGGCCTACCATGAACGGACCGAGGTCAATAAAAATGATATCGACCTGGCCGCGGAACTGGCGTTGCCTCATCGCATCCGCCGCCAGCCGCTCCAGGAAATCGCCCTGAATATCAAAGAACTCCGCACTCAAAGAAAATAGGAAGCGGCCATGAAGATCAGAGCTATTTTTTGGGACGTTTTCACTCCCATGTTGGCGCAAGCCGCCAGGAAGCTTAACTGGCTGGACCTGAAGGTGTTTGCGGCCCAGAGTCTCAATGACAAGCCGGAGAGGTGCAAAGAGGCCCTGGAGGAATTAAAGACCGCCGATCTCATCCTGGTTTATCGCTCGGTGGACCCTTGCTGGGAGATCATCGAAACCGAGATCCTGGAGCTGGGAAAGCGTATCCCCTTTATCTGCGTCAGCTTTGATCCCACGTATTGGCCGCAATCCTCGGTGAAGCTGCAAGTGGTCGATACCTGCTACCGCTATCTTATGCTGGGAGGGGAAGAAAACTTCGAGCAGCTTTTTTGTTACCTGGCGCATGAAGTCGGCCAAGCCGAGATCCAGTTTCGTCCCCCCCGGGAGCTTCCCTGGGAAGGGCTGTACCATCCGGAAGCGCCGCAACCTTACTATGTTAATCCTGATGAATACCTGGAGTGGTACGAGGGCTATTGCTCGCGAACAGGTTTGGAACAGGCCCCCCTGGTCGCCCTGTTATTTTCCCGTTTTTACTGGGTCAATAAAAACCTGGATGTGGAAAACCCCTTGATCTTGGAACTGGAGCGCCAGGGCTTGCGCACCTTGCCGATCTTCTCCTTCAGCGTCCAGGATGCCAATATCGGCGCCAAAGGCATGGGCCAAGCCCTTCAGGACCTTCTATTCCAGGCGTCCAAGCCCTTCCAGGTTCAGGCCTTGGTCAAACTGATCCCTTTTCTTTTGAGCACGAACCAGCGGGACCAAGTCATCGACCAGCAGGTCACCAGTTCCGGGGTGGAACTCCTGCGTCGGCTCGACGTGCCGGTGTTTCAACCCATTATCGCCTATAGCAAAACCGAAGAAGAATGGCGCCAGGATCTACAGGGAACAGGGTCGGAGTTGAGCTGGTCGGTGGCCATGCCGGAATTTGAAGGGGTGGTCGAGCCGATTATTATCGGCGCGGTCAAAAAAGGGGAGGACGTTACCACTTCCGCCAACTACCGGCAGCGGGTCCTTATTCAGGAGCGGTGCCGCCATCTGGTGAGCCGCATCAAGCAATGGATCGAACTCCGGCAAAAGCCGGTGGCGGCCAGGAAAGCGGCGTTTATCCTGCACAACTCGCCCTGCGCCTCGGTGGAGGCCACGGTGGGCGCCGCCGCCTACCTCGATTCTCTGGAGAGCGTCACCCGCGTCATGCGCCAGATGCAAGAGTTGGGCTATCAAATCCTGCCCCCGGCCTCGGGGGAGGAACTTCTCGAGACCATCATGGAGAAAAAGGCCATCTCCGAATTTCGCTGGACCACGGTGGCTGAAATCGTCCAGCGGGGCGGGGCCCTGGCCCAGGTCGAGCTTGACGATTACCTGGAGTGGTGGGCCGCCTTTCCCCCCGGGGTCAGGGAGAAGATCAGCGCCGCCTGGGGCGAGCCGCCGGGGGAGGAAATCAACGGCGTTCCCGCGGCCATGGTCTACGACCGCCGGATTCTGGTAACCGGTGTGGACTGCGGCAGCGCCGTGGTCTGCGTGCAGCCCAAGCGGGGATGCGCCGGTCCCAAATGTGACGGCCGCGTTTGTAAAATTCTGCACGATCCCGAAATACCGCCTCCCCACCAGTATCTGGCCACCTATCGCTGGTTGGAAAAAACCTTCGCCGCGGATTTTATTATTCATGTGGGAACCCACGGCAGCTTGGAGTTCCTGCCCGGCAAGGGGATCGCTTTATCTGAGTCCTGCCTGCCGGACCTGGCGATTAACCATCTGCCGCATCTTTATATTTACAATGCCGCCGTCTCCACCGAAGGCATGGTGGCCAAGCGCCGCAGTTACGCCACTCTCATCGACCATCTGCAACCCGTTTTTTCCCAAGGCGGGCTTTATGATGAACTGGAGGAACTGAACCGTTATTTGGACGAGTACGAGCAGGCCAGGATCGGGGACCAGGGCCGCGCCCATACTCTGGAACAGATGGTCCTCGAGCAGTTGCACAAGACGAACCTGGACCAGGAGATCGGCCGGCTCGAAGAAATGCCCTTCATCGACATCAAACGCCGGGCCCACGAAATATTGAGCCGGATTCGCAACACCCAGGTGCAGGACGGTATGCATATTTTCGGGGAGTTGCCCGCAGGCCCGGGACGGCTGGACTTCTTGAACGCCATTCTGCGCTATGACGCCGGCGAGGAATACTCCTTGCGCAAAATCATCAGCCGCGCCATGGGGTTGGATTTCCAACTGTTACTCCAGCGGCAAGGGGACATCGATGAGCGCTATCGGCGAAGCCACGGGGAATTATTGGCGGAAATCGACCTTCTCGGCAAAGAAGTCATTAGGGAATTGCTCCTGGCCACGGACGCGGATTGGCCGGAAAAAGTCCGGGAGGTTATGGTCGGACGCATCGTTGCCGCCGAGCATCTCTCTGATCTGGCCGCAGTCCGGCGTAAGTTGGCTGATCTGAACCACAGGCTTGAGTCCTCCAGGGAAATTGAGGCGCTGTTGCGCGGGGCCGGCGGCGGTTATATTCCCCCCGGTCCCAGCGGCCTGATTACCAGGGGGCGGGATGATGTGCTGCCCACCGGCCGCAATTTTTTCTCCCTCGATCCCCAGCGCGTACCCACCAAGGCGGCCTATGAAGTGGGAAAGAGGATGGCCAAATCCTTAGTGGACAAGCACTTGCGGGAAGAAGGCGCCTTTCCGGAAAATATCGGCATTTTTTGGATGTGCACCGATATCATGTGGTCGGATGGCGAAGTCATGGGCCAGATTATGGACCTGTTGGGGGTCAAACCCGAGTGGCGGTCCAATGGCCGCGTCAAGGGCTTTAAGGTGATCCCTCTGGAAGAATTGGGGCGGCCGCGGATCGACGTCACCCTGCGGGTGTCCGGCATCACCAGGGACCATTTCCCCATCTGTATTGATCTGATTGATGAGGCGATTCAGGCCGCGGCCGGGCAGGATGAGTCGCCGGAGAAGAATTTTGTTCGCAAGCACTCTCTGGCCAAGCTCGAGGCTCTTAAGGCCGATATCAGCGAGGAAACCGCCTGGCGCCAGGCCACCCTGCGGATATTTTCCAGCAAACCTGGAACTTACATGCCCGGTGTCAATCTGGCGATCTACGCCTCCGCCTGGCAGGACGACAAAGATTTGGCCGAGATTTTTGTCTTCTGGAACGGCTACGCTTACGGCAAGGGAGTGTACGGCCAGGAATCGTATGATCAATTCATCTCCAGTTTAAAAACCGTGGACGCCACCTTTAATAAGGTGTTGACGGACGAGGCCGACTTATTGGGTTGCTGTTGCTATTTCGGCGCCCACGGCGGGATGACTGCGGCGGTGCGCAATATCGCCGGGAAGGACGCCAAAAATTATTATGGCGATTCCCGGGAGCCGGAAAATGTCGAAGTCCGCGATTTGGCCGATGAAATCCGCCGGGTGGTGCGCGCCCGGCTGCTTAATCCGAAATGGATCGAAGGCATGAAGCGCCACGGCTATAAAGGGGCCGGGGACATCGCCGGGGCGGTCGGCCGGGTTTACGGGTGGGAGGCCACCACCCGGGAAGTTGACGACTGGATCTTTGACGATATTGTCCGCACCTTCATGATGAATAAAGAAAACCGGGAGTTCTTTGAAAAATATAATCCCTGGGCCATGGAGGAGATTGGGCGCAGGTTGATGGAGGCGGAAAGCCGGGGGCTATGGCAGGCCGATCCGGAAATTTTGCAACATTTAAAAGATTACTATTTGGAAGTCGAAGGCTGGCTGGAAGACCGGATGGAATCAGGGGACGGCGATTTCCAAGGGGGGGCCGTCAACATCCTGACTACCGAAGACGTGGCCGATTGGGGGCAAATGCTGCGGGAAGTCAGGGAAAAGCTGAAAAAAACCGCCATTAATACCCCGGAGATTTCCCCTAAAAGGATCAATTCGCAGCCGTGATTGAGATAACCAACTTGGTGAAACGCTACAAAACCGTGCAGGCCTTAAACGGCGTGTCGTTGCAGGTGGCCAAAGGGGAGTTGTTCGCCTACTTGGGGCCGAACGGCTCGGGCAAGACCACGACCATCAGAATCCTCACCGGCCTGACCAAGCCCACTGCCGGCGACGCTTACCTGAACGGCTGTCATTTTGAACGGGACGCCCTCAGGGCCAAGCGGCAATGCGGACTGGTGCCGCAAGTGGTCAACCTGGATACGGAATTGACCGTGCGGGAGAACCTGGATATTCACGGCCGCATCTTTCAGATGCCCTACGGGGAGCGCCGGGCCCGGATCGACACCCTGCTGGCATATGTGGAGATGGACGACCGGGGCGACAGCCTGGTGAGGCACCTGTCCGGCGGCATGAAGCGCCGGGTGATGGTGGCCCGGGCTCTGCTCCATTCTCCGGAAATCCTCTTTCTGGATGAACCCACGGTGGGGCTGGATCCCACCATCCGGCGCCGCCTCTGGTCCCTCCTGAAAAAGATTCAGCAAGCCGGGGCCACTATCTTCCTGACGACCCATTATATCGAAGAAGCCGAATTCCTCGCCGACCGGGTGGCCTTTCTGGACTTCGGCAACATTGTCCAGCTTGATACCCCGGACAATTTAAAGGCGGGGATCGGCGAGTGGGCCCTGGACGAAATGATTGACGGACATATGCGCACCCAGTATTTTCCGTCCCGCCGGGAGGCCCAGGCGGTCATCGACCGACAGCAAGGCGGTTTTTCCCTGCGGCGGGTAAACCTGGAGGACGCCTTTATCGCCTTGACCGGTAAGAAAGTCACCGCCGACGGCAGTGTCGCCAAGGCGCCCCGGGAGCAAGAGCCTGCCGGGGCTGCGCCTTCATCTGGGTCCGGGAGGCATTGAGGACCATGGTCATCGGAGGCTGGTTTCCCGTATATCTGCGAGAGATGCTGATCCTGCGGCGCAAACTCCTGCGGCAGATTGCTTCCATGTCGGTGTCGCCGCTTCTCTATCTCATCGCCTTCGGTCTGGGGATGGGGAGTGAGATTACCATCCAGGGCCGGTCGTATCTGGAGTTTCTCATCCCCGGCTTGGTGGCGATGAACAGTATGGTCCAGGCCTTCTCCATCGCCACCGAGATCAACGTGGCCCGCTTTTATTGGGGCATCTTCGAAGAGTTCCAGGCCGCGCCGCTGAGCGACGCGGCGTACGTCACCGGGGAGGCCCTGGCGGGCATCACCCGGGCCCTCTTGTCAGTCGTAGTCGTCATTCTCATTGCCTTCATTTCCGGAGTGAGGCTCTCCTATAATCTATATTTCTGGTTGGCCGTCATTTTAACCAGCTTCCTGTTCTCCTCCCTGGCCATCGGCCTGGCCATGGTAGTCAAATCCCACGCGGATCAATCGCTGTTGACCAATTTTGTGATTACCCCCATGGCCTTTCTCGGGGGCACCTTTTTCCCTCTGGATAAGATGCCCGCCTGGGTGCAGAGCCTGTTAAAGCTGCTGCCGCTGACGCCTGCCTCCGAGGCGATCAGGGCTTCAGCCTATGGACAAACGCCGCCCTGGTTTTCTTACCTGATTCTTACGGTTCTGGGCGGCGCCATGTTTGTGCTGGCGATTAAGTTGGTGAAAAAAGCCAGGGATTAATTAATGTTGCAGGGGACCCCGGCGCAGACTGGGGCGGCGGCATCCGGATGCCCAACTCCGTCGCCGGCGCCGAGGGTGATGGAGTTTTTTTATGGGGAAGAGGCAGTGCTGAACGACACCAACATCTTCTATCTGGCAGTGGTCTGCTATGGCCTCAGCGCCGGGGCGCTGTGGTTGAGAGGGCAGGGGGTGTCCTTCTGCTTTTTGGGCCTGGGACTTTTGGCCAACGCCGGCTCCGCCCTTCTGCGGCTAATTAAGGCCTGGCCGCTTTTGTGCTTATATCAGGAGCCTTTTTTGCTTCCCTTGGGACTGGCGGTGGTGACCCTGTGGCTGGCCCGGTACCGGCAGAAGGCCGAAGCGGTGAAGATAATCCCCCTGGTGGCCCTTCTGGCGATTATTCCGGTCTTTTTCCCCAAGGATTTCTTTTTGCCTTTTCTCAAATCGCACAGCATCTTTTCCCACCTGTTCCTGGGCTTCGGAGTGGCGGCCCGGTCCTGTTTTTTAGCTGGCGCGGTGCTGGCCGGGGCTTTCCTCTGTGCCCGGGAAAAAGCCGCCGTCCCACCCGGCTTCGCCAATCTGCTCATTTGGGGATATGTCTTTCTCTCCCTGGCGCTTTTTGCGGGAGGCACGTGGTCCTATGCCGGGTGGGGGACGTTAGTGGTTTGGGAGGATGCCATGGTGCTGTCCTTTGCCGCCACCTGGTTTTTATACTCCGCTTTCCTCCATTTGCACCTGAACGGCAGGTGGTCCCTCAAATGGCGGGCTGGATTCGCTCTGGCCGCCGGGATCATCGTGGTCATCTTCAATTACTGGCCCGAGACGGGCAAATTTCAACCGCCGGGGTTCTTTAAATGAATCCGGCCCGGCGCCTTTGGAACTTTCTCGGCAATCTCGACCTGGCGGTGATCCTCCTGTTGGCGGTGAGCCTGCATTTACTGGTGGGATACTTTTACTTTAATGCCTTTCCAGCGGTCTTCCGCCCCCTGACCCATATGATGTTGCCCGACTGGATGCTCACGGTGGCCTGGGCCAATCTGCAGGTCACCTGGTGGTTCTTCACCTTTTTATTGCTCATGACCGCGTTAGGGGTGAACAGTTTTGTCTGCACCACGGACAAGATCGCCAAAATTATCACCAACTACGCCTCCTATCCTAATGGTCTCAGGTTCATGATCCGTTTGTCCCCCCACCTTATCCATTATGCGGTGCTGGTCATTTTGGTCGGTCATTTAACTCTGGTGACGGTGGGCATTAATTCCCAGCATAATATTCTGCGCCTTGATTCCCGGGTGAGCCTGCCCGGATCGCCTTATCACCTGCAACTTAAGAAACTCGACGTGCGCTACTACGATAAAAGCGCCATGATCGCCTACCAGGGCAGGGCCATCGACGCCACTGCCGATATTGCCGTAGCCGACGGCCGCGGCCGAACGGAAATCATCCGCCTGCGTTTTAATCAGCCCTGCTGGCACCGGGGCTATTCCCTCCACCTGGATGAGTTCTTGCCCGCCAATAAGGAGTCGAAAAGACAGGAGCCTTATGTGGAGCTTACCATCAGGACGGGGCCAGGCATCAAGATCTTCTTTGGGGGCATTTTGTTGTTCCTCATCGGCATCACTTTCTATCTGTTGCAGTTCGCCCGGATACGCAAAACCAGGGAGCAGACGACATGAAAAAGTCCAGGATGGCAGCATTTCTGCTAGTAATCTTCATGGGAGCCGGATTTATTCTGTCCGCCTGTCAACCCCGGTCCGGCGGCCTCGGTGGGGCCTTCGGGGTCCGGGAATTGGGCGAGGGCCGCAAGGAAATCATTGACGGTGTGGGCCGGCGCTTTCTCCTGGTCCCAAAAGGAAAGGCCGCGCTCCCCGGTTATGAGCCGAATCAGATCATCACCATCCCGGTTAGGCGGGTGGGGGCCGGGGTCCCATATGATATCGGGGCTATGCGCTATCTGGGTGTTTTGTCCGGAAGTCTGGCGGGGGTTACCCGGAAGGAAGATAAATGGGCCTCCCCGGACGTCAAAGAGGGGATGAAGTCGGGAAAAATCGCTTATCTGGGGGAACAGAACGCCATTGATTACGAGAAGCTGCGCGCGATGGCGCCGGACGTCATGCTGATCTGGGATAAGCGCCTCATTCCCAAATTGAATGAGTTGAAGATTCCCGGGGTAATTACCATTACTCCCATGGCGACGACTATCGAGGAACGACTGCAATATTTCCATTTTATGGCGGCCTTGTTTGGCAAGGAGGAATTGGCCAAAAAATATGAGGAGGGCATCCGCGCCAAGCTGGCGGAGATCAAGAAGCGAACGACGTCGGCGAGCCGCAAACCCAAAGTGATCTGGGGGGATATCTATCAGAAGCGGGTGCTGGTGGAACCCATGAACGCTTATGTTTCCCAATTGGTGGAGGCGGCCGGCGGCCAATACCTGTTCGATGACGTGCGGGGGGCCTCCTGTCTGGAGATCACCCTGGAGCGGTTCTTAAGCAGCGGCCTGGAGGCGGAAATATTTTTCACTTATCGCTCCCCCGCAATGGGGATCGACTCCAAACAGAAATTGATGACCGAAAATCCCCGGCTGGCGGATATAAAGCCTTTTAAAACCGGCCTGGTTTATTGTCCCCGGCCCAACTTTTACGAGTCCCTGGAACGTCTGGATGAAATCATCGGGGAAATCGCCGCGATTCTCCAGCCCCAGCTTTATCCGGGATATGAATTGAAATTCTTTCAAAAACTGGATTGAGTTGCATGAATCCCAGCCAAACCAGCCATCGGCGCCGCCTCCTGTTATTCGCGGCTTTCGGCGCCGCCGTCGTTGCGGCCATGATGCTCAATACCGTCATCGGCTCCGTGCACATTTCCCTTCCCGAACTATGGATTCTTTTCCTCCAAAGCTCGGATTCGGCGAATGCGGACATTCTCTGGAAAATCCGGCTTCCCCGGGTCATCGCCGCGGTGCTGGGGGGCGCGATGCTGGCGGTTTCCGGCCTGTTGCTGCAAATCTTCTTCCGTAACCCCATTGTCGGGCCCTTTGTCCTGGGCATCTCCTCCGGGGCCACCCTGCTGGTGGCCATTGTCATGCTCTCCACACTCAGTTTGGGGTTCGCCGGGGTCAGCCCCTATGTCAACACCCTGGCGGCCCTGGCGGGCGCTTACGGCACCATGGCCATCATTCTGCTGGTCACCTCCAAAGTCAAAAGCGGCGTGACCCTGTTGATCATCGGTTTGATGATGGGGTATCTCAACGGCGCGGTGACCAGCATCCTGGTAGCCTTTGCCGAGCGGGAGAAGATCAAGCAGTTTGTGCTCTGGCAGTTCGGCAGTTTTTCCGGGTTCAGTTGGCACGAACTCTTCGTGCTCTCCACCCTGGGAGGGTTGCTGCTTTGCGGGGTTTATGCCCTTTCCAAACCCCTGAACGCCTTTTTGCTCGGCGAGGAATATGCCCAGACCATGGGGGTGAACATCAAGCTGTTCCGGTTCCTGATCGTGCTGGTGGCCTGCGCCCTGGCGGGCCTGGTCACCGCGGCGGCCGGACCGGTGGCCTTCATCGGCCTGGCGGTGCCGCACATGGCGCGCTTGTGGTTAAAAACCTCCGACGCCAGGCTCCTGATACCCGGCGTCTTATTGCTGGGGGCCGCCATCACCAGTTTGTGCGACCTGGTGGCCAGACAACTGTTCTCCCCGGTGGAAGTGCCCATCAGCGCCATCACCGCCTTTTTCGGCGCTCCCATTGTCATCGGCCTGTTATTGAAAAGGAAGACCTCCCTATGAAAACCCCGGTGGTTATGAAAATGCAGGACTTGGGGGTCGGCTATGACCACAAGGCGGTGGTCAGCCACATCACCCAGGAAATCCGCCAGGGACAATTCGTCTCCTTGCTGGGACCGAACGGCGCCGGTAAAACTACGATTCTGCGTACCCTGGCCCGGTTGTTGGCCCCCCAGCAGGGGACCGTTTTCCTGGATGGGAAAAACCTGCAAGACTACCGCCAGGAGGAATTGGCCCGCACCCTGGCGGTGGTCCTCACCGAACGCAACTTTTTCGGAATGTTCACCGGCTTTGATTTCGTCGCCCTGGGGCGCTATCCCCATACCGGCTTTCTCGGGCGCTTGCAGGCCAAAGATATTCAGAAAACCCAGGAAGCGCTCCGGATGGTCAACGCCGCCGATCTGGCCGGTCGCTACTTCCACGAACTTTCCGACGGCGAGCGGCAGAAGCTGCTGCTGGCCCGGGCCCTGGCCCAGGAACCGGAGATCATTATCCTGGACGAACCCACGATTCACCTGGATTTAAAGCACCGCCTGGAAGTCATGACCATCCTGCGCCGCTTCTGCCGCCATCAGGGCATCTCGGTGATCGCCTCCTTGCACGATGTGGATATTGCTTCCAAGGTGTCGGACATTGTCGCCATGGTGCGGGACGGCCGGATTATCGGCTGGGGGGAGCCCGAAGACATCCTGACCGGAGCAACGGTGGCTCACCTTTACGAACTGGATGCCGCGGCCTACGACCGGTGGCTGGGGGCCATCGAGATGAAAGGCGACGGCGCCTCCGGGAAGGTTTTTGTAGTCGCCGGCGGGGGCACCGGGACGGTAATTTACCGGCTGCTGGCCAAACGGGGCTTTGCGGTGACCACCGGGGTCATCCACGAGAACGATATCGATTGTTACGTGGCCAAAGCAGTGGGGGCCACCTTGATTAGGGAAAAGCCCTTGGAATATATCAGTGAGCAAAATATTGCCCAGGCCAATAGATATTTAAATGGCAACACCCTGGTAATCGATACGGGTTTTCCGGTAACGGACCTTAATAAGAGCAATCTGGACCTGTTGAAAACCTGCATGGCGGAGCGGAAACCCATCTTCACCCTGAGGACTGAAGCCGAAGCCAGGAAACTTTTTGGCGACGACTATGACAAGCTGATCTTCTGTCAGGATGAACTAACTATTTTAAGGGCTTTGGCAAGTCATAATTGAAGTGAGCGAAGGAGAAGGTGGATGAAAAAAGGGTTGTTGATGGTGTTCACCGGCGACGGCAAGGGCAAGACCACCGCCGCCCTGGGGCTCGCCCTGCGCAGCGCCGGCCATGGGCTGAAGGTCTGCTTCATCCAGTTCATCAAGGGTGGTTGGCAGTCCGGCGAAATAAAGGCCGTCGAACGTTTCCAGGACCTCATCGACTTCCACGTGATGGGCAAGGGGTTCACCTGGAAATCCACCGACCTGGAGAAAGACAAGGCCGCGGCGCGCTATGCCTGGCAGTTCGCCCAGGGAGTCATGGCCTCCGAACACTATCATCTGGTGGTGCTCGATGAATTCACTTACCTCCTGAAGTACGGCATCATTGACCTGCCACCGGTTCTGGCGACCTTAATCAATAGACCCGCTGACTTGCATGTGGCCATCACGGGGCGGGATGCGCCGCCAGAACTCCTGGCCGCGGCCGATCTGGCCACAGAGATGCGGGTGATCAAACATCCCTTCCAGGCCGGCGTCCAGGCCCAGAAAGGGGTGGAGTTTTAATCAGTTATAGTATGAAGATACCCATTGTCGTGACCGCATTTGGCACCACCACCAAGGCCCAGGCCACTTATGAGCTCATGGACCGGTTTCTCGGAGAAGCGTTTCCCGGCCATGAAATCCATTGGGCCTTTTCGTCCCGCATGGTGCGGGATAAGCTCAAACACCGGCGCCAACTCGAGCTCCGCCACGCATATGAAGTTCTGGAAGGCTTGCGGGCCCAAGGGCATACCTGGGCGGTGGTGCAGTCCCTGCACCTGATGTGCGGCCACGAGTTTTACCGTCTGCTGGAGGAAATCAAACCCCTGCCCATTCGCACCAGCATCGGCCTGCCGCTGTTGAGTTCGTATGAAGATTATTACCAGGTAGCCCGAGCCCTCGAGATCGGGCAGGTTTTATCCCCGGAAGAGGCCGTGGTCCTGGTGGGTCACGGCACGGATCATCCTTCTTGGTCAACTTATCCGGCCCTGGAAATGATCCTTCGGGAGGTTTATGGCCCCGGCATTTATGTGGGGGTGGTGGAAGGCTTCCCCGGGCAAGAGCAGGTGGTCCAGGCAGTGACCCGGGCAGGGAGTCGCAAGGTGCGTCTCATCCCTTTGATGCTCGTGGCCGGGGTGCATTTCTACGAGGACCTAAGTGAAGGAGAGGATTCCTGGAAAGCCGCCTTCGAGGAGGCAGGTCTGGAGGTGAACGTCGAACCTCAGGGCATCGGCGTCAGGGAGGAAATCATCCAAATTTTTATTGACCATATAGGCGAGGCGCTAGATATCATCCCAGGTTCGAACGGCAAGGCCATACTTGAGGTTTTGGAAAACGGCCAACCAGAAATTTCGACACCCCTGACTGAGACCGGCAATACTGGATAGGAGTTAGGCCGAGGTAAAAATGGACTGGAGAAGCATTGACTGGAGAAGCATTGCGAGACGAGGCTGGTTGATCATTGCCGCCCTGGGGCTGGTGGCGCTGTTTATCTTGGGGCAAATTTACCAGGGCTATACGAGCCCCAGCGTTTTTCTAACGACGAAGGTGAGGCGGGGCGATCTGCGGGCGGTCATCAGCGCCACCGGCACGGTGGAGCCGGAGGAGGTCATCGATGTCGGCGCCCAGGTGGCCGGCAAGATCGTCGCCTTCGGCCGGGATAAAAACGGTCAACCCGTGGATTATGGCTCCGCGGTGGCGGCGGGCACGGTGCTGGCCCAGATCGACGACGCCCTCTATGCCGCAGAGGCGGCCCAAGCCAGGGCGTCATTGCAGCATGCTAAGTCGGATTTGCCAAGTGTCCAGGCGAATCTCAAACAACTCAAAGCCAAATCGGTCCAGGCCGAACTGGAATGGCGGCGCGCCCAAAAGCTTGGCCCTTCCGAGGCCCTATCCCAAAGCGACTTTGATGCCGCGCGCTCGGCTTTTGAGGTGGCCCGGGCCAACCTGGAGGTGGGCCAGGCCGCCATCGCCAAGGCCAAAGATGCCGTGGCCGTGGCCGCCGCCACCTTGCGCCGGGCGGAACAGAACTTGAGATACTGCACCATCAAGTCTCCGGTTAAGGGCGTGATAATCGACCGCCGGGTGAACATCGGCCAGACGGTGGTCGCCAGCCTCAGCGCCCCCAGTCTCTTTTTGCTCGCCAGGGACCTGAAACGTCTGCAGGTCTGGGTGGCGGTGAACGAAGCCGACATCGGCAGCATTCATCCCGGCCAGACGGTGACCTTCACGGTGGACGCCTATCCCGGAGTCGTCTTTCGGGGCGAAGTGAGAAAAATCCGGTTAAACGCCACCATGACCCAGAATGTGGTGACCTATACCGTGGAAGTGGCCACCGACAATTCTGACGGCAAGCTTCTCCCCTATCTGACGGCCAACGTCAAGTTTTTGGTGAGCGAACGCCGGGGCGTGCTCCAGGTACCCAACGCCGCCCTGCGCTGGAATCCCCAAATGGCGCAAGTGATGGAAAAGTATCGCCAAGATTTACGCCGGGCTCATCAGGCTGGGAAGTCCCATAAAAAGGAGACCTCAGCCCGGCGGCGGTTGTGGGTCCCCCAAGGTGGTTCGGTAAGACCCTTGCCGGTACAGATTGGCGTTACCGACGGCTATCAAACCGAAGTCCAGGGTGAGGGGCTCACCGAGGGCCTGTCAGTAGTGGTGGGCGCTAAAGCAAAAGAGACTGATAAGTCTGGTCAGGGCGGCAGTCCCTTTGCGCCGAGACTTCTCAAAGGCAAAGGTCATTAGAAGATGTCGGCCCGCAGGGAGGAATCGTCTGGTGCAGGTTCGTCCATGAATATCATTGAATTGCTCAATATTAGAAAAACCTACCGCCTGGGGGAAGTGGAGGTGCCGGTGCTTCGGGGCGTTTCCCTGTCCGTGGCCCCGGGGGAGTTTATCGCCTTGATGGGCGCTTCGGGTTCGGGGAAAACCACCCTCATGAATATCCTAGGGTGCCTGGATCGGCCCACCTCCGGGGAGTACCGCCTGGAAGGCCGGGATGTGGTCAATCTGGCCCCCGATGCCCGGGCCCTGCTCCGCAACCGGAAGATCGGCTTTGTCTTTCAGACCTTCAATCTTCTGCCGCGGACCAGTTCTGCGGACAACGTGCTAATGCCCCGGTCCTATTCCGGAGATCAGAGAACCGAACAGGAGCGGATTGAGCAGGCCCGTAAACTCCTGGCGCAGGTAGGACTGGAGGGCCGGCTCCATCATGAACCTTCCCAACTCTCCGGTGGCGAACAACAGCGGGTGGCCATTGCCCGGGCCCTCATCAATCATCCCCCCCTGCTGTTGGCCGATGAACCCACGGGCAACCTGGATTCAGTTACCGGCCAGGAAATTTTAGAAATCTTCCGAAAGCTTAACGATGCCGGGGTGACCATTATTCTGGTCACCCATGATGAAATCGTGGCCCGGGTGGCCAAACGGATCATTCGGATTCAAGACGGCGTGTTGTCTACCACGGCCCAGGCGCCGGCTGCTCCGGGGCGGGGGGCGGCCACCGCCACTGCCGAAGGCTCCCGCCACCCCGGCGGGGTGGCGCATCTGCGGGGATTGTTACGCACGGCCCTGGGGGGGCTGCGCCGCAACGTCATGCGCGCCGCCCTCACCACCCTGGGAATTATCATCGGCGTGGCCGCGGTGATTGCCATGATGGAAATCGGCCGCGGTTCTTCCACTTCCATTCAAAGAACCATTGCCAGCATGGGGGCCAACAACCTCCTGGTCACCCCGGGAACGGTCTCCTTGAGCGGGGCCAAATCCGGGTCCGGCGCCGCCATGACCCTGACTCCCCAGGATGGGGAGGCCATCCTGGCGGAGTGTCCGGCAGTCAAGACCGTGGCCCCCATTGTGCGCGCCCGGGGCCAGGTCGTTTACGGCAACCAGAACTGGGTCCCTATCTATCTCTACGGCACCACCCCGGAATACCTGGACGTGCGGGAATGGAGCCTGGCGGAGGGAGCAAACTTCACCGACATGGATGTGCGCAACGCCGGCAAGGTCTGTCTCCTCGGCCAAACCCTGGCCCGGGAACTCTTCCAGGGGGAATCGCCTTTGGACAAGGAAGTGCGGGTGCAAAACGTCTCTTTCAAAGTGGTGGGCGTTCTCAGCGGCAAAGGGGCCAGCATGATCGGCATCGACCAGGATGATATCCTGTTGGCGCCCTGGACCACCATCAAATTCCGGGTGTCTGGCTCCTCTCTGGCGGCGGCCAACCTGGGCGTTGCTCCTTCTGTCGCCGGACAGGTAAATACCCTTAATCAGCTCTATCCCAGCGCCAAAATTGATCTTTACCCCCTGCTCTCGCCCAGCCAGGCGGTGAACACCCCTTTGCCGGTGAGGTTCACCAATGTCGATCAGATCCTCACCGCCGCCCGCTCTACCGCAGAGATTCCCACCGCAATCGAGCAGATGACCCAGTTGCTGCGGGAGCGCCACCGCATCCTGCCGAGCCAGGCCGAGGATTTCGATATCCGGGACATGTTGGAGGTAACCAAGGCCCTGGCGTCCACCGCTTCGATGATGACCAGGCTTTTGCTGGCCGTGGCTTTAATCTCTCTGGCCGTGGGCGGAGTGGGGATCATGAATATCATGCTGGTGTCGGTGACGGAGCGGACCCGGGAGATCGGCCTGCGTATGGCGGTGGGGGCCTGGAAACGGGACATCTTGCAGCAGTTTCTCCTGGAGTCGGTCATCTTGTGCTTCTGCGGGGGCGCGGCCGGGATCTTTTTGGGACGGGGCCTTTCCTTCTTGATTAAGACGTTCCTCGGCTGGCCCACGGAACTGTCCCTGGAAGCCATTGTGGCGGCCTTCCTGGTTTCCGTGAGCGTCGGTCTGGCCTTTGGGTACTACCCGGCCCGCAAAGCTTCGCTTCTGGACCCCATTGTCGCCTTACGCTATGAGTGACAGGAAAATGTTATTTGCTTAGGAGGGTTTAGGAAATGCAAAGGCCGCTACTTCGGTTTGTCACCGAGTGGGGCATGTGACCGCGGTTTAAGAAGTTAAACGGATTGGCAAAAAGGAAGAGGAACGGAACTCCGGCCAAGGATTCCCCGTTCCTCCCCGGGACCGATTATCTCAGAGATGCTCCGGCCCTGGTTTTTTCTACCAGAAATCAGGCCGGGGCGCAAAGCAAAACGAAAGGGGAGAGAAATGCGCTTACGGCTAATCTGCGGAATTATGAGGTGGGGATTGATCTTAGGAGTCCTGATCGGCAACATCACCGACTTGCGAGCCCAAGAAAGGTCGGAAACCATAACGATTGCGCCAGCGGGCGAGGCTGATAAGGGAGCGCCCCAACCGGCGGCAACACCGTCGGCAGAACCGGAAAAATCGGCAAAAAAACCGAAGAAAGCTAAAAGCGGGGATGAGGCCCATGCCCTGGACAAGGTGGTGATCACCGCCACCAAAACCCTCCGGAACCCTGATGACATCCCGGCCAGCATCACGGTCATCACCTCCAAGGACATAGAAAGACAGAATATTCAGACTGCCGATCAAGCTCTGACCCAGGTGCCGGGAGCCTATAGCAGACGTGGGTCAGGGTTGCCTGACCTCATGAGCAATGTAACTCTCCGGGGCTTCCCCAACCAGTCCAGGACTCTCACCCTTTATGACGGTCAAAATCTCGCTACGGGTTATTCCCAGTCCTTCTTTTGGTCTACCATTCCGGTGGAGGAAATCGAGCGGATCGAGGTGGTGCGAGGCCCTTTCTCCGCCCTTTATGGCGGCAACGCCATGGGCGGAGTGATCAATATCATCACCAAAACTCCTAAGAAACTGGAAATGACGGCCCAAGGCGGCTACGGCAGGTATGACACCTGGAGCAGCTATCTGGCCCTGGGCGACCGCCTCTGGGACAAACTCAGCCTGAAAATCAGTTACACTTTTCAAGGTACCAGCGGTTATCCCAGCAGCCTGGTGACCCGATCTGCCAGCGCGGGGGCGGCGGCCACCCAGGTGCTCGGCTGGATACCCAGCCATACCACCGCCGGCCAGCCCACTTACATCATCGGCGACCAGGGGGATAACGCCTTTTGGAATCACATCGTCAACGCCAAGTTTAACTGGGATATCGCCACCGGCCACAAACTCGACTTTGGGGTGCTGCTCAACTGGAATCTATGGAGATACAGCAAGTACCACACCTATCTATGGAATGCGGCTACGGGAAACCCGGTTTACAGCGGCACGGTGGGCTTGGGCAACACCGGTCTCAGGTTCAGCGGTCTTACGGAAGCGGCCTTTAATGCTGCCAGTCCCGGACGGACGTTCCAAGCCCTCTACAGCCTCAACTCGGAGCATGCCCTCACCGAGAGCACCACGCTGAAGCTGCGCGGCAGCTTATTGGATAATCCGACCTACGATTATGAATCCCCTGGCGGCACCACGGCAACTACTTTTTCCGGCGGCCCGGGGACGGCGACCGTAATCAATAGCCGGAGTTGGACGGGAGAAGCCCAGGTAGTGCAAAGTATTGGAACCAGGCAGACACTCACGGGGGGAGTGGAAATTCAGGCCCACTTCACAAAGCAAAAGGGCTACAACCTGAGCGACTGGCGCGACCCCGATTCCAGGCTGCAATTAACCACCCAGTCAAAGGGGAGGACTTCTTCCTTGGGATTCTACGCCCAAGATGAGATCACCTGGCATCCCATGTTCAGCACCGTGGTGGGCGCCCGGCTTGATTGGTGGTCGACTTATGACGGCATGTATCAAGAGGCGGTAAACAATCCCAAAACCTACCTGCCATCTCGGGACCAGCTATCCTTCAATCCCAAGGTGGCGTTTCTGTTCCGGCCCTGGGATTGGATGTCCTGGCGGGCTTCGGCCGGGACGACGTTCCGGCCTCCCAATATTTACGATCTCTATCGCACCTGGAAGACCAGCAGCGGCTACACTTATAAAAGTAATCCCTACCTGAAACCGGAGACCGCCGTTTCCTGGGAAGTGGGCACGACTCTGAAACCTTTCCCGGGCAACGTCATCACCGCCACCTTTTTTGACAACCACGTAAGCGACATGATTTACCGGGTGACGGACCCAGACGATCCCACCGGGAAAACCCTTCTTAACCTGAACGCCGCTCAGGCGCGTATCTATGGGGTGGAACTGGAGGTCACCCAGAAACTGTTCTCCTGGCTGGACGTCTTTGGCAATATGACTCTTTTGAACGGCCGCTTATTGAAAAATGAATACAACCCGGCGATGGAGGGAAAAAAGCTGACGTATATCCCCAGGCAGCAATTCAACTTTGGTCTTAACGCCAAGTACTGGATTTTTAATGGCAATCTGACTGGGCGCTATGTAGGCAAAGTGTATACCCGGGATGATAATTCCGACACCTATAATGGGGTGCCCGGCTCCTATGACCCCTTTTTCACCCTGGACGCCAAACTGACGGCCACCCCCGTGAAATACGCCTCAGTCTCCTTTTCCGTGAATAATATCCTTAATCGGGAATACTTCACCTCCTCCCTGACTCCGGGCCGGACCTTCTGGGTCGAGATGAGACTGAAGTACTAATACCGAGTTGCAGTCAAAAAGATACTATACGTAGCGAACCTTGTGTTCGCCCTGGAGCCACGGGCGAACACAAGGTTCGCCCCTACAGTTCAACGTCCTTTGAATGCGAATTGGCATAAGGGCCGTGGTGCTGAGGAGGATGAATGGATCTCACCAAAAGCATGCTCAATCTGGCTCTGGGCGGCGGCACCTGGGTGCTATGGCTCCTGGTGGCTCTGAGCGTCATTTCCGTGGTGATCATGGTGGAGCGGGCTCTGACTTTCTACCGCAGCCGCTTCCTCCACGAACCATTTATTGCCGCCATCACCCCTTTATTGGAAAACCAGGACTGGGCCGAGGCCATGGCCCTGTGCGAAGGCTCCCCGGCCCTGGAACCTCAAATTCTGCTGGCAGGCTTGCGCCTGGCGGGGGACGGCAAGGAGGCGGCCACCGAGGTCATGGAGGCCGAACGTCTCCGGGTGAGCGAGCTGTTGGAGAAGGGTTTGAGTTTCCTGGGCACCCTGGGAGCCAACGCTCCCTTTATCGGGTTGTTCGGTACGGTCCTGGGCATTATTCACGCCTTTAAGGACCTGGCCCTGGCTGAAGGCGGCGGCGGCCCGGCGGTGATGGCGGGCATCGCCGAAGCCCTGGTGGCCACCGCAGTGGGGCTGATGGTGGCCATCCCGGCGGTGCTGATGTACAACTTCTACCTCCGCCGCCTCCACCTGGTCCTGGAACGCTCCCAGCGCCTGGGACGGCTGCTGCTGGCCAGTCTCAGTTCCCAGGCGGCGCCGGCGGCAGCCCGCTCCGCTGCCGTCCGGGCCGGAGGATGTCCATGAACGTGCAACGGCAAGGCCCCATCACCGAGATCAATATGACCCCCTTTGTGGACATCGTGCTGGTCATTCTTATCATCTTCCTCCTTACGGCCACCGTTCTGATGCCGCGCACCTTTGCCATCTCCCTGCCCAAGGCCACCCAGGCCGACAAGCTGGAAAAAACGCCGGTGATTATCAGCATCGACCGGGAGGGAAAGATAGCCATCAACGGCGTCCGGATATGTCAGGAAGCGGATTTCGAGCCAATCTTCTCCGGGCAATTGCAGGGGAAAGAACCTCAGGCGGTCATCGCCGCGGACCAGGAGACCCGGCATGGCCGCCTCATGGAGGTGATCGAGCGGCTCAAGCGTCTCCAGGTGCAGCGCATCGGCATTGAGGTGGAACAGAAGTGAACCCGGGTATGCCTGCCGTGGACCGGATTTTTTTCTCTAGGCTTTTAAGAACTTGGGGACTGGCAATACTGGTTTCTGTGGTGCTCCATGGCTTGGTCCTTTATTTAACCCTTATGCTGCCTCCCCTGAAACCATCTAGCAAAAAGGTGGTGCAGGTGGAAGCCATTTGCCTGACCTCCGTGGCGCCCAAGCCCGAAGGAGGCAAGAAAGGCACCGGGCCGGCAAATCCCGCGGCCCCGGCCCCCCCTAAGGTGGAGAGTCCGAAACCTTCCCCGCCGAAACCTAAAAAAGTTGTTAAAAAAACCCGTCGCCCGGAGCCGGAGCCGATCCCGCCCCCCCTGGCGATGGCCCGGCCGGCGCCCCCGGCGGCGCCTGTCAAAGCCACCAGCGCCTCTTTCGGCGGAAACGTTGCCCGGGCCAGGGCCGGTGGGCGCGGCCGCGGAGCCGGGACCGGAGCCGGCACCGGTGCCGGCTCCGGCTCTGGAACCGGTCGGGGGTCGGGAACCGGTTCCGCCTTGCAGGGGTATTTGCACAAGGTGAGGAGCCTGTTGGAGAAGCATAAAATTTATCCTCCCATGGCCCGGAGAAAGCACCAGGAAGGAGTGGTTGTATTGCAATTCACGATTAGTGCGGACGGAATGGTCGCCGCTCTCGGTGTTACTAACTCTTCGGGATACGCGGTGCTGGACCGGGCCGCGCAGGATACTGTCTCCCGCATAGGAAAATTTCCCCCTATTCCGGCAGAATTGCAAAAATCTTCCCTTAAGATTAAGGTCCCTTTATCTTTTCGGTTGGAAACCGGTTGATTATGTGAGGCCTATGAAAAAACAAGGCACCCTGTTGCCGTCGCTGGACGACAAACGGGGAGGAGATATGGGGAGGGAAAATCTTGTGTCACCCTGGCCTCATTCAGTCAGGCAATAAACCAGGAGATGGACTGGTTGCAGGAGTAAGTCTCAACCTCAAGGCCCCGTGCTGCCGGGTTAGTCGATCAACTGAGGCAAGATCACTCCAGCCTTTCCAAAAAGAGAAATATCATAGGCGCCGGTTTGGGGAGTGGGCGCCAGATTGATCTCGGCCACCACGGCTCCATGACTCTTGGCGTGCAAACCCATGGAGGCCGCGGGTTCGACGTTGCCCGAGGTCCCGATAACGAGGAGCGCCTGGCAGGTGCTGAAAGCCTCGTGGGCCTTTGCCAGTATTACCGTATCCAGCATCTCTCCAAACCAAACTACGTCCGGCCGTAACCGCCCACCGCAGGTCCCGCAAGTCGGCAAGGCGGGTAAAGGCACGGTGCGGTCCTCAGTCACCTCACCGCAGCCAGTGCATCGGACCCGCCAGATGTTGCCATGGAGTTCCAGGATGTTGGTGCTGCCGGCGGCATGATGGAGTCCGTCGATATTCTGGGTAATGAGGAGGAATTCCGGCGCCTGGCGTTCCAGCTCTACCAGGGCCAAGTGACCGGGGTTGGGTTTGAGGGGCGCCAACAGTTCCCGGCGCCAGTTATAAAACTCCCACACCAACCTGGGGTCCCGGGCAAAGGCCTGGGGGGTGGCCAGGTCAACGGCCCGATATTGGCGCCAGAGGCCATCAGCGCCCCGAAAGGTGGGCGCCCCGGACTCGGCGGAAATGCCTGCCCCCGTCAGAGCCACGACCCGTTGCGCTTGGTGCAGTACCTGCCTGAGCCGTTCGATCTCTTCCCTGGGCAATCCGCTGCGGCCTGCCTCTTGTGCCTCTGGATGGCGAGGGTTATCCGTCTGGCCCATGATCAGCCCTCCTTCGGAAGCGGAGCTTTCTCCCCTCTCATTGGGAGCAAACAATATCGGGATTATCTTCGATGAAACTTCGCAAAGCCAGTCTTTTCCCCGTTTGTCCGTACTGAGTGCAAGGGAGTCCCTCGAACTTGATATCTTTTACTTCGAGGAACCCCCTGCTAAAAGTCCTTAAACTCCCTTTCCAAGGGGATAACTTGTTCCGGGCTTACCCTTTTACCGCCGTTATGGGCCAGAAGCTCTGTATCTCGGCGGGAGGGAGTTAGGGCCCGAATTGCTTTATCTCCCCAGGCTTGCTTCAGCAGCCGTCTCTTCCTTGTTCTGGCAGCGCCAAAATGGTTACTAGTCTTGCCATCCACCAAAGCCACCAATTCTCCCACCACCCCTTTCATTTGCTCGGACTGGGCATTGAGTTCCTCGGAGGCGCTGGCGCTTTCCTCGGCATTGGCGGCGTTCTGCTGAACCACCTTGTCCATCTCCGACACGGCCTTGTTAATCTGAGAGATACCCGAGGCCTGTTCATTGGAGGCGGCGGCAATCTCCGCTACCAATTCCTTTGCTTTATTGGTGCTATTAGCCACCATCTCAAAGTCTGCCGCAGTCTTGGAGACCAATTCATCTCCCTCTTTGACTTTGGTCACCGTACTCTCAATAAGGTTGGCAGTGTTTTTGGCCGCTTCGGCAGCCCGCATAGCCAGATTCCGCACTTCATCGGCTACCACCGCAAAACCGGCCCCCGCATCTCCAGCCCGGGCGGCTTCCACCGCGGCATTTAGGGCCAAGAGATTGGTTTGAAAAGCGATTTCATCGATCGTCTTAATGATCTTGGCAGTCTCACCGCTGGCAGCAGTAATATCCTTCATGGATTCCGTTAAGGCAGTCATCGACCGATTGGCCTGGTTGATGGTCTGGGTAGTTTCCATGATCAATCCATTGGCCTGATTAGCATTTTCGGCGTTTTGTCCGGTCATCGAAGACATTTCTTCTAAGGAGGAAGAGGTTTCTTCCAGAGCCGCGGCTTGTTGGGAGGCCCCCTCGGCTAGCTGTTGGCTGGCAGAAGATACCTGGGTCGAGGCGGAAGTGATTTGATTCGCCCCTTCATTCAAACTAACGATTATTCGCTTTATCGGCCGAGCAATGGAGATATTTAGATAATACCCAAAGAAAATTAAAGTAGCCAGGATGATGAGCCCGAGTGCGGTCAGCACCATAATCCTGTTATCAACAATTCCCTTAACCGTCTTTTCATCTTTTTGAAGGTCTACTTCCGCCATTTTGACAACTTTATCAATGGACTTACGGTGTTCTTCATAGAGCGGTCCCAAGACATTACTCACTACTTGCTGGGCCCGCACATAGTCATTGCGTAAAATGGCAGGAATCACCTCTTTATCGAGCGTTTCAAAAAATTTCCATGCAGGTTCGTAGGAAGATTTTAACAGTTCTTCCTTCATGGCTCCGTTCGGAAGAGCTCTCTGCCAAAATTCATGACGCTTTGCGTATTCCTGACGGAGTCCTTTGAGTTTCTCCACCAAGTCATTTGCCTTTGCCTGATTCTTCTTGTCTACTAGCTGGAAAGTCACAAGGTAGGTTTCGACGATATATTCGGGGGGAGGAAGAATATCGGCAATCAGGTCCTTATCCTGGACGATCTTTTGGTACCACCGGCCGTTGATTTTGGCGGTATTAAGAGTATTCCAGGAAACCAGGGCAAAGACGATAAAAGCCACGGAACAGATACTCATAGTTAATAAGAGCTTGCCTCTAAGGCTCATTTGTCCTTCCTCCTTTAGGTTTTTTATTTCTCGACGAGGCCAGAGAATTTATTCCCGTAACTCGCTGAGTTCCTCCTCCTGGTGAAGAATTCTGGCAATCAGTACGTTGACGCTGATCGTGAGGTTTTCTATAGTGCGGAATAAGCCTTGCAATTGGCTCCCGCAGTTCCCGCAATTCTTAACGACTTCCAGTTGTTCCAGCAAAGTGACGGATTCTTGCTGTAGCTCTCTCACAAGGTCGGACTGGCGATCTTGGCAATCTTCGTCTTGTTCTTGGCGGGCAATGATTAAGAGATTTTTCAGTTCCCCGATGGTCCATCCCTGCTGGCGGAGGTTATTGAAACGTACCAGCAGATCTGTCACCGGCGCCGGGTATTTAACAATGTCGCCAAAATTCCTGGGAGCCAGTAATTTCCCTAATTTCTTGACCAGCCGCCGTGTCTCAATGTCGTCAAGATTACCCTGGCGAATTACTTCGGCCAGTGTTAACCAATCATGGCCGGTATTCATAAGTTTTCTCCTTTCCCGGATGCCCCCACCTATTTTTCCAGCTAATTCTGTTATTCTTTATTGACATCCTTTTAATAAATTCCCTTATCGTAATATTTATTAAGCATCTTATTTAGAATTCTATATAGATCCATAAAATTACATTGGGCATCTGTTAGGAATCGGGGGGCCAGGACATGCCCTTTGGCAATGGTTTCTCTTTTAGAATCAGGCAAGATTAGAACATGGGGAATGTCAGTGAGTAAGGAGCGCAGCGACATCACTCCCTGGAGTTCCTCCTGGCTGGCGGTAAGAAGCACCGCCAGGGTCGTCTCGCCTCCGGAGCGGCGGAGACAATTTCCCAGACTATTAACGTTGAGGCAGAATTCGGTTTTCACGGGCCAAAGCTTGGCCAATCTCTCGTACAACCATTGCATCTGGCGGGACGGTCCGGTGCTGTAGAAAAGCAATCTCATTAAGAATTCCCCTCTGCGCATTATTTAATACAAAGGTCATGCCACAGCATATCTGTTAGGAATTAATATAGATTACAGTACATTAGGATTTGGGGTGGGGAATTAGGGGGAAGGGTCTGGTTTTATGGAACTTGACGAATTTATTGCAGGAAAAGACAATCATCCGGGAAAACCGGACATTAGATGCTGGGCCAGCCCTGGCGGGAAACTTGATATTTCTTCAGCAAGGAATACAGATGGCTGCGACTCAGGCCGGAAAGGCGGCAGGCCTCCTTAAGGTTGCCCCGGGTAAGGTTTATCAATTCCTGGAGATATTCCTTTTCCATCTTAGCCAGGGCCACATCGCGGAAATCCCGATATGGGGTCAGGGCCGTGGTGACAGGAGGCAATTCGTCTTCCGGGTTTTCGGAGACGGCAACTTCCCTGGCTTTTTGAGGGGAAGACTGTGATTCCTGGTGGACGGCTGCCCTGGCCTGATGGACCCGAAAGTGCAAGGGCAAATGCTTGGGGAACAGAGTCGGTTCATAGAAAGCGGCGGATATGGCCGAATCCAGGGTATTGACCAATTCCCGCACGTTGCCGGGCCAGGAGTAAGCTTCCAGGGCTTCCAGAAGGTCCGGGGACATGCCTTTGGGGCCGATTCCCTGCTTTTCACAAATCTTGGCGAGATAATAGAGGACCAATTCTTTGAGATCCTGGCCCCGCTCTTTTAAGGGAGGTAAGGTTATGACAATAGCCCGGAGTCGGAATAGCAGATCTTCCCGGAATTGGCCAGTCTTCACCATCTGGCTCAGATCCCGATTAGTGGCGGCTATCAGGCGAAAATCGCTGGTTCTTTCATGTCTGGCCCCCAGGGGACGGAAACGCCGCTCCTCCAGGACTCTGAGAAAATTTCTCTGCATGGCTAGAGGGAGTTCTCCTATCTCGTCGAGGAATAGAGTCCCCCCATCCGCCTGCTGGATCAGTCCTTCTTTCGATCTCACAGCACCGGTAAATGCTCCCTTCTCGTGTCCGAAGAGGACGCTTCCTATCAAGGTTTCGGGCAGGGCGGCACAGTCCACCACCACTAAACTTTTGCCGCTGCGAGAACTGTTATGATGAATAGCTCTGGCTGCCAGCTCTTTGCCGGTGCCGGTCTCGCCGGTAAGCAAGACATTCAAGTCACTGTTGGCTGCCTGGGCTATTAAATCCAGACAGACCTGCATCCGGGGGCTGTGGCCCACGAAACCTTCCAACTTCAAGGCAACTGCCGGTCGAGTAGCTTTACTCAGGTTTTCCCGGTACTGAATGACCCGGTTTATCGACAAAAGGATTTGTTTGGGGGATAAGGGCTTTTGCAGGTAGTCCCAGGCGCCGCTTTTTACGGCCATCTCTGCACCGTCCGGGTCACCGAAGCCAGTCATGATAATGACCTCGGGAGCGGCAGGAGAGGCCCTGAGGGTCGGTAGGATCTCCAGGCCATCGCCATCGGGTAACTGGACGTCCAGAAAAATTATCTCGTATGGCCTTGCGGCTGCCTTGGCCAGCCCTGCGGCAATCGTAAAACTGCAGGTGACTTGATGGCCTAGATGTCTCACCAAGTCGCCCAACATGGAGCAGATGGTCTGGTCATCGTCGATAATAAGCACGTGGTACATGGAGAGTTTCTTCTTCCGTTAAATTAGCCAAGCACCTTTTTGATAGTCTCTGCCAGGGGGCGGACACTCCAGGGTTTGAGGATGAAGTCCCGGAAGCCCATTTCCCTTAAGGTTTCTTGGCTAATTTGGTCGGCGAACCCGCTGGAGAGGATTATGGGCAGGTCCGGTTTGATTTGCAGAAGCTCCCGGGTCAGTTCCACTCCAGTCATTTGGGGCATGGTCAAGTCCACGATGGCCAAATCATACCGCTGGGGATTTTGGCGAAATTTTGCCAGGGCGGCGGTACTGCTGGTAAAGGCATCGACCTCAAAGCCAAGCTGGGTCAATAGTCCCTGGCCCAGATGCGCCAGACTCGGTTCATCATCCACAAAAAGAATCTGTCCCTCCCCTTGAGGAATCGGGGCGGGAGTCTCGGAGGGGAGAGTGATTTCACTTCTCTCCATCAGGGGTATGAAGACTAGAAAGACCGTGCCGATGCCCGGCTCGCTTTCCACCGTAATGGCCCCGCCATGGCTTTGGATTATGCCCTCCACCACAGCTAACCCCAGACCGGTTCCCTCTCCCATTCCTTTAGTGGTGAAGTAAGGATCAAAAATCCTTTCCAGAACCTCTGGAGGGATGCCGTGGCCACTATCTTTCACCATCATTTTCGCATATGGCCCTGTAACCAGTTTTAAGGTTTCTTTTTCTCCCTCACTTACCACCACCTCGCTGAGACTGACCTCCAGCACCCCGCCCTCCTGGCGCATGGCATGGGCGGCATTGGTGCACAGGTTCATCACTACCTGCTGCATCTGGGTGGGATCAGCCAAAACCGGTCCCACCTCAGGGTCCAGAAATTGGCGAATCTCAATAGTGCTGGGAAGAGTGGCCCTTAAAAATTTAATACTCTCCTTGATAATCATCTGCAGTTGGATAGGCTTGCGATCTTGGTCGACCCTGCGGCTAAATGTCAGGATCTGCTGCACCAAATCTTTGGCCCGGAATGCCGCCCTGAGAATCTCGTCCACATCCCTTTTCACTTTAGGATCTAAAGAGGTATGGAACATTTGGATCATTTCCCCATAGCCGATGATGGCCCCCAAGATATTATTGAAATCATGGGCGATGCCTCCGGCCAGGGTGCCGATGGCCTCCATCTTTTGGGCCTGGCGTAGTTGGGCTTCGAATTTCAGTTTGGCTTCCTCGGCTTGCTTGCGTTCAGAGATGTCCTTGATCACCACCACGGTGCCCACTACCTGATCGCCTTCACGAATGGGAGTGCTGGTATATTCTACGGGAAAACTCGTGCCATCTTTGCGCCAAAACCATTCGTCGCCGGCGTGATAGATGCGACCGTTCTTGAACGCCAGGTTGATGGGACATTCTCCAGAGGGATAGGGCTGACCGTTGCGTTTGGTATGGTGACATAGATCGTGCACTGACTGGCCAAGCAATTCAAAGATTTCCCAGCCCAGCATCTGGGCCATGGCCGGATTAGCAAAGGTCAATTTGCCTTCGGTGTCCACCCCGAAAATGCCTTCTCCGGCCGAGTTCAAGATCAATTCCATCTGGCGGCTCAGGTGCGCCATCGCGGCCGCAGCCTTTTTTTGTTCTGTGATGTCCCGGGCAATATGCACGGAGCCCAACAGATTTCCCCGGCTATCCCGCAGGGGCGAAACGGTGACGAGGAAATAACCTCCCAAATTCTCTTCAAGAATCTCCGCGGTATGTTCCCTACCATCGGCCAATAACTTGGTATGGGGACAGAAATGCGGCGGGCCCGCGGTTTTATGGACCGCTTCAAAACATCTTCGCCCCACCGCCTCTTCTGGGGGGATGCCCAGCTTGGCCGCCATCGCTTGGTTGGCTCTCACAATCCGGTGCTGGGTGTCCAAAATGGCGATGAGATGGGGAACCGAATTAAACGTCAGTTCCCACTCTTCCTTGGCCCGGACCAACTCCTCTTCTGTCTGCTTGCGGAAGGTGATGTCATAAATAACGCCGCTGATAAAATCCATCCTGCCGGCCGCGTCGAAAAAGATTTGGCCCATGCACTGCAGCCAGGCAATTTCTCCTGATTTTTTCCGGATCCGGTACTGCCGTTCATAGGCGCCATTGGTTTTCAGGGCCTCGATAAGCCTCTCCCTAACCCCCGGTTGGTCTTCCGGAGTAATGAGGTCAGGCCATTTTAAGCGCCTGGAACAAAAGTCTTCTTTCGAGTACCCGGTCAAAGTCGCAATTTTGTCATCAAAGAAATCAACGCTCCCATCCGCATAGCCTTTAAACACCACCGCCGGGATCTGCTTTACCAGCAACCGATATTTTTCTTCGCTTTTCCTAAGAGCTGCTTCCCCCCGCTTGCGTTCGGTGATATCTTTCACTACCTCAATAAAGCCGGTAATTTCGCCATCCGGACCGAAATTCGGGAAGGCTTGATTGTGTACCATAAAAATAGTGCCGTCATCCCGGACACCGTCCGTTTCGGTCTCGGCCACCTCACCGGTGGCCATCGCTCTTCTCCCCGGGCAATGGGCACATACGGCATCCCGTTTTTCAAATTCTCGGAAACACTCTTTACCAAGAAATTCGCTCACAGGTTTGTGAAAAAATTTACCCAGAGCGGCATTCGCCATTAGTATCCGGTAGTCGGAGCTTATCAGAATTATGCCGAGATCAATATTCTCCACCAAGGATCGGTAGCGCTCCTCGCTTTGCCGCAGCGCCGCCTCTGCCCGCTGGCGCTCCCGCCGGTTCTCCGCCTCACCTAAGGCGCGTTTGACCGCGGGCACCAGACGGGAAAGCTTTTGCTTGAGCACATAATCAATCGCGCCTTCCCTCAACCCCTCAATGGCCGCGTCCTCCCCCATTGTTCCAGAGACAAAGATAAAGGGAATATCCAAACCCATTTCCTGCACCAGGCGCAGAGCGGACATGCCGTCGTAACCCGGCAGCCGGAAATCCGCGAGGATGACGTCATATCCACCTTGGCTCAGGGCTTCCCGGAATTCATCGCCGGTTTGGACGCGGTTGATCTGGCAAGCCAGGCCCTCTGACTCGAGTAATGCCTGCGCGAGTTCCGCATCGGCTGGGTCATCTTCCAGGTGCAGAATGTGGATCAAAAGTTGCATTTTAAAAATCCCCTACACTTGCTGAAAATAGGTCATCAGCTCATAAATCCCGGCGGTTAATTATTATTTTTTCTGAGAGCTCCAGTAATTCATTTAGTTAAAATATAAGCATCATGGCTCCCAAGGGCTATTTATCTTGCCTATAATTTTCGGAAAATTAAGATAGTTCCTTGAGGCGGAGGGCTATTATCTCTGTCCCGGGGAGGAATCGAGCGCTGCGCGCCCTGTACTCGCTGATAATTTTAGCTTGAGGGGTTTCTCCAGAGAAGAAGCCTTTAACTCTACACACTTCCCGGCGGCGGTTCGTTGATCAGGGCCCAAAATACGCCGATCTCCTTCACTGCCTTGACGAACTCGGTGAAGCGCACGGGTTTCACCACATAAGCGTTGACTCCCAGGCGGTAGCATTCTTCCAGATCCCGGGATTCCCGGGAAGAAGTCAGGATGACCACCGGAATATAACGCAGCTGCTCATCTGCTTTAAGTTGCCCCAAGACCTGGAGGCCATCCATCCTGGGCATCTTGATATCCAGCAGGATGACCACTGGATTCCCTGCAGGACGGTTCTTAAATTCTTCCCGGCGATACAGATAATCCAGCGCTTCCACGCCGTCCCGGGCGACCACGATTTCGTTAGCCAGGTTGTATTCGCTCAGGGCGTTGAGGGTCAGCTCAATATCTTTCGGATCATCTTCCACTAACAGGATGCGCTTAATTGGGTCCATGGTTACGCTCCTTGAAGGGGTCAGGGTAGGGAAAAGTAAAACGTGGCCCCCTGGTTGACCTTTCCTTCCGCCCAAGTGCGGCCGCCATGCCGGTGGACAATCCGGCGCACATTTGCCAGTCCGATGCCGGTGCCTGCAAATTCCTCCATGCGGTGTAAACGCTGAAAGACCCCAAAGAGATTATCGGCATATTTCATATCAAAGCCCACCCCGTTATCCCGGATGTAGATGATGGTCTCTGGTTCCCTGCCCGGCAGGCAGCCAATTTCGATTTTTGCTTGATGACGCGGCCGGGTGAATTTCAGGGCATTTGCAATCAGGTTGACCAGGGCTAAGCGCAACATGGCCAGATCCCCGGTGACCACGGGCAGTGCGGCTACCTGCCAGCGAATGAGTCTGCCTTGCGTCTCCGGCTCAAATTCCTGAATGACTTCCCGTACCAGCACATTAAGTTCCACTGGTTTTTTCGACATTTCCCAACGCCCCATCCGGGAGAAGGAAAGGAGGTCGTCAATTAAGGTGCCCATGCGCCTGGTGGAGTCAAAGACGCTGGTCAGATAATGCCGGCTTTTATCATCAAGTGCCCCCACCGTTCTCTTCTGGAGCAGCTCCAGAAACCCGTCGATATGTCTGAGCGGCGCGCGCAGATCATGGGACACCGAGTAGGCAAAGGCCTCCAGTTCCTGGTTGGCCGCTTCCAGTTGGGCGGTGCGATCCCTAACCCTTTGTTCCAGTTCCAGATTGAGTTTACGGATCTCCTCCTCCGCCCGCTTGCGCTCCACAATATCCCAGGAAAGGTCGCCCAATTGTGAAACTATCTCGATGTCGCTGTCGTTATAATTAGTAGCTTTGTTACCAATTCCAATGATCGCCTTGATCAGGTTACCCCGGAAAACCGGCACCACAACCTCGCGCATAACCGGGGCATGACCCTCGGGCATCCCTTGGCGGTGGGGTAAGGAAGCATAATCGTTATGAATAACGGGACGGCGTTCATGGATGCAATCCACCCAGACGCCCGCCCGGGCAATATCATAATGGCTGCCTTTTCCGGCTGCGGTGCACATGTGCTCCAGGGTATTCGTGGACCAATTCTGCAAGGAGAGCGTTTTTTGATCTTCCTCCAGAAAATGATAAAAGCCGATGGCGCTGCCGGTCAGGGCCTCGATTTCATCCAAGGCAGCCGTAAGTAACTCATCCAGGGAGTGGGTATTGGCAAATTCCAACAGACGCAGCCGCGTTTTTCTAATATTTTCGACCCGCTTATGTAGAGTGATGTCCCGCCCAATAGTGGAGGCCGCGATAATCCTGCCTTCCGCATCGCAGATAGGTGAAATAGTGAGAGACATGTCAATGGTATGGCCGTCGTTACGGCGGCGCACGGTCTCAAAATGTTCGACGTGTTCTCCCATCTTGATCCTTGCCAGAATTTGTGTCACCTCCTCTTCGAGTCCAGGAGGTATCAGGATAGATAATGGCCGGCCCACCGCCTCACTTTCGCTATAACCATAGATCTTCTCTGCGCCTTTATTCCAGCTGGTGATGATTCCCTCCAAGGTTTTACCGATGATGGCGTCGTCGGAAGATTGCACCATGGCCGCAAGTTGGGCCGATTTCTGCTCCGCGTGCTTGCGCTCGGTGATGTCCACCAGCACCGCGATATTGCCGATGACCCGGCCCTCGTCATTGTACTCCGGGGCGGCGAAAAGACTATATTCGATGAGAGAACCATCTTTACGCCGGCGCACCAGGTCTTTTCCTATAATGGACTTCCCGGAGCGGACCCAGGCGCGAAAACCCGCGAACTCCTCCTTGCTTTCCTCGGGCACGGTGGGCAGGAATTGTCCCAGCACCTCCTCCCGGCGCCAGCCCAGCATCTGCTCGGCCGCGGGGTTCCAGAGGCTTTTTACCCGTCCTTCGGTGTCCAGGTCGATGATGGCCACCGGCGCTGCGTCCAGCGTGGCCCGCAAAGTTTCGTTCGCCTGGCGCAGGGCCTCTTCCACCTGCTTGCGCGCCGAAATATCCCGGCAGACGCAGAAAATCAGCTTCTGCCCTCCCAACACGGCGGCGTTGGTGCTGATCTGCACCTCCAGCACCGTGCCGTCTTTCCGGCGGTGGCGGGTCTCGAAATGGTCCCCGGTCTCATCGATGGAGTGGACCATGCTCATCAGTTCCTCTCGGGTCCATCGATCGTCCCAATCCCACACGTGAAGTTCTCTGACTTCCTCAGGGGAATACCCCAGCATATCGGCAAACTTTTGGTTTGCCTCATAGACCTTGCCGTTATTGTCCAGGACCACGATGCCGTCCCGGGACTGTTCCACCAGGATGCGCCGCCGGAGGGCTTCCGCCGCCAGGGCCTCCGCCGCCTGCTTGCGTTCAGTGAAATCCCGGACGATGGACAAAACATGGGGTCGGCCCTGCAGTTGAAATACCCCGGCATTGATTTCCACTGTGATCTTCCGCCCATCTTTGGTAACTTGCTGGAACTCAGAGAGGATATTTCCTTCTTGACGCAGCTTAGCCATAATTTCCGGGATTTTTTCCCGCAGGTCAGGGGCGGCGATCTCTCTGGTCGACAACTGCAGCAGTTCCTCCCGGGTGTATCCCAGCCTTCGGCAGGCCAGGTCGTTGACCTCGATAAAGTGTCCTGGCACCCCCTGGTCGGATAAGGGAAAGACAAAGACGGCGTCATTGCCGCTGTTGAACAGGAGACGGTAGCGCTCCTCACTCTCCCGCAGCGTCTCCTCCGCCTGCTTGCGCTCGGTGGTATCCAGAATCATCGCCTGCTTAGACATGGTGCCGTCTAAGTGATAAATTGGCGTATTTACTATATAATACCATCGATCATCTTTAGGGCTTTTTACTTCCCAGCGAACGGTTTCGCCCTTAAAGACCTGCTCATTGACGCACCAAGGGCAGATAGAATCACGCTCATGCAAAGCCTGGTAACATAGTTCCCCCGTGGCATCGTAACCAGTGCGGCTAATAAACCTCTCATTCATGAATTCAATACGATAATCTTCAGAACAAATATAAATAAGGCCATCAAAAGCCTCCACTATCGCCCGGTACCGCGTCTCCTTCTCCCGCAGGGCCTCCTCCGCCCGCTTGCGTTCGGTAAGTTCCAGTTGCAATCTCTCATTGGTATTACGCAATTCCACCGTACGCTCAGCCACTTTTATTTCCAGGTCTTCTTTGGCTTTCCGCAGTTCTTCTTCCCTCTGCTGGCAAACGCTGATTTCCTCTTCGAGCTGGTCATATGCCTGCTTGAGCCTGGTATGCTCCAGTATCTCGTTTTTCAGAATGAGGGCCGCATAATTTAAGAAGGTGGGCAACTGCTTCTCAAAGCCACGCATGCCGAGATGCATACCCTCCATTTTTAAGACGCCGATAATATCCGGCCCTGCCAGGAGAGGAAAGATCCAGGTCCGGGCCTTGGCAAGCTCCGGTGTCCGCCTCAGGTTATGAGGTAAATCATGTTCCAATTCGGCCACCTCCCGGGTTTCAAAAACCTGCCGCACCAGGGGATCGTCGAGGTGATCGAGCTGTATTCTTTTCCCATAAGAATCTGCATAATAGAAGTCGTGGTCGATCAGGTAATAGATAAAGAGATCGGTGCCCCCGAGACAATCAAGCAGGGTTTTTAACAGGCTTTCGATGGTGTTTTCGAGGCCCGGAACCACACTTATTTTTTGCATCATCTGGGTTATCAACTGGAGATATGACTTCTCCATGGCCAATTTCTTGGTGCTCTCCTGCAAATTGGCCCACTCGTCCCTGGATATGGTTATCATTTCCGGCATAATGTTTCTCTCATTTTGCGGGTGATCTCGGTGATCTTACCCTAAGTATCTGTAACAAGTTTTATGTGAAGATGTGCTTTAGGTCAAGCCAGAGACCTTGGCAAAAAAAAATCCACCAAAACCTCTGGGCAATAAAGTGTTTTTAGAATTTGAGGAAAGATAGCTCTCCTATGGAAGAATCGGCTCGCAAGGGGGTGGTATGATCATAACCCCAAAAAAAACGATACATTTTGAGGGACAGTTATGCTATTTTGCCTGTGCTCCCTGAAGATGATTTTGCCGAAACGGAAGAGACCTTCTCGGATTTTGCACCTGGTATGGAAAGTCCCAAAACCACTCTTGACCTTGGTGGTCAAGGCTGCGGCATAATTTCGGAAAGAATCAATTGATAAGGAGAAACCAGATTGGATGCCTCCAAGAAAATAGAATACAAAAAGTTAACCAGACGAGAAGCATTGAAGCTTGCAGGGTTTGTCCTGGCCGGAGTGGCCCTCCCGGGCGACATACCCGCTTTCATCTCGCCCAGACAAAACACAAATACCTCGTGTTACTGCCCCCCTGGGCCTTTTTGCAGTTGGACCGACCCCTCCAGTTCCCAGCAGTATTCCTACTTCCGAAGTTTGCCTTGGTTCTATCCTTTCAACCAAAGCACGCCGACGACTATCGCGCCGCTGGGCGAAAACGAGATGCGGATCACGTTCATGGGGTCATGTATCCCTCCCGTACGCCGGGCACAGCAGATGATGAGCGTCTTTGTAGAGGTGGGCTGGAACAAAGACACCAACATGCCCTTGGACCAGTTCGTCTTCGACTGCGGCTCCGGGGTGTGTGCCAATTACGGCGCCATGAACGTCGGATTTGGCAGGATGAACAAGGTCTTCCTGGCCCATCTGCACGGCGACCATATGAGCGACCTAACCCACATTTACTGCTTCGGACCCTCAGCAGACCGCAAATCACCGCAATACGTCTGGGGACCGGGGAGATCCGGGTTTGTCTGGTATAACCCTGCTTATCCCAGGGACCCCACTGTTTATGGCCCTTATGCGGACGGAACGGCAGATTATTGCGATGGCCTCCGCAAAGCCTGCCGGTGGCACACAGAGAGTTTCAGCTTTCAAACCACCAACTATCCCGGCTACCCGGACCCGAGTTCCGTTCAGCAAGACTGGGGATTGCCGTGCCTGCCCACCCCCGTGGGGGATGATGTTTGGGGCGACGCCTATGCCCTGGTCCCCATTGAACTGGACTGGACCCAGTACGGACAAAATCCGGGAAAAAACGTCGCCTACCGCAACCTAGATACTCGCGTAAGGATAACCCACTTTCCAGTGATCCATACCCGCAGGGGTTCCATCGGCTACAAACTCGAATGGTGGCCGTCACCGGGTGATTTGTGGGACCCGGCCAAAGCCATCTCTATGATCTACACGAGTGACACCAAGCCCGAATACAACTGCGTCAACCAGGCTATCAACGGAGGCAGTGGGGTAGACGTGTTCATCCACGAAATGATCATTCCCGCGCAAGTGTGGGCCATGAAGAATGAGCATATCAACCAACTTCCCCCGCTCAATAACCCCGGGGTCCAAAATTTGACTACTATCCAGAACAGCTCCCATAGTCCCCAGGGGTCATTCGGCTATCTTCTCAGCCAGATCAATCCCAGACCACGCCTCACGGTCGCCACGCATTTCCCGGTGGCCGATGACACGGTCGCCTGTGCGATGAAAAGCGTTAATGAGCATTGCCGAGTCTACCAGGGTAATGGCCCGGTGCCTGCAGGCGCCGCCCGTATCACCTGGTCCTTCGACCTCATGGTGATCAACGTATCCAAGAATGGGATTCTTGAGCAACGAGGCTGCGTCTCGGATTATGGGTTCTCCCCGACGGTCAATTTACCTGCCGGCACGCCGTACACGCCGAAATATTGGGCATACGACGCCAATTATAACAAGGTCGGGGATCCCTACGCCCAGATTGACACCTCGACCGCGATCCCAAGTTGTGAGAACCGTAAGTGCAACTACCGCGATGACGGGTATTGATTGTCGTGATATTTGTTGGGGCGACGAGCACCCTGTGATGCTTCGCTGCTGTTGGCTTTTCCCATATGGGCGAAAAATGATCAGGGAGAAAGGCGGTGCCGCGAAAAGGATTACGACGTATAAGACGTAGCTCACAGGCATCCCAGATACCTGAAGATAACTGCTCCTAACAAAACAAATTTTTAAAGAAATACATATTTTGATATAGATATCGCCTGATAGGAGGCTTTAGATTCTGGATTCAGAAACTTGTGGGTTATTGATATAATACTTGAGAATTGTAGATATGGGGAATCCCCATATTTAAGAAAGGAAACAAAGACCCCGCAAAGAGTCCTTTGAAGGAGTAAGTTTGATGCAATTTCTCCAGGATAGATTTGGGGCAAGGCTAAGAGATATCGATAAATTTTTTGTAAATGTGTTCAATGACAAATGGGCGGATGGTCGGCAAGATTATGGAAATATTAAGAAGTTAAGGAACAAACATCTCCGCAAATAATTCTGGGGAACAAAAAATCGCGTATCTATTCCCAGGAAAAACTAGAAGAAGATATGAAAACGGTCAAGGCAAAAACCTTGACCGTTTTTTATTCCAGACAGCTATGGAAGTCAGAATAGGGTCCAGCCGGCCTACTGGGGGAAAATTTTTTTCCGGTAAACAGCCAATGAAGATTAGGTCGACAACTTCCTGATTACCCCAAATATTGCTAAGACTCCTGGAGGGCGCTTTGTCTCAGTTACATACCCTCTAAGATCAAGTTCTTGAGAGGTTAAATTTTGAGAGCTTCTACCGTCAGGAGTTGGAAAATTTGCCCCACCCTAAAAGAGATGAAGTCCAGGTTCTCTAGCTGCCTGGGGAGCAAAGCAGTAAACACAAGCATGGGCGTATCCTCGGTAAAGGTTGGCCGCCAGGGGGGAGTACTCCCGGGCCTTGCCCCGGGGTTCGTAAATGATGGCCATGATCACCTCCTTTGTGATAATAATTTAAACTTTTAAATGGGGTTTGACAAGTAATATGTCAACAAGTTCAAGAACTTAAGCATTTTTTTAGAGAGATTTATGAATGGAAAAATAGGCCAGTTCCCGGATAAGCTTTTAGGTCTAGGGCTAGTGGCTGCGGCCAGGGTTTATCAGAATATTTTGGAAAAAATTAAGGCTGGGGAGATTCTCGATCCCTTGGAAATCAGGAGTAAACTGTATTACTAGGCCATGAGGGTGAAGAACCATCGACCTCTTTACATCCGTCCCTGCCAGGTTCCGGCGATCTTTGGCATCTCGTAGCGATTGGTGCGCCATCTGATGATGCGGGGGGATTTAAAGGAGGGTTTGCATTGGTTTAAAAAGAGCAGGAGGATGGTAGTCCCAACGGGACTCGAACCCGTGTCTCTGCCGTGAGAGGGCAGTATCCTAGGCCACTAGACGATGGGACCGCGGATATTTTTATAACTAAAGGACCCCGGCCTTGTCAATGGGGTTTTGTGCCCCCCGGCCCTTAAGAGGCAAAAGGAATTCCTGTTTTCAGAGATTGCCACCCGGGTCTCCGGTGCCTAATTTGCTTAAGAAGAACCGCCATCACGGCAAGGAGGAACGAGAGTCATGCCCAAGTACCTGATTCATCACCATCTGGCCCGGCGGGAGCATTGGGACCTGCGTCTGGAAGTGGACGGCGTGCTCAAATCCTGGGCCGTGCCCAAGGAGCCCTCTAAGGACCCCAAAGTCAAGCGACTGGCCGTGCTGGTGGAGGATCATCCCCTGGAATACGGCGATTTTGAGGGCACCATCCCCCAGGGACATTACGGCGCCGGGGAAGTGCGGCTCTGGGACTCGGGCTCCTATGAAAATCTGCGCTCCCTGACCATGGCCGCGGCTCTGGACCAGGGCCAACTGGAGGTGCGCCTCACGGGCCGCCGGCTCCAAGGCGCCTTTGCCTTGATTCGCTTTAAGGGGAAGGAAAAAGATTGGCTTTTCTTCAAGATGAAGGATTGAGTGTCGGAGCCTCGGCAACCAATCGGGCCGCGGCCGCAAAATCATCCGGGGTGTTGAGGTTCAAAAAGCTGCGCCCTAAGGGGTCCAGACGGGCCACCTCCTCCGGGGAGAGCGCCTGAGCCCGGCAGTGCTCCAGGAAGCGTTGCACCTGGCGGCCCCCGTCAGTTAAGAAAGCGGTGAGGCGCGGGAGTAGTCTTACCGGATATAACCCCGGAAAGGGCTGGAGCCCCCGGGCATTACGGCAGACCACCGCGGTCTTGACCTTGGAGGCGGCCCGGGCCGCCAGAGCCGCCAGCAACCGGGGCTCTAGCAAAGGGGTATCCGCCGCCACCGCCAGCACCAGGGAAGTGCGGGCATAAAACAGCGCCGTTTCCAGTCCTCCCAGGGGTCCCTGCCCGGGCTTAAGGTCGGTGATCAGGGGCAGGCCCAGGGACAAATGGGCCAGGGGCTGATTGGTGAGCAACCAGCACTCCGAGACCCAGGGGCGAAGAGCTTCCGCCGCCCACAAAGCCAGCGGCTTTCCCGCCAGCGGCAGGGAGACCTTGTCCCGGCCCAGCCGCCGGCTCAGGCCCCCCGCCAAAATAGCGCCGGTAATCTCCTGGGAAGACAAGGTTCCCCCCCTCTCTATCTTCCATCTTGGTCTGACGCGACTGGAAAGGTGCGGCAGGCAGGATTAAGATCCCGGTTTGTCCAGGATCTTTTCTTTTCTTACGGAGCGGTTGAGATAAACCGCACACCTCTGGCAAGGACCGTTGCAGAGGGTGTCACTATATTCCCGCACCTCGTAACAGGGCCGCCAGGGGAGCTTATACGCGGGGCAATCTTCCTTTTTCTGACAATCGAAGATATTCCAGCAGGGCGCCAGAACCATCAGGTTCCGGAGGCAGGCCAGAGTAAAACCCCGGTCGTGGATCAGGCGGTTAATCTGGTTGATCTGGGAGATATCGAAGGAAGAATAGAGGCGGTTGTTGGTATTCTTTTCCCGTAAGGGTTTGATAAACCCTTCTTTTTCATATTCCCTAATACGTTTCTGTGACAGGTTCACATGACGGGAAACCTCATTTATCAGAAAAAGGTCCCCTTCGCCTGCGGCCCGCTTATTTTTTCCTCGGGGCATATTCCATTCTATAAGGGAGAAAGTATAAACAATGTTTGCATATACCATCTACATTTACAAGAAAAAATTGGCCCCCAGGCGATATTTTCCTGATTCGGACAGAGAGGCGCCGGGCTCCAACCGCAGCAGTTTATAGGCGGCTTGCAGATCGCTCATCAATTTCCCCGGAGGGTGGCCTTTACCCTTTAGACGCTTAAGCCCGGAGAAATATTAACTTTAAGGCGGCAGCTTAGTGTCTGATCTCCGGAGCGCCGCCAGCCCCCTGGGGCGGGGGTGGAGACTGCCCGGCCCCGGAGGGTGGGATTCCTAATGCCTCCCTTTGTCTCCGGAGGAATTCCTCTTGCCAGGCACGTAAAAAGGGCCGGTCCTTAATGTGCTCCTGGTATTTGCCGTAAATGATCTCCAGGGTGCGGACAAAATCCGCAGCCTTTTGGCTGGTCATGGTGCTGCCGTCCTGGCGCCAGCTAAATTCGCAGGTGACCTTCTTGATATGTTGGAAGGGGTAATGCAGGGACAGCCGGATCCATAAATCCCAGTCTTCATGGGTGGTCAGGCTCTCGTCAAAGAGGCCGGCTTTTTCCAGGCAGGCTTTCTCATGCATCAGGCAAAGCACCGGAAATTGATTGGCCACGATCAGACGATCCGCATCAAAATCATGGGAATAAGGCAGGTCTCTCTGGGTGGTCACATACCTGCCCCGTTGCTTCACCTGGTGGGCCCGATGGGCGTCCGTATAAGCTACCCGGTAGTCGCTGGTCTCCAGAAAGTTCACCAGGGTTTCCAGGTGGTCGGGATAAAAAACGTCGTCATCATCCAGGTAGGCGATATATTGGCCCCGGGCCAATTTCAGGCCGGTGTTCCGGGCCGCGGCCAGCCCCCGGTTGCGGTCATGCCGGACATAGCTGATGTTCTGCTGCTGGTTGCACCAGTCCACGATGTCGGCCACCTCCAGACCGCAGTCGTTGACCACGATGATTTCCTTATTCTGGTAGGTCTGGTTGAGGATGCTTTGCAGGGTGGCCACCAGCATATCCGGACGGTTATAAGTTGGCACGATCACCGATACCAGAGGTGGTTCAATGTCCCCTGGTCTCTGCCGGGGGAGGATATCGCCCAGGGTGAGATTTTGCCTCTCCCGGGCCCTTCTTTGGGCCAAACCGGCAAAGTATTGTTGTTCTTTTCGCTTCTCCCGGGAGATGCAGGTGGAAGTGGACCGCCAACAATAAAGCGGCTCGGGCAAATTGGCCAACCGGTGGCTGTCGGCCAGGCGCAGCCATAAGTCGTAGTCCTGGGCGTACTTAAAGCGCTCGTCATAACCCCCCGCTTGGACAAAGGCTTTTTTCCGCATCATGACGCTGCCGTGTCCGAACCAGTTTTGCTGGAGCAAACCGGCGCGTAGGTCCCGGTCTTCGGTCAAGACCTGGATGAGACCTTTGATGGCCCCGGTCTCGTCAATTTGGTAGTACGGCGCGCCCACCAGGGCGTGCACCCGGTGTTTCTCCAAAAACTCCAGTTGCTTCTCCAGGCGGTGGGGCAAGGAGAGATCATCCGCGTCCATACGGGCGATATATTCTCCCCGGGCTTCATTGATCCCCAGGTTGAGGGATTTGGTGAGCCCCAGGTTTTCCTGGTTGGTGATGACCCGGACCCGGAAGTCGTCCAGGTTTGCCAGGATCTGGGCCGTCTCATCCGTGGATGCGTCATTGATAATGAGGAATTCAAAATTCTGGTAGGTCTGCTGAAAAATGCTCTTAAGCGCTTCTTCCAGATAAGGGCCGCCATTATGGACGGCCATGACCACGCTGATTTTGGGATCGGCGGGCACACCCTGGGGATCACGGCTCACGGGCACCCGGGCGTCCCATTGGCCGCCGTAGAAGGCCTGGACCCGGTCGTTGTGGCCCTTCAGGTAAACCAGGCCCCGGTCGTCGATGAATTCGTGCAGCTTATGCTCCAGGGTGTAGCGGTACAACTTGCTGTCGGGAATGCCCACAAAGACGTTGAACCAACAGACGCTGGGCTTGATCTCTTTGATCAGGTCGATAGTTTCCTGGATTTCCGCCGGGGTCTCGCTGGGGACGCCCACAATAACGCTGGCTGCGGTCTTGACCCCGAATTCATGGCAGAGCTCAAAGGCGTGCCTGGTCTGGGCCACGCTGATACCCTTTTGCAGGAAGTCCAGGACCCGTTGGGAGCCGCTTTCCACCCCGAAGTAAAAGGCCTTGAGGCCGGCTTTGACCATGAGGTCCAGGAGTTCCCGGTCCAGGGTGTCCACCCGGGTTTCACAGGCCCAGGAGATCTTGATCCCCTTATCAAGAAGCAGATTGCAGAACTCCACCGTTCTTTTCTTATTGACGGTGAAGTTATCCTCCCGGAAATAGATGCCTTTGGCGCCATATTTATGGATCAAATGTTCGATTTCGGCCACGATCCGGGTCGCGCTGAAATAGGTGTATCTCCTCCCCCAGATGGAGCCCACGGAACAGAAGGCGCACTGAAAGGGGCAGCCCCGGCTGGTATTCATGGTGAAAACGGGTTTGTCGTCAAACCAGTCCGCGCCCCAGTTATAGGGCAGATCGACAAAGTAATCCCAGGCCGGCATGGGCAGCTCGTCCAGGTTCTGGAGGCGCCGGCGTTTAACCAGCCGCTCGCTCACCCGGCCCTCGACAATATCCAGGATGGCCTGCTCCCCTTCGCCCTGGACCACGTAGTCCACGAAGGCCGGGATGGTGTCCAGGGCCACGCTGGTATGGGGGCCGCCGACGATGATCTTCCCCTGCCACTGGCCGCTTTGCCGGAGATACTCCAGGCGGTGGAGCATCCGCCGGGTGTCCCGGTAGCAGATGGTGTTGGCGTAGATGCCCACGAAATCTATCTGATTTTTCTGCAAATAATCCGTTTCCAGAAAATTGCTGGGCTGGAGATAATTGTCGATAAAGAAGACCTGGTGCCCGGCCTCCTTGAGCACCGAGATCAAAAACCCCAGGCCGATGGGCGGCCGTTTTTCCGTGGTGGAAAAGGGCGTTTGGGAAGGCGCGGCCGAGGTGGTCAGCAAAACCTTGGCGGACTTTTTCCCACCGGCAGAAGTTTCGCTCTCCGTGGGGGGCAAGGCCGCGGCTCCGCACTTGGCGCCCCAATCCACCTGGTAGCGGGCGGTGAAGATTTTTTTCGTCTCTGCTTCCAGATATGTTTTTTCCGCCGGGGACAAGGAACTACGCCCCAGGATGGCCAGACACTCCTCCCCGAAGTCCCGCCAGAGCTCCGGCAAGGTCTTATCCAACAAGCGCTTCCCGGCCACCGGGTCGATGATCAGGGGCACGGTCTTTTTGCGATATTCCATGCTTTCATTGCGGATCTGCCGCCAGTAAAAGAGGGGTTCCGGGATATGGGCAAAAGCGCCCATCAGGGACAATTCCACCAGCCGGGCCTGATCCCCGGCCCAGAGGGTGGCGATGTCCACCTGTTGCATGGCTGCGGTGCGCATCACCCCGTAGATGGGGTCTCCCCCGCTCAGGTCCCGGATAATCCGCAGAAATCTTTCGGTGGGGGGCAGGCTCCGGGTATCGATTTGGTTAGCGGCCAGCCCCAGGGCCTTGTTCTGGGCATCAATTCTTACAGCCCGGGGATAGCAGAGCACCACCTCGTCATCCGCCTCCAAAACCTCGACGCACTTGGAGATCATGGAAGGATGCCAGAGATCGTGATCCGCGGCCCACAAGAAATATTTGCCCGTAGCCAGACTCAATACCTTGCGGAAGTTATAGCGCGCCCCCCGGTTTTCATCATTGCAGTGATATTGTAGGCGCTGATCCCGGGCCAGGTACTCCCGGCAGATCTCCGGGGTGGCGTCCGTGGAGGCGTTGTCGGAGATAATCAGTTCAAAATGGCCGTAGTCCTGAACCAGCAAAGCCTTCAGGGCCTGCCTGAGAAACTTTTCGCCGTTATAAACCGGCATGCCGATGGTCACCAAATTCTTTTTCTGAGTCATTATCAGCCTTCCATCAGATAAGCGGCTTCCTGATAGGCAGGTGGGACCCGCCGCAAGCCGCCACTTAATACTATGTTGCTATCAAAGGAGTAAGATTGTCATTCTGAGCGCAGCGAAGAATCTCAGGGGTTGCGGCAAAAACGAGATTCTTCACTCCGCTGCGCTCCGTTCAGAATGACAATTCAAAATTACCTCTTCCACGGCGACTTGGTATAAGATGCCTTGCAAAGTTTCGCTCACATACCGTGCCTTCTCCTGGGTCATATTCATGCCCGAGGGAAGATTCAGGCCATGGGGGCTGATCTGGTAACTGACCCGGTTGCGTCTCCGGGCCTGGGAAGCCGCGGGCAAATCCTGATAAGCGGGCAGAGAACTGAGGGGATAAAAGAAGGGCCGGCAATCAATGCCTTTATTTCTCATGAGTTCTATCATCTCCTCCTTGCCCAGACCCATTTCTCTAGCCAGGACCGCGGTCACCATCCAATAAGTATTTTTCGTCCCCGGCGCTTCGTAATTAAGGCTCACTCCCTCCACCCCGGCCAATTCCTGCCGGTACCAGGAGAAAATAGCGCGCTTGCGCTGCACCAGTTCTTTGATCCGCTCCATTTGAGCTAGCCCTAAGGCCGCCTGCATACTGCTCATTTTGTATTTGTAGGCCACCTCGGTGTTCCAGAACATTTTGTCCCCCGGCCGGCGGCCATGGTCCCTAAGGAACAAGACCCGCTCATAAATCTCCGGCCGGTCGGTGACCAGCATGCCCCCTTCGCCGGTGGTCAGGGTCTTGGAGCCGTGAAAGCTAAAGACGCCCACATCCCCCAGACTGCCGGCTTGTTGGCCCTGATATTCCGAGCCCAGGGCCTCGGCCGCGTCTTCAATCACCGCCAAGTTGTGCTTATCAGCCACCGCCCGGAGCGCGTCCCAGTCCGGCATTCCCCCGTAAAGGTCCACGGGAATCACCGCCTTGGTTCTGTGGGTGATGCATTCCTCCAGGGAGGCCGCTGACAGACACCAGGTGTGAGGGTCGATATCCGCAAAGACCGGTGTCGCGCCCACGTACGAGATGGGCGCGGCCGTGGCGATCCAGGTGATATCCGGGACGATGACCTCGTCCCCGGGCCCCACCCCCAAGGCCAGCAGGGCCAGATGGAGGGCGGAAGTGCAGGAGGGCAGGGAGACGGCAAATTTAACCCCCAGATAATCGGCGAATTTTTTTTCAAACAGATGATGATACTTGTTGGCCTGGCCGTACCAAGCGGTGGAGACCGCTTCCGTAACGTAAGCTATCTCCTTTTCCGTAATCCAGGGTCCGGAGACGGGAAGGTGTTCCATGATCACGCCCCGCTACTGGTGCTCAAGGCCGAGCCGGGTTGCTTGGCCATGGGCCTGGCCTTCTGGGAGGCAGACGGCGAGAACTGGAGTCTGGCGTTGAATAAATATTTATTCTTCACGAAGTTCCACACTTCTTTGAGAATGTAGGGGAGAAAGAAGGCGCTCAGCACTTGCGGATGCTTCCGGCAAAGATGGTAGCGGTGCGCCACCTGCGCCACCTTCCGCAAAGGGGCGTTCTTCAGGGACAGGGAATGGAGGATGGCGTACCAATTTTGAATATTCTTGGGGAGCTGCACCGGCTGGGCCGAGGCAATCATCTCGCTGATGGGACTTTTCGGGAAAGGTTCCAGCTTAAAGATAAAGGTCTTGGCATAAGGCAGATGGTAAGTAAATTCCAGGGATTCCCGTAAATGCTCTTCCTTCTCGAAGGGATTGCGGTAGATGAAGTGATAGCAGTAATCGATGGCGTTTTCTTTTAACACCCAGGCAAAATCGATCACCTTATCCTTGGGCAGTTTGCGGCGATAAATCTCCCGGATTTCCGCCGAGCCCGACTGGATGCCCACCATGGACAGAAAGAGACCCACATCTTTCAGGGCCTTGATGGTCTCCAGGCTATGAAATTCGGGACGCATATAGCCAAAAAAAGGCAAAGCCACTTCCGTTTTATACCTGGCCAAAAATTCCCTCACCCAACTGGGCTTCACGGGGAAGACCTCGTCTTTGAACCTGATCAACTTGGCCCCCCGCCTTTTCGCGGCCTTCACCTCTTGCAAGACGACGTCCAGATCCCGGAGGCGGTACTTGGGGCAGCCTGTCTGGGTTTTCTGGCGGTACACCGCGTCATACTTACTGGACATGCAATAGGAGCAGTTCATGGGGCAGCCCCGGGCTGCAAAACAGTCGTAGACTTTTTCGTTATAAAAATCCGTGCCCAGACGCAGTTTCCCGTGATGAATGAGATATTTGTTGTCCACGCTGAAATCCGGAAAAGGCAGAGCGTTCATTTCTTTCAAGTTTAAGGGCTTCTCCACCTTATTCTGAATCAAATTGCCGCTATCGTAGTAAAGGAGATTGCTGACCTCCCGGAAATCCCGGCCTTGACGGAGACATGCACAAATCGCCTGGAGGGTTTTTTCTCCTTCCCCGAAACAGACGTAATCGGAGAATTCCAAAAACTTGTCCGGCTCCAGGGTCGGTCCCCAGCCCCCGGCGATGATAGGTATCTGGGGATAATTTTGTTTGATCAGGGGAAAGATATCTTTGCAGATGGAGTAGGCGAAGGACCGGGTACTTAAGCAGATGAGCTCCGGGGCAATATCCCGGATCAATCCCAGGAGATGCTCCACCTCCTGGGGAGTGATGGGATCCACCGCATAAAAAGAGCCCCTTAACAGGCCATTGTAGTAGTACTGATAAGACGAATATTCATCTTTATCACGCCAGATGGGGACATACTGGCTTTCGCCTTTCAACAACACCACGTGAGATTCGAGGCCGCAATCCTTGACCACGGCGGATAACAGCCTCACTCCGTAACAGATTTCATCATACAAGGTGATAAAGAGTACCTTTTTCATGATTGCTCTCCATTTCCGGGAAAAACTGCCGCTAAATCAGTCTGCTATGCACTTTAAATAGCCGCCCGGCGCCACGGTGATCAGCAGCTTGCTTTCCAGGTCCTCGTCCAATTGGAAGCGCTGGTTGGCCGCCAGGAACTCGCTCACCGCGGTTTTGGGGTTATTGCCTTTGTCCCAGGGACGGTCATGAAAATAGCCTGCCGGGAAGTCCTCAATGATAGTGTCGAAGACCACCAGGTAGCTGCCCCGGGTGACCAGGGGCGAATAAAGATTTAATTCCTGGAGCACGTGCTCATGAGTATGATTGGAATCCAGGGCCACCAGGATGGGGGCCTTGCCCGCGGCCAGGACAGATACTTCCTCAACTATTTCCGGGGCGATGGAACTGCCCTCAACCAGGTGGAGGCGCTTGAACAGGGGATGGGCTTCGATCTCCCGGCGATTGTGCGCTCGGATATCGATGTCGATCCCCACTACCAGGCCGTTTCCCCCCAGGAGCTCCAGCATCGAAGCATAGAAGATGAGGGAGCCGCCATGGGCGATGCCGGTTTCGATGATCAGCTGCGGCTTGATCTGCCAGATAAGCTCCTGCATGGCTATGATGTCCTGGGGGAATTGAATGATGGGCCGGCCCAACCAGGAAAAATTATAGGAATACTTATGGCGCGAGACATCCGCGATCCATTGTTGGGACAGTGACTTAAGCACCTGATTATTCTTGAGTTTCGCAATATTTTGGAGTCGTTCCGCTTCAAACGAGGCAATCATAACCATGTCCTCTGTAGTGGGTTAAGCGGTTCTACGTTTCAGAACCGCCATTCTTATGGGGCTGAAATTCCCGGTCCAGGGCAGATCAACGGCCAGTTGATGCAAGGGATGCCGGTAATCGATTTCCTCGCCGGTCCGCTTACAGAGGGCGGAGTAGATGACCCGGGTGGCGAAGTAATAGGCGCTGGCAAAGTCTTTAAATTCCAGGAACTCAAACTCCGGCGCGGCAAAACTGATCAGGTCCGGTTCGGAAAAATACAAGTTATGCCATCTCACGGGGATGGGCGTTAAACCCATGGACGACCGGGCCTGGTTCATGGCCTCCTGGCCTTCCATAAAATTTTCCACTGCCAGGTAGTAGCCGCCTGGAGCCACATGCCGGGCGATCTCTTTAAGCGCCCGCCTTTGATCTTCTTGGCTTTCCAGATTGATGAGGCAGCGGTCGCTGAGCGCCGCGTCATAGGTGGCATCACCACAGGCCGGCGATAGATCGAGAACGTTCCCCGACAGAAATTGCAGCCGGCCTTTGAGAACCGGGGTAGCCGCCAGTCTGGCCCGGGCCATGCGGATCATGTTGGCGCTGTAATCAATGCCGGTGAAGGAGAAGTGGGGGAGTTCCAGGGCCACGTTAATCGTGGAATAGCCCTCGCCGCATCCCACATCCAGCACTTTTCTGGGGCCGGGGCCGAGCAGCGTATTTAAGACCTGGGTGATGGCGCGAATTTCCAGTTCCCGGAGATACACATCATCGGTGGTGGACGCGGGATCGGCCATATAAAACTCGGCTCGCTCTTCCCAGTAGGCTTTGATCTGTTCTTTCCTAGGCAAGGTTTTCATGGACGGTCCGCCATTATTAGAAAATTTGGGGTCTTGGGGATAATGGGAGGTTTAGCCACCGCTCTTAACCCTCCCAGGTCCTGATAACTTTGATCTTTGGGAGAGATTATGGGCTGGGGCACCGGCCAGGGGATATTCAGGGTAGGATCGTCCCATCTGATACCCCGGGCGGCCTCAGGGTGGAAAAACTCCGACATTTGGTAAAAGATTTCCGTGTTGTCCTCCAGCGTCTGAAAGCCGTGGGCCAGACCTTCCGGGATGTAAAGCATCCGGTAATTGTCCCCGGAAAGCTCCACGGCTAGCCATTGCCTGAAAGTGGGGGAATCCGGGCGCAGATCCAGGATCACATCAAAAATCGCCCCTTGGGTGACCCGCACTAATTTGGCCTCCCCGTATGGCGCCGCCTGATAATGCAGGCCCCGCAAGGTGCCTTTCTTGCTGTTGAAAGAAATATTGCCTTGTACGAAGGTGGTGGTTAGACCATGGGCGGCGAACTCCTGCTGACACCAGGAGCGGGCGAAGAAACCCCGTTCATCTTCGAGTTTCTCTGGCTCAATAAGCCAGGCTCCTTCAATTTTGAGCTTCTGAAAAATCACGGCGCCTCTCCCTTGAAAAAATCTGCGTCTCTGGTCACATCCGCCTTAGACGATTTTCAGCTCCGGGATGGGAATGATAAAGTGTCCCCCGGCCTGGCGGTAGGCCGCTTGCTGGGACAAAATTTCCTCGGCGAAATTCCAGGTCAGGAGCAGGACGTAATCGGGCCGGGAGTCCTGGAGCATCTGCGGCGGATAGATGGGCAGGCGCACCCCCGGCATATGGCGGCCTTGTTTATGGGTGCTGCGATCCACCACAAAATCCAAAGTCTCCTGGCCGATGCCGCAATAGTTCAACAGGGTGCTGCCTTTGGCCGCGGCTCCATAAGCCGCCAACCGCCGACCATCTTCCTTCAAGTTCTGGAGCAGATGGTTCAAAGAAAACTTCAGGTGTTCCACCCCCCGGGCGAATTCCTGATAGAACTCTTCCCGGTCCACCCCCCAACCGGCCTCCTCGGCCAACAGCGCGTTTACCCGCTCCCCGGGTTGGACCGTGGCCACCTGGCCGGCCCACAGGCGCAGGGAACCGCCGTGAATGGGGACCCGTTCCACGTCATAAAAAATCAGGCCGTGGCGCCGGAAGAGGCGGCCCAGGGCGGTGAGGGAAAAGTAGCAGAGATGCTCGTGATAGATGGTGTCGAACTCGCAATGATCGATAAGATCCTTGAGATAGGGGACCTCAATGACCGCGGTCCCGTGGTCATGCAAGAGAATGCCGATACCCCGGACAAAGCCGTTCAGGTCCGCCACGTGGGCCAGGACATTGTGGGCATGGATGACGTCGGCCTGCACCCCCTGGCTCCGGAGGTCTTGGGCCAGGGCGGCGTCGAAGAATTCGCACACAGTGTGGATGCCCCGCTCTTCCTGGGCCACCCGGGCCACATTGCGGGCGGGTTCGATGCCCAAAACCGGGATGCCGCGTTGGTGATAGTATTGGAGCAAATAGCCGTCATTGCTGGCCACCTCCACCACCAGGCTGCGGCTGTCCAGCCCCAGGGAATCCACGATGCGCCCGCTCAAGTCCGCGGCATGCTTAAGCAAGGTGTCCGAAAATGAAGAAAAATAAAGATACTCCCGGAAGAGCTGTTCCGGCGGCACCGTTTCGGTGATCTGCACCAGGGAGCATTGGGGGCAGAAGGCCAGGTCCAGGGGATAGGCGGGCTCCTCCTGCTCCAGTTGGTCCGCGGGCAAGAGGGCGTTGGCCAGGGGCATGCGCCCCAGGGACAAGACCAGACTCAGTTGTTCACAACCGCAGGAGCGGCAGACGGGCAGGGTGGCAGTCATCCGGCAACCCCCAGGAATCTTTCGTACCAGGCAATGGTTTTTTTAAGCCCCGCGTCCAGGGAGAAGAGGGGCGTCCAATGGAGGGTCTCCCGGGCCTTGGAGGCGTCCAAATGTTGATAAAGGATCTCGTTGCTGGCCTCGTTTCTGACATCCGGTGACAGAGGGGAGGCCATGAGGTGAAGGACGCGCTCCACCAGTTCCAGGACCGTCAGGGTGGTATCGTGGGCAAAATTGAAGGCCTGGCCCCGTAGGTCGGGGTCTTTTCCCAATTTTTCCGCCAACAACATATAGGCGGCCGCGGCATCTTCGATGTAGATATAGTCCCGGACATAGCTGCCGTCGGAGCGGATCACCGGCCGCTGTCCCCGCAGAACGGCGCGGATGGTCCCGGGCACCAGGCGATTCCAGTTCAGGTCCCCGCCGCCGAAAAAATTGCCGCAGCGGGTGATGGCCACCGGCAGGCCGTAGGTAACGGCGTAAGACTGGGCGATGAGATCGGCGCAGGACTTGGAGACATCGTAGGGATGCCGTCCCTGGAGGGGCAGGTCCTCGGTATAGGGCTGGCCGTTGTGTTCGCCGTAGGCTTTATCGGAGGAGGCCAGGACGATCTGCCGCACCAACGGGCTGCGCCGGCAGGCCTCCAGCATGGCCCAGGCGCCGCCCACATTGGAGGCAAAAGTGGAGACGGGGTTGCGATTGGCAATCCCCACGATGGTCTGGGCGGCCAGATGAAAGACGGTGTCGATCTCGTACTCCCCCAGCACCCTTTCCAAAAGACTCTGATCCTGGACCTCCCCATGGGCAAGCTTGACCCGGTCGATTAAGCGGCTGGAGATCAGCTCACTCTGGGGCACCCAATCCCGCACCAGACAGACCACTTCGGCGCCCGCGTCCAGGAGCCGGGGCACCAGCCAGCCCCCTAAAAGACCGGTAGCCCCGGTCACCAGAGTGGGGCGGTCCTGCCAGAAAGGAGAGGGTTGCCGGGCAGTCACTGCCACACCATCCACGGCGGATTCCCCTTCTGCCAGAGGCTCTCCAGCAGGCGCACGTCCCGCAGGGTGTCCATGCACTGCCAGAAGTCGTCATGGCGGTAGGCCGCCAGTTGGCCCATGGTGGCCAGGCGCTCCAGGAGGGTGACTTCCAGGCTGTCCCGGTCTCCCTGCAAATGCTGGAAGATCCCGGGCTCAAAGACCAGGAACCCCCCGTTGATCCAACCTTCGCCGACCTGGGGTTTTTCCGTGAACTCGGCCACCCTGTCGCCTTCAAAAATCAGCCCCCCGAACCGGGCCGGGGGCCGCACCGCGGTAACAGTGGCCATCAGGCCGTGAGATTGGTGAAAATTCACCAGTTCCGGCACATTCACATTGCTGACACCGTCCCCGTAAGTCACCATAAAAGTTTCGTTTTTGAGGTACCGTTCCAGGCGTTTCAAGCGGCCGCCGGTGTTGACGTTTAAGCCGGTGTCGTGGAGATGCACCGTCCAGTCTTCCGCTTTTTTATGGTGCATGAGGGCATCGCCGTTCCAGAGATTGACGGTCATGCTGCCGTTCAAGCGGTAGTAGTCCAGGAAAAAGCGCTTAATGATGTCTCCTTTGTAACCCAAGGCAATGAAGAACTCATGAAAGCCGTGATGGGAAAAGTGCTTCATGATATGCCATAAGATGGGCCGCCCGCCTATTTCCACCATGGGTTTGGGCCTGACTTCGGTTTGCTCGGCCAGCCGGGTACCCAGACCGCCGGCCAGAATGACTACCTTCATTTGCCCGCTCCTTCGCAAAGTTCCAGGTTCCAGGTTAAAAGGGAGTGCGCCCGGCGCCTCCCGATCAATTGGGGCTCGGGTTAAAAGACCTTTTTCAGGTCCATTATGCAACAAATGGACCATTAAATATCTATCTTAATTAATTAAAAAAATTGGTGAGATGGGGGTGGGTTGGAGAGGGAGAGGAGCGTTATCGTCCGGGAAAAATTTTCCTGCTTCTTGAAGGAGAAAAAACTACCATCTTATCAAGATGCGCAGTGGCCATCCGGCAATAACTTGGACCTTGGAACCTGGAACCCGGAACTTTTTGGCACAGCATCATCCCCGGAGGGAGATGCTCCGCCACCAGGTCACTGACCTCCTGCCAGCAGCTTTCCCACTTCCTCCCGGATGCGCTCCGCAGGGAGGGACCCGGCGAAGCGCCCCTGGCCGTTGATATACACCAAAGGAGAAGGGCAGGCCCGGGAGGCAAGGAGCTGGGTCTGGGGCAGGCCGGGGCCCCGGGGGTCCTTGAGAACGTTGATGTATTCCACCCGCACCCGGCCGGGGAACGCGGCCTCCAAAGTCAGGGCCAGGGCCTGGCTTTGCAGGTCCATATGGGCCGTGGCCAGGGGGTCGGCATCCGGGGTATGCTGATGGCCGCCGCAGCCGCAAGCGCAGTCTCCGGCCGGGGGCGCGGGGGCGTCGTAGATCACAATTTCTATCTTTCCCGGCGAGGTCATGTCATAATCTCCCTGAGGTTGATTACTCCTGGACGAAACTATCTGCTTATCCGTATATTGAAATTTTCGCGCCGGCGCCCGGGGAACCCAACTTTTTTCCCTCAAGGCAAGGCCGATTTTAAGTTTTTTTTTAGCAAAAGGTGAACCTCCGGGAGTGGATGGTTAATTTATCAGGATGACAATCTGAACCGACGAGGAGTTCTGGACATGGAACTGGATATTTTTAAGGCCATCGAGTTGGCCATCTCCCATGAGTTGGAAGCCCGGAAAAGTTACCTGTCCCTGGCGGAGGAGACTGAGGACCCGGAGTTAAAGAGGCTGCTTAAGGAAATCGCCCAGGAAGAGGCAGGCCATGAGGCCACCTTGAGGAGCCGCCTCCGCCTTTATGAGGAGAAACATCTGCTCCGGGACACCATCTCCCGCTACGTCAGCCCCCAGATGTGCGCCGATATTCTGAACAACCCCAGCATGCTGCAACTGGGGGGCCAGCGACGCAAAGTCACCGTTCTCTTTGCGGATATCAAGGGGTTTACCGCCCTGTCGGAGAAGATGGAGCCGGAAAAGGTGGTGGAAGTGCTCAACACCTTTTTCACCGAGATGGTGGAACTGGTCTTTCAACACCAGGGGGCTCTGGACAAGTTTCTGGGGGACGCCCTGATGGCGGATTTCGGGGTGCCGGTGGAGATCCCCCGGGCCGAGACCCAGGCCGTGGCCTGCGCCCTGGCCATGCAACACCGCCTGCAAGAAATGCGGGCTGCGGGCCTCACCCCCATTCAAGGCATGCGTATCGGCATCAATACCGGGGAAGCCATTGTGGGCAATATCGGCTCTGATAAGCGCATGGATTTTACCGTCATCGGTGACGTGGTCAACGTGGCTTCCCGGTTGCAGGAACTGAGCAAGGAGTTGGAAGCGGACATTTTAACGAGCGAAGCCACCTTCCGGGAAGTGGGAGGGCAGTTCAATTTTCAAGCCCTCCCGCCCGTGGTCTTGCGTGGCCGCCAAGAGCCCACCGCAGTCTATCGTCTCATGGCTGGAGCCCAGGAATAATGGGCTTTCGGGGGAGATAAGAGAAATATAAAATTTGTGAAAAAATCATTGACAAGATTTTAGTAATGAATTAATCTGAGAATCTGGATGGCATGTGAAAAATTTCACATTACCCCATTTAAATCAAAACCTTTGATAAAACACAAATCCCGAGGAGGAAGATAGATGGCTTTAGTAAATCCGCTTGGAAAAGAAAAGAAATTAAAACCCTTGCTGCTTTCGGAGGCCGAGATCGCCGAAGAGAAAAAGCGGGCCAAGGAACTCACCGTGGTCACTCTAACCTCCCGGGAAACAGCCGATCTGATCATGATGGGCATCGGCGGTTTTACCCCCCTGGACGGCTTCATGGGCCAGGCCGACTGGAAAGGCTCCGTCGGCGACATGAAACTCACTGACGGCACCTTCTGGCCCATCCCCGTCACTATGTCCGTCAACAAAGGCAAGGCCGATTCCATCAAGATCGGCCAGGAAGTCCTCCTGGTGGATGAAGAGACGGAAGAGATGATGGGGACCATGAAGGTCACCGAAAAGTACCAGATCGACAAAGCCTGGGAGTGCAAAGAGGTCTTCACCACCACCGACAAAGAGCACCCGGGCGTGGTGATGGTCATGAACCAGGAGGAAGTCAACCTGGGCGGCGTGTGCAAGGTCTGGAGTGAGGGCCCCTTCCCGAAACAGTATCCCGGCCTCTACATGCGGCCCTGGGAAACCCGGAAAATGTTTGAGCACAAGGGCTGGAACACCATCGCCGCCCTGCAGCTCCGGAACCCCATGCACCGCTCCCACGAGTACCTGGCCAAGATCGCCATCGAAGTCTGCGACGGTGTCTTGATCCACCAGCTCCTGGGCAAACTGAAACCCGGCGACATCCCCGCGGAAGTCCGCACCGAAGCCATCAATGTCCTCACCCAGCACTATTTCGTCAAGGACACCGTCATCCAGTCCGGTTATCCTCTGGATATGCGCTATGCCGGCCCCCGGGAAGCCCTGTTCCACGCGGTCTTCCGCCAGAACTTCGGCTGCTCCCACCTCATCGTCGGCCGGGATCACGCCGGTGTCGGCGAGTACTACGGCCCCTTCGACGCCCAGAAGATCTTCCATCAGATCCCCAAGGACGCCCTGGAGCTCAAACCCCTGCCCATCGACTGGACCTTCTATTGCCACAAGTGCGACGGCATGGCCTCCATGCGCACCTGCTGCCACGGTAAAGAGGACCGGCTGATGCTCTCCGGCACCATGCTCCGCAAGATGCTCTCCGAAGACATGGAAGTGCCCGATCACTTCAGCCGCCCCGAAGTGTTGGCGGTGCTCCGGAAATATTACCGGGGCCTCACCGAGAAGGTGGAGGTTAAAGTTCACGGTTTCGCCACCGGCGAAATCCCGGCCAAGAAGTAAGGCGTCAAGTTGGGAGGGGGCAGCCGCGGTTTGCCGCTCCCTTCCATAAATATATAAAGAAAACTGTTTAACCCTAATGAGGAGGTTTTTGGTTATGCCGAGTTTCGTAATCATGGAAAAGTGTGACGGCTGCAAAGCCCTGGACAAGACTGCTTGCCAGTACATCTGCCCCAATGATTTGATGGTCCTGGACCCCGAGAGCAAAAAGGCCTTCAATCAGGAACCGGAGCAGTGCTGGGAATGCTACAACTGCGTCAAGATCTGCCCCCAGCAGGCCATCGAAGTCCGGCATTATGCGGACATCATGCCCCTGGGCTCCAGTACCTTCCCGCTGCGCGGCACCGACTCCATCATGTGGACCATCAAGTTCCGGGATCAGAAGACCATGAAGCGGTTTAAGTTCCCCATCCGCACCACGGCGGAAGGTTCCATCGATTGCTTTAAGGGCAAAACCTTGCCCAGCGATCTGGCTGGCCTCAAGAAACCCGGTTTCTACACCGGCCCGGCCCGCACCGAGTAGTCTGCGCAACAGCGAAAATTCAAGGAGGACACTTAGATATGGCTCTGGAAAGAGAATTCTGTAAATGGTCTTTTTGTGCCAAACCGGAAGTAGAAACCATTGAGACCGACCTGCTGCTCGTGGGCGGCGGCATGGCCTGCACCGGCGCCGCAGTTGAGGCCATGGCTTGGGCCAAAGCGGCCGGTATTAAAGTAACCTTGGTAGATAAAGCCGCCCTGGACCGTTCCGGCGCGGTGGCCATGGGTCTCTCCGCCATCAACACTTACGTCGGCGCGGAAAACAAGATTGCCGATTACGTGGGCATGGTGCGCACCGACCTCATGGGCATCATCCGGGAAGACCTGGTCTACAGCGTGGGCGCCCACGTCGACCAGACCGTGCATGACTTCCAGGATTGGGGCCTCCCCATCTGGCAGAAAGACGCCGACAACCACACCGTGGACGGCCAGGTAGCCAGAGACGAGGGCCTGCCTCTGCTGAAAGACGGCGGCAAGTGCGTCCGTTCCGGCCGTTGGCAGTGCATGATCAACGGCGAATCCTACAAGGTGATCGTGGCCGAAGCCGCCAAGAACGCCCTGGGGATGGAAAACATCTACGAGCGCGTCTTCATCGTCAAGCTGTTGACCGACAAGAACAACAGCAACCGGGTATGTGGCGCCGTGGGTTTCAGCGTCCGTGAGCACAAGACCTACGTCTTTAAATGCAAAGCCATGATCGTGGCCTGCGGCGGCGTGGTTAACGTCTTCCGGCCCCGGTCCGTGGGTGAAGGTCAGGGTCGTGCCTGGTACCCCGTATGGAATGCCGGCTCCACCTATGCCATGCCCGCCGAAATCGGCGCCAAGATGGTTCTCATGGAAAACCGTTTCGTCCCCGCCCGCTTTAAGGACGGTTACGGCCCGGTAGGCGCCTGGTTCCTGTTCTTCAAAGCCCAAGCCACCAACGCTTACGGCGAAGATTACATGGCTAAAAACTGGGAACAGGTTAAGAAAGAGTATCCCGGTTACGCCGATGCCCCCGGCACCTGCCTCCGGAACCACGCGGCCATGATGGAAATGCGGGCAGGCCGCGGCCCCATCATGATGCACACCGACAAGGCCATGCAGGAACTGGCCAAGGTCCTTTCCAAGAAAGAGCTGAAGCATCTGGAAGCGGAAGCTTGGGAAGACTTCCTGGATATGTCCATCTCCGCCGCCTGCTTGTGGGCTTCCTTCAACATGGAGCCCGACAAGGTGCCGTCGGAAATCATTCCCTCCGAGCCTTACCTGCTGGGTTCCCATGCGGGCTGCGCCGGTCTGTGGGTCTCCGGCCCCGAAAAGGGCTACATGGGCGCCCCCGACAGCTGGTTCTGGGGCTATGACCGCATGACCACCGTGGAAGGTCTGTTCACCGCCGGTGACGGCGTGGGCGCTTCCGGGCATAAATTCTCCTCCGGGTCCCACGCTGAGGGCCGCATGGCCGCCAAGGGCGCCATCGCCTTCATCGTGGACCACAAAAACGATAAGCTCGAGGCCGCACAGAACATCGACGAGGTCATCGCCGAGATCTACCTGCCCTTCGAGATCTTCGAGAAGTACAAAGACTATACCTCCGCAGTGGAGATCAACCCCAACTATCTGCTGCCCAAGCAGGTCCAGACCCGCTTGCAGAAGCTGATGGACGAGTACGTGGCCGGTGTCACCCCCATGTACCAGACCAACAAAATCATGCTGGAAGAAGGTCTGAAGCGCCTCACCCTGCTGAAGGAAGACGCCACCCGGTTGGCTGCCCGGGACCTGCACGAACTGATGCGGGCCTGGGAACAGTATCACCGGATCCTCTCCGGTGAGGCCCACCTGCGGCACATCCTCTTCCGGGAAGAGAGCCGTTACCCCGGTTACTACTACCGGGCCGACTTCCTGTCCATCGACGACAGCAAGTGGAGGGTGTTCACCATTTCCCAGTACAACAAGGCTACCAACGAGTGGAAGTTTGAGACCGAGCCCTATAAGCAGTTGATTAAGTAATTAGCCTACAGCCTTCCTGGGGCTCCGGGCTAGACCGGGGGCCCCGGGAAGCTTTTACCTTGGCCGTGGCTTATTAGGCCAGCCACGGCCTTATTTTTGAGGGGCAACATCCTTCCCACCCTTTGCCCAGGCGATGCGGATTTTTCCTTGCGCATCTATTCACAATGTTATAGGTTAGCTGGTGAGCCTGAAAATAGGGCTGGGGCTGGAGTTATTCAATTTTAGCCGGCAGCTCTGGCTCGCGAAATGTCCTGAAGGAGGACTGGTGTGAACGCCGAAAAACGTAAGGTTCTGGTCATCGGGGGAGGCATCAGCGGCCTCACCGCCGCCCTGGAAGCGGCGGAAGCCGGGGCCCAGGTTATCATTACTGAAAAGGCTCCCTACCTGGGCGGCCGGGTGGCTCAACTCCACCGGTATTTCCCCAAACTCTGCCCGCCGACCTGCGGTCTGGAGATCAACTTTCGCCGCATCAAAGAAAACCCCAATGTCTCTTTTTACACCATGGCGGAAGTTACCCAGATCAACGGCAGCGCCGGGGATTTCGAGGTCACCGTCAAGGTCAACCCGCGCTACGTCAACGATCGTTGCACGGGCTGCGGCGACTGCGCGGAGGCCTGCCCCGAGTGGCGGGTTAATGACTTCAACTACGGTCTGGACAAGACCAAAGCGGCCTATCTCCCCTTTGATATGGCCTTTCCCCAAAAGTTCGTCATAGATTCCTCGGTCTGCACCGCCGACTGCGGCCAAAAGTGTCTCGAGGCCTGTAAGTATGAAGCCATCGACCTGAACATGAAGCCGGAAACCTTGAAGTTTAAGGTGGATTCCATCATTATGGCCGGCGGCTGGGAACCCTATGACATCGCCAAGGCGGATAATCTGGGATTCGGCAAGGTGGCCAACGTCATCACCAACATGCAGATGGAGCGGCTGGCGGCAGCTAACGGCCCCACCGGCGGTCAAATCTTGAGGCCCTCGGATCAGGCCCCGGCCAAAAAAGTGGCCTTTGTGCAGTGCGCCGGCTCCCGGGATGAAAACCATCTGCCTTATTGTTCCTATATCTGCTGCATGGCTTCCCTGAAGCAGGCTACCTATCTCCGGGAGAAAGACCCGGAGGCCGAAGCTTACATCTTTTATATCGACATCCGCTCCCCGGGCCGTTATGAGCAGTTTTTCTGGAAAGTGCGGGACGACGAAGGTGTGCATCTTATCCGGGGCAAGGTGGCTAAGGTCGAGCAGGAGCCGGGAACCGGCAACGTCACCATCGTCGCCGAAGACACCGCGGGCGGCGACAAGGTGAGGATGACCTTCGATATGGTGGTCCTGGCCGCGGGCATGGTGCCCTCCACCAAAGCCTCTCCCTTCCCTCTGCCCCTGTCCTACACCCCGGACGGCTTCATCGTCCAGGAGCTTTTGCCCCCTGGAATCTTCGCCGTGGGCACGATGAAGGGCCCCCTGGATGTAATGAAATCCAATGAGGACGCCACCGGGGCCGCGCTCAAAAGCCTCATCAGCGTGGGCGGGAGGTCATGATGGAAGAGAGAAAATTTGGAGTCTATCTATGCAAGGGCTGTGGCATCGCCGATGCCATAGATTTTGAGAGTCTTACCAAGGTAATCAAAAAAGAAGGTAAGATTCAACATATCAAAGAACATGACATCATGTGCAGCCCCGAAGGCCGGGCCATGATCCTGGAGGACCTGAAGCCGGAAGGGGAGGGCATCAATTGCCTGGTCATCGCCGCTTGTTCCCCCCGGGTGAAGTACGAAGAGCTGGACTTCCCCAACGTCTTGGTGGAACGCTGCAATATCCGGGAACTGGTGGCCTGGACCCAGCCGCCCAAGGCCGAGGAAACCCAGGCCCTGGCGGAAGACTATCTGCGCATGTATTGCGCCCGGGTGAAGAAATCTGATCTGCCCGAGCCTTATGAGAGCGAATGCGACAAGACCATCATGGTCATCGGCGGCGGCGCCGCGGGCTTAAGCGCGGCCCTGGAAGCGGCCAATGACGGCTACCAGGTGTTGTTGGTGGAAAAGGAAGCGGAACTGGGCGGCTACGGGGCCAAGATGTACCGGCAGACCCCTTCCAGCTATCCCTATACCACTCTCCAGGAGCCCCAGGTCTTCAAAAAGATCAAAGAGGTCCAGAGCCATCCCAACATCCGGGTGATGACCTCTGCCACCATCGACAAGATCGAAGGCCAGCCCGGCCTCCTGGACGCCCATATCAGCACCGACGGCAGCCCGGAGATCATCCGGGTGGGCGCCATCGTCCTGGCCGCCGGCGCCAGGCCCTATGACGCCACGAAACTCACCCATCTGGGCTACGGCGCCTCCCCGGACGTGGTCACCAACCTGGAGATGGAAGCCCTGGCCAAAAATGGCCGCATCGTCCGGCCCTCAGACGGAAAAGAGCCCCAACGGGTGGCCTTTATCCAGTGCGCCGGCTCCCGGGACCCGGAACACCTGCCCTATTGTTCCGATTTTTGCTGCCTGACTTCTCTCAAACAGGCCCTCTACGTGCGGCAGCAGAACCCGGAAGCCCTGGCTTACATCCTCTACAAAGACATCCGCACCCCGGGCCAGACGGAGTTGTTTTACAAGGAAGCACAAAGCGATCCCGGAGTGATGCTCACCAAGGCGGAAGTCACCGGGGTCACCGTGGCCGCCGACGGCAAGCTGCTGGTCAACGCCCAGGACACCCTCCTGGGGAACGATGTGGCCTTTGAAGCCGATCTGGTGGTGCTGGCCACCGGTTTGGTCCCCGCCACCGCGGACTCCCCGGTCATTAACCTGGACTACCGCCAGGGACCGGGTTTGCCGGAAACCGAAGAATACAACGGCTTTGCCGACTCGAACTTCATCTGCTTCCCCTATGAAACCCGCCGCACTGCCATTTATGCTGCGGGCGGCGTGCGTCAGTCCATGACCACGCCCATGGCCATGGAAGACGGCGTGGGCGCGGCCTGTAAAGCCATCCAGGCGGTGGAGCATGTGGCCGCCGGCATGGCGGTGCATCCCCGGGCCTGGGACGAGACCTTCCCGGACCCCTTCATGCAGCGCTGCACCTCTTGTAAACGCTGCACTGAGGAATGTCCCTTCGGAGCCATTGAAGAAGACGAGAAAGGCACGCCGTTCTTTAAAATCAACCGTTGCCGCCGTTGCGCCACCTGCATGGGGGCCTGCCCGGAACGTATCATTTCCTTCAAGGACTACAGCGTGGACATCGTCGGCTCCATGCTCAAGTCACTGGATATCCCGGAGTTGGAAGACGAAGACGATCCGAATGCGCCTTACCGCATTATCGGTTTGATCTGCGAAAACGACGCCGCCCCGGCCCTGGATGCCGTGGCCCAGCATCGGCTGCGCTTCGATCCCCGGGTGCGTTTCATCCCCTTGCGTTGCATGGGGTCTTTCAACATGGTCTGGGTCTCCGACGCCCTGTCCCGGGGGGTTGACGGCTTGCTGCTCATGGGCTGCAAGTATGGCGACGACTATCAATGCCACTTCGCCAAAGGCAGCGAACTCTGCTCTTACCGGCTGACCAAGCTCTCGGAAACTCTGGATAAACTGGGCCTGGAAGCCGACCGGGTGCAGCAGATCCAGGTGGCCATCTCCGAGTTCGACAAGCTTCCGGACATCATCAACGATTTCGTGGCCCGGGTGGTGGAGATCGGCCCCAACCCCTTTAAGGAATTCTAGGAGGTAACGTTCCATGGCTGGCGAAACCACCATAATCAAACCGGACCTGCAATTCGTCAAACAGGTTATTGCCTCCGGGGGGGAAAGCCTCAAGAAATGCTATCAATGCGACACCTGTTCGGTGGTCTGCAATCTCTCTCCGGATAGCAAGCCCTTTCCCCGGAAGGAGATGCTGCAAGCCCAATGGGGCATGAAAGAGGTTCTCAAGTCCCCGGATATCTGGCTCTGCCATCAATGCAGCGATTGTACGGAATATTGCCCCCGGGGCGCCAAACCCGGGGAAGTGTTAAACGCCTTGCGGAAGTTGTGCATCGAGAGTTATGCTATGCCGCCCATGCTGGCCAAGATGGTGGGGGACTCCAAGTTCCTCCTGCCCCTCATCGCCTTTCCGGTGCTGCTGCTGCTGGCGGCCTTGAAGATCACCGGACACTTGGCCATTCCCGAAGGCACCATCGCCTACTCCAAGCTCTTCCCCACCTTGCTGGTGGACTTTATCTTCGTGCCTGCCTTCTTCTTTGCCGTATTCGTATTGGCCAAAGGGGTGATGGCATTTTGGAAAGATCTCAATGAGTCCAATCCCTGGAAGGTCAAGGTGGAAGGCAATCTGGTGGGTAATCTCCTGGCCACGTTAAAGGATATTATCTTCCACAATCGCTTCCGGGAGTGCAACACCACCTATGCCCGTTCCACCAACCATCTGTTGGTGATGTTCGGCTTTATCTTCCTGGCGATAGTCACCGGTTGGGGCTTCCTCAATGAGTGGGTATTCCACCATGAATCCCCATACTTTCTCCTGTCGCCCATTAAGCTGTTGGCCATGGCCGGGACTGCGGCCCTGCTCTACGGCATCTACAACATCATCAAGGAGCGCCAGGCCAACGCCGATAAGGCCGGCCTGGGTGGCTACTACGATTGGCTCTTCGTCTACGTGGTCTTTGCGGTGGGAGTCACCGGCTTGGGCGCCTGGCTCTTCCGTCTGGTGGGTATCAAGATTCTGGCTTATCCCACCTACTTCCTGCACCTGACCTCGGTCTTCTTCCTCTTCTTCTACGCCCCTTACACCAAGGCGGCGCACATGGTCTACCGCACGGTGGCCATGCTTTACGCCCGCATGTCAGGCCGGGGCTTCTAAGACCGCGAAGTAGCTAGAAAAACTAAACCGGCCCCTAAGGGGGCCGGTTTTTTTTGGCCATTTCCAAACCCACAAGGCAAATTAATTATGGACAGTGTATCAGTTTGAAAATTTAGTAAAATATTTGAGTTGAAAACTATACTGAGCGACTTAATTAACCGCGGTTGACATTCTCTGCGGCCTCTGCGCCTCTGCGAGAAACCTTTTTATCTCGCAGAGACGCAGAGAACGCAGAGATTAATAATGCGCAATTATTTATGTCGCCATGTATAGATGAGATTGTCACCTACGTCCAATAATTGGACCTAGTTTGCAGCGGGCAAACCTAGGAAAATGGAGAAAGTGTCAGAATTGTTCACCTTGTAACCAAGTTAAACTAAAGTCTTTTTTTGCTATCAGCCGTACCCCACAAAACCGCTTTTTGACAACTTGTGGGGTACGGCAGGGACCGTACCCCACAAACTTGATATTTTTCCATTTGTGGGGTACAGTTATCTTTGATACCGAGTTTGATTCCGATTTGTATGACAGGCCGACCCTATGGTTATTAAACAAATATGGGATGAAAGCCAGGATTATTACCTCGATTACCAGGCGAGATTAATCGGGGAGTTGTTAATTACCCCGAGCGGCTCCATAAAAAGGAAAAATGGCAGGGGAGCAGGGTTTTTATACCTCCACAGAAGGAAGGGCCAGAAGTTTGAGGACGTTTACCTGGGCAGCGAGAACGATCCGGAGGTAAAACGCCTATCTGATAAAATCAGGAATCGTCAGAGATTGATTCGTGAATTACGCTCCACCAAAACTGCCCTAAAACTTTTAAAGGCCGGAAAGATGGCATTGGCAATTAGAGATCTAACGGAACCATTGCGGAAGCTTTTGGCTGAGATGGAACGGTTGGGCTTGTTCTCGGCGGGCATCGAGCTGGTGGGCAGTTATTGCTTTAAAGTCTATCAAAGTCATTTCGGGGTCGAATGGTTCCCTTTACGCACCATGGACGTCGACTTTGCCGTACCTATACCCTATAAAGGCCCATCTGCCGATTTAGAGGCGGTGCTCAAAGAACTCGGCTTCAGGCAGGATTTTGCCACCGACGGCGCCATCATCTATGAAGGAAATGGGCTGAAACTAGAATTCTTGCAGCCGAGAAGAGGCAGCGGCGTGAAGGAGTCTTTGCCTGCAATTAAAGAATTATCCACGGCGCCCATACCACTTCCCTACCTTAATATATTGCTGGAAAATAAGGTCATGGTAACGATCCGGGATATCGGCCGCATCGCCCTCCCGTCTTTGCCCGCATTTATGTGGCATAAGCTTTTAATTGCTGATTTACCCAAAAGAAAAAACCAAAGCGAGAAAGACTATATTCAGGCGATGGCGGTGGGGAAGAGAATTGGCTCCGATCAGGACCTGCTGCACGAGGCCGGTCGTATTATGCACAGCATTCCCGGTGCATGGCGGCAGAAAATTGAAAAGTCCGTCCAGAAATTGGTATCACGAGGCGAAGGTGAAATTATGTTAAAAATTTTCCAGAGGATGAAGGAGTCAGGAGAATAGTTACTGGCCCCCACCATAAACCTCGAGGTTGAAAACGCTCTCTCCCTTCCATCGGCGCCGGCCATAATCTCAGAGGGATTTGTTTTCCGAAAAAATTTTGATAAGATATTCCATAATATAGAAAATACCTGAAGGAGCATTGTATGGTTGATCTGAACATGCAGGTGGTGGAGCCCACCCAGCTTACCAAGGACAGCCGCTTTAAGTTCCGGTGCTACCCTGGGATTTCTTGCTTCACCGAGTGCTGCGGGAAAACCACCATTATCCTCACCCCTTACGATATCTTACGGCTGAAGAACCGTCTGCGTATATCTTCCAGAGAATTCCTGAACAAGTACACCCGCATGGAATTTCATGACAAGTCGGGGCTGCCCCTGGTGATCATGGATATGCCCAGGTATGGAGGGCGCTGCCCCTTTGTCAAGCCGGTGAGCGGCTGTGAAGTCTACACCGACCGCCCCGCCACCTGCCGTTACTATCCCATCGGCCAGGGCACCCTGATTACCGACAACGGGGTGGAAGAGTTCTTTTTCTTCGTCCGGGAGCCCCACTGCCGGGGTTATGAAGAGGACGCGGAATGGTCCGTGGCCTCCTGGCGGGTCGACCAGGGGGTGGATAAGTACGATGAAATGAATCTCACCTGGAAGACCCTGATGCTCCGCCGGGCCGAAGATGGCGGTCCGGTCACCGATGAAAAGGGGAACAAGCTCTTTTACATGGTCATGTACGACCTGGACCAGTTCCGGGATTTTATTTTCAAGAGCCGGTTCCTGCAAATCTTTGACGTGGATGACGACGTCAAGGAAAAGATCTGGGATGACGATGAGGAACTCCTGAAGTTTGCTTACGAATACATCAGAATGGTCCTGAAAATCGAGGCCAGCGAAGTCATCCAGCCCCGCCTGGGTCCAGGCCCCGGGGCCACCACCATGACTTTTTAAAGAGAGGGGTAAAAGGGAAAACGGGAAAAAGGGAAAAGGGTAAAAGTGTATCAACTAATTTTAATTCCTTTCTCCCTCTTCCCCGTTTCCCTTCTTATCCCACGCCTCAGGAGGCCAGATGACTGGCGACGCTTCTAATGCCGCCCCCCAGGTAATTGCCGAAATAATCAAAAATTATAAAGTGGTAGCGGTGGTGGGCCTGTCTCCCAAGGCCGACCGCCCCAGCTATCGGGTGGCCGAGTATCTTCAGCAGCACGGCTACCGCATCATTCCCGTTAATCCCGGTCAACGGGAAATACTGGGGGAGAAGTGCTACCCCACCCTCAAAGACATTCCCTTCCCGGTGGAAGTAGTGGACATCTTTCGGAACGTGGAGGCCATTCCGGCCATTGTCGACGAGGCTCTAAAGATAGGGGCCAAAGCGGTGTGGATGCAACTGGGCCTGGTGGAGCCCGAGTCCGCCCGCAAAGCCCGGGAGGCCGGCCTGCAAGTGGTCATGGACCACTGCCTGAAAGTGGAGCACGCCCGGTTGGCGGAGTCCCCAGCCCCATAGCCCCGCGGCCCCGGCCAGACAAAAGTATTTTTAAGGATAGATGAGCCAGGCAAGTAAATTGCCTGGTTTTTTTTCGCCCAAAAGCCGATAAGAATTAACAGCAGGTGGGGACTGGAAGACAGGGGCAGTCCTCTGCAGTGGCGCTCTGGTATGGTGCAGTTATAGCACTTGCCGAAAGCTCTTTCCGCTTATCCCCTCTCCACCCGGCGGGGGAGAGGGTTAGGGTGAGGGGTGGCGGAAAATATTTTGGCAAAGAGTGTAAATCAGACCTTCAAAGATAGGCAAATATGGAGAATCTGCTTCCGAGTCTTATTGTGGGGCTGCTGGCCGCTCTCGTCGGCGCGGTGGTGGGCAGCAAGGCCGTAGCCTATGGGCAATATCGTTATGCCCAGAAGCGTGACTTTAACGCCAAAAGTACCCAGATGATCAATCTCTTTCAGGCGCTCAACGCCGAATTGACCGCCGTCTGGGAAAGATACATGGCGGTGGTGGGCGCGCCGATGGAAAAAGCTCACAAGGGAGAGGATATGCCGGAGGCGGTGATATTTACCGCCACCCATAATTATTTCAGCGTCTATGACAACTCCGCCCAGTTGTTAGGCACCCTGGAACCGGAGGCGGGCAAGAAGATCATTGAAACCTATATCAACCTTAAGGCCCTGCTGGACGAACTCTATAATTACAACCAGCTGGCCCAGAAGCACCGGGACGTGCGCCTGGGCGCCAACCTCAACCTCTACGAAGTCAACCAGGTCCGGGAACAGATGGAAAACTACTTCCACTTGCTGAAAAAACGGCACGCCCAGGTAAAAGGGCAGGTCCTGCTGACCCTGGAAATGCTGAAAGATTTTTTATCGTTAGCCGAACAGAGCCGGACGTCCGTGCAGGTTAAGGTTTAAAGAAACCCTTGAAAATTTCCTGCATTATGGGAGGATAGGGAAAATTTTCAGGGGTAAACGGCGAAGAGGGTCCGGTCAGTTATTCTGTACTTTTTTCCTTCCTTTTTTTTCGCCCGGTTTTAATCCCCTGACGACAGACTTACAATAAACTTGCGCCTGAACAGGGGGAGGCCCATGTTGGCCCGGGTGAAAAGCGGCGCCTTGCGGGGAGTGGACGCCTACCTGGTGGAGGTGGAAGTCGACCTGTCTCCGGGCCAATCCAAATTTATTACCGTGGGCCTGCCGGAAGTGGCGGTCCGGGAGAGCCAGGACCGGGTGCGCGCCGCCCTGCGTAATTCCGGCTACCAGTTCCCCCGCAAACGCATTACCATCAACCTGGCCCCCGCGGATGTGCGCAAGGAAGGCACCGGCTTCGATCTGCCGGTGGCCGTGGGACTGCTGGCCGCCCAGGGAGTGGTGCCCCCGGAATCCCTGGATAACTACCTGATCTTCGGGGAACTCTCCCTGGACGGCCGCCTCAAGCCCACCCGGGGGGTGCTCTCCATGGCCCTGGCCACCCGGGAGGCGCAAGCGGCCCTCATCCTGCCCCAGGAAAACGCCCGGGAAGCGGGGGTGGTCCAGGGGATCGAGGTCTATCCCGCGGCTACCCTGGCGGAGGTGGTGGAGTTCCTGGCGGGCCGGGAGGTCCTGGCCCCTGCCGCGCCCCTGGAAGCTGAGGCCCTGGCCTGGGACCCGGCCGTGGACCTGGATTTTCAGGAAGTCAAAGGCCAGGAGCCGGTGAAACGGGCGCTCTTGATCGCCGCCGCCGGCGGCCACAACGTCTTGATGGTGGGTCCCCCGGGCGCGGGCAAGACCATGCTCGCCCGGCGGCTGCCCAGCATCCTGCCCCCTTTAAGCTTTGAAGAGGCCCTGGAAACCTCCAAGGTCTACAGCATCATGGGCCTGCTGCCCCGGGATCAGGGCCTGGTCACCACCCGGCCTTTCCGTTCCCCCCATCACACCATTTCCGACGCGGGTTTAATCGGCGGCGGCACCACCCCCCGGCCCGGGGAGGTGAGCCTGGCCCATTACGGGGTGCTCTTTCTGGACGAACTGCCGGAGTTCAAGCGCTCCACCCTGGAGGTCCTGCGCCAACCCCTGGAGGAGGGGCGGGTGACCATCTCCCGGGCGGCTACGTCCCTGACTTACCCGGCCCGCTTCATGCTGGTGGCGGCCATGAACCCCTGCCCCTGCGGCTTCTACGGCGACCCCAAGCGCAACTGCGCCTGCACCCCCAACCAGATCAAGAATTACCGGGGACGCATCTCCGGGCCGCTCCTGGATCGCATCGATATCCAGATCCAGGTGCCCGGGGTGCGCTTCCAGGAATTGGCGGCCACCGAGGGCGGGGAAGGTTCTCTTAAGTTGCGGGAAAGGGTGGAGCGGGCCAAGGAGGTCCAGGCCCGGCGTTTTGCCAAATGCCGCATCTACGCCAACGCCCACATGACCTCCCGGCTGGTGAAGCAGCACTGCCCCCTGGGGCCGGAAGCACAAAAACTCCTGGAGGCGGCCATGGAGCGTCTGGGCCTATCCGCCCGGGCCTACCACCGCATCCTCAAGATCGCCCGCACCATCGCCGACCTGGAAGGCGAGGCGCAGATCACCCCCCCCATGGTCGCCGAAGCGATTCAGTACCGGACGCTGGACCGTCCTTTTAGTAGGTAAGGATTTAAGAAAAATAGGAATAAGGGGAAGAGTCCTTTTTTTGAGACTCTTACCTGGAACCCTGCAGTGAACTAAAACTTCCGGTAGGCCAAAGGCCAGGAGTCGGTGAAACGGGCGATGCTCATAGCTGCCGCTGGCGGCCACAACGTCCTTAAGTTATCTAAAATTTAAAAATATAGCTATCCCATTGCGCTGCTTGAAAAACTCTGCCAAAGACCGGGCGGCTTGGGCGGGGCGGGAATATTTTGTCCCTTATGACCAATTTTTGAACATCGGGGATAGCGACTTGATAAATTGAAACCTTGGTTATTGATGGATATATAGTGTCTTATTAATGAGTTGAATGTGATACCGAGTTGCAGTCAAAAAGATACTATACGTAGGGGCGAACCTTGTGTTCGCCCCGGAGCCACGGGCGAACACAAGGTTCGCCCCTACAGTTCAACGTCCTTTGAATGCGAATTGGTATGAGAACTACAGGCTATTATTTTTGGCAAGAGGTTTGCAGAAGATGAAGATATTGATGGATTTTTGTTCTGGACTTTGGAAGCCGAAAAGTTTATAAGGGAAGTCTGCCGTAAATAGGAAAAAGTTCACAAACAGACACAATAGGCGATTATGCCTATTGACATACAAAATGATAAGGTCTTATATAATCTAAAGAATTAAGTATACGCCAGAGCTAATTCGGTGCTATATCCTCCACTGAGAGAATTAAAATGGCCGAGAAAAAAGGAGCGGAGAAAAAGGGGACAGAGGAAAAAATTACATTTGTTTACAAATACCCCATAGACTATTGCCCCCAATATATATCTGGAGTTTGGGGAGGGATAAATCCGTCTGGATTTATAGAAGCACATTTTTATTCTGATCACATCCCTCTGCCGGAGGCTAGCACACACCGCTTGGAAGGTAATAAGCTTATTGGCAAAGCAATCTCAAAACTTCCTGAACAACCTCTAGGTCCTATTCGAATTGTAAAGCAGGGAATAATAATGGACCTTGATATGGCCAAAAGCTTTAAAGAATGGATTAATGAAAAAATAAAAGCTTTAGAGAAATTAATTGCTGAATCCCAGTAACCAAGCGATTTGTATAATATCGGAGAATGGTTATGCCTGCTATTTCGGCCACTTCTACGGCAAGGAAAAAATTTCAGAGAAGTCCTCAAATTACTTGGAGCAATTGGTTGTACGAACAGGCAAATGTCTCTCGAATGAGGTCAATGGGTCCTTCAGAGATAACCTTTTTCTCGGTTACAGGAGCCAGAATTATGAATGAATCTAATTGGATCATAAACGAAACCCAACCAGATATTAATTCGTTTGAGATAGAGATAACAAAAGATATTCCATATGAACTAATACAAAAATATAAAAAGATAGCTGTAAAAACAGCTAAGGTAAAAAAATTGGATGATGGAACTTGGTATGCAGAATTACCAGGATTCCCTGGAGTATGGGCTACTGACGAAACTTCTAAGGAAAACGCATTGATTGCCTTAGAAGAAGTACTTGAGGATTGGATAGTTATCAAAATTGAGGTGAATGATAGGGATATTCCTATCGTAGATGGAATCGACCTTAACTGATGTCCCTCCCAAAGCAGACCACCATTCGCGAGATAATTCGTAAATTTAAGGCTCTCGGATGGGAAGGGATTTTCAAAAAGAAGGCTCAAAGGAAGGGAAGTAGCGATCATCCATTTATGAAGAAGGGGAATAATCTGGTAAAAATTCCCAATCCCCACGGACAAAACCCCATAGGCAGAGATCTCTTAAGGAATATTTTATTTCAAGCTGGAATCAGTAATAAGGATTGGAATAAAGCTTAGACAATAAATATAAGATATCAAAAAGCGGCCTCCGGGCCGCTTTTGTTTCCTCCCTAAGCGAACTTGCAAGATAAGATCGCCCGGATCATCGCCGACCTGGAGGGCGAGGCGCAGATCACCCTAATCATGGTGTCCGAGGTGTTTCAGTACCGGACGTTGGATCGGGCTTTTTAGGGAAGGAATAAGAGCTTGGGTTGGTGACTTGAGGTTGCTCTTCCGCATCATCTACCCTCGACTTTTAGCTGCAATTGCCGGTAAATCTCCCCGGCCTCGGGGTAGGCGTTGAAGGCCAGGCGGTAGCCCAGGCGGGGTTTATCTTTGGTGCGGAGGCAGATGGCCCCGGAGGTCAGGCGGCCTGCGGGCCTTTCATAGATTTCGAGGATTTCTGCATAAGGAATAAAGACTTCCGGTTGCCGCCAGCGGCCCCACTTCACCCCCCCGGCCGTCAACTCCACGTAGCGGGGAATCTCCGTGAACTGAAAAATCATCAGGCCTATGGAAGTCAAGAGGACCAGGCCCAGAACGGCCAGGGGCATCAGCGTCTGGAATTTATCCGCGGTTTTCCGGGCCTGATGGTAGTCTGGAGAAACAGTATACTCCCCGGTATCTTCCACCACGGTTTGCCGCTGCCCACTTCCCAGAGTCCCGGCTTCCCAGGCGGGATAAAACAGGGCCAGAAAAATGGCCAGGATGAGGCCGAGGCTCAGGGCGTTTAAGAACAGCACGCGTCTGATGTTGGGTACGAACTTCATCAATCACGGCCTCACCGTTTTTTCTTACGATTAAACTGGTTGCCAAAAGTTTTTTCTCCCCCCTCACCCTTACCCTCTCCCCCCGCTGGGGGAGAGGGAATACGAGGAAAGAACTTTTAGCCAATGCCATAATTTTTCATATCGACAGAGGGAAGGCAAGAGATGATTGGCCGGATTCCCTTGTCATACCAACTCGCAAACAAGAGGCGCCAAACAAGGGGCGAACCTGGTGTTCGCCCTGGATGCTGCCGGGCGAACACCAGGTTCGCCCAAAAAAATCCATTTGATGGGGAATTGGCATCAGGGGCTTGAACTCCAGAGGCTATAGGGTATTCTAGGTAATAAATCATCTCCACCAACTATGAACTCCCTAGCGATATCCGAAAAAGAGCGGGATTTGCTGCTGGCCCGGGCCCGGGAAGCCTTAAGCCGGGCCTATGCCCCTTATTCCCGCTTCCGGGTGGGGGCCGCAGTCTTGACGGCTAAAGGCAATACCTACACCGGCGTCAACGTGGAGAACCCCTCCTACGGCCTGACGATCTGCGCCGAGCGCGCCGCCATCTTTAGCGCCGTGGCCGCCGAAGGCCCGGAGATGCAAATCGAAGCCCTGGCGGTGGCCTGTGAGCAGCCGGGGCCCTGCCTCCCCTGCGGCGCCTGCCGCCAGGTGATCGCCGAGTTCGGGCCGGAGGCCGTCATTTTTTTTTCCGGCCCGGACGGCCCGGAGGAAGTTTCTTTGGCCAGGCTCCTCCCCGGGGCCTTCAGCTTGGGTTAACGGGGCCACCGGCGGCCCTGGCTCCCGGGGATTCTTGACGATTTTCCCAAGAAAATGTACCGTCTTATTGCCCCCGCGGCTTGGCCCTCCTAACTTATAAGTAGGAGGCCTGCGGCTGGAACCTGAAGAAAAACCGGGTGAGGGGATGCTGGGGACGGGTAGCCCGTGCGAGAGACCTCATCCTCCCCAACCCGGCGGTATTTCCCAGGAATGCAGCCACGGCCCGCCAAATTCAGCCAATAGGAGAGACAGCCATGGAAGTCGTGATTGGGAAAGTTAAGGCCAAAATTATGGAAATGTACCCGGAGATCGAGAGATACGGCATAGCTTCCAGCATGATCTTCGATAATGACAAGAAAACCTATGTTTTTAAGTTAACCCATGGGCCCCATGAATTGTCTACTTATATCGACCAGTCGGAGGCGGACGCCTGCCTGGCCGGTAAGGAATGTGTGCATCTGGGGCTCCATATCCGGGAGTTTCTGGAAAACTTTAAAGAAGGTGAAAAATAACATATAATAAGGCGCTATGAGGTTTTTTAAATCCAGCCCGGACCGGTTGGAGAAATACCATCAGCGGCGGCGCTGGGCCCGGCGCCTCAGCTGGGTGCTCTACGGTCTGTTTTTCACCTGCGTCTTGGCGGGCGCCGGTGTGGGCGGCTATATCTACTACCATTTTATCCGGGATCTCCCGGACTTCACCTCCATCAAGGAATTCCGGCCTCCGGTAGTCACCCAGATTTTCGCCCGGGACGGCCGTCTCATCGGCGAGTTTTACGCGGAAAAACGCATCGAAGTGCCTTACAGCCGCCTGCCCCGGCACCTGGTCCTGGCCTTTGTGGCCGCGGAAGATGCCCGTTTCTTCGAGCATCCCGGGGTGGACATCACCGGCATCATCCGCGCCTTTATCCGCAATGTGGAAGCCGGGCAGGTGGTCCAGGGGGGCAGCACCATCACTCAGCAGGTGGTGAAAAGGATCATGCTCTCCTCGGAGAAGAGCTTCGCCCGGAAGATCCGGGAGGCGGTGCTGGCCTACCGCATCGACAATTACCTGACCAAGGAAGAGATTCTTACCCTCTACCTGAATCATATCTTTCTGGGACACGGCGCCTACGGTGTGGAGGCCGCGGCCCAGGAATTCTTCTCCAAGCATGTGGAGGACCTCACCCTGGCGGAATCCGCCCTGCTGGCCGGGATTCCCAAGGCTCCCAGCCGTTATTCCCCTTATCTCCACCCCCAACGGTCCAAGGAACGCCAGGCCTACGTCCTGCGGCGCATGGCGGACGTGGGATTCATCACCAGGGAAATGGAGGACGCGGCCCTGCGGCAGCCCCTGAAATTGAAGCCTTACCGGCCTGATTGGATCAAGGAATGCGGCTATTTCAACGAATATGTGCGCACCCTCCTGGAAAGCCGCTTCGGCCGGGAACAGGTTTTCAATATGGGTCTGAAGGTCTATACCACCGCGGATATCAACCTGCATCAAGCCGCCCAGGAGGCCATCAACCAGGGTTTAGCAGGTCTGATAGCCCGCAACGGTTACCGGGGTCCCCTCCGGCACCTCCGGGGCAAAGACCTGACCGCCTTCCAGAAGCGCCAGAACCGCTATTACCGCAAATACCCCCCCCGGACAGGGCAATTGGCCACGGTCCTGATTTCCCATAGGGATCGCCGCACCCGGGTTCTCTCCTTCCGCATGGGCGAATACCAGGGAGCGATTCAGGAGGAAAACGGCGATAAAGGCCGGACCGCAAGACTTAAGGCGGCCTTAAGGCCCGGGGACGTGGTCCAGGTGCGGCTGGTTAAAAAGGACCGGCGCCAGGGAAAATGGACGGCCAGCCTGGTGCCCGCACCCATGGTGCAGGCGGCTTTGCTCTCCATGGAATTGCATAGCGGCAAGGTCCGGGTGATGATGGGGGGCAAGGATTACGGGGACAGCACTTTCAACCGGGCGGTACAGGCCCGGAGGCAACCCGGCTCGGCGTTCAAGCCCATTATCTACGCGGCGGCCATCGACAAGGGCTTCCGCCCTGATTCCACGCTCTTGGACGCGCCCATCTCCCTGCCCGGCGGGAGGCGGGGCCAGGCCTGGGAGCCCCAGAATTACGATCACACCTTCGATGGCCCCATCAGTCTGGCCACCGCCCTGGCCCGCTCCCGCAACGTGCCCACCGTGCGGCTGATGATGGCCATCGGCGTTCCCGCCACCCTGAAGATGGCCCAGAAGCTAGGGATCACCTCCCCCATTTTTCCCAACTACGCTTCGGCCCTGGGGGCCTCGGAGGTGACGCTGCTCGAACTCACCCGGGCCTATTCGGTCTTCCCCAACCATGGCTTTCTGGTGGACCCGGCGTTCATCGACCGCATTGAGGACCGGGACGGCCGGGTCTTGTATGAATACCATACCCGGCGGCGCCAGGTAATCAGTGCCCATACGGCCAACACCATGACCTCCTTGTTAACGGGGGTGGTGCAACGGGGCACCGGCACCCGGGTCCGGGTCTTGGGACGCCCCATGGGCGGCAAAACCGGCACCACCAACAAGACCCGGGACGCCTGGTTCATCGGTTTCACTCCTTCCGTAATTACCGGGACCTGGGTGGGTATGGATGATGAACGCTCCTTGGGCGGCAAGGAGACCGGGTCCCAGGCCGCGGCCCCGATTTTTATCTCCTATATGCGGGAAGCCTTGAAAAACCAAGCGGTGGAGGATTTTGGGGGATCCACGGTGTTGGCCCGGAAGGGGCTAGAAGAGGGGCTGGAAAGGGATGATGAGGAATCGGGGGATACCGAGGAGTCATTCTACCCTGAAGGCGAGGAGTTGACCCAGGGGAGGACTTCCCCGGTCCAGAGTTCCAGACAACAATTTTTTAAAAATGATATGGAAGAGTGATAATTTATGCGACAGATCGACGCCCGGGAGATAACCGACGCCGTAAGAAAAGCGGCCATTGCCGCTAACCTTGAATTGGGAGAAGATATGCTGGCCGCGTTTAAGCGGGGGGAAGCCGAAGAAGAATCCCCCAGCGGCCGGGAAGTCTTTCGGCAACTCTTGGAAAACGCCCGCATTGCCCTCCAGGAGCATGTGCCCCTGTGCCAGGATTGCGGTCTGGCCGTAGTTTTCGTGGAACTGGGCCAGGAGGTGGAGATTACCGGGGGGGATTTTAACCAGGCGATCCAGGAAGGCGTACGCCAGGGCTATGGAGAGGGCTTCCTCCGCAAGTCCCTGTGCCATCCTCTGACCCGGGCCAATACCGGGGATAACACCCCCGCGGTGATCCATACGGAAATCGTTCCCGGGGACCGGCTGAAGATTACCGTGGTCCCCAAGGGGGGCGGCAGCGAAAACATGAGCCGGGTCTTTATGTTGAAGCCCGCAGAAGGACTGGCCGGCATCATCGACCGGGTGCTGACCACCGTCCGGGAGGCCGGCCCCAATCCCTGCCCTCCTATTATTGTCGGCGTGGGGATCGGCGGCACTTTTGAGCGGGCCGCGCTCCTGTCCAAGAAAGCCCTGCTCCGGGAAGTGGGGACTGCCAATCCCGATCCGGAACTGGCAGATCTGGAGACAAAGCTGCTCCAGGAGGTCAACGATTTGGGTATCGGCCCCCAGGGTCTGGGAGGCAGGATCACTGCCCTGGCGGTGCACGTGGTCATGCAACCCTGCCATATCGCTTCTTTGCCGGTGGCCGTCAATATCCAATGCCATGCCGCCCGCCATAAAGAAGCGGTTTTGTAACAGTGAACCGTAAGCAGTGAGCAGTTTTCCTAACTGCTGAATGTCAAGAAATTGCCGAGGCAGGTTATGTCCAAAACTGTGAAATTGACATCTCCTTTGACAGATAAAGACGTGGCAGTATTGGAGATCGGCGATAAGGTGTTGATCTCCGGGGTCATCTATACCGCCCGGGACGCGGCCCACAAGCGCCTGGTGGATATGCTGGCCGCCGGCCGGGAACTGCCGGTGGACTTTAAGGGCCAGATCCTTTATTACGTGGGTCCCAGTCCGGCTCCCCCCGGCCGGGTCATCGGCGCCGCCGGCCCCACCACTGCCTACCGCATGGATTCCTATACCCCCACCATGCTGTCCTTGGGATTGAAGGCCATGATCGGCAAGGGAAAACGGTCTCCGGAAGTCATTGCCGCCATCCAGCAGTATAAAGCCGTATATTTAGGGGCCACGGGGGGAGCAGGCGCCCTGATCTCCCAGTGCATCAGGAAGGCCCAGGTGGTGGCTTTCCCGGAATTGGGCCCGGAAGCCATCCATCGCCTGGAGGTGGAGGACCTCCCCACCATAGTTATCAACGACTGCCAGGGGCGTGATCTTTATGAGGTAGGGATTAAGGAATACCGGCGTACCGCCGCCGGCTAGCAGGCAGGAATTGTCTGCCGTTCATGGGTACCGGAAAGAATCGAAGTATTCACCTCTTGCTATTCAAGGAACTAGGGGATCAAGATGCAAACTCCGCCGGACCTGGAAATCATCGCACAGCGGGTAAAGGAGAAGCGGCAGACCTTCCTGGAGTATAACTTCGGCCCCTTAAAAGACGACTTTCTGAAGACCTTCTTTGATCTGGCCCAGGAATATGAAACCTTAGAAAATTTTTACCGCATCTGCGTCAGCGTTATCAAAGAGTTCTTCGACCTGGACTCCCGCCTTTATCTGCTGTGCCAGGATAGCGCCCTGGAACTGGTCTGCGACAGCCTCCAGGGGCTATACCAGGAAAAGGTCAAAGCCCCTTCCTACATCGAGCTCTACAGCCAGTCCTATACCGCGGAACAGGCCTGGGTGGTTCCCATCCGGGGTAATCAGCTCCTGGTGGACCGCCTCCCCTTTTATGCCAAGGACCAGGTGATCGGCATGCTGGAGCTTTTTCCCGGAGACCGGCTTTCAGAAAAGGACCGGTTTTTTTTCGAGAAATTCGCCAATCGGGTGGGCTACAATCTGCATGTCAAGATCATCGGCTGGCAGAATATTCAGCGTATCCGTTTCATCAACAGCCTGGTGGCCGACATCGAGCATAACGTCATCATCCCCAATATCAGCCTCAGCCTCTACCTCCGGCATCTGCGCCAGAAGATCAATACCTTGAAAGAATTGCATTGCCTCTGTGAATTCCAGGATAATACCTGCCCCGAGCTCCCCGCGGCTCAGGAAAAGTTTCGCGCCCTCCTCCAGGAAATGGAGACGGATTACCAGACCCTGGAGCAGCATTATAAGGGGGTCAGCCTCTTTTTGGAGTCCCTGTTCCGGCCCTCCCATTTCCAGAAGGGGCACCTGGTGCTCAGGCGGCGCACCTGCAAGGTCCAGAGCGAGATCATTCAGCCCCAGCTGAAGCTCTTCCTGCCGAAACTCAAGGAGCGCCATATCGACGTCGATGACAGCATGGGGGTCATGCCGGATGAGGATCTGCCCCTGTCGGTGGATAAGGGCCTGATGGCCCAGGTTTACGCCAACCTGTTCTCCAACGCCGTGAAGTATGCCCGCCGCAACTATGAGGGTCGCAAATATGTGGCCTATGGTCGGGATGTGTTTAAGGAATATTTCGGACCCGGCAAAGACGGCATCAAGTTCAATATGTTTACCACCGGCCCCCATATCCCCCCGGAGGACCGGGCCCATGTCTTCGAGGAAGGTTACCGGGGCAGCAATATTGACGGCGAGGTGGGCACCGGCAGGGGTCTCTATTTTGTCCGCAACGTTATCGAGACCCACGGGGGCGAAGTGGGTTACGAGCCCACCCACGGGGGTAATAATTTTTATTTTATCCTGCCCCTGGTGGTGAGCCCGGAGCGGCCCCTGGCCGCGGAAATAGACATGCCCTGAGCAAAAGGTGAGCCGGTGACTACCATTCGCTTCCTGGCCCAGGAACTCTACCGCCTGACGCGGAAGGTAGAAGATCTGGAAAAATCCCTGCCAGATGCTTCCCCTGAAAAACGGCTTCGCCTGGAAGCCGAACTCTTCCAAACCCGCCTGGATCTGGAGCATTACCGCAACTTGCTGGAGGCCAAGAAAGAAAAAACGGTCGTTTAGAGGCCGTTTTTTTGTCTGCAGTTTTCCGCTTTCTGATTAAAGATTAAAGAAAATGTAAGAGTTATGCCGATTTTACTTGTGATACCAATTCGCATTCAAAGGACGTTGAACTGTAGGGGCGAACCTTGTGTTCGCCCGTGGCTCCAGGGCGAACACAAGGTTCGCTACGTATAGTATCTTTTTGACTGCAACTCGGTATGAATGGTCCCAATTCCCTTGGTCATTTGTTTGAAATCTTTTGGCATTTAACCGAAATCGGAAAATTGTCTTAACCCGAACCATGTGGTCCAAAGTCACCCATATCCTTGCAGCTCTAGCAAGCAGTTGGCTATGGTTGTTAATCATCTCTTTGTCCACCTGCATGGCCGCTCCCGTTTGCCAATCCAAGAATTTCTTTTTTAAGGGCAGTATTAGCCGCAAAGTGCTGGAGAACTATCTGTCCCGGTCCATCACTTTTTATGATCTGCTGGAGGGCTCGGGAAACTTCGACGACCATCTGCGCCTGATCGATAATATCGGCGCGAAATTTATCGGGCGTGCTCTATTTATTTGGGGGGAGGAACTCAAGCTGGAGGAGATGCTCACCAGAGCGGCGCCGTCGGTGGCCAGGGTGCATGCGCATGACCCTGAAATCATTATGCAAGCCGGCATCTTCGAAATCGTCAGTGAGGAGGTGAACCAGCTCCCCGTACCGGCCTGGCTCTTTGAGGAATTCGGCCTGGCCCCGGAAACCCGGAACTTCAGGTACGAAGACATGCTCTACACCGACAATCTGGTGGACTACCATCGGCGCGATTATTGGCGGCCGGGAGCCTCGGTGCCCGACATGAGCCGTTTAGAGACGCGCATGTGGTTTGTGTATCTGGCGCGGCGCTATATTGATGCGGGTTATGAGGCGATCCATTTCGGCCAGGCGCACATCATGGACGATAATGATCCTGATTACCTCCACTGGCAAGACCTGCTGGCTCGTGTCCGCCGCTATGCCCAAGAAAAGGCGCGGCGGGGCTTCATCCTCTGTGATGCCCATATTTACACGGCCGTAGCCAACGGCCGCCTGTTGTTTGATTTCCATTCTTATCCCCTGCGCATCGAAGAAGTGACGGCCTCCCCCTGGCAGGGCGTTCTGCAAATGGGCTATCTTGACAGCATTTATGGAAAAAGCGCGGGAGGGATTACGCCCAGTGGTTGGACTTGCGAACATCTGCCCTACCTGGTGGAGTTGGATAATTTTGGCGCCAGCGGCCAGGAAGGGCAAAATATCGGGGGCTGCTGGATCTGGGGGTATGATGAAATCTCCTGGTTTGCCCATCAGGACGAAGACTATCGTAACTATTGGCTGGCATATGCCTGGCGCTGGGTCCGGCAACACGACCCCAACGGTTTTGTCCAAATGCCGGCAAGCCGCTGTCTGGCTGCCCCCCCGGGTGAATTTGCCTGGTACTATGCGCACACTGCCAGCCCGGCCACCCCCCAAGGCTTTAACCAGGAAGAAACCATCAAATCTATTTGGCTCTTAGATAAATCCGCGGACAGAATTACGCCGGCTCTGAACTTGCTCTTGAGTAATTAGCAGGATGCCAGCCAGCAACCCTGTTCCTGAAGCCCCAGCTTTATCTCAGGCATACCGGTCCACCTCATCATCATCTACAGCTGGAGGCGAGTGGCCTTCCTCCTTCGCCATTTCCTCCTGCCAGAACTGGTTAGCCAGTTGGATCAGGGTCTCCCGGGAGGCCAGGTCCTGGGTCACCGCGTTCATGGTCTCCTGGCTCACCCGCCCCTGGGATACTACCTCTGACCCGGCCTGGACCACCGCCGCCAGTACTTTCTCCACCTGGGGCTGCAACCTCGGGAGCGTCAGAAATTCGGAAGAATGCCGGTAGATCTCGGCCACCAGGTTTTTGCCGAAGAGCATGCGCATATTCAAGGACAGGGCTTGAAAGTTGTAATTCTCCGGAAAGGCGCAGACGCTCAGGACCATGATCTTGGGGACCCTGGTCATCCGGAAGGGATGGCTGGCGCGCTCCCCCTGGTCGGTGAGAATGGGATCCATCATGGGCAGGGTGCGTTCTAGAAAGGATTTCATGCGGGCGTTCATGTTAAAGTGATACAAGGGAGTGGCCAGCACCACCAGGTCGGCCTCCAGGAAGTGTCCGAACAATTCCCCGGTCATGTCGTCCTGCTGCACGCATCGCCCTTTATTTTGTAACCAGCAGCCAAAGCATCCCAAACAATATTTAATGCGGTACTCCCGGAGATAATGGGTTTCCACCACCGCGCCGGCCTGCCGGGCCCCTTCTAAAAAATTTTGCAGAAGGAGTTCGGTCTTGCTGGTCTGGTTATCCCGGGGACTGCTGCTGAAAGCCACGATGTTCATAAGGGGCTCCTAAAAGTTGCGGTGGGGGAGGGCAGGGACTTAAGGTCTCTGGCCCTTGCCCCGCTTCTCAATCCTTCCGGTTAATTAGAGCCGCCAGGTAGCCGGCCCCGAAGCCGTTGTCGATATTCACCACCGCCACTCCGGTGGCGCAGGAGTTAAGCATGGTCAGGAGTGCGGCCAGCCCCCCGAAGGAGGCCCCGTAGCCCACACTGGTGGGCACGGCGATCACCGGGCGGTCCACCAATCCCCCCACCACGCTGGGCAGGGCCCCGTCCATGCCGGCCACCACAATAAAACAGGTGGCTTGGCTCAAGAGTTCCTGGTGGGCCAGCAACCGGTGCAAGCCGGCCACCCCCACGTCGTAGAGGGCCTCCACCCGGTGGCCCATAATTTCCGCGGTGAGGAGGGCCTCTTCGGCCACCGGAATGTCGGAAGTGCCCGCGGACATGACCACGATCACCCCCCGGCCCCGGTCGGGGCTTTCCCCCCAGCTTATGGTCAGCACCTGGGAATCAGGGTGATAGCGGCCTTCCGGGAACTGGGGGATCAAGGCCGCGGCTTTCTCCGGGGCCAGCCGGGTTACCAGGATATTGTCGGTTTTCGGCTGCAAGGCCTTGAGAATGCCCCGGATTTGGGACAGGCTTTTGCCCGCGGCAAAAACCACTTCCGGGAACCCCTGGCGCAGCTGGCGGTGGTGGTCCACCCGGGCAAAGCCCAGATTTTCGAAGGGGAGGACCCGCAGGCGCTCCAGGGCCTCCGCCACCGGCAGCGCCCCGCGGCGCACTTCCTCCAATAACTGCTCCAAGATTTTGATATCCATGGGGAATTCCTCTGCCATGCAGACTTATGGTTAATCGGCGTAATTATGGTGTAAGCTGAATGACTGACGAAACGTGATAAAAACTATTATTTTAACCGGAAACTGAAAACGAGATCAATCCGGTATCAATTTCCCCTCCCGGGTGACCCGGTAAGTGCGATGGCCCCAGGTGACCCGGCTGCCCAGAAAGCTCAGCAGCCAAATACCCCAGGACAAAAAGTCTTTCACGGGCAGGAGCAGAAAAAAGAACCAGGGCAGGCTGCCTTTAAGAGCCCGGAGTTCGGAAAAGCAGGCCAGCACCCAACGCACCGCCAGAGTGGCGCCCAGCAGGCCCAGGGTCCAGGAAGCCCCCCCGGAGGCCAGAAAGAGGGCAGTGCTGTAAACCAGGGCGTGGGTGATGCCGTAGGCCAGGTAACCCCCTGGGCGGCAGACCCGGTAAGTTCTGGCCCAACGGAGTTGATGCCCCAGGTATTCCTTGAACCCCATCCGGGGGTTCAAGGTTTCCACCACCTGGGGCAACAGCAGCGCCCGGTAACCCGCCTGGGCCACCCGCCACCCCAACTGGTAATCGTCCGCCAGAAAATCGGCCAGTTCCCCCAAGCCTCCCATGGCTGTGAGGGCCTGGCGGGAAAAGCCCATGGCGGCCCCCAGGGCAAAACGAATGCCTTCCACATAAAAGGCGGTGGCCACCGAAGGGATGAAATCGGCGGCAATGGTCATGGCTTCCAGGCCGGCGCCCAGGGTCTCTGACGCCCCGGCCCGGTAAGGGCAGGAGACCAGCCCCACTCCCGGTTCCTGGAGGGCCGCGGCCATCCGGGCCAGGAAATCCGGCCCCACTTTCACGTCGGCGTCGGCGATCACCAGCAGGTTGTGGACCGCGTGGGGTTCCAACTGTCGCAGGGTGCTCACCTTGGGGTTTAAGCCCAATTTTTCGGGGCAGATGACGATTTCCACCCGGGGTTGGGGAAAGGCGCCCTGTAATTCCTGGAGCAGAGACAACAGAGGTTCCCCGGCATCAGGCACCCCGAAGATCACCTGATAAGGATGGTAGTCCTGGGTGAGGAAGCTTTCCAGGCATTCCCTGGTGGTTTTCTCCAGGTTTTTTAACGGCTTAAAGACGCTGATCCCCGGCAGAGGAGGGGAGGGGCGGGGGGGCCGGGACTGGCTGAAGAAACGCCAAAGGCAGCACAGGGCCAGAACCTGATACGCTAACGCGGCCAAGAGGAGAAAAAATAAGATATAAACCACTAAATCTCCGAAATAAATTTTACTTTATCATATCATCTCCCGATAAAAAAGGTGGGTAATACAGGGACTAAAGTCCGGGAAAGAGCAGCGGTAATTGCTCCGGAGCTCCGACACGGTATTGAAGGAGTAAAAAGAGATGCAGGCGGTTCTGTTTGACCTTTACGGCACTCTGGTGGATATATGGACGGATGAGTCGGATATGTTTACCTATAATATCCTGAGTAAGTTTCTGAGTTACTTTGAGATTTATTACAAACCGGAGGTGTTGGCCGCCAAATATCAGGAGAAGACCGCGGAGAAAATGATGGCCTATCAGGAAGGCCCTTTCGGGGAGATCGATGTTTTCCAGGTCTTCGAGGAAATTCTGGTGGAAGGCTGGCGCAAACAACCGGAGCGATCCATGGTGGTGTGGCTGGCCCGCCTCTTCCGCTCCCTCACCCGGCGCCGTTTCCGCCTTTTTGAAGACAGCCAACCAGTTCTGGATGAGTTAGAGCAGGACTACCAACTGGGAATCGTTTCCGATGCCCAGTGGGTCTTTAGTGAACCGGAAATCCGCATGCTGGGGCTGGATAAATACTTTGATCCCATTGTCCTTTCCTCCCGTTATTTTGTCCGTAAACCCGATCCCCAGATCTACGCCCATGCCCTCCGGGCCATGAGAATCGAACCTTCCCAGGCCCTATACGTGGGTAATGATCCGGCGGCGGACGTGGCCGGACCTCGGGCCATAGGCATGCCGGTGATTCTCATTGACCGGGAGAATTGCCTGAAGCATCCGGATGTGCGCTGCATCCGGGATTTGCGGGAAATTCCCAAAATTATCAAGACCGGCTCCTTTTCTTAAATTGCCCTGGGTTTGGGCTATTTCTGCATTGCCAAACCCGCTGAATGCGCATAAAATGGATAAGATGGTTGAGGGGCTCCCGGGGGAGGCCCCGGCTTAAATCACGGAACAGGGTAATGCATGAGATTGAGCCTGAAGCGCCAGCTGTGGGCTGGGGCTCTGGCCCTCCTGCTCCTGGCGCCGGCTTTGGCGGCCAGGGCGGGAGAGGACCTGGACCTCACGGCCCGCTCCTTTGTCATCATGGACGCCGATACCGGCGTCATTTTGTTGTCCTATAACCCCCAACTCTTCTTTCCGCCCGCCAGCACTCTCAAGGTGATGACCGCCATGTATGTCCTGGAGCACCTGAAAATGGACGATAAAGTTCAGGTGAGCGCCAGGGCGGCCGCGGCTCCCGCCTCTAAGATCGCTATTAAGCCCGGGGAGGTCTATACGGTTAGGGAGTTGTTATATGCCCTTTTGCTCAGTTCCGCCAATGACGCGGCCCGGGCCCTGGCGGAACGCGTGAGCGGCAGCGAAGAAGCCTTTGCCCGGGACCTTACCCGGTGGGTGCGCCGACAGGGAGCGTATCGCACCACCCTGGCTACGGCCAACGGCTTGCCCGCGCAAAACCAGTTTTCCACGGCTCAAGATCTGGCTATCATCTTTCGCAAGGCTATGCAAAACCCTGAACTGGCCAAGATTATGGAGACCAAATATTACCATATCCAGGGTGACCGAGAGCTGCGCAATCATAATCGTTTCCTGTGGACCACACCCCTGGCGGTGGCCGGAAAGACCGGTTATACCCGGGCCTCCAGGCATACCTACGTGGGTATGTTCCGTAAGGATGACCGGGCCGTGATCATCTCCCTAATGGGCAGCAAGCAGAAATGGAGAGATTTGCGGCCCCTGATCGCCAAGGCCTTTGAGTTGGAAGGGACCCCCATCGCCAAGCTGCCCCCTCTGGAGGAAAAACTCAGGTTTGCCAAAAAACATTACGGGAAGGCGGCGGTAACGGCCCAAAGAAAACCGAAACTGCGGCGGCAGGCCAGAGTGGCCCTGGGCTCCGCCACCGGGGTTCCCGAAAAAAAGAAAAACAAGTATCGTAAAAAGAAATCCAAGAAGCGGAGCCATTAACTTTCCGGCCCCGGATATCTTTGCTGATGAAAGGCTTATTCAATAAAGTAAGAAATCTGCCCACTCGCCGGCGTTATGTGGTTTCCACCATTTGCAAAGGCGAAAACTCCTTTGAGACCGCGATTTTTGAGGCCAATTTTTTCTATTTACCCCGGAGCTGGTCCCGGCCGGCAGTGGTGGTCGCCACCGCCACCAAAGATGAAGCCTGGGACCTGCATCACCTCCTGACGGACAGGTTGACCAAAGAATATCCCCCCCGGCTTTTTCAGGAATATGCTTGATCCTCCCAAAACGGTAACTTATCCTGAAGTCACATCTTTCCGGGCCAGCGGGGCCGGGAGGGCGCGGTATTACCAAAAACGCCCCAAATTAAAGATTCCTGAAAGGATGCCGATAACCTGCTAAAATAGTGTATCGTTCCGAGCATCGATAAAGGCAAACTACTCCGAAAGGGTAGGACGCAAAGTCTCCGACCTACAGCCCCCGGGCCAGGGTAGCGGGATTGCCGAAATGCAGCAGAGGCATTCTGTCTTCCTAGGGGCTCGACTTTGGTCGGGCCTTTAATTTTTCCTACCCGGATTCCGGCGACACCACCGCAACTCGAACGACACTAAAAAATCTCGATTTTCTTCAGCGCTGGTAGGTGAGATTGATAATGGCGTTAAGAAAAAGACAGTTAAGGTCGGCAGGAGAAAAAGGCGCCGTCATTATGGAGATGGCCATAGCCCTGCCCCTCATACTGCTGATCATGGCTGGCGTTGTCGATATGGGCCTGCTGCTTTGGGAGCAGGAGGTCCTGACCAACGCCTGTAGAGAAGGCGCCCGGGCCGGGGCCCGGGCGGGAGCTAACGGCAAACCGGAAATAAAGACCGGAGTCGCAACGACGAGTACCAAAATTCGGACCTTGGTCCAGGATTATTTGCGGAAAATGAATGTCAAAGACCCATCCGGCAGCCTGATTACCTTGACTACCTCTAATTGTATCTGCTCCTGGGATACTACCAGTGATCCGAACTTGTTTACCATTTCGGTGGAACTCCGCAATATCCCGCGCAAGATGATGTTGCTGCCTAATTTTATGGGTCTGTTTGACGGCACGATGGACGAGTTCCTCTATTTGAATTCGAAGACCACAATGGCGGCGGAGTGGGTTACACCACCATCGTCGTAGTGAGGCAATTAAGTACACCATTACCGGCCCAAGGCTGGGATAAATGAAATAAGGAGGGTGTGTGCATGACAAGATTCAGGAATCTTTTCGGTTCCCCAGGGGAACAGGGATCGATTGCCCCCATTGTCGCCTTGGGCTTGATGGCATTTGTCGGCTTCTTGGCCTTGGGCATCGATCTGGGTCAGCTATACGTGGTAAAAAACGACCTGCAGAACGCGGCGGATGGCGCGGCCCTGGCCGCGGCCAGAAGGCTGATCCAGGATAAAAACAGCGACGGCGTGGCCGAGGTCTACTGTGATGAGGCCGTTACCGCGGCCATTAATGCTGCCAATAAAAATAACTCCCTCGGGGCTCCTGACCCCATCACCGTTACCGCGGCCGACGTGGTCGTGGGGAAATGGAATCTGAACACCAAGCAATTTGATAGTGTCGGCTGTTCCACCAACCCCATGGAGGTGAACGCCGTACAGGTGAGGGTGAGCCGCACCGGTGGGGACAATCCCCAGGTGCAAACTTTTCTCGGCAGCGCCCTGGGGGCGGGCGACAAGAAGGATGTCATCGCCTTTGCCACCGCCTATATGGGGCCGGCTGGCACCAGTGCCGTCGCTCCCTTTGGGATACCCGCTGAATGGGTAAACGGGGATCCCCCTTATGTCTCCAATGGTATGCAACGTATCCTGGATAAAATCGCCCCCGCGCCGGCTTATGCGGGCACTGGTACCCAGACTTACACGTGGTATGATAAGGGAGGCTCCAATCTACCGTTAGACCGGGCCACCTGGGCTTTGACCCAGAAAGATAAGGATGAGAATAAAATCAGTGCTAATCGCTTATGGGAATATCTCGAAGCGACGAAGGAATTCCCCCAGACAAAAATAGGCGAAAAGCTCTATCCCCTCAGTGAATATTATTATGGCTGGTGGAACCTGGAAAACTTCAAAAGACTGGAAGCCAGATGGAACACCGAAAAGGATGCATCAGGCAAGTGGCGGGTGACCGTGCCCGTCTTTAAAAACCAGCAGGTGACCGCCGGCCGGCCGCAGAATTCCTGGCTCAAGATGGCTTCCCTCCTTATTCCCGGGGTGTCCCAAGCTCACGCCTGCACGGCCTATAGCATGCCCGTAGTCTATACTCAAGGGTTCGCTACTATAGATATAACAGATGTCCATGTGGTTTTGGACTGCATCCAAACGAATGGTTCGGCGCAATTAACCAAAGATTATAGCTGCCGCAACCAATTATACATGGAAATCAAGGTGCCCCTGGACCAGAACACCGTTAGCAAGGATAAGGGTAGCAACCCCATTCCTTATAAGAAGACTTATCAGGATATGAACTCCGCGGCCAGCGAAGTGGGGGTTTTTGCCTCTGTGCCCCGGATTGTGAAGTAACGGCCAGCCTACTATCACGGCCGGGTAAGGTGGCCGGCTGCACCAATACTTGGTCATCCCTTGCCGGGGAAGAATTGCCGCCCGGGGGAGGCAGCCACGTAGCCTCCCCCGGGTTTTATATTCTCTTGAGAATCTGCCTGTTGGCTACTTTGGAAGGCAAAGCATACTGGGAAGACTGATGCTGGAGTGGGCCCAGATGGGGCCGCAGGCGGTAAGGAAGAGCAACTTTTTTGCAGAAAACCGAAAACCGTCTAATACCGAGTTGCAGTCAAAAAGATACTATACGTAGGGGCGAACCTTGTGTTCGCCCTGGAGCCACGGGCAAACACAAGGTTCGCCCCTACAGTTCAACGTCCTTTGAATGCGAATTGGTATCAGATACCCCAGACGGCGAGACGATGGCGGTCAGCCTCCCGGAGCATGGCCGTCCGGTCAAACATCAGGCTCTTGCCTGCGTCCACGGCCAGCGCCGCGGCCTTGACCTCCGCCAGGGTCCTGATGGTTTCCAGACCCACCGCGGGCACGTCAAACCGCAGGTCCTGGTGGGGCTTGCTCACCTTGACCACCACGGTCCCCGGGCCGGCCAGGCGGCCGCCCCGGCGGATGGTCTCATCCGTGCCCTCAATGGCCTCCAGGGCCACCACTACTTGGCGGCGCACCACCACGCATTGGCCGAGATCCAGGCGCCCGATCTCCTGGGCTATCCGGTAGCCGAAATCGATGTCCCGGAGTTCCTCCGGGGTGGGGGCCCGGCGGCTCAGTTGTCCGGCAGGGGCCAGGAGTTCCTCTAGAAAAAGGGTGGAAGGGGCAATCTGGATGCCCTCTCCCTCCAGTTCATCGGCCACCGCCCTCAGCAGGCGGTCGTCCTGGCCTCCGCCCACCCGGCGGATCAGGTTGAGGGCCCGGAGATCCGGGCGGAACTCCCGGAAAAGGCGGCCCCGGGAGATGCCCCCGGCCAACACGGCCCGGTTTACCCCTTCGCTTTTAAAAATGCGGATGATTTTGCCCAATTGACCCACGTAGATCCAGTGGAGGCGGTGCACCAGCGCGGCCAGGGCGGGGTCCGTTTCTCCCCGGTGGGCCACGGCGATAACCTGAAAGCCCTGATTGTTAGCGGCCTGGGCAAAGAGAAGGGGGAATTGGCCCTTACCCGCGATTAAGCCGATGTTCTCGGACATCTGCCGGCAGCAGCCCCCGTTCTGAGGTCTCCAGGAAGTGGAGGAGATGGTTGATTTCCGGCACCTGGGGAAATTCCTGCTTTACCCTGGTCATGGCTTCTTTCAGGTTGTGCTCCGACAGAAAGAGTAATTCAAAGGCCCGTTTCAGGCTCTGGAGGGTGGTGTCGCTGAAGCCGGAGCGCTTAAGGCCCACCAGGTTCAGGCCCACCAGTTTGGCGCGGTTGCCCACGGCCATGGCATAAGGCGGAACGTCCCGATGCACCGCCGAGCAGCCGCCGACGAAGGCATGGCAGCCGATGCGCCCGAACTGGTGCACTGCGGACAACCCCCCCAAAATGGCCTGGTCTTCCACCAGGATATGTCCGCCCAGAGTGGCGGCGTTGGACATGATAACCCCGTTGCCCACGTGGCAATCATGGGCCACGTGGGTATAAGCCATAAAGAGGTTGCGGTTGCCGATGGCGGTGATCCCGCCGCCGCCCGCGGTGCCCCGGTGCATGGTGGCGAATTCCCGGATGGTGTTGTCATCGCCGATGGCCAGCCGGGAATCTTCCCCCTTAAATTTCAGGTCCTGGGGGATCTCGCCCAACACCGCGAACTGGAAGATGCGGCAACGGGCGCCGATGCTGGTAAAATTCCTAATCACCACATGGGGGCCGATTTGAGTCTCCGGGCCGATGAACACCTTGCCCTCGATAATGGAGTAAGGGCCCACCGTTACTCCCGGGCCTAATTCGGCAGCTTTATCGACAATAGCGGTCGGATGAATTTGGGGCACGGTTACTCCCACTTCTGATCCACTGAGGCCATGAGTTCCGCCTCGGTAACCAGAGTCTCATTGACCAGGGCCTTGCCCTGCAATTTCCAAAATTTCTTGCCGCTCCTAATGGTTTCCAACTCCATGATCAGCTGGTCCCCGGGAACCACCGGCTTGCGGAACCGCACCTTATCGACCCCCAGGAGGTAGACCGAAGGATTGCCCAAATTTTCCGGGGTGGAGAGGAGGGCCAGGATTCCCCCTACCTGGGCCAAAGCCTCGATGATGAGCACCCCCGGCATAATGGGTCTGTCAGGAAAGTGGCCCTGGAAAAAGGGTTCGTTAATGGAGACGTTTTTGACTCCCACGATGCGTTTGCCCGTCTCCATACTGAGGATCCGGTCCACCAGCAGGAAAGGATAGCGATGCGGCAGAATTCGCTGAATCTCTTCGTTATTCAGGGATTGGGGTTGGCTCATTCTTGATGCTCCTCAGGGGGGGTGGCGGCCAGCTCCGCCACTCTTTTTTCCAACTCCTTTAGCCTCTTGTAGATTTCCGGCAATTTCGGCTGGACCAAGACCATCTTGATGGTTTCCTGGTGGGGCCGAGCCGGGGACCCGGAAACCGTTTGACCCGGGGGCAGAGAATGGGTCACTCCGGCCTGGGCCGCCACCTGCACGCCGTCTCCCAGCTCAATGTGACCCGCCAGACCGGCCTGGCCCCCCAGGGCTACGCCTTTCCCCAGTTTGGTGGAGCCAGCGACTCCCACCTGGGCCACCAGAAAGGAGTGCTCCCCCACCTGAACATTATGGGCCAGATGCACCAGATTATCCATTTTTACCCCGCGTCCCACCCGGGTTTCGCCCAGGGCCGCCCGGTCGATGGTGCAATTGGCGCCGATTTCCACGTCGTCCTCGATGACCACGATGCCCAATTGGGGAATCTTCAGGTGGCCCTCTTTACCCGGCACAAAGCCGAAGCCGTCGGCGCCGATCACCGTGCCGCTATGGATGATGACCCGTTTTCCCAGCGTGCAGCGCGCCAAGATGGTGACGTTGGGGTAAAGGAGGCTGTCGGCGCCGATCTCCACCTGATCCCCCAGGACACACCCGGGCATGACGATCACCCGGTTCCCCAACTTAACACCGTTGCCGATAAAGGCCAGAGGGGCGATGGAGACGTCTTGACCCATCTCCACCTGCTCACCCAAAAAGGCCAGCGGGCTGATACCGGGCCAGCGGCTGGGAGGAGGGGCAAAGAGGGTGGCAACCTGGGCATAAGCCAGGTAAGGATGAGCCACAATGATCACAGGTCGAGGCAGTTGGGCCTGATCCGGCCCCACAATAAAAGCCGCCGCCTGGCTCTGGGCCGCCAGGCGGGCAAAACGTTTGTGGGTGATGAAAGTGAGATCCTGAGGCGTGGCCCGGTCAATGGCGGCAATGCCTTGAATTACCAGGTCAGCCGGTCCCTGTAATTTTCCTCCCAGAAGGGCCGCCAATTCACCAAGGGTGCGTTCCACGGTAGGAGCTATCAACGAAAGCGCGAGCGGACTTTATCGGTGATGTCCATGTCAGGTTTAATGTACAACAAGCCGGAACGGCGCTTATCCAGAACCATGTCCAGCCGTTCTGCCTTGGCTACTTCATTCACCGCTTTTTCCAATTTATCCAGCAAGGGCTTCATTTCTTTCTGCTCCAGGATGCCCATTTGTTTGTCCGCGTCCTGCACCCGGCGCTGGAAATCAGAGGCCCGTTTGCTGAGTTCTTGCTGGCGCTTCTTTTTCGCCTCGTCCTTCATGACTTCGGCTTGTTTCCGGAAGTCCTCCATGGCCCGGGCAATTTCTTGTTCCTGACGTTGCAGGTTTTTCCCCAATTCTTCGCTCTTGCGTTTGAGGGTTTCCTGCATTCTCTTGCCTTCAGAAGATTTTGTTAAGATGTCGGTACTATCCACCACCCCCACCTTGAAATCCGCGGCTGCCGCCCACAGCGGGCTGAAAATCAAACCCAGGGAAAACAACCAAGCTATGCCTAATCTGACCATTCAATTATAACCTCCTGAGATTTTTGCAAAATAATCACCTCTAACAGGTGAAGAAAAAGGAGCCCCCGGGTGTTCACACTTTAAAACTGGCTGCCCACGGTAAATTCCCAAGCGCTGTGTTTCTCCCAAGATTTGGGCCTGAGATTATAGCCCCATTCCACCCGCAAGGGGCCCATGGGCGAAAACCACCTAAAACCAGCACCCACTGAGGTGCGCATGGAGCTGAAATATGTCTGGTTGGTGGCATATACGTTACCGGCGTCGAAAAAGACGGTACCGGTCACTCCCAGCTTTTTAATCAGAGGGAAACGGTATTCTAAGTTTAACTGGACGAACTTGTCGCCCCCGATGCGCTCTCCCGTTACCGGATCCCGGGGACTGATATCAGCATATTTAAAGCCGCGAATAGAGTCAATGCCCCCCAGATAAAACTTCTCATAAGCGGGCAGGGCCCCCCAGGGAAGTCTCATCAGATAGCCCAGGCGTCCGTGAATGACCCCCACGGTTTTCCACCAGAGCGGGAAATACCAACCTGATTCCACAATATAACGCATAAACGCGGTATCTCCCCCCAGACCGGCCATTTCTATGCTGACGCTGTTGTCTGAGCCCCGGGTGGGATTGAAGAGGGCATCCCGGGAATCCCGCCTGAGGGTTAAAGAACCGGCGCTGGTGTTATGGATAGTGGCGGCTTCTACCAATACTGGGGAGGCGTAATACGCCAGGTTGCTGAGGGTGACATTTTCGAAACGATACATGCCATAAAGGCGGGTATACTGCCAGCGCAAGGGGTGAGCCAAGCGAATATCACCCCCTCTGCTTTTGCGCGTATACTCGGTATAATCCCGTTCCCAGATGAAGGCGTCAAAACCGGCGGACAATGGCCGGTCAAAGAGATAGGGTTCGGTGAAACTAAAACGGAAGCGGGTGGAAATAGCCCCGAGGATCCCCTGGGCCTTGACTTGCTGTCCCCGGCCGAACAGGTTGTTTTGGCTAACTTCTACCATCCCCACCAAACGGTCCTGGGTGCTGTAACCCGCACCGACCCCGAAGGTGCCGGTGGGTCTCTCTTTAACGGTGACTTTGAGATTCATCCGGTCCGGAGCGCTCCCCGGATTGGTGCTGAAGTTTACGTCTTCAAAGTATTCCAAACGCCGGAGGTTTTTAATACTCTCCTTGAGCTTGGTGGCGGAGAACAGATTCTGTTCGTACACCCGTAACTCTCGCCGGATGACCTTATCCCTGGTCTTGACGTTGCCGGCGATTTCGATGCGGTCGATATAGACCTTCTTGCCTTTCCGGAAATCGAAGGTGATATCTACCGTCAGATTCTCCGGATTTTCTTTAATCAGGGGGGTAATGTCGGCATTGGCGTAGCCAAAATCCGCGTAAAAGTCGGACAGGGTGGTCATGTCCTTCTGGACCACTTCCCGGCTGTAAATCTTTTCCTGGGGCAATTCGATGAGGCTGCGGAGTTTCGCCTTATCCTCCAACAGTTCACCTTGGAAATCGATTTTGCCTACCTTATACTGGGGTCCTTCCTCCACGGGAATGCGGATATTGATCGAGTTCCCCTCAATAGTAATCTTGGGTTCCCCCACCTTGGCTTTGATAAATCCATGGTTGAAATAGTAGGCCGCGATTTTTTCCAGGTCCCGCTCCAGGGTGTCTTTGCTCAGTTTTCCGGTGCCCAGGAACCAGGAGAGGAGGAGCCTGCGTTTCTTGGTTTCCATGATACCGAGCAGATCTTTGCTCTTGATGGAGTGGTTGCCCTCGAAGGTGATTTCTTTGATGGCTAATTTTCCACCTTCGTTGATATTAAAGACCAGGTTGACTTCCGTATCGGTTACCGGCTGCAGCTGATAAGTGACCTTGGCTTGATAAAATCCCTTTTCCCGGTAAAATTTTAAGATTTTATTGATATTTTCCTGGATTTGGGCCTCCGACACCACGGTAAAAGGTTTGAGGTTGGTAACCTCCAGGATTTTATCCCGTTTTTCCTTTTCATTGCCGGTGACAATTATTTCTTTGATGGCTGGTTTTTCTTTCACCAGCAAAGTCAGAACCCGGCCTTCGGGGGTATCGCTCACGTCTAATTTCACGTCGGTGAAATACCCCATCTTATAGATGGACTTTAAATCTTCCCGCAGGCGTGCGGGGGAAACCATTTCTCCATCCCGGGTCTGCATGACGCCCAGGATGGCGTCTCTTTCAATGCGGCGGTTGCCTTTAACGATGATCTTGGCAATCCGCTCTTTGCCCAAGATTTTCAGCGCCGTTTCTTGAGATATCTGGCGGCTGAGGCCGGTGAGGGATTTCAACCCGGTTCCCTGGGCTTTGAGGGTAACCGTCGCCGGCTTCCTGGCGAGGTCGATGAGCCTCACTTCCAGGGACAGGGCCTGGCCGACTATGAGCAATTGGCCCAAAACCACCGTGTCGGCCCCCACCAGGCGGCCCACCTCTTTGGCCAGGGCTTCGGTCATCGGTTCTTTGATCTTGGCCAGTTCCCGCTGTAAATCCTCCTGGGGCACTAAGGTTAGCCCCTCGGTCTTCAGACGCTCCTGCATCTCCACCCGGATCTTTTCCCCCAGATAATCCATGGGTTCCTTGCTGATAACGGTAAAGGGCAGGATTGCGACTTTTTTAAAGACAATATCCTGTTGCTGGGCCGGGGCCGGCCAGGAGCAGGTCAGCACCAGAAGAAGAAGTAATGCCAGGCGCTTTAACACCTCATTCCCCCTGTAGAATTACCGCTTTGCCGTCCACCAAGGTGACCCGGCGGTTTAGAGCCTGGGCCAAATCCATGTTGTGGGTGACGATGACTGAAGTTAGACCCCGTTCCTGGTTGAGTTCGAGCAACAACTCCTGCAACAGGGCCCCGCTCTTGGGGTCCAGATTGCCCGTGGGTTCATCAGCCAGGAGCACTTCCGGGTCCAATACCAGGGCCCGGGCCACGGCTACCCGCTGCTGCTCGCCTCCGGAAAGGGTGGAAACCCGGTGGGTCAGGCGTTCCTTCAGGCCCACGCTGACCAGAATGGCCTCGGCCCGCTCCCGAATCTCTGTCTGGGGCAGGCGGGCGATCAGTCCGGGAATCATCACGTTCTCCAGGGCATTAAACTCCGGGAGCAGATGGTGAAATTGAAAGACGAAACCCACCTTCCGATTGCGGAAGGCCGCCAAATGACGATCATCCAGGGAAAAGACCTCTTCCCCGTCCCAGAGCACCTGGCCTCCGGTGGGCCTCTCCAAGGTTCCCAAGATATGGAGCAAAGTGGATTTGCCCACCCCGGAAGCCCCCACCACGGCCAGGGTCTCCCCGGAGTAGATCTCCAGATCCACCCCCCGGAGCACTTCCACTTGGATGCTATTGTGTTGAAAGGTCTTGGTCAGACCCAAAATCTGAATTTTTGCCATTTTGCTTTTAAGCGCCCGCCTACCATATCACTTTCCCCAGGGGGCGTCAATCTTGGTAGTTTTGAGTTTTCGATATATTAATTAGGGGCCGGGGGCCAGGGATCAGGGGCCAGTTGTTTACTGCCCCCAAGCCCCCCCAGACCCTATCTTCACGCCTCGTTCCCTACTTCTTTCTTCAGTCCCACGTATAACTTGGGAACAAGTGAAAACTAACCCCTAACCCCTGGCTACTCATACCTGATGGCCTCCACCGGATCCAGGCGGGCCGCCTGCCAGGAAGGGTAGAGGGTGGCCCCAAAACTGATGGCCATGGCCGCGCCGACGATCAGCACCAGGTCCAGTCCCTGGACCTGCACCGGCAAAGTGGAAATATAATAAACGTCCCGGGGCAGCTTGATGAACTCATAATGCTTCAGGAGGCCGCAGAGCAACAGTCCCAGCCCCACCCCAATGCTGGTGCCGATCAGACCGATGGTCAGACCCTTAATGATGAAGATCTGCATAATGCTTTGGCGGGTGGCGCCCATGGATTTGAGGATGGCGATGTCTTTGGTCTTTTTCATGACCATCATGAACAGGGTGCTGGCAATGCCGAACGCAGCCACCAAAATGATCAGGGTGAGGATGATGAACATGGCGATCTTTTCCAGCTTCAAGGCCGAAAAGAGGCTGCGGTTCATCTGCATCCAGTCCTTGGTAGTGAAGCCGGGGCCCAATTTCTCCTGAATGTCTGCGGCGATCCGGTTGGCGGCGTAAATATCTCTGACTTCCACTTCCAGGCCGGTGACCCTATCGCCTAAGCCCAGAAAGTTTTGCAGCGAGGGAATGCTGGTATAAACCAGGGTGTTGTCGAATTCATACATGCCGGAGTGAAAGATGGCGCTCACCCGGAAGGGTTTCATCCGGGGCATCCGGCCCATGGGGGTGAGGGTGCCCAACGGGGAGATGATGTTCAGATAATCTCCCGGCAGGAGATTCAGGTTCCGGGCCAGCTCGTTGCCGATGGCGATCCGGGGCGGCTCCCCCGGTGCAGTGGCGGCCAGGTCCACAAAACGCCCTTTTAGCACTTTCAGACCCCGGGGGCCGCCCCGGCGGATGGTCTCCAGATCCAGACCCCGGATGACCCCGCCGGAAATATTGCCGGGCGCGGAAAACATCACCTGGGTATAGATAAAGGGAAAATCGGCCACCACCCCGGGGATGGTCTTGATCCGGGCCGCCAGTTGGCGGTAATCCACCAGGGACGTGCCCTCCTTTAACACAATGATGTGGGCGTTGACGCTGAGGATCTTTTTCTTCAGGTCCTGGTCAAAACCGGTCATTACCCCGATGACCACGATCAAGGCCATGACCCCCACCGCCACCCCCGCGGTGGAGATAAGGGTGCTCAGGGAAATGAAGCCTTTGGCCTTTTTGACTCCCCGGAGATAGCGCCACGCTACGAATGTCTCGAAAAAGCCCAAACCCTGGGTTTCTCCTTTAGCCGTTATTCATAACGGATGGCCTCCACTGGATCCAAGCGGGCCGCCTGCCAGGAAGGATAAATGGAGGCGAGGACGGTGATGGCCAGGGCCGCCAGAATAATAGCGCAGAGGTCCACTATCTGGAGTTGGACCGGTAAAGAATCTAACAAATAGATATCCTTCGGTATTTTGACGAATTGATAATTCTTCAACACCTGACACAGGGTCAATCCTGAGAGGATGCCCAAGGAAGTGCCTATCAGGCCGATTAGGGAGCCGTTCAGAAGAAAAATCCGGATAATGCTGCGATTGGTAGCCCCCATGGTCTTAAGGATGGCAATATCCTTGGTTTTTCTCATGACCATCATAAACAGGGTGCTGGCGATACCGAAGGCCGCCACCAGGATGATCAGGGTCAAGATGATGAACAATACCACTTTCTGCATCTGCAACGCCACAAACAGGGGGCGATGCGTCTGTTGCCAGTCTCTGGCGAAAAAAGGTGGCCCCAGTTTTTGCATCATGGCTTTTGCCACCTGGTCGGCGGTATAAATGTTCGCCACCTGTACTTCCAAGCCGGTGACCTGGTGTCCCAATCCTAAAAATTTCTGCATCTGGGGAATGCTGAGAAACATGAGCCCCGAATCGAATTCATACATGCCGGAGTGGAAAATGGCCCCCACCCGAAAGGATTTCATGCTGGGCAGGCGACCGGTGGCAGTGCGGCTTCCCAGGGGAGAGAGGATATTCAGGTAGCTGCCCACCGAGAGATTTAACTTCTGGGCCATCTCGTTGCCGATGGCGATGGTCGGTGATTCCTCCGGCGCCCCGGCCGTCAGGCCGCGCCAGTGCCCCTGCTGCAGCTTCAAGCCCCGGGGGCCGCCGGCGGTGATTGTTGCGGGATCTAGACCCCGCAATACTCCACCGGAGAAACCTCCGGCGGTGGAGACCATCACCTGGGTATAGATGAAAGGATGAGCGGTGGTCACCTCCGGCATGGTCCGCACTTGTTGGTTTACCTGCTCATAGTCGGTAAAGGGGGCGCCCCCCTTCAAAAGAACAATATGGGCGTTTACCCCCAGGAGCCGCTTTTTCATTTCCTGGGTGTAGCCGGTCATCACCCCGATGACCACAATCAGGGCCATGACCCCCACCGCCACCCCCACGGTGGAGATGAGGGTGCTCAGGGAAATGAAGCCTTTGGTCTTGTTAATTCCCCGCAGATAACGCCAGGCGACAAATGTCTCGAAAAAGCCCAAAACCTCACCTTTCAGGCCGTAATTGGGGAAAGAGAATGACGTCCCGGATGGAGGGGGAGTCGGTGAGGAGCATCACCAACCGGTCGATGCCGATGCCTTCGCCCGCGGTGGGAGGCATGCCGTGCTCCAGGGCCAGGATAAAATCCTCGTCCAGGGCATGGGGCATCTCTTCGTCCCCGGCCTGGTGGGCGGCCAACTGCTGTTCGAACCGCTGGCGCTGGTCATCCGGATCGTTGAGCTCGGAAAAGGCGTTGGCTATCTCCCGGCCGGCAATGAACAGCTCGAAGCGGTCCACCACCTCCGGGTCCGTGTCGCTCTTCCGGGACAAAGGAGAGGTCTCCAGGGGGTAGCCCAAGACAAATGTGGGCTGTTGCAGTTCCCCTTCCACCAGCAGGTCGAAGAGCTTGGTCAGGGCCCGGCCGTAGCCCTCGCCGGGCCGGAGCGCCACCCCTTCCTCCCGGGCCAGGGCCACCAGGGCCTCCCGGTCCCGGACCACCTCCCGGGGAATGCCCCCGATTTCCGTAAGAGACTCCCTGAGGTCCAGACGCCGCCAGGGGGGGGTGAGATCGATCTTTTGGCCCTGATATTGGAGCTTCAGACTCCCCAAAAGATTTTGGGCCACGTGGGCGATGAGCTCCTCCGTGAAGGCCATCAAGTCTTCATAAGTGGCATAGGCCTGATAGAATTCCAGCATGGTGAACTCCGGATTATGCTGGATGGACAGGCCCTCGTTCCGGAAGTTGCGGTTGATCTCGTAAACCCGCTCCAGGCCCCCCACTACCAGGCGCTTCAGGTAAAGCTCCGGTGCGATGCGCAAATACAGGGTCATATCCAGGGCCTGGTGATGGGTGATGAAAGGCCGGGCCGTGGCGCCCCCGGGGATGGGCTGCATCATGGGGGTCTCCACTTCCAGAAAGCCCCGGCCCTCTAAAAATTGCCGCGCCAGGCGGATAATGGCCGAGCGCTTGGCAAAGACCTCCCGCACCTGGGGGTTGACCATCAGGTCCAGGTAGCGCTGGCGGTACCTGGTCTCCACGTCGGTCAAGCCGTGATACTTCTCCGGCAGGGGTTTTAAGGACTTGGTGAGCAGAGTGAATTTTTTCACCGCCAGGGTGAGTTCCTGGGTGCGGGTGCGGAACAGGGTCCCCTCAAAGCCGACGATGTCCCCCAGGTCCACCTTTTTAAAGAGGGCGAAGGCTTCCTCCCCCACCACCTGCCGCTGGACGTAGGCCTGGAGACGGGCGCCGCTGCCGTCCTGGATATGGCAGAAGGTGGCCTTGCCGAACTCCCGGAGCAACATTATGCGGCCGGCCAGGCGGAAGGTCTGGCCCAGGTTCTCCAACTCCGGACCGCTCCAGGAGTCATATTGTTCCCGAATCTGGGCGATACTGTGACTGGGCTGAAAACGGTTGGCAAAGGGGTCGACCCCCAGGCGGCGGAGTTCCGCCAGCTTTTCCCGTCTTTGGCTGAGAATGCGATCGGATATGGACATCTTGCAGGCCAATTTTCTAGGCGAGATGCTTGCGCACAATCTTATTCAAGCTTCAAATTTTTAGATTATTCCGACACCATAGTCAAGCCTTAAAACCCCGGAGATGACCCTGCCGTAAGAGTCCGGTGTGGCCTGGGTTTGACTTCTTTCCGCCACTCTGGCTGTTGGGCCTGGCAGAAGGTGGGGTAAACTTAAAAAACAAACCGCAGCCTCATTTTTTAGATTCGACGCCAGCCGGATCGTTAAGTGAGATCAATCTTAACTGCTGGTGCCAGCCCTTGTTGGCGCCAGCTGACGAATTTTGAATAAATTTATGGGATCAAAGGGAGGCGAGCTGACGGTCCTAATGGCTCTCTTCCTGGCTCAAGGAGAGGATGGCTTGGGGATAATTCAAGATAATTTATCTATAAAGATATTAGACCAGGCAGCGATGCCAGAGAGAATTATGGAGGGAATCTTATTTGCCAAACAAGGGCACTCCGGCCTGTCCGGCGGCCTGGCGCAGGGCTTCGTCAATGGTGGCTAAAGGACAACCTTGGTACATGGCCAGATGCAGATAGGCGGCATCATAAACGGAAAGCTGATACATCCGTGCCAGGGCCACCAGCTCTTCCAGCAAATATGCAGCTGGTTCGGGTTCCACTTTAATGGACAAATCCCGGAGAGTGGCAAGAAATTTCGCAGTTTCCTCCTTGGTTAAGCGGCCGCGTCGTTCTGCCGTCACCAGAGAATTGCCCACCTCCCATAGCCAGAGAGCGGGCGCCAGCACCCGGTGCTGAACCATGGCCTCCAGAACCAGGTTGCTGTAAGGATCATCTTCATCAGTCACTGCCCAGGCGATGGTCACCGAAGCATCCAACACGAAAGCCGGCAGCACTACTGGCGCCCTTCCTCTATCAATTCACGGATGGAAAGGCCATCGAGCTTGCGGCCTCGGCGGAACTCCTTTATGGCCTTCACGGCCTCTGCCACTTTTTGCCTATTGGGACCGCCCACGGGCCCCAGAACCGCGACGGGGACCCCATGTCTGGTAATGGTAATCTCCTCGCCTTTGGCTACCCGGTCCAATAGCTGAGAGAAATGGGTTTTCGCTTCATAGGCTCCGATTTGAGGCATAATTGCTCCTTAGACTAGTCTAAGACCAGTATATAGGAAGGCTCCGTAAACGTCAAGAACCACCCCAGGTCCAGGAAGAATGAAGAAAATTCACCTGGAGTCCATTTTTTTTTAAAAGGTACTGGAGGTATCTTATATCTGATATAGTAATATTGAAAACGTTAAGTCCCAAGATGGCGCCCGCAGCCGGCCAGATTTGGCTCCGGGCTATAATTTTTGGCTTTTTCAAGGAGTGTCATATATTTTTTGTATGAGAAATAAGTTTCTGCTAAAATGCGCAATCGAACATGTTTGTCTTGGAGACCTTTGAACTGGAAGTGAACACCACCGCGGACACCGACATCCTGGACCTGACGCCTGGGGTGGCTGATGAAGTGCGGGCCAGCGGTATGGCCGCGGGTCTGCTTAATCTTTTCATCGCCGGGTCCACCGCGGCCCTGAGCACCATTGAGTACGAGTCCGGGGTGGTGAATGACTTAAGAGACGCCATCGAGCGCCTCTTCCCCAAGGACCTGACCTACGAACACGACCGGCGCTGGGGGGACGGCAACGGTTACTCCCACGTCCGGGCCGCGTTCCTCAAACCTTCCCTGAACGTCCCCATTGAGGACGGACGCCTGGTTCTGGGAACCTGGCAGCAGATCGTTCTCCTGGATTTCGACAACCGCCCCCGGCAGCGTCGCATCCGGGGCCAGATCATGGGCATCAGACCGGCAAACGGGTGAAACCGTCCAGGCCCAAACCTTTAGATATGCCCCAAACCCAGCTCACCTTCGAGGATAATGCCCTGGCCCAGGCCTTATTTGGCCAGCAGGGCCAGCACCTGCGCATTATCGGCCAGGCCCTGGGGATTAAGCTCCAGGTCCGGGGCCACCAGGTGACCATGAACGGTCCGGAGCCGGACCTGGTCCTGGCCCGGCGGGTCCTTAACGAGCTCTACGAGTTACTTAAGGCCAATTATCCCCTCCATCCCCAGGACGTGCAATACGCCGTCAAGATCGTTCAGGAAAAGGAAAGCGCCTCAGTCAAAGACATCTTCCTGGACACCGTCTATATCTCCGCCATGAAACGGCGCATTTCCCCCAAGAGCCTCAATCAGAAGCGCTATCTGGAGGCCATGCGCGCTCATGACATCGTCTTCGGCATCGGCCCGGCGGGCACCGGCAAGACCTACCTGGCCATGGCCATGGCCGTGGCCGCTTTGATGAACCAGGAGTTCATCCGCATCGTGTTGGCCCGGCCCGCGGTGGAGGCCGGAGAAAAGCTGGGGTTCCTCCCCGGCGATCTCTATGAAAAGGTCAACCCCTATCTTCGGCCCCTGTATGACGCCCTCCATGATATGATGGATTTTGAAAAGGCCTCCCGCCTGGTGCAGCGGGGGGTGATCGAAGTCGCGCCCCTGGCTTTTATGCGGGGCCGCACCTTGAACGATTCCTTCGTCATCCTGGATGAAGCCCAGAATACCACTTCCGAGCAGATGATGATGTTCCTCACCCGTCTGGGGTTCGGGGCCAAGGCGGTGATCACCGGGGATGTGACCCAGATCGATCTCCCTGCGGGCGCACTCTCCGGGTTGGTGGAGGCCCGGGACCTGCTAAAAAGCGTCGAGGGCATCGCCTTTATCCATTTCACTGAGCGGGATGTGGTACGCCATCCCCTGGTGCAGGATATCATTCGCGCTTATGAAGGCCGCCGCGGCCGCCGCGTTTTGGCCGATAGGGATCCTGTCCATGCCTGAGAAAGAGCCCCAGGAAAAAATCAGGCGCATTTTTGGGCTGGGCCGCTTGAGTTCTATGCTGCCCCGCTCTTTGTCCCGCAAGCCCCTCTTTTCCGGCCGGAATGAGAGACTCTTTAAAATTATTTTGCTCCTGCTACTCAGTCTGGCCATCACCATTACCCTCACACCCCGGGGCCAGTGGCCTTTGCGCCAGTACAAGGTAGGCGATATTGCCGAGGAAAACATTAAGGCCCTGGGCACCTTCCTGGTGGAAGACGTGGAGATTACCGCCCAGAGGAAACGGGAATTGCTGGCCCAGATTCCCCCGGTTTTCGATCTGGATGAAGAAGCCGCGGCCAAGTCCCATGAACGCTTGCGCCAGGCCCTGGAATTTCTGCGGCGCAATTATCAGGAACTCTCCCGAGGGAAAGGGTCTGGAGAGAAAGAGACCGATAAGAACAAAGATGCTAATTCCCGGTTTCCCCAGATTTATAAAGGGTTACTGGAAAAAAAGCCCGAGTTTGACCGAATCCTCGGGGCCACCATCCCCAATTCCACCTTCCATCTCCTGGCCCGGTCCGAGTTATCTCCCCAACTGGAAGACCTGGTCAATCAGGTGCTGGCCCAATTTTTCCGCCAGGGGGTGATTAGCAGCCGTACTTTGCTGACCCCGCCGCCCAAAGAGATCTTGATGCGCCGCCTGCCCTCCCGGAAGGAGACCTTGGAGCATCCGCCCTTTGCTTTTGTGGACCTGGAGGATACGCGTAAGCCGGTGGCCAAGTACTGCCGGGAAGTGGCGGCCGATTTCTCCTCCACCGATCGCTGGCTCGTGTGCGATCTGGCTCAATATCTTCTGGTTCCCAATGTTTCCCCCAATTTCGCCGAAACCCAGGAACGGGAGATAGCCCGCCTCAAGGAATTACAGCCCGCCTATTTCCAGGTGAAAAAGGGGGAGATGCTGGTCCGGGAAGGAGAGCGCCTGACGCCGTTGCATCTGGCCAAGCTCCAGGCCCAAAGCCGCATCTATCCCCAGAGTCGCAGGGTGCTGCTCTTTTTGGGCATTTTCCTCAGCCTCACCCTGCTCCTGGCTGTGACCTACCAGGTAGGCCGGACCTACCTCAAGCAATTTCCCAACCGGCTCCGGGATCTGAGTTTTCTGTCCGTATTGGTCCTGTTTAGCCTGCTGTTGAATAAGGCCTTCTTGATCCTGGGAGAGGCCGTTACCCGCATCAGCCCGGAGGTGGGCCAAAATCTGATTTATTTCCTGCCCCTGGGGCTGGCCCCCATCTTCGCCGTCATCTTTCTGGGGCTGGAAACCGGGGTGGGCATGGCCCTACTCAGCGCCACCCTCACCGCCTTCCTCCTGGAAAAACCCTTTCCCTTTTTCATCTATATGGTGAGCGCCGGTTTAGTGGGGGTGTGGGGGGTGAAAGATTACCGCCATCGTAGCGCCCTGATCAAGGCCGGCCTGGCCATCAGCCTGGTCAATCTGGCCATGGTCAGCGCCTTCAAACTGATGGAATTTCCCTTCACCGCCAAGGATTTGTTCATCGGCCAGGCCTTTGCCCTGGGCGGCGGCCTCCTCACCGGCGTCTTGGCTTTGGGCCTGACCCCCATCATCGAGGCCGGATTCCATTACACCAGCAATATTCGCCTGTTGGAGGTCCTGAACCTGGACCAACCCATCCTCAAGGAGCTGATGCTCCTGGCTCCCGGCACCTACCACCATTCCCTGGTGGTGGGCCAGATGGTGGAGGCCGCAGCCGAAGCCATCGGCGCCAATCCCCTGGTAGCCAAGGCCGCGGCTTATTACCACGACATCGGCAAGGTGAAGAAGCCCCCCTATTTTGTGGAAAATCAATTGGGCGGGGAAAATAAGCACGAAAAACTGGCCCCTTCCATGAGCGCCCTGATCCTCATCTCCCACGTGAAGGACGGCGTGGACCTGGCCCGGAAACACAAACTGGGGGACCGCATCGTCGATATCATCCAGCAGCACCATGGCAGCAGCTTCATCAGCTACTTCTTCCATAAGGCCAAGAACCAGGCGGGCCAGACCCAGCAGGTCAACCCGGAGGACTACCGTTATCCCGGACCCCGGCCCCAAACCCGGGAGGCCGGATTGGTGCTCCTGGCCGATCAGGTGGAGGCCGCCTCCAAGACCTTGACCGATCCCACTCCCGCCCGCATCCAGGGTATGGTTCAAAAAATCATCAACAACGTCTTCGCGGACGGACAACTGGATAACTGCGAACTTACTCTCAAGGATTTGCACCTCATCGCCAAAAACTTCAATAAGATCCTGAGCGGTATTTTCCACCAGCGCATTCATTACCCCCTGCCCGCGGAGAAGAAGAAGTCCAATGAGGATCTGGATAAGCAACCGGCAAAGAAAAGTGGCAATAAGTCCGGAGAAAATCAGGAAAAAAGCCGGGAAGATCTTAAACGCCTTGGGCTGGAGTGAGGCGGAACTCAGCCTTACCCTTATCAGCGATCGGCCCATGGCCAGCCTCAACCGCCAGACCTTCGGCCGCCGGGGTCCCACCAACGTCATCGCCTTTCCCTTCCACCCCAACCCCCAGCCCGGAGGCCCGCCACCCTTGCTGGGGGAAGTGGTCATTTCCTTAGAGACTTGCGCCCGTCAGGCCCGGGAAAGCGGCTGGCCGGTGGAAGAACTCTTCGATTTTTTTCTCATTCACGGTATATTACATCTACTGGACTACGACCACGATACTCCGGCCCGCGAAGCCCAGATGGATGAGAAGACCCGGGAGCTACTGCGATTGCTCCATCCGGGGATAAAGGATATTTAAGGGAAAAATGTAGGGGCGAACCTTGTGTTCGCCCGGTGGCTCCAGGGCGAACACAAGGTTCGCCCCTACGGGAAATTATACTTTTTCCAACGAAATATTCTTAGAGGAAGCCGTCTCCTACCCCGTCTTTATAAGCTGACCGCCGCTAGCTGAAAGCTGACAGCTTCTTCCCAATGGAGGATTGATTCCTGTGCCTAAATTAGAAGTCAACGTCGACCACGTAGCCACCCTGCGCCAGGCCCGTTTGGGTTCGGAGCCCGACCCGGTGACGGCTGCGGCCCTGGCGGAGTTAGCCGGCGCGGACGGCATCATCGTCCACCTTAGGGAAGACAGGCGCCACATCCAGGACCGGGACCTGCGGCTGCTCAGGCAAACCGTGAAGACCCGCCTCAACCTGGAAATGGCCGCCACTCCGGAGATGCTGGAGATCGCCCGGGAAGTGCAGCCGGACCTGGTGACCCTGGTGCCGGAGAAACGCCAGGAACTCACCACCGAAGGGGGCCTGGAAGTCGCGGGTTTTGTGGGCTTCTTAAAGGATTATGTCCGCCAGCTTAAAGACGGGGGCCTGAAAGTGAGCCTCTTTGTGGACCCGGTGGATAAACAGTTGGATGCGGCCCTCGAGGTGGGGGCCCAGTGGGTGGAACTCCACACCGGCGCCTATGCGGAGGCCAAATCCGCCCAAGAAGCCCAGGCGCTCTTTGAGGGGTTGTTAAGCGCGGCCCGCCACGCCAGGAGCCTGGGACTCCGGGTGAAATGCGGCCACGGCCTGAACTATATCAACATCAAGCCTTTCCGGGGCCGGCCGGAGTTCGAGGAATTCTCCATCGGCCACAGCATCATGGCCCGGGCCATCCTGGTGGGCCTGGAGCGGGCGGTTAGAGAGATGGTGGAGTTGGTCAGGGTTTAGGGTTTAGTTGCCAGTGGTCTGTGATCAGTGGTCAGTCAAAATGTAGGGTGGGCACTGCCCACCAATTCCTTATAATCGCTATAAACGCTTAAGTGAACCGTATTGGGGTTAGGGTTCAGTCATCAGTGATCAGTGGCCAATGGCCTGGTGGAGCGGGCCTCCGTGCCCGCTCTATTTTGGTGATCAGAGAAGGCCGGTCTCAACCCGGAACTCGGAACCCGGAACTCGGAACTCGGAACCCGGAACTCGGAACTCGGAACCCGGAACTCAGAACTCAGAACTCAGAACTTTAAAAACTGAAAACGAGCGTATCAAAGGTAATGTCTACCAATAACAAAATCGACCTTGACAAGATGAAATCCCTTTCTTTCAGCATGGTCAGCGACATCAGCCGGTTGCTGGCGGACCGAGGTTTCGCCGACAGTCCCATTGACATCGTCGAGGCCCTGGCCTTCGCCATGTATATCATCGCCGACACCTATTCCCTGGCCAAACCTGACAAAGAGCAGGCCGTTGCCGTGATACACGCCTTTTATGAGGATATGCGGGACCATTTTATCCAGCAGGTGATCGTCAGGGACCATCAGGTTGACGATGCCGCCGAAATTCAGGCGGTGGCCGCGAAGTTCCACGATCTCAGCCGGGACCGGTTTCACCAGTACGGCGCTAAATTCAAAGAGGACATCGCCGACCCCCTGTCCATGTCCTGCCCGGTGACGGTGAGCTATCTGCTGGACAACCTTTTTATTGAACCCATCACCCCGGAAGAAAAAATCCACCTGGTGGACTCCGTGTCGGAAAAAGTCCTGATTTATTGGTCCGGCTGCGTGCAGTCCTTCAAAGAAGATATGAGAACCAACTCATGACAGATTACGTCGACCTCCACACCCACTCCACCGCCTCGGACGGCTCTTATCCCCCGGCGGAGGTAGTGCGCCTGGCTAAAGATGCGGGCCTCAAGGCCATGGCTCTGACCGACCACGACACCGTGGACGGGTTGGCCGAGGCCCTGGCCGCGGGGGAGGAACTGGGGGTGGAGGTCATCCCCGGCGTGGAGATCAGCACCCGCTACGCCGGTGACACCATGCACATCCTGGGTTATTTCCTCGATTTCCGCAGCGGCCGGCTGGCGGAGCGCCTGGCGGTGCTGCAGCAGGCCCGGAAAGACCGGAATCCCAAGATCATCGCTAAACTCAACGCCCTGGGAATCCCCGTGACCATAGAACAGGTGGAGCGGCTCTCCGGCGGCGGCCAGGTGGGGCGGCCCCATATCGCCCGGGCCCTGTTGGAGTCGGGTTACGTCACCACTATGCAGCAGGCTTTTGACATTTATCTGAAAAACGGCGGCAAGGCCTACGTGGCCAAGTATCGCTTTCCCCCGGCCGAGGCCCTGGGGATGATCCGGGAGGCCGGGGGCGTCCCGGTCCTGGCCCACCCCTTTACCCTGGAGCTGGGCTCCGCCGGGGCCCTCCGGGACCTGCTCCGGGACCTTCAGGCCCTGGGTCTGGCTGGCATCGAGGTATTTTACGCCGATCATTCCCCGGAGCAGGAGGCCCTATATCTGAAACTGGCCGCAGAACTGGGCCTGCTGGTCACCGGCGGCTCCGATTTTCACGGCGACAACAAGCCGGAAGTCAGCCTGGGAAAGATCCGCTCTAAAAACCGCCTTACCTATGATTTGGTTATGGCCTTGAAAGCCTGGCGGCAGAAGGAATACGGAAGGAAGCAGTGATCAGTAATCAGTAATCAGTAATCAGTTATTTTCCACTGGCCACTGACCACTGACCACTGGCCACTGACCACTGACCACTGACCACTGACCACTGACCACTGACCACTGTCTTTAATGTTTAAAGCACCGCTGCCCCGTAAAAACCATGGCCACCGCGGGCTCCGCTTCATTGCAGGCTTCGATGACTTCGTAATCCCGCACTGAGCCTCCGGCGTGGGCGATGGCGGTGACACCCTCCCGGATGCCCACGTCCACCCCGTCCCTAAAGGGGAAGAAGGCGTCGGAGATCATGGCCGCGCCGATGAGGCCGCCCTTGGCCTCCCGGGTGGCGATATCGATTTCCACTTTGTCGGACGCGTCCCGTTTGGCCTGGAGAATCTCCAGTTCCAAATTTTTATAGGGCATGCCGAATTGCTTGAAGCAGAGGGCGTCCGCGTACTTGGTATAAGCCTTATAGATGGCGATCTCCGCCACCCCCACCCGGTCCTGTTCCCCGGTGCCGATGCCCACGGTGACCCCGTCTTTGACGTAGAGGACGGAGTTGGAAGTCACCCCCTGTTCCACCCACCAGCCGAAGAGCAGGTCTTCGTATTCCCGCTCGCTGGGTTCCCGGCGGCAGCGGAATTCCCGGCCCTGGTAAGTGGCCACCGCAGGTTTGAAATCCTCTTTCTTCAAAATGGCGTTTAAGGGCGACTGCTGCACAATGAGGCCGCCGTCACAGAGGCTTTTGAATTCCACAAAGCGATTATGCACTAAATGTTGCAGGCGGTCGAAACGGGCGATGCGGATGATGCGCAAGTCCTTGGCTTTCTTTAAGATGTCCAGGGAGCCTGCTTCAAAATCCGGCGCGGCCACCACTTCCAGGTAGTTCTGGGAAACCAGTTCCGCGGTAGTTTTATCCAGGGGCCGGTTAAAGACCGCGGCGCCCCCGAACGCGGCGATGCGGTCGGCCATGTTGGCCTTGTCGTAGGCCGTGGCCAGGTTGTCGGCCCAGGCCGCGCCGCAGGGGTTGTTGTGTTTGAGGATCACCACCGCCGGCTTTTTCTGGAGGAATTTGATGATATTCAGGCCGTTGTCCACGTCCGTGAGGTTGGTCTTGCCGGGGTGCTTGCCGGCCTGGACCATGGCTGCTTCGTCAATGGCGCTGGTCAAGGCGTAGCCCGGTTCCAGGAAACGGCAGTCTCCCAGGGTGAGGTGGCCGCCCACCAACTCGTAGAGGGCCGCTTCCTGGCCGGGGTTTTCCCCGTAGCGCAGCCCCATTTCGATGACTTCGCCCTTGGAGTCGGGCAATTTCCAGGTGCGTTTGCGGTAGGTAAGCTTCTGGTCTCCGAAAGTGATGGTCATCTCCGGGGGGAAATGGTCCGCCATCACCGTGCGGTACATGGCCTTGATGTCACTCATGGGGCAAGCCTCCGGCAATTAAGCATCGTTTTCCGTTTTCCGTTTTCCGTAAAGGCCAAAAAACTTGGACTGTATGTTCCATTCCCTAGGAATAAGGGGCAAAAATTATTTGGATTGTGGTCGTGCAACGGACAGGCAATTCTATTGTGGCACGAGAAGCCCCTTTTTGACAAGCGCCTTTCCGAGTCAGAGGGAAACCGAGTTAAGAGGACAAATTGACAGGGAAGCAGGCAAATGCTAATATTCCAGTAGCTTTAGGTACATAGTTTTGCGGAAAACGGAAAACGGGAAACGGAAAACCCAAAATAAATGGAGATCAAACCACTGGATTTCTTTCTGGGTTTAACCCTGGGAGCCGCCCTGGGGGTGGGCCTGACCCTGGCGGTGATCAAACTGCGGGGTTGGCTGGGAAAATCCGAAACCTCCAGGCTGAAATCCGAAAACCGCACCTTGAAACGCCGCCTGGCGGAAAAAGACCGGCACATCGGCCGTATGATCAGCGAAACAGAACGCCTGGCGGAAAAATTGGGGAAGGAAAAGATTTAACCGCAGAGACGCAGAGAGCGCGGAGTTTCACAGAGAATTTGTTTTTGTCTTGGCTTCGCCAAGGCAAAAATAAATATTTTCTCCGCGAACCTCTGTGTCCTCTGCGCCTCTGCGGTTAAACCTAAAGGAGAAGTTATGACCAGAAAAGAGCTTTCCTTAACCGGCGCTCTGGCGGGGGGCATGGCCGGTTGGGTGGCGGAAGTGGCCATCCAGGAAGTCACCGGCCACCACATTACCACGGGTTTACTGGAATTGCTGGGCGCGTCTGTGGGCCTCTGGCGTCTGGACCGGCGCCTGGCCGAGGCGCTGAAAGACACCCTGGAGCGGACGAAAAACGGCCAGGACGACGATTACCGCCAGGTGAAGGCCCGCATTGAGGAACTCACCCAGGACCTGCCGGAGCTCAAAGAGATCCTGAACAATATGGTGGACGCGGGCATCCAGGCCCAGAAGGCTTAAAGCCATTTTCGCCTTCAAATCAATCAAGCTTACCGTGTAATCATCGATAATTTACGATTTCTTTTACGGAAAACGGAAAACGGAAAACGGAATAAAATGCTTGGTCTTGGCCTTTTGGTGCGGGCCGGGCGGAGTCTTCTCGCCGGACCGGTGGCCGACGCGGGCTGGCTCCCCGGAAGCTACTACCGCCACCTGGTCCTGGAGGCCCTGGAGGAAGACGACTTTCCCGGGGCCTTGAACTACCTGCAGTGGACCGATGATCCCCTCCTGGCCCAAATGCTGATCCTGCGGCTGCGCCTGCTGATCCGGGAGCACCAACAGCAGCAGGAGACCTTGGTGGGTCTGGCCAGCAACGATCTCCCGGCAGAGCGTCAGGAGAAATGCCGGGATCTTCTGGAAAAGCAGAACCGGGCCCTGGCGCTGCTGCGCGGCTATGAAGGCCGGGCTTTGGCTTTGGCAGGCGGGCCGGGGACCCGCTAGGCCGGATACATTTTGGTCCCGGCGCTTCCGCCGTACTCGCGCCGAGAGATAGCCGGGGCTGGAGGATTGCAGGTGGGGCATTAGGCCGGAAGCGCGAAGGGGAGCAACATGCCACAGCGTCTGATTGAAATGGTGCTGCCCGAAGCCAGCGTCGACGAAGCGCGGCAATTGTTGGAACAACAGAAAGTCATCGATGTCTGGTACAACACCCTCTCGGCAAATCAAACCCTCATCAAAATTCTCGTCTCCGTGGAGGAATCAGAGCCTCTAATTGATCTTCTGGATAAGCACTATTTTCACGATAAGGGATTCCGGTTGATCTTGCTGCCGGTGGCGGCTACGTTGCCGCGCCTGGAAATTGAAAAGGAAAAAGCCCCACCGCCCACGGAAGAAAATGAGAAGAAGCGGGCCGCCCGCGTCAGCCGGGAAGAACTCTATACCCAGATAACGGACACCAGCAAGCCTTCGGCGGCTTACTTCGCCATGGTGGTCCTCTCCACGGTGGTGGCCGCCATCGGCTTAATCAACAACAATGTGGCGGTGGTCATCGGCGCCATGGTCATTGCCCCTCTCCTGGGTCCCAACATCGCTCTGGCCCTGGGCGCCACCCTGGGTGATACCGATCTGGTCAGGAGTTCTTTAAAGGCCAATGCCGCCGGGCTGTTGATTACGGTGATCCTGGCGATATTTCTGGGCTTGCTGCTTCCCCTGGACCCCTCCGGTCAACAGATCGCCTCCCGCACCCGGGTGGAACTGATGGACGTGGTTCTGGCCCTGTCCGCGGGCATCGCCGGCACCCTGGCCTTTACCTCGGGCGCGCCCGCGGCCCTCATCGGCGTGATGGTGGCCGTGGCCCTGGTGCCCCCCCTGGTGACCACGGGCCTGATGCTGGGGGCCGGTTTTTTTATCCTGGCCCTGGATGCTTTTTGGCTTTCCGTGACCAACATTATTTGCCTCAATCTGGCGGCCGTGGCTACTTTCTGGGTCCAGGGAGTCCGGCCCACCACCTGGTGGGAGGAGAATATCGCCAAGCGGGCCACCAGGATTTCTTTGATAACCTCTTTGGTCCTGTTGAGCCTGCTCATGGCGCTCATCTATTTTGCCAAGAAACCATAGATGTGACATTTTAGGGAAGACCTTAAACGAGAGGTTTGGGGCTTTTCTCCCTCCCCCTTGAGGCTCATCATTACCCACAAATGGAGGGATGCAGATGGCTTATGTCGGACATTTAAGCAATTTCATGTTACTGACAGATGGATATCTAATCATGATCCACATAAAGTTATGACGGCTTTTCCCCCTCCCCCTTCGAGGGGGGAGGGCCGGGGTGGGGGTGGCGGCTTTTGCCCCCTCCTCCCCCTAACACCAGGGTGGACATTTACCTTACGCCCCTCTCACCCTACCCTCTCCCCCGAAGGGAGAGGGAATTAATCCTGTAATATCCACAAGATATAAACTTGTGGGTGATGATCAGCCCCGTGGGGAGGGGGAACGGGTTGAACCTTACTTTTCCAATTAAATTATGGAATCGGATTTCCATTATATGGGTGCAGCGCTCGATCAGGCCCGGGAGGGTCTGGCTGCGGGAGAGGTGCCTGTGGGCGCACTCCTGGTGGGGGAGGACGGCGAGATTCTGGCCCGGGCCTACAACCGCCCCATCGGCTTGAGCGATCCCACGGCCCACGCCGAGGTCCTGGCGCTTAGAGCCGCCGCGGCCCGGCTGGGTAATTACCGATTGCCGGGCACCACGGTTTATGTTACCATCGAACCTTGTATCATGTGCGTGGGGGCCTTGCTTCAGGCCCGGGTGAAGCGCCTGGTCTTCGGCGCGGCCGACCCCAAGGGGGGGGCCTGCGTCTCGCTTTATCGCCTCCCGGCAGACCCCCGCCTGAACCACCGCCTGGAGGTGACGGGCGGCGTCCGGGAGGAGGAATGCCGGGCCCTGCTCCAGGAATTTTTCCAGGCCCGGAGATGAATGTTTATAGCGTTTTTCGTTTTTGGTTTTTCGTTTTGCGTTAAAAAAGAAATATAATTTCAATGTGTTATAGATACTGTTGGTAGCTTTTAAAAGCAAAAAAATGATTGGGGTGATGGGCCGCGCTGCTTACGAAAAACGAAAAACGCAAAACGCAAAACGACCCAACACCGGAGGGGTACCGAAGAGGCCGTAACGGGGTCGACTCGAAATCGACTTGGGGGCTAATCACTCCCACGTGGGTTCGAATCCCACCCCCTCCGCCATCGGTATTAGTGGTCAGTGGTCAGTGGTCAGTGGCCAGTGGTCAGTGGTCAGTGGTCAGTGGTCAGTATAAAGAAAGACAGAAAGAGCCGGAGGTCCATATGGGACTCACCTATGTCAATAAGAATTGTGAAATCTTCTTGGGGGAGTCGAATACCTATCGAGATGATATGAGTTCTCTGCCCCTTGATTGTATTATCACCGAAGAAGAATATAACGATCTCCCGGAAGAGAAGAAAAAAGATTACGAAATCCTGGTGCCCAAGCCTAAAGAATAGGGGTCAGGGGCCAGGGGTCAGATGTAGGGCGGGCGTCCTCGCCCGCCACTGAGAATCTGGTGCGGGCCTGGCCCGCCGTTTTGATGTTTGTGTCAACACCCTTTCTGCAATTGCTTGGTTAAACGGCTTAAACCGGGTATATTTAAGGTGTCCAGGCTGAGCTTGGGCGGAAAATCAGCGTTCCCCAGCAGAGCTTGGGAAGGAGTGGAAAAGTCCCCCTTTCCTAAAGGGGGATTTAGGGGGATTATTAAGCGGTTATTAATCACCCTGCCCCCCCCTTTAAGAGCAGTGGGAAATTCTGACATACAGTTAATCCCCGCGGAGAGATGCCCGAGAGGCTGAAGGGGCACGATTGGAAATCGTGTGAGCGCCTAATAAGTGCTCCGAGGGTTCGAATCCCTCTCTCTCCGCCATTTAAGTACGGTTTTTCGTTTTTGGTTTTTGGTTTTTCGTAAGAAAATTTTTCTGCCCGCTGAAGACATTGCCAACAAAATCCCCTCAAGATATGCTATTGTTTTAATAGCAAAAACGAAAAACGCAAAACGAGAAACGTAAAACGGTCCTTTCATGTCCTACCAAGTCCTAGCCCGGAAATGGCGTCCCCAAAACTTTGAGGAAGTGGTGGGCCAGGAGCCCATCACCCGCACCCTGCAAAACGCCATCTCCCAGGGCCGCATCGCTCATGCTTATTTGTTCAGCGGCTCCCGGGGGGTAGGGAAGACCTCGGTGGCCCGCATCCTGGCCAAGGCCCTGAACTGCCAGGAAGGGCCTACGCCCCATCCCTGCAATCAATGTCATGCCTGCCGGGAGATCACCGGCGGTTCATCTATGGATGTGCTCGAAATAGACGGCGCCTCCAACCGGGGGATCGAAGAGGTCCGGGACCTCCGGGAGAAGATTAAATATCTTCCCACCCACGGGCAATACAAAGTCTATATCATTGACGAAGTGCACATGCTCACTACTCCGGCCTTCAACGCCCTGTTGAAGACCCTGGAGGAGCCCCCGGCCCACGCGGTCTTTGTCCTGGCCACCACGGAGCCCCACAAGGTGCCGGCCACCATCCTCTCCCGCTGCCAGCGCTACGATTTCCGGCGTATCGCCACTTCCCTGATCCAATCCCATTTGGAAAAGCTGGCCGCCCAGGAAGGCTGGCAGATCGACCCCGAGGGTCTGGCCCTGATCGCCCGGGAAGCGGAAGGAGGCCTCAGGGACGCCCAGGGGTTCCTGGACCAGGTGGTGACCTTCGGCGGTGAAAAAATTTCCGCGGCGGAGATCGCCCGCATCCTGGGGGTGACGGAGCGGGGTTCCCTGCTCAAGGCCTTGCAGGCCATTATCCAGCGCCAAGGCCCGGAGCTCCTGGAGCTGATCGATGACCTCTATAATCAAGGCCACGATTTACAGCGCTTCTATCAGGACCTGGTCTGGTACTCCCGGCACCTGCTTCTGGCCGGGCTGCACCCCGAGGCCCGGCACCTGGTGGCGGTGGCCGACCAGGAGTGGGAGGAGATCGCCAAGTTGGCCCACCAGGCGCCCCCGGTACATCTCCAAAATTTACTCAGCGTTCTCTTGCAGGGAGAAGAGGAATTAAAAAGGGCGCCCCAGCCCCGGCTGGCCCTGGAAGTGCTACTCCTCAGGCTGATCCACCTGGAACCGGTGCTGCCGGTGAGTTCCTGGGTGGCCCGGCTGGAAGAACTGGAAAAGCGACTGGGGCCGGGGGGGGCGCGTAAGAAAGTAACCGCGGCTCCCAAGGATGCCCTTGCGCCTCCCACCGCGGCGGCAGCCCCGGCCCCGGAACCACCGGCGCCGTCCGGAGCTTCCCCCGCAGCCCCGCCGCTCTCCGGGGCCGAAGGAGACCTGGAAGCCAAGTGGCAGCAGTTCTTGCATTATGTTCAGGAGAATGCCGACGCGCCCTTGTATGGTAAGATTTCTAAATGTCGCCTGGCAGGGATGGCCGACCACCGCCTGCAGGTGGAGGCAGGGAGTTCGTGGAACGGCGTCGTCTCCAGCCATGAAACGCGCCTGCAGGAGTTGGCCAGAGCTTTCTTTGGCCCCCAATATTCCTTGGAAATTAAGGCCCGGGAGAAAAAGCGGTCTGGAAAAGCCCCGGCTACCCCGAAAAAACCGGTGGACCTGGAGACCCTCAAACAGCAAGCCTTGGAGATTTTCGGGGGCCAATGGGTCGGCCCTGCCGGGAAGGAGGAACCCCAGTGAAAAACCTGTCGGGTCTGATGAAACAGGCCCAGAAACTACAAGCCAAAATGGCGGAAATGCAGGCGGAGGTGGGCAACCGCACGGTGAGTGCCCAGGCCGGCGGCGGCATGGTGGAGGCCGTGGCCAATGGCCGCCTGGAACTGGTGAGCCTGCGCATCGACCCCGAAGTGGCCACCCCCGACGACGTGGATATGCTCCAGGACCTCATCCTGGCCGCGGTGAACGAAGCCCTGAACCGGGCCCGGGAAATGATGGCCCAGGAAATGGCGAAGCTCACCGGTGGTCTGCAGATTCCCGGTATGTTTTAAAAGCAGGGGTTAGGGATTAGGAGTTAGGGGTCAGCAGGCAGTTTTAAACTTGTTAGGATATTTCATTAAGATTGGCTACTGGCTACTGGCTACTGAATACTGAATACTGAATACTGAATACTGGCTACTGGCTACTGGCTACTGAATACTGGCTACTGGCTACTATATATAAGGAATAATGATGGCAAAAGGTGCGTATCCCGCGGCCCTGCGCCGCGTCATCGCCGCGCTCTCCAAATGGCCGGGAGTGGGGGAGAAGACCGCGGCCCGCATGGCCATGTATCTCCTCCGGGCCCCCAAGGGGGAAGTGGGGGAACTGGCCCAGGCCTTATTGGAATTAAAGGAAAAGATTCGCCTCTGTCAGCGCTGTTTCGCGTTTGCGGACGCGGAACTCTGCCCTTTGTGCGCCGACCCGGAGCGCCGCACCTCCCAGATTTTGGTGGTGGCCGACCCCGGGGACCTCTTGGCCCTGGAAAAGGTGGGTTGGTTCCGGGGCCAATATCACGTCCTGGGCGGCCTCTTATCCCCCCTGGAAGGGGTGGGGCCGGAGGACTTGCGCATCCGGGAACTCCTGGAGCGGGTGCGGGGGGAAGGCATAGCAGAGGTGATCCTGGCTCTCAACCCCAGTATGGAGGGAGAGGCCACCACCACCTATCTGGGCCAGGAATTGAAACCCCTGGGCGTAAAAGTGAGCCGCATCGCCTATGGCCTCCCCATGGGCGGCGACATCAAGTACACCGACCAGCAGACCTTGAAGGAGGCCTTGAGCCATCGGGTGGAGGCGTAGCAGTTGCCAGTGGTCAGTGGCCAGTGGTCAGTGGCCAGTGGCCAGTGATCAGTAGTTCAGTTTTACTTTAAGATTAGATTCGACAAAAAATGAGAGTTCCACAATTAAAGGAAAATCCCAAAGGCAGTCAGAAATGGATTCAGAAAAATATTAACGTATGTCCTGGGTTGCTTAATAAGCTTATTCAGCGGGAACTTGAATCTTTATCTGGCCGGGAAATTTGTTGGACATCTCCTTTAGAACAAGACGAGTTCGCAGAATATCGGGACACCGTCTTTCTTAAGAACATGAATCTTCAAGTATTAGATAAAGAATTGATAAAATTTTGGCCGAAAAAAGGGCCTCAATGGGATGCCTTAGGGAGAACATCAGACGGGAATGCATTTATCTTGGTCGAGGCAAAAGCTAATGTGCCGGAATTGGTTTCTTTCTGCGGCGCCAAGGACAAAAAGTCCTTAAAAATCATTTCTGATAGCTTGGCCGAAACCCAGCGGTGGCTTAATTGCAGAGAACCACATATTGATTGGAAATATGGCTTTTATCAATATGCCAATCGGTTGGCTCACCTGTATTTCCTCAGAGAAAAAGCACAGAAAGAAGCCTATCTTGTTTTCTTGTATTTTGTGGAAGATTCAACTCATATTCCGACATCTGAAGAAACCTGGAAATCCGCTTTGAAACTGCAAAAGAAACTTATGGGGCTTTCCAACTCCACTCTGTCGGGCAAAGTTATCGAATTATTTATAAATACTAACGAAATTAATTTATTCTAAAACCAAAAACCAAAAACCAAAAACCAAAAACCAAAAACCAAAAACTGAAAACTGACTACTGGCTACTGACTACTGAAAACTGACTACTGGCTACTGGCTACTGGCTACTGACTACTGACTACTGGCTACTGGCTACTGACTACTGACTACTGACTACTGACTACTGAAAACTGAAAACTGACTACTGACTACTGACTACTACAATGTTCGATCGCCGTTTATTGCAAAATTTTGATTGGCTGCTCCTGGGGCTGGTAGTGATTATTGCCGCCATGGGCATCGTCAATCTCTATAGCGCCGGTTATAACCGCACCGCTCCGGGGGCTACCCCCGTTTACCTCAAGCAGATCTACTGGCTGGGGTTGGGATTGACCCTCATTGGCCTGACGGTTCTCTATGACTACCGCCATCTGCAAAAGCTGGCCTACCCCCTGTACATTCTCACGGTGGTGCTCCTGGTGGCGGTGATGTTCGGCGGTAAGTTGGTTTCCGGCTCCCGGCGCTGGCTGCCCCTGGGGCCCTTCTCCTTTCAGCCCTCGGAGTTGGCCAAGATCGCCATTATCCTGGTGCTGGCCCGCTACTTCAGCCGGGGCTTATCCTCCGGCCCTCTGAATCTCAAAGAATTGCTGTTTCCCCTGATCCTGGTGCTGGCGCCGGTGGCGCTCATCGTCAGACAACCGGATTTGGGCTCCGGCATCCTGGTGCTGCTGGTGGCCATGTCCATGATCCTGTTTGTCGGCGTCAACTGGCGCACGCTACTGATCAGCATCCTCTCCCTGGTGCTCCTCTCTCCGGTGATCTGGCATTTCCTCAAGGACTACCAGCGGCAAAGGGTGTTAACTTTTCTCAATCCCGAGAAAGACCCCCTGGGGTCCGGCTACCACATCATCCAATCCAAGATCGCCGTGGGCTCCGGCCAGTTCTGGGGCAAGGGTTTCCTCCACGGCACCCAGAGCCAACTCCAGTTTCTCCCGGAGCAGCACACGGATTTCGCCTTTTCGGTCTTCGCCGAGGAGTGGGGCTTTATGGGCTCCGTGGTTTTGTTATTGCTGTTCACCGGCCTGACCCTCTGGGGTCTGCAGGTGGCCCGGGACTGTAAAGAGAATTTCGGCCATCTCCTGGCCTTAGGGGTGGTCTCTTTAATCTTCTGGCAGTTTTTCATCAATCTGGGGATGGTCACCGGTTTGCTGCCGGTGGTGGGCATCCCCTTGCCTTTTTTTAGTTATGGCGGCTCCTCGTTGATCACCACCTTTCTAGGTGTTGGATTTCTCCTGAATATCCGCATGCGCCGCTTCCTTTACGGAGGGTGATTTTTTTTGAAAAAAATTTTTGACAGTAGGGGGAAAATAGGTTACAAGTGGAATTCGTGAAAAGTTACACATGGTGCTTAACCCCTCTAAACCCGCGAAAGTAATTGAAAGTCGTTGATTCACAAATAAATATCAAGGTGGCAGCTCAGGATGATTGAACTTGACTGGACGTTATTCGCACAAATCATCAATGCCTTGGTTTTGATCTTTCTCCTGAACGTAGTCCTCTACCGGCCTATCCGCAATGTCCTCAAGGAGCGCCAGGCCCGGTTGGATGCCGATGCTGCGGCGTTGGCCCTACTAGGCGAGCAGAGCCAGGGCATCGCCGGCGAAATTCAGGAGAATCTGACCGCGGCCCGGCGGCAAGGAGTGGCTGAAAAAGAGGGTCTGCGCCAGGAAGGGTCCCAGGCCGAAGCTTCTCTGCTGGAGAAGGTGAAGCAGGAAGTGGACGCGGAATGGGCCCGGGTAGAGAAAAAAATCAAGGAAGACATGGACAAAGCCCGGAAGACCTTAAAAGGCCAAGCTCAGTCCTTCGCCCAAGTTATGGCCGCCAAGATTTTGGGGAGGGAGATCTCATGAGCCGGGCAAGAAGATTAGCCGGATTAGGCACCCTGGGATTCGGAGCGGTATTGGCTTTTGCCGGCGCCGCGGCAGCCTCCGGGAGCGGCGGACACGGCGGCATTGACCCTGCCAAGGTTACGGACTTTATCTTGCGCACGGTCAACTTCGCGGTCTTTGCCGGTATCCTCTTTTATCTCCTGGCCAAAAAGGTGCGGGTGAAGGATTTCTTCGCCGGCCGTTCCCAGGAGATCGCTAAAACCCTGGACGACCTGGAAGCCCAAAAAGACGCGGCCGCCAAAGCCTTGGCGGAGATGGAAGCCAAGCTGGCCGCGGTGGCCGCCGAAAGGGAGAAGATCATCCAGCAGTATATTGCCGAAGGGCAGCTGGAAAAGGCCAAGATTCTGGAAAAGGCGGAATTGGTGGCGGCCCGCATCAAAGACCTGGCGGCCCTGACCATCTCCCAGGAGACCAAAAAGGCGGCCCAGGAACTGAAACAGGAAATCGCCGATATGGCCACCAAATTGGCCGAAGATCTTCTTAAAGAGAAAGTCACCTACGCCGACCAGCAGCAGTTGGTGGAGGAATATTTGAAGAAGGTGGTGGAAGCCCATTGATTGACATGACCGTACCCCGACGCTATGCCAAGGCCCTGCTCACTTTGGGCAAGGAAGACGGCAATTACAAGGCCTATGGGGAAGGGCTGCAAGGCTTCGCCCTTCTCTTGGAGCGGGAGCCGGAACTCAAGGACGCCCTGCTTAATCCCGTTTATGGCCGGGAGGATCGCCGTAAACTGCTCCTCCGCATGATTGAGCTTTTACAGATGCCCCCCATGCTGGGCAATCTCATGAAATTGCTATTTGACAAGCACCGCTTGGGGGCCGTGGCCGGAGTTTCCCAGGCCTACCAACAAATGGTGGATGAACTGGAAAAAGTCAGCCGGGCCCGGGTGAAGGCCGCCATCCCCTTGGATGAAGCCATCCAGGAGCGGTTGCGCCAGACCCTGGCGGAAATTACCCGCACCACCGTAGTGATGGAAGTGGAGGAAGACCCCAGTATTATGGGTGGAATCCTGGCCCGGGTGGGAGACTTGGTGCTGGACGGCAGCGTGCGCACGCAGCTCCTTTCCTTAAGGGAATCTTTAATAAAAGGCGAGGTCGTATAAATGGAAATCAGAGCCGAAGAAATCAGCCAAATTATTCGCTCCCAGATCCGGGATTATGAGAAAAAGGTGGAGGTGGCCGAAACCGGCACCGTTCTGTCCGTGGGTGATGGCATCGCCCGGGTCCACGGCGTGGAAAAATGCATGGCCATGGAGCTTCTGGAATTCCCGGGAGGCATGTTCGGCATCGCCCTCAACCTGGAAGAGGACAACGTCGGTGTGGCCATCCTGGGTGAAGACACCCATATCAAGGAAGGCGACATCGTCAAGCGCACCGGCCGTATCGCCCAAGTGCCCGTAGGGGACGCGGTCCTGGGCCGGGTTGTCGACCCGGTGGGCAGCCCCCTGGACGGCAAAGGCCCCATCGAGACCAAGGAGTTCCGGCGCATCGAGGTCAAGGCCCCCGGCGTCATCGAGCGCCAGCCGGTGAATGAACCCATGTACACCGGTTATAAGGCCATCGACGCCATGACCCCAGTGGGCCGGGGCCAGCGGGAATTGGTCATCGGCGACCGCCAGATCGGCAAGACCGCCCTCTGCGTCGACGCCATCATCAACCAGAAAGATTCCGGGGTCATCTGCATCTACGTCGCCATCGGCCAGAAGAAGTCCACCGTGGCCCAGGTGGTGGACGCCCTGGAGCGCCACGGGGCCATGAAGCACACCATCGTGGTCAACGCTTCGGCCTCCGAGCCCGCGCCCTTGCAGTACGTAGCCGCGTTCGCCGGTTGCGCCATGGGCGAATACTACCGGGATACCGGCCGTCACGCCCTCATCATTTATGACGATCTCACCAAGCAGGCCCAGGCCTACCGGCAGATTTCCCTGCTGCTCCGCCGGCCTCCGGGACGTGAAGCCTACCCCGGTGACATCTTCTATAACCATTCCCGGTTGCTGGAGCGGGCCGCGAAATTGAACGACACCCTGGGAGGCGGCTCCTTGACGGCTCTGCCCATCATCGAGACCCAACAGGGCGACGTCTCGGCCTACATTCCCACCAACGTTATTTCCATCACCGACGGCCAGGTCTACCTGGAGCCGGGCCTCTTCTTCTCCGGCGTCCGGCCCGCCATCAACGTCGGTCTCTCCGTATCCCGTGTGGGCGGCGCCGCCCAGGTGAAGGCCATGAAACAGGTGGCCGGTTCTCTCCGCCTGGATCTGGCCCAGTACCGGGAACTGGCCGCGTTCGCCCAGTTCGGCTCGGAGCTGGACAAATCCACCCAGCAGCAGCTCAACCGGGGCATCCGTTTGGTGGAAATCCTGAAGCAGCCTCAGTACGAGCCGCTGCCCATGGAGAAGGAAATCGCCATCCTCTACGCCGGCACCCGGGGCTTCCTGGATGAATATCCGGTGGATGTGCTGCAGTCTTACGAAAGGCAACTATATTCCTTCATGGATGCTAAATATGCCGACATCCTGGCCAGCATCAAGGATGTCAAGGAGTTCACCCCGGACCTCGATGCCCAAATGAAGGCTGCCCTGGAAGAGTTCAAGTCCGTCTTCCAGCCTGAAACCAGCGCGTCGTAAGAGCAGGGGCTAAAGATGGCGACTCTACGAGACATTAGAAACAAAATCTCGGCGGTCAAAAAGACCCAGCAGATCACCAAGGCCATGAACATGGTCTCCGCCGCCAAGCTGCGCGGCGCCCAACAGCGCATGGAAGGGTTCCGGCCCTATGCCCAGGCATTTAACCTGATGTTGGGCAACATGGCCAGCCGGGTGGAGCCCGAGAGCCACCCCTTCTTCCAGAAAACGGAGCCGGTGACCAGGGTGGGTCTGGTGTTGATGACCGCCGATCGGGGTCTGTGCGGCAGTTTTAACGTCAACCTGATCAATACCGCGGTGAAATTCATGCGTGAGAAAGAGGCCGCGGGTATCGATGTTTCCCTCATCTGCGTGGGCCGCAAGGCCCGGGATTTCTTCCGGCGTCGCAAGAGAGAGATAACCGCCCAATACGTGGATGTCTGGAATAAGTTCGACTTCTCCAACGCGGTGACCGTAGCCCGGGAGATCATGAGCATTTTCCTCTCCGGCGAGGTGCAGGAGGTGCACCTGATCTACGCCACCTTCATCAACATGGCGGTTCAAAAACCCAAGCTGGTGCAGCTCCTGCCCATCCAGCCGGAGGAGGCCGTGGAAGCCGGTCCCACCATGGAGTATCTCTTTGAGCCGCCCATGGAGCAGTTCCTGGAGTTTTTGCTGCCCAAATATATCAACGTACTGGTGTACCATGGTTTTCTGGAAAACTCCGCCAGCGAGCACGCGGCCCGGATGACCGCCATGGACAACGCCCAGAGCAACTGTAAGGAAATGATCACCAATCTCACCCTGGTGATGAATAAGGCCCGGCAGGCGGCCATTACCAAAGAATTGATGGATATCGTGGGCGGGGCTGAAGCCCTCAAAGGCTAAGCCGCCCGGATGAGGAGGATTTAAGGAATATGAATATCGGCAGAATCGCCCGCGTTATCGGTCCGGTAGTGGACGTGGAATTTGAGGAAGGAAAACTGCCGGCCATTAAAAACGGATTGCTGATCAGCAACCCGGCCATCGACGACATGGAAGACAACCTGGTGGTGGAAGTGGCCCAACACTTGGGGAACAACATGGTGCGCACCATCGCCATGGACACCACCGACGGTCTGGTCCGGGGCATGCCCGTCAAAGATACCGGCAACCCCATCATGGTGCCGGTGGGCGCCGAGGCCCTGGGCCGGGTGCTCAACGTGGTGGGCCGGCCGGTGGACGGCCTGGGACCGGTGGTGGCCAAGACCTACTACCCCATTCACCGCCCCGCGCCCCCATTCGTCGACCAGGACACCAGCGTCAAGGTGCTGGAGACCGGGGTTAAGGTTATCGACCTCCTGGTGCCTTTCCCCCGGGGCGGCAAGATGGGCATGTTCGGCGGCGCCGGCGTGGGCAAGACCGTGGTCATGATGGAAATGATCCACAACATCGCCATGCACCACGGCGGCATCTCCGTGTTCGCCGGCGTAGGGGAACGCACCCGTGAGGGTAACGACCTTTACCTGGAAATGAAACACTCCGGCGTACTCCCCAAGGCCGCCTTGATCTACGGGCAGATGACCGAGCCCCCCGGGGCCCGGGCCCGGGTGGCCTTGACCGCGCTCACCGCCGCGGAATACTTCCGGGATGAAGAGGGTCAGGACACCCTGCTCTTCATCGACAACATCTTCCGTTTCACCCAGGCGGGTTCCGAAGTATCGGCGCTGTTGGGCCGCATGCCCTCCGCGGTAGGTTACCAGCCCACTCTGGGTACGGACTTGGGTGAATTGCAGGAACGCATCACCTCCACCAAGAAGGGTTCGGTTACTTCCGTACAGTGCATCTACGTGCCCGCGGACGACTTGACCGACCCGGCGCCGGCCGCCACCTTCGCCCACCTGGACGGCACCGTGGTGCTCTCCCGGGCGCTTACGGAGCTGGGCATCTACCCTTCGGTGGACCCGCTGGACTCCACCTCCCGCATCCTGGACCCCCAGGTGCTGGGTGAAGAGCATTACTACGTCGCCCGGAACGTCCAGCAGATCCTCCAGAAGTATAAGGACCTCCAGGACATCATTGCCATTCTGGGGATCGATGAACTCTCCGACGAAGACAAGCTCACCGTGGCCCGGGCCCGGAAAATGCAGCGCTTCCTGTCCCAGCCCTTCTTTGTGGCATCCCAGTTCACCGGCCAGGAAGGCAAGTTCGTCTCCGTGCCCGATACGGTGCGGGGCTTCAAGGAGATCATCGAAGGCAAACACGACGACCTGCCGGAGCAGGCCTTCTACATGGTGGGCGGCATCGAAGAAGCGGTGGCCAAGGCTGAACGGCTGGCGGCCGACTAATACAGGAGGGATAAAAGCCCATGGCGGAAAAACAACTCCTGTTGGAGGTGGTGACTCCCGACCGCAAGGTGATCTCCACCGATGCGGATGTGGTGGTGTGCCCGGGCGTGGAAGGCCAGTTCGGCGTCCTGGTGGGCCACATCCCCTTCCTGAGCGCCCTGGAAATCGGCGAGATGTACTATAAACAAGGCGGCAAGACCGAGTACCTGGCGGTGAGCGGCGGCTTCGCCGAAGTCACCGGCGCCAAGGTGACCATCGTCGCCGAATCCGCGGAACTGGGCCGGGAGATCGACATCGAGCGGGCCAAACGGGCCATGGAACGGGCCGAAAAGCGGCTGGCCGCCGGCCGGACCGCAGACGTTGACTGGGCCCGGGCCGAAGCGGCCCTGCGCCGCTCCCTGGTCCGCGCCAAAGTGGCCAGCCGGTAAACGCTACCGACCTTTAACCGATAATCACCAAGGCAAGCCTGGATAACTGGGCTTGCCTTTTCATTTTTACAAATTGATCGAAATTTTATATGTTTTTCAATATCATATTGAGAATGAAGATTTGAGGTCTGTATTTTTTGCTGAACATGGGGGAATCCATATGACTAGAGATGAATTGCTATCTCGAATTAGCATTGATCCCAAGGTCTGTTTCGGCAAGCCATGCATCCGGGGACATCGCATTTGGGTCTCAATGATCTTGGATTTCCTGGCCGGTGGGATGACTATTGAAGAAATTCTCAAGGATTATCCCGGCTTGGAAGAAGCGGATATTTTTGCTTGCATCGCCTATGGCGCGGAAATGGCTAGGGAGAGGTATGTTGAAATTCCCATTGAGGCTAACGCGTGAGGCTCAAGCTGGATGAAAATTTAGGCCGCCGCCCCATGGAATTACTGAGGGAGGCGGGCCATGATGTCTCCACGGTGGTGGGGCAAGGGAGAACATTGAAGGTAAACTCTGGATTGTGCAAAAGGGGCGCATCAGAACCTACCAGCCTGAAGAGTAATATGAGGAATCACAAGATCTTGGAAACGGATGCTCAGAAATTTGCCCAAGAGTGGGTGGACGCCTGGAATTCCCATGACCTGGACCGGATAATGTCCCATTACCATATTTAATCTTATCGTTCAAAGTCTCAGAAGATTTCTGGCATAAAGAGTGCAAAGAACTAAAAATGGAAATCAGGGAGTTCCCAGCCCCGCAATGAGAACAGAAGCAAAAATTCCTAAGCCGGAAATGACTATGACCCCCAGGAAGGCTACTTATTTAGTTTACTTTATCTTTTTCGCCAGTGGGGTAAGCGGCCTTATTTATGAAGTAGTATGGCTCAGGATGCTATCCCGGATCATGGGGGTCACCATTTATGCGACTTCCACCGTGGTGGCCGCGTTTATGGCGGGTTTGGCCCTGGGAAGCTTTCTCTTTGGGAAGTATATTGATCGACGGGAAGACCCCCTGAGGATCTATGCCCTTCTGGAGTTTTTGACCGGCGCCACGGCCTTGCTGGTTCCCATTCTGTTCTCGCTCGCTCTCCCTATTTATAAATATGTGTACCAAATGAGTGGAGAGAATCAATTATGGATTACAGTGGTGAGGACATTTCTCTGTTTTGTGACGTTACTTCTACCCACCACCTTGATGGGGGGAACATTGCCGGTATTGACCAGTTGGCTGGTCAGACATGGCATTTTATTTGGCCGGAGTTTCAGTCTCTTATATGGGATTAACACCTTTGGCGCAGTATTAGGGGTAATCGTCAGCGGTTTTATCACCCTTGAATATTTAGGGGAATATCGGACTATTCTTCTTGGAGTACTGGGAAATTTCCTCGTCGCCATTTTGGCATATATAATTTATAAAAAGGATGTTCAGATCGCAGGGGGCCCCGTCCCTGCCGTCGCGCCGGAGCAGAAGATTTCCCCCTATACCGACAAGGTCCGGGGGGTGGTATTGGCGGCCTTTATTATCAGCGGTTTCACTTCCCTGGCTTATGAAGTCATCTGGACCCGCCAGCTCATCTTATTTCTCCGGACTTCCATTTACGCCTTTTCCTCGATGCTGGCCGTGTTCTTGGCAGGGATCGCCCTGGGCAGCATCTTTATGAGAAATAAGGCGGATAAATTGGCCCGCCCTTTGCTAATTTTTGGAATATTGGAATTGGCCATCGGCTTCTTATCTATCGGCAATCTCTATTTATTTCCCGCCTTTGATTTTTCTTTAGGTACTTGGCCGGGTCGCATCGGCGCCCTGGCGGTGACCGTTGCCATTGTTTTTCCTTTAACTTTTATTTTCGGTATGATTTTTCCCACAGCCGCAGTCTGCTATGCGAAAGATACAACCGCGGCCGGTTCTTCTGTGGGTTGGCTCTACAGTGCCAACACGATCGGTTGTATTGTCGGCGCGTTACTGGCGGGATTTTGTTTGATTCCCGGATGGGGTTCCACTAATGCCGTAGTTTTGCTAGCTCTGCTGAATGTGGGATTGGGCCTCTTGCTTTTATGGCAGGAGACTGTTGTTTCCCTACGGACCAGGATATATTATCTGGCGGTCATTCCTGTTTTTCTTTTATTGATTATTCAAGTTAAGGGAAAAGATCCTTTCTTATCAACCATTGAGGTAAGAGTTATAAAAATGATGGAAAAAGTGTGTAAAAATAATAAAAAAGAATGTTCTTACAATATATTCTTTAATAAAGAAGGCATAGAAGGAACTGTTACGGCTTTCTCAATAGGCAATAATAAGCACTTATGGATAAATGGAATTGGTATGACGCTATTATGTACTGAAACTAAATTAATGACACATCTGCCGATTATGTTAACTAATAAATCGCCCAAGGAGATGTTGATAATATGTTTTGGCATGGGAACAACCCTTAAGTCAGCTGTTATTTATCCGGAGATGAATATTACTTCAGTGGAACTTGTTCCGGAAACTTATGAACTCTTTGATTATTACCATAAAAATGGTAGAGAAATATTAAAATCCCGAAATGTCAGGGCTCTGGTAAACGACGGGCGCAATCATATTCTCCTAACCTCCAAAAAATACGATATTATTACGGTTGATCCCTCTCCTCCCATAACCAGCGCGGGAACGGTTAATTTATATGCCAGGGAATTTTTCCAGCTATGTAAAGAACACTTAACCCCGGAAGGGGTTATGTGCTTATGGTTTCCCTGGGGACGGGAAGACGAGGTGAAAAGCTTGGTAAAGACTTTTTATGAGGTTTTCCCTATTACCCAGGTGTTTGTCGGGCCCAACGATTATGGCTTTTACCTATTGGGGCCCATGAAGAAGATTTCAGAAGCAGATTTTCATCGAAATGGGGAGAGGGCCTTTGCAAACCCTGACTTCCGCAAAGACATGAGCGAATATGATGAATCTTGCACCACTTCTCAGAAAATTTATCAAATGTTACTCTGGGACAATGATGAAATTAAGAAGATCAGTAAGGAAGGAACTTTGATTACCGATGACACTCCTTACACCGAGTTCTTCCTTTGGCGCTACCTATTGCACCCACAGCCCCAATATCAACCCATGCCAATTGCTTTTAAGAGTAATAACTAGCAGAAAATTGAGGTAAATTCGGTAATGAGCTTTTCAACCAAAATCACCGCCATCATCCTGGCTGCGGGGCAGGGCACCCGCATGAAGTCCAGCCACCCCAAGGTGCTGCACCAGATTCTGGGGCGGCCCATGATCGCTTATCTGCTGGATACCTTAAGGGATTTGGGCATCGACGATATCCTGGTGGTGGTGGGCTATCAGGCGGAGAGGGTCCAGGAGGCCTTAAAGGATTACCCGGTGCGCTTCGTGGTCCAGGAGCCACAGCTAGGCACCGGCCACGCGGTGCAGGTGGCCATGAGTGCGGTGCCGCCGGAAACCCAAGAGGTTTTAGTCCTATGTGGTGATGCGCCGTTGATTTCCGCCGAAAGCATCGACGCACTTCACCAGTTGCATAAAAACCACCGGGCCGCAGTAACCATTCAAACGGTGGTCCTGCCGGACGGCCTGCATTACGGCCGGGTGGTCCGAGATGAGGCCGGCCGGGTCACCGCAGTGCTTCAGTCCAAAGATTCCCAAGACCGCCCGGAGATTCTCGCCATCCGGGAGATCAATACCGGGGCTTACTGTTTTGATACTCCTTTTCTCCGGGAGGGTTTGGATAAAATCCCCAAAAGCCCGGTCACCGGGGAAATTTATCTCACCGACCTGATTCACATCGCTCGAGAAGAGGGTAGGGCGGTGGAAGCCCTCATCGAGACGAACGTCGAGGACCTCCTGGGCATCAACAGCCGGGCGGAACTGGCCGCAGCCACCCAGACGGTGAAGCGCAAAATCAATGCCCGGCATATGGATCAAGGGGTCACTCTCATTGATCCGGAGGCCACCTATATCGAGTCCCTGGTGACCATTGGCAAAGATACCATTATTTACCCTAACGTTTATCTCCAAGGGCAGACTACCATCGGCGAAGACTGCCTCATCGAAGCTTCGGTCAAGATTGTTGATTCCACCCTGGAAAATAACGTTCATGTCAAAATGGGGAGCGTGATCACCCAGAGCCGTCTCGCCTCCGGGGTGGATGTCGGCCCCTGTGCCCATCTGCGGCCCTTAACCGATCTTCGCCAAGGCGTGCACATCGGCAATTTCGTGGAAGTGAAAAAATCGGTGCTCCACGAAGGAGTGAAGGCCGGACACCTTACATATTTGGGGGACGCCGAAGTGGGGGCCAAGACCAACGTGGGCGCGGGCACCATCACTTGCAACTACGACGGCGTCAAGAAATACAAGACGACCATCGAAGAGGGGGCCTTCATCGGCAGCAACACCGCCTTGGTGGCGCCGGTGACCATCGGCGCCGGCGCTTACGTGGGCGCAGGCTCCGCCATCACCAAGGACGTGCCTCCCGGCAAGCTGGGCATTTCCCGGGCCCGGCAGGTCAACCTGGAGCGGCGGCTCATCGGCAAGAAGAAGGAAGAATGACAGTGATCAGTAATAAGTAATAACTCAAGTTTCGCACCCCTGCAAGGGGAAGAACTGGTTAAAACTATTGGCAATAATGTCCAGACAAGAACGAAATGCGGGGTCTGGATTAAAGAAATCGGCCAAGGTGTCTAAAACAGATTTCAGGA
>JBMORF010000081.1:0-5494 GCA_049322315.1 Thermodesulfobacteriota bacterium | reverse complement strand
TCGGCCTTGTTTCCACAAGACCTTGAATACACTATTATTCAAAAAAAGTCGCGCCCCCAAGGCCATTTTTTTTCATTTTTTCAAAAAATTTTTCGCCTTTCCCGATAAGGGGGACTGAACGGTTACAGCTGGAAATTGAAATTTTTTGATAGCGACCATATATTTCTTCTGGAACTTTCTCTTTTGGGTAGGCTTCTGCGCTACCTAACCGAACCAAGCAAACTTTGGTCATCTTCTTCTCCCCACCAGTATGTCCTTCCCGGTTACACTTTCGTCAAAGAAAAACCCCCTTATTGCCTCAGTTTCTTTTCAAGGTCTTCAAGATCAATGTCTCGGCGGTGGTAACCTATGATCTGAATTAGGTCTCTTGCAATAGTAAGATGCTCTTGCGCTTTCTTCCGTTCACCTTGGGCCAGGAACAGGCGAGAGGCTTCTATAATACAGTCGGCTTCGTAGAGCTTCATGCCAGCGTAAGTGGCTAAGTTCTGGGCTTCCCACAAGTCCTGCCAGGCCATATCCAATTGGTTGGTATGCCGGAACAAGGCGGATAGGGCACAGCAGGCCTAGAACGAGATACTCAGTACGGTTTGCCTGCCTCAATCTATCCATTGCCTGTTGGAGATAGCTGGTAGCATTAATGAATATTGCATAAATAGCCTAACTTACAAATGAAATCTATCCTAATACAAGAGGATCTAAAATTCAAGAGCTTGATCATTGTAATGGATTCGGGCCATCGAATTTTGTTCACAACAATCCTGTGGCAATTAAAGCTGACTAAGACGAATATGGGTTAAAGTTCATTGAAAGGCAACCCTGTCACTCCTGGCGCCAGGGGCAGGCGGACTTCGCCGGGGTGGATGACGTAGCCGGGGGCGGCACGATCCTGAAGGTCTTTCTGGAAGGTCGTGAGGTTGCGGGCCATGGACGGTCGGGGCGTAGCGGAGAGTTTAACTTCCAAGGGGATCAGTCGTCTGTCCTCGGCCACCACGATATCCACTTCGGCGCCGGCCGCGGTACGCCAAAAGTACACCTGGGGTTCTTGGCCCCGGTGGCTGATGGTCTTGACGATTTCCGTCAGCACCGCGGTTTCGAAGATGGCACCGCCCATGGGACCCGTGGCGGCGTGTTCCGGGTCCTTGAGGCCGGTCAGGTGGCAGAGGGTGCCCACGTCCGAAAAATAGACCTTGGGAGACTTGACCAGACGTTTGCCCACGTTGGCGAAGTAAGGCCGCAGGATGATTACCTGGAAGGTGGCATCCAAGACCGCTATCCAGGCTTTGGCGGTGTTGAGAGTCACACCCAGGTCCCTAGCCAGTTCAGCCAGGTTGAGGAGCTGGGCGCTCCTGGCGGCTAAGGCTCGCAGGAAATTTTGGAAAAGGGTGAGGTCGCCGATCTGTCTCAAAGAGCGAACGTCGCGCTCCAGGTAGGTCTGCAGGTAGCTGGCGTGCCAGAGCGAAATATCCCGGTCTGGCTCGACTGCCAGTTCCGGGTAGCCGCCGCGCAGAAAACTTTTCCAGAGTTCTGATGGCGAAGCCACCCGGGAAGGCGGCTGGCTCAGGGGCCGCTCCCAAGGAAGGGGCTTCTCGGGCTCTCCTTCTGCTTCCCGCCGGGATAGGGGCAGGAGCCTGAGGATGGCCGCCCGGCCGGCCAGAGACTCGGTTACCTGGGCCATGAGCATGAGGTTCTGGGAACCGGTCAACAGGTAAAGCCCCCGCTCCTGGCGGCGGGCGTCTATGGCCTCCTTGATATAAGGTAAAAGATCGGGGGCGTACTGGACTTCATCCAGGATTACCGGTGGGGGATTGAGGGCAAGAAAGCCGCGAGGATCTGCCGCGGCCGCCGCCCGGACATCGGGAGGCTCCAGGGAGACATAGCCGTGGGTTTCGCCGAAAAGATGCTTGAGCAAGGTGGTCTTGCCGGACTGACGGGGTCCGGTCAAGACTACCGCGGGAAACTCCGCTGCCGCCCGGATAAGCACCGGCTCCAGGGAGCGTTTGAGGTAACGCCAGGCCATATTGGTTCTCTTTCCTTGCAATTATGCATTTTAATTGCATATTTGCAAGATGAAATTTCTAGAAGGAACCAAGATTTTGACAAAATTAATATTTCGATTAATATATTATATTAAATAGAGTGGAGAATGATTGAGTATGGCTGCTATTAATATTCCGGCTTTAGTCAAGAGTCTGCGGCAGCGGCTGGGGCTGACCCAGGAGCAGTTAGCCCACGCAGTGGGGGTTACCTTCAGCACCGTCAACCAGTGGGAAAACGGGCGGCGGCGGCCACAACCTTTTCTCTTGAAGCGGCTCTTGGAAATGGAAGCCACCTCGGGCAAAGTCTCAGTCGGCCACCTGACCAAAGGAGAGGCCCAGGCATATAAGAAGAGGTGGGAGATCGTCAATGCCGCTGAAAATGAGGAACTGGCCTCTACGCCGGTGGCCGACAAATTTCGCCAGGTAGCGGCGTTGCTGGCGTCGGCAGGAAAGCTCGGATGGACCGAGACTTTGGCGGCAGAAGAGGAACAAGTTAGGGACCGGTGGGCCCGGCTGCGCAAGGAGTATCATGCCTGAGCCGACTGACCTGGCGCCCCTGCTGTTGGTTTTGCACAACCTGATGGCCTGGCTCAAGGCTGAGAAGGTTCCGGGAGTAGTAATCGGCGGTCTGGCCGCCTCTCTTATGGGCCGGCCCCGGCTGACCCGGGACGTGGACATGCTGGTGCTGGTGGACCAAGACCAATGGCCTGAGTTTATAGCCGCAGGAGCAAAGCATGGTTTTATCCCCCGCCGTGATGATGCCCTGGCCTTTGCGAAAGAAACCCAAGTTCTCCTGGTACGCCATCAGGAAAGCGGTATCGATGTCGATATTGTCTTCGGGGCGCTGCCTTTCGAAAAAGAGGCCATAGCCCAGGCTACCTCGATGGAACTGGGCAAAGTCCAGGCGCCACTGCCCCTTCCGGAGGACCTGATCATCATGAAAGCGGTGGCCCATCGCCCCCAGGATTTGGCCGACATTGAGGCGATACTGGCGGCTCACCCGAAGCTTAACCTGCGGCGGGTGCGACGCTGGGTGAGTGAGTTTGCTGCAGCCCTGTCAATGCCGGAAATCCTTAATGACCTTGAGGTCTTGATTTCTCAGCGAAAAAAAAGATAAAGGCAATAAGGTAAATCAGTTTGGACCTCTCAGGCGATGATGCTTGGCAAGGCCAGGAAGAAAAAAACGGCGACATGCGACCGGAGCCAATGTGAGAAGCTGCGAAAGCAAAGGGTGGGGCTATGCCAATAACTGCCGCACAAAGAGCATTAGCAGATCAACGCCAATGGGTAGCAGCAAGAGACCGGGCACCACAAGTAAGGCTTGTGGCTGGCCCGGGAACGGGAAAGTCGCACACGATTGAAAAGCGAGTTGCCGACCTGCTGTCCAATGGAGCGACTCCCGGAAACATCTATGTGATCTCATTTACGCGAGCCACTTGCGCCGAGCTTAGTGCCCGTATTCAGTCCTTCTGCAGTAAATTGCCATGTGCAAGCGCTGCTACCGAGGTACGGGTGTCGACAATGCATGCACTCGCTCTCCGAATTCTGCGACGCGCCAACCTCCTTACTTCGTATCCTAGCACGCCTATCATGTTAGATGATTGGGAGCAAACCAATGTTTATGATAAGGAATTCGCAAGCACTCTTGGATGCACGCCTACCCGCGCCGCCGAAATCAGACGCGCTCATGACGCACAGTGGCAAACCCTGAATCCTTATTATTTGAACCAGGCGCAGATAACGCCTATGGAGGTTCAAGGGTTCAACGCGTTCCACTCAGAACGGACGAACCTGTATTGCTGTGTGCTTCCAGGCGAGGTGATCTATAAGTGCGTTGAGGCTCTCCAACAAGGCGCACTGCAACCAAATCAATTGCCACAAATTAATCATCTGATTGTTGATGAGTATCAGGACCTCAATGCCTGCGATCAAGAATTCGTGCGCTTATTATGTGCAAATAACGCAGTTTTATTTATAGCTGGGGACGATGATCAGAGCATATATTCCTTTCGGCATGCTAATCCAAGCGGGATCGTCCAGTTTCAGACGGACTATCCTGCGTCTACCACACATGTCTTGACAGACTGCTTCCGCTGCGCGCCGACAATTCTTAGCGCTGCCAGTCGATTGATCGCTTACAATCAAAACCGGATCGCAAAGAACCTTTGTTCCCTCTATGGCAATGCAGTGCCTCCTGTTCAAGGCCGGATGCTGGTATGGTCTTTTCAAACGGCACAGGAAGAGGCCCGGGCGATTGCGCAATCCTGTCGTGAACTGATCAGTCCTGGACTGATGGATGGAAGGGAGGATCAGATACTCATTCTAATATGTAATAGAAGGGTTCAACTCGATGTCCTGACACAGGAACTGGGGAACCTCGGCATTCCCTACGACCCTCCTCGGGGCGCGACTCTTACCAACGAGTATGAAGCCATCAGGGCAGTCTATTCAATCCTCCGGATTGCCAGGGATAATGCAACAGGCGAAGAAGACTATCCAGCCCATCGAGACATCCTCGAGGTCCTATCAGGTGTCGGACAAGCGACCGCAAAAGCGGTGGCGGATGCTTGCGTCGGCAATATTCAGAATTTTCGCCAGCTCTTCTACTTACCAGGTTGTCCGCCTTGGCTTTCCGGGAGATGTCCTTCAGCAGTTCAGCGTGTCGTGGCGATTGTTCAAGCCGTGGGCACATGGAGTATGGACGATACATTGGCCACCCGAAGCGGGGACATCACGACTCTGCTGTCAACGCAAGTATTTACGTCGGGCCTTAATGCAGCAAACAACTTGTCCTTATGGGCTGCACTCATTGGTGCACTTCCACCCCAGATGACGCTTGAAGAGCTGCTGCAATTCCTTATGGCAGATAGCGAATCGGATCAACAAGCCATTCTTGATATGGTCAGCCAGCGCATTGGCATTACCGAGGCTCCATCTCAGGCGCCTGTTCAGAAGCGCATAAAGATTCTTACCATGCATGGTGCCAAAGGGCTGAGTGGGAAGGTCGTGTTTATCCCTGGAGCGGAACAGGGTCTTATGCCGAGTTTCAGGGCCTTGCAGGCCACCGGGCTACTCATAGAGCAGCGCCGACTATTTTATGTTTCCGTCACCAGGGCCATGGCGTGTTGCATAGCCTCTCACGCGGCCCGACACTCAGGCGCGCAAGCGATGGCCTTGACCCAGAGTCCTGTTGCGCGCCTGACGCGCTCTCAGTTCCTGAATGAGATGAGTGTTCCAAGTGTAAGACGCACCTCCGGGCTAAGTCAGGCTGAGGCAACAGCGATAGTGGCAGATGTTAATAATCTTTGATTCATTTCCATCTGGGCCCAGAATAGAGACAATGCCGTTGACTTAAGGAATGCTCCAGGTTATAATCAAGCATAACTTATTGAAATGAAAGGATATCACATGATCACACCGTGAAATTATCGTGCCAAGTGCGGCAGAAAATGATACTG
>JBMORF010000080.1:25738-44419 GCA_049322315.1 Thermodesulfobacteriota bacterium | reverse complement strand
CGAACACAAGGTTCGCCCCTACGTATAGTATCTTTTTGACTGCAACTCGGTATGAGGCTTCAGATAGGTTATAAACAAGTAAAAGGAAGGAAGGAGGATTCTTCAAGTCCCCCTTTGCTAAAGGGGGATTTAGGGGGATTATCAGGCGCTTATATAATCCCCCCTACCCCCCTTTAGAAAAGGGGGGGTGATCCTTTTGCCAATAAAACCCTCTTGGATGAGGCAAAACGACTGCAAAAATCGGTTTGGAAATGACTTCTATTAGGGGGTTGGGGGAGGGAGTTTGAGGGAGGGGACAGGGGGCCGTGACCCCTGGCCCCCTCCCTCAAAATGGCTTCTCAATCCAGCACCAGCTCGATGGACTCCACGCCCCGGCTGCCGGTAACCGGGGAGATGGCGCCGCACTTGGGGCAGGGGGCCAGGGGCAGTTGCTCGTGGGGGTCCACCGCGCCTTCGGGTAAGGGCCCTGTAAAGCCGCAACCGGCACAGGTGAGGATCAGGGGTTCGACGATGAGGTTGAGGCGGGATTTTTCCAGTTTGGTGCCCTTGACCAGGACTTCATAGGCCTGGCGGGTGGCGGCCCCGGAATGGATGGCCAGGCCTCCCACTTTCAAGACTACCTCCATGTCGGCTCCGGCCGTGTCCACCGTTGGGTCTTCCAGCTTGGCCAGCAGGCTCTTGACCACTTCTTCCATCAGCCCATATTCATGCAAGGTCGGTTCCCTCCCCGGAAAAAATGTAGGACCCTATGGGGCTTTGCTGCATAAGGCCACAAGGGTCAATTTCCCCCAAACGGCCACAGTTTATTCATTATCGACAGGTTATGCAAGGAACCTTTTTACCCATGGTGGGGCGGTTATACCCCCATAGCAGTAGAGACGCAAACCTTTATAGAAAAGATTATGGACAGAGTTTGTGGTTGACGGGATTTGGAAAATATGTTCATATGGGCCTGGTCGCACATGCAATAGCCATGCGCCCGACCCCGGACCCCGAGGCCAAAATCTTTTTAAAAGCTTGGCATGGATATAGCAATTTAATACTTTTTGGAATTCTTCACAAAAAGCATCGCGGAAAAATCCTGTGGGCCAAACCAGCCAGAAGGGGATAGCTATGTCCCGGGCCCATGGCGGGTAGCCCTCTTGGATGCCGAAGGAATTGGAGAAGGCCTTATGGGCAAAGAAGTGTTGGGCTCAGTGATGGTGGTGGGGGGCGGCATCGCCGGCATACAGGCCTCCCTGGATCTGGCCAACTCCGGGTATTACGTCCACCTGGTGGAAAAAAGCCCGGCCATTGGCGGCAAAATGGCCCAGATCGACAAGACCTTTCCCACCAATGACTGCGCCATGTGAGTAATTTCCCCTAAGCTGGTCGAGGTCGGCCGGCACACCAACATCGAAATCCATACCCTGTCCCAAGTCCGGGACGTGACCGGCGATCCGGGCCATCTGCAGGTTACTTTTTCCCAGCAACCCCGCTATGTAGACGCGGATAAGTGCACCGGTTGCGGCGTCTGCGTCGAGGCCTGCCCCATCCGCTACGAGGTGCAGCTGCCTCCGGAGGAGGAAGCCCGGGCCCGGAGCGCCTATGCCGAGGCTACCGATGAGACCGTGGTGGCCGGGATCATCTCCCAATACCGGGAAGAGCCCGGCAACCTGCTCCCCATTCTCCTGGACATCAACAGCCACTTCCGGTGGCTGCCCCGCCCCGCGCTGGAGCATGTCTCCCAGGAACTGAACACCCCGCTGTCGGGAATCCTCCGGGTGGCCAGTTTTTATAACGCCTTCAGCTTGGTGCCCCGGGGCCAATACATCATTAACGTCTGCCTGGGCACCGGCTGTTTCGTCAAAGGCTCTCCCAGGATTTTGGCGGAACTGGAGCGGAAGCTGGGCGTCACACACGGGGAAACCACCGAGGATATGCTCTTTACCCTGGAGGTGGTGCGCTGCATCGGCTGCTGCGCCCTGGCCCCGGCCATGCGGGTGGGGGACGACACCTTCGGCCGCCTGACCCCCAGCCAGGTGGGTAAAATCATCGATTCCTATACCAAAACGGCAAATATATGAAGTTGACCAGCCTGAAGCAGTTGCAGAAAATCAAGGAAAAAGGTTTAAAGCAGACCTACCCCGACAGAATCAAGATCATGGTGGGCATGGCCACTTGCGGCATCTCCGCGGGCGCGGACAAGGTGTATCGGGCCCTGGAGGACAAGATCGCCGCTTTGAAAATGGACGTGGCCCTGGAGATGACCGGCTGCATCGGCTTTTGCCAGCAAGAGCCTCTGGTGGACGTGATCTACCCCAAAAAGGTGCGGGTGAGCTACGCCACCATGACCCCGGCGAAGGCGGAAGCCTTGGTGGAGGCCCTGAACGAAGGGGAATTCTTCGGGGAGAACGTGCTCTGCCGCATCGACGCCGAAGATTTTCTGGTGGAAGGCACTAAGAAGGCCTACGCCAACCCCCACCCCCCGGAGCTGCCCGGCGAGGTCCCTAAATACGAAGAGCTGCCTTTCTTTAGGAAACAGGTGAAGATCGCCCTGCGGAACTGCGGTTACATCCACCCGGAGAGGATCGAGGAATATATCGGCCGGGGCGGCTACACCGCTCTCCATAAAGCGCTCACCGCCCTGAAACCCGAAGAAGTCATCGCCCAGGTCAAGGCCTCGGGGCTGAGGGGCCGGGGCGGCGCGGGCTTCCCCACCGGGGTCAAGTGGGAGTTCTGCCGCCAGGCCGAAGGCGACCTTAAGTACATCATTTGCAACGCCGACGAAGGGGACCCGGGGGCCTTCATGGACCGGGGCATCCTGGAGGGCGACCCCCACGCGGTGATCGAGGGCATGGCCATCGGCGCCTATGCCATCGGCGCCTCCCAGGGCTACGTCTATTGCCGGGCGGAATACCCCCTGGCCATCCACCGCTTGCAGATCGCCATTAAGCAGGCTGAGGACCTGGGGCTTTTGGGGGACAAGATCTTCGGCACCCCCTTTTCCTTCAAGTTAAAGATCAGGAAAGGGGCCGGCGCCTTTGTCTGCGGGGAGGAGACTTCGCTCATCGCCTCCATTGAAGGCAAAGTGGGCGAGCCCCGGCCCCGGCCGCCCTTTCCGGCCCAGAGCGGCCTCTGGGGCAGGCCCACCATCATCAACAACGTCAAGACCTGGTCCCACATCGCGCCCATCGTGGCCCGGGGAGCGGAATGGTACGCGGGTTTCGGCAGCGAGTCCAGCAAAGGCACCACGGTCTTCGCCCTGGTGGGCAAGGTGAACAACACCGGGCTGGTGGAGATTCCCTTAGGGATTACCTTAAGGGAGATGATCTACGAGATCGGCGGCGGCATCGCCGGAGGCCGGGCCTTCAAGGCGGTGCAGACCGGGGGGCCTTCCGGGGGCTGCATCCCTGCCGAGTTTCTGGACACGCCGGTGGATTACGAGTCCCTGGGGGCCTTGGGGTCGATTATGGGTTCCGGCGGCATGATCGTCATGGATGAACGGGACTGCATGGTGGACGTGGCCAAGTACTTCATCGACTTCACCCGGGACGAGTCCTGCGGCAAATGCACCCCTTGCCGGGAAGGGACGCTGCGGCTCATGGAGATGCTGGAGGACGTCACCGCCGGCCGGGGCCAGGAAGGGGACCTGGAGAAACTGGAGAAGATGAGCCGGGTCATCAAGAAGATGTCCCTGTGCGGCCTGGGCCAGACCGCGCCCAACCCGGTGCTCTCCACCATCAAGTACTTCCGGGAGGAATACGAGGCCCACATCCAGGCCAAAAAGTGCCCCGCCCACGTGTGCAAGGAGCTCATCACCTACCGGGTGGTTCCGGACAATTGCATCGGCTGCCAGCTCTGCCGCCTGAAGTGCCCGGCGGAGGCCATTACCGGGGCCAAGAAGGTGGTGCACGAAATCTTGCCGGAAAAGTGCATCAAGTGCGGCACCTGCTTTGAGAAATGTAAGTTCGACGCCATTATTGTGGAGTAATTAAGTGATCAACCTCACCATCAACGATCGACAGACCGAGGTCCCCGAAGGGACCACCATTCTCGAAGCCGTACGCCAGATGGGGATCAGCATCCCCACCCTCTGCGATTATGAAGGGGTCAAGCCCTATGGCGGCTGCCGCCTCTGCGTGGTGGAGGTGACCCAGGGCGGCCGCACCCAGTTCACCGCCTCCTGCACCTACCCGGTGGCCGAGGGGCTCACGGTCTATACCGACACCGAGGAAGTGCTGGAAGGCCGCCGCCTGGTCATCGACCTGCTCTGGTCCCGGTGCCCCACGGCGCCGGTGCTGGCGGAAATCGCCCATTCCCTGGGCCTGGAGGCCCCCAGCTTCCGCCAGGGCGACAGCGACTGCATCCTCTGCGGCAAGTGTGTCCGGGTCTGCCACGAATTGCAGCACGTGGGGGCCATCGGCATCATGGGCCGGGGCGGCAAGCGCCAGGTAACCACGCCTTTCGGGGAATTTTCCCAGGTCTGCCGCACCTGCGGGGCCTGCCAGTTTGTCTGCCCCACCGGGCATTTTGCGGACATCGGCCAGATCAGCGGCAAGACCCCTAAGCCCAAGCTCTCCGAGTTCAACGCCGGCCTCGCCCGCCGGGGCAATATCTACAAGACTTACCCCCAGGCGGTGCCTAAAGAGCCGGTGATCGACAGCAGCAACTGCATCCAGTTCCTCACCGGGGACTGCGGAGTCTGCGCCCAGGCCTGCCCGGCCGGGGCCATCGACTACGGGCAGCAGGGGGGAGAGGTCACGATAGATGTGGGTTCCGTCATCATGGCCCCGGGCTTCCAGACCTTTGACCCCAGCCATCTGAAGGCTTACGGCTATGGTAAATACCCCAACGTCTATACCAGCCTGGAGTTCGAGCGGATTCTCTCCCCCGGCGGCCCCACCCACGGCCACGTGGAGCGGCGCTCCGACGGCAAAGAACCCAAGAAGATCGGTTGGATTCACTGCGTGGGCATGCGCAGCCATCGGGCAGGGGAACACCCCTACTGCTCCAATTTCTGTTGCATGGTCTCCTTGAAGCAGGCCATCGTCGCCCGGGAACACATCGGCCCGGATCTGGACATGGCTTTATTCTTCATGGACATGCGCACCCCCCGGAAGGATTTCGAGAAATACTGCGTCAAGATCAAGGACCAGGGGGCCCGGCTCATCCGCTCCCGGGTCCATTCGGTGAGGCCCGCGGGCCACGACGGCGACCTGGAGGTGCGCTACGTCACCGAGAGCGGCGAAATCAAAGACGAAATCTTCGACGCGGTGGTGCTCTCCGTGGGCCTGGTGGTGCCCCCGGACGTGGTGGCGCTGGCGGAGAGGCTGGAGATTCCTTTAAGCCCCAGCAACTTCGTGGAGGCCTCCTGTTTTGAGCCCACCTCCACCTTTAGGGAAGGGATCTTTTCCTGCGGCGCCTTCAACGGCCCCAAAGATATCCCCCAATCGGTGATGGAAGGCAGCGCCGCCGCGGCCGCGGCCACCCGGGCCCTGGCGGCGGCCCGGGGCACCCTGCTCAAGGAAAAGGTCTTCCCGACGGAAAGAGACCTCACCGACGAGCCGCCCCGGGTGGGGGTCTTTGTCTGCAACTGCGGCCTGAATATCGGCGGGGTGGCGGACGTGCCCGCCATCGTCGAGTACGCCAAAGACATTCCCGACGTGGCTTACAGCCAGGCCAATCTCTTCACCTGCTCCCAGGACGCCCAGGCCCAGATGATGGAGATGATCAAGGCGCACGGCCTCAACCGGGTGGTGGTGGCGGCCTGCAGCCCTTCCACCCATGCCCCCATCTTCCAGGACATGCTCCGGGGCGCAGGGCTCAACAAGTATCTCTTTGAGATGGCCAACATCCGCAACCAGTGCACCTGGGTGCACCAGAACGAACCGGTTTTGGCCACGGAAAAGTGCAAAGACCTGGTGAACATGGCGGTGGCCAAAGCGAGATTGCTGACGCCTTTGGAGTACATCACCGTGGACGTCAACCACCGGGCCCTGGTCGTCGGCGGCGGCGCGGCCGGTTGCACTGCGGCCCTGGGGCTGGGGGACCAGGGATATGAAGTGCATCTGGTGGAACGCCAGGATAAGCTGGGGGGCAACGCCTTGAAGCTTCATACCACCTGGCGGGGCGGCTTGGTGAAACCCCGGCTGGACGCGCTGTTGAACAAGGTCAAGAACCACGAGAAGATTACTATCCACTATAACGCCATCGTGGAAGGCGTCTCCGGGGTGGTGGGCAACTTTACCTCCACCCTGTCCACCGGCGAGGCCCTCAACCACGGCATCGTCATCATCGCCATCGGCGGCACCCCCTACCGGCCGGAAGGCGAATATCTGTATAAGCAGAACCCCAACGTGCTCCTGGCCCTGGACCTGGACCGGTTAATCATGGAGAAGAGCGAGCGCCTGAAAGAGGCCCAGGCCGCGGCTTTCATCCAGTGCGTAGGCTCCCGGTCCCCGGAGCGCCCCTATTGCAACAAGGTCTGCTGCGCCCATTCCGTGGAAAACGCCATCAAGCTGAAGGTCCTGAACCCGGAGATGGACGTCTATATCCTCTACCGGGATATGCGGACTTACGGCGAGCGGGAGCTGCTCTATGAGAAGGCCCGGGAAATGGGGATAGTGTTCATCCGTTTCCGCCGCTCAGAGCCGCCGGTGGTGAAAGAAGACGGGGGCCGCCTGAAGATTACGGTGAAGGACCAGATCCTGGAGCGAAAGGTAAGCCTGCACGTGGATCTCCTCACTCTGGCCACGGCCATCATCCCCCATGAGAACGCTCCCCTGGCCGAACTCTATAAAATCCCCTTGAACGCCGAGGGCTTCTTCACCGAGGCCCACGCCAAGATCAAGCCGGTGGAGGCCTCCACCGAAGGCATCTTCATGGCCGGTCTCTGCCACTATCCCAAGCCCATGCAGGAATCGGTGGCCGAGGCCCTGGCCTGTGCGTCCCGGGCCAACACCATTCTTTCCCGGGATTTTTTACAAGTGGAGTCCATCATCTCCAACCCCATAGACGAAAACTGCGACGGCTGCGCCTTTTGCGTGGACACCTGTCCCTTCGCGGCCATCACCCTGATCGAATACATGAAGGACGGCGGCATCAAGAAAACGGTGGAAGTCAACCCCATTCAATGCAAAGGCTGCGGCTCCTGCATGGCCACCTGTCCCAAGCAGGGCATCTACGTGGCCGGGTTTACGCCGGAGCAGTTGGGCGCGCAGGTGGAAGCGGCCCTGGGGTTGATTTAAAGTAAAAACCGAGGAGACGGTCAAAAACCATGGAAGAGCAATACGAACCCAGGATCATCGCCTTCTGCTGCAACTGGTGCTCCTACGCCGGCGCCGATCTGGCCGGGGTGTCCCGGATTCAGTACCCCCCCAGCGCCCGCATCATCCGGGTGATGTGCTCCGGCATGGTCCACCCCAACCTGGTCATCGACGCCCTCACCAAGGGCGCCGACGGCGTCCTGGTCTGCGGGTGACACCTGGGCGAATGTCATTACCTGGAAGGTAATAAAAAGGCCCAAGACCGAGCGGAAGGAATTGACCTGATGTTGGAAGACTTCGGCCTGGAGCCGGAGCGCTTCCGTTTGGAGTGGATCGCGTCCAGCGAGGCCCAGAAGTTCGCGGACGTGATGACGGAGATGACCGAAACCCTGCGGGAGTTGGGGCCAAGCCCATATAGTACCCGGGGTTAAAAGATTAAAAGGGGAAGAGGTAAAAAGGGGAAAAGGTCAGAATAACAATTTCAGTTTTTCCCCTCTTCCCCTCTTCCCCTTTTCTCCTTTTTGATTAGGTTTCAGTCGAAAGCCTGAGGCTACCAATTATTAAGGAATTACAAGATGGATATTCCACTGGCCCGGAAGCTCGAAGGTAAAAAATTCATGTGGGACGGCGGCGCCTATTCCACCGAGGAAGAGGCCGAGCAGGTAATGCACGGCTATGAGAAAGACGGCTTTGAGACCCGGATGTTCGTGGAGGACGGTCAATATCTGGTTTATTCCCGCCGGGTGGTGACCGCGGAAAAGACAGAAGGTTGATGGGCAGGGCTGACGGTCGGGGCGCGGCTGGGCAGGAGCCGCTTGCCGGACCCTAATTTAAAGGAGGGAGAGCGATGGCGGTGAAAGTAGTGGAGGACTGGTTGAACGCCTGCTCCGGTTGCGAGATCTCCATTCTCAACATTGGAGACCCGCTCCTGGACCTGTTGCCCCAATTGGAATTTGTGCACATGACCGCATTGGTGGATCACAAGTTCTATGGCCAGTTGGGCGACGGCGCCACCATGGAGATCCCCGAGGCCGTGGTGGGCATCGTCTCCGGGGGCGTGCGCAACGAAGAACACAGACACGAAGTGGAAGAGATCAGGAAGAAGGTCAAGTTTCTCATCTCCCTGGGTAGTTGCGCCTGCTATGGCGGGGTGCCGGCCCAGGCCAATATGTGGAAAAACGAAGAGGTCTTCGACAAGATTTTCCGGAACTGCGTGACCACCGAGCCTGCTCCCGACCCGGAAGACCCCAGTGTCCCCAAGTGGACCCCCACCTGCGCCGCGGTGGATGAAGTGGTGAAGGTGGACATTGCTATCCCCGGATGCCCTCCCCACCCCGATTGGATTGCCGACGCCCTCCTGGCCCTGTTGAGCGGGAAGACCTCCTGGAGCCTGCCGGAGCGCAGCGTCTGCGACACCTGCCCGGTGATCCGGGAGCAGAAATCCGGGGGCGGTCCGGTCAAGCGCTGGCTGCAGAACCTGGAATTCAACCCGGAAGAAGGTCTGGAAAAGATGCGCTGCATCAATGAGCAAGGCTTCCTCTGCATGGGACCGGTGACCCTGGCGGGCTGCGCGGGCAAGACCGGCGTGCCCCGGTGCATTCAGGCCCGGACCCCCTGCCGGGGCTGCTTCGGCCCCATCCGCAAAGGGGCCCGGCCCATGGTGGAAATGATGGGGGCTCTGACCTCGGTGGGGTTGGATCCCAAAACTTTGCTTGATCGGCGGGCCATGATGAACCGTTACATCGGCGGCCATAAAGTCCTGACGGTGATCCCGGCGCGGCCGGCGAGATGAGGAGGTGGCAAATATGGGCAAAGTCATCAATATTCAGCCGGTGACCCGGATCGAAGGCCACGCCAAGGTGGCCATCACCCTGGACGACGCCGGCAATGTAGCCGACACCAAATTTCACGTCCAGACCTTGCGGGGCTTTGAAAAGTTCTGCGAAGGACGGCCGGTGGAAGAGATGCCCCGGACCGTCTGCCACATCTGTGGTATCTGCCCCTGGGCCCATCACCTGGCCTCCTGCAAGGCCGCGGACGCCTGTTTCGGCGTCACCCCCCCGCCCACTGCGGTGAAATTGCGGCGGCTGATGCAGGATATCGCCTACATCAGCGACAAAATCCTGCATTTTTACTTTCTGGCGGCTCCGGACTTTGTCATCGGCCCCGATGCCGACTATTCGGTGCGCAACGTCATCGGCATCGTCCAGGCTGCGCCGGAGATCGCCAAGCAGGTGGTGCACATGCGCCATCTGGGGGCCCAAATCATCGAGGGCTTCGCGGGCCGGGCCATCCATCCTACCTTCGGCGTCCCGGGGGGAGTGAGCAAGCCCATGACCGAGGCCGAGCGCCAGCAGATTCTCCCCCAGGCCAAGGAACTCCTGGAGTTCTCCAAGTTCTCCATCCAGTTCGCCAAGGAAAACGTCTTCCCCAAATACCTGGACGCCATCAAATCCATCGGCGTTATCAAGGTGGGTTATCTGGGGACGGTCACCGACGACGGAGCTTTAGACTTCTACGACGGCAAGCTGCGGCTGATGGACTCCGACGGCAAGTATGAGGATTTCGCCTACGACCAGTATACGGATTATCTGGGCGAATTTGTGGAGTCCTGGTCCTACCAGAAGTTTCCCTATGCCAAGAAGTGGGGCAAGCTGGACATGTCCCTGGACAACCCGGTGGGGGTCTACCGCACCAACTGCCTGGCCCGCATCAACGTGGCCGACAAGATGGCCACCCCCCTGGCCCAGAAGGAATTAGAGGAATTCCGGGCCGCGTTCGGCCGCCCGGCCCACTTCACCCTGCTGTACCATTACGCCCGCCTCATCGAACTCCTGCAGTGTGCGGAAGACGCAGTGCAGCTCTTGGAAGACCCGGAAATCACCGGCACCGAGGTCCGGGCGCCCGTGACTCCCAGGGCCGCCCGGGGCGTGGGCTGCGTGGAAGCCCCCCGGGGCACCCTGATCCACGACTACGAGTGCGACGACCAGGGTCTCATCACCAAGTTGAACCTCATCGTCGGCACCACCCACAACGCCGCGGCCATTAATATGTCGGTGAACCAGGCCGCCAAAGAGTTCATCAAGGAAGGCGCCTATGATCAGGGCATCTTGAACAAGGTGGAAATGGCCATACGCGCCTACGACCCGTGACTGAGCTGCGCCACGCACCGCCTGGACGGCGGTGTGGCAGTGGAGGTCACCATCCATGACCAACAAGGCCAAGTTATCGACAAGCTCAGCAATTAAGCAAACCTAAAAACTTCAAATATCCAGGGCCGCAGGACGTATCTCCCATCGTCCTGCGGCCCCATTTTTTGTGGCCGAAAAAGTAAACGAAAATGGCAAGCAATAAGCAATTTGGCACCGAGAAAAGTTACCTTATACCGTTTTCGCTTTCAACTGCAACAAACTATTAATATAAAATATTGATAATCTTTATTTCTTTTAACCGAAAACGGAAAACCGAAAACCGAAAACGGTATTAATGAAAGGAGGTGAGGGTCAGCAGAGATAGTAAACTTCCGTGGGGTCGACGGGGGTTAGAGGGCGTGACTAGTTAGTTTAGAGATTTTTGTGCTCAAGAGCGCAACCGCCAGCGAATAATTCCTTGACCCGCATCCCAGTCAGTGCCGTGCACAAAGAATTTGCTCTGCCTCCCAAACGTAAGAATGATCCGACCTTCGATATGCATAAGTTCCGGGCGGACGTTGAGGCAATTTTGAGCGGCACAGCCCCTACCCCGGCACCGATCCCGCCGGTTGAGCCTTCGCCCCCAGCGGGTGCCATTGTTGGCAGGCCCACGCTCCGCCGTCCCTCCACTCACGAACTCGTAAAGCAGGTGCAGGCAAAAGTCGGGGTGGTGGTAGACGGCAACTTCGGGCCTAAAACCGAAGCCGCGGTACGCGCTTTCCAACGGGCTCATGGCCTTGTCCCTGATGGTATTGTCGGACCAAAAACCTGGGCGGTGCTGGATGGGGTGCCAGATCCGGTTCCTATAACCTGAGAGACGGATGGATAACTGACAGGAATAGATACATTACCATCCTCCTTTTGCAAAACGAGGATTCATTATCAACAAATAACCTCCATATCTCTGTGGTTTTTCCCCAGGGGCACCTTGTTGGGCAACCGGGGGAATTTAGGCCAGGCGGAAGCCCTGGGAATCCCTTGCTGTTGAGTAGACATCTAAAAGGGGCACTACCCGAACAAGGGTTAGCAGCCGACTGCCAGGAGTTACATGGGACTGTGCTCCTGGCAGCGGCTAAAACCTGAGGCGGCCCTAGCGTTGGTCGAGTTCGCTACCCACAAGAGGGAGAACTCAAATGGGGTTTGCAACACGGTTGTCGGGTTAAGCGAGTACTCTAGGCGTGCTCTTCAGAAACCCAAGCAAGGGGTGTTTAAGTTCATTGAGGTTGTGAAAGCAACAGGTCCCAAAACCGAGGCTAAGGCAATAGCCCTGGAAAATGCTTGAAGGCTAACAATCGACTCAACGCCGATTCTGGGCACGATGAGAGTGCTACGCACCCATCTGCAAAACTTAATCTCATCCTCAAGGCTGCCGCCAAGAAACCCTTGCCTCCCTCTAATGAGTGATCTTAAAATGGGGAAAGCCCGTCGGACGACATGCTTGCTTGCCGTTGGAGGCAAGTACCTCAAGGATCATGGACCGTAGGGCGGGAAAGGGAAGCACATGCCGCCTTTCCCATCATTCCATCTCCAGACGCCGAACCGCAACATCTGCTGCCCCTTCAAGATTATCCATCCCGCCATGTCGTTTGTTTGAGTCCTGGTATCAGGCCTCATGCCTGTTACCGTCTCAAGCGCCGTGATAAAATGAACTCAAGCGGCGCGGCTGCCCACCGATAATTAAACAGGGAGTCACGGAATCTTATGGCCGTTGGTGGCTCTTTTTTTACAGGCCGCATTATAATCTCAAGGATTGCATCATGACTGATCGCCGGGCAAGAGAAATTTCCCGCCGGGATTTTGTGGCCATGACCCTCACCGCTTCGGCTTGCTGCCTGGGGCCCGGTACGAAAAATTGTCGTTTGATGTCGAATTGATATAAGAAAACTTTTGGCAAATGCTGGCAGATGCCAAGTTGCCCAAAAGATTTGGGGTTGCAACCTTCGGGCGGAGGCTCCAGCCCTGTTTATCCCTCATCCTAGCCGGTCTCCCGGAGCCCGGAGGGCGCTGATTCTTGAGGAGAGCGTGCCGCGCGGCCCTACATATTCCGGAAGCCGCCTTTCCCAGGCGGCGGGGCGGCTTCATAGGTGACCTGGGGGATTGCCTCCTCTTCTCCGGCCAAAGCCAGGGGGATGGCGTCCCCGTTTTTCCGGTCCTGCCGGGAGCGCCAACCGTCCCGGAGCTTAACCAGGAGGGAGGGGCGGCTTACGGCGGGGCCCGGGCCATTGTGGGCGCCCCCCACCAGGGCCACCAGGTCTCCCACCACCATTTTCATCTGTTCGGCCTGCTCCCCCAACTGTTCCGAGGTGCTGCTGCTTTCTGCGGCCGTGGCGGCATTCTGCTGGACCATCTTATCCATCTCCACGATGGACCGGTTGATCAGTTCCACGCCCTGGGTCTGTTCCTGGGAGGCCGCGGCGATTTCCGCCACCAGGTCTTTGACTTTGACGGAACTGTCCTCCACCAGGGAGAAGGCCGTGGCGGTGCGATGCACCAGACCGGAGCCTTCTTTGACCCGGCTGACGGTATCCTCAATGAGATTCGCGGTATTTTTAGCGGCTTCCGTGGCGCGCATGGCCAGGCTCCGCACTTCGTTGGCCACCACCGCGAAACCCGCCCCGGCCTCACCGGCCCGGGCTGCTTCCACTGCCGCGTTCAGGGCCAGAAGGTTGGTCTGGAAGGCGATCTCATCAATGGTTTTGATAATTTTGCCGGTTTCGTTGGAGGCTCCGGAGATCCCCTCCATGGCCCCGGTAAGGGTGGTCATGGCCTGGCCGGCTTCTTTAACCACCTGAAAAGTTTCGGCCACCAGAGAGTTGGCCTGCCGGGCATTGTCCGAGTTCTGTTGGGTCATGGCCGCGATTTCTTCCATGGACCCGGAGGTCTGTTGGATGGAGGCCGCCTGGGCGTTGCTGGAGGCGGACAGCTGGCGGGAAGTGGCGGCAATTTCATCGGCCGTGTGACTGAGTTGCAGGGAACCGGTGGACAGGTTCTGCACCACCCTTTTCACCGGCAGGGTGATGGAACGGTAGAGAATAAGGCCCAGAACGGCAATGAGGGCTATGACCCCCAGGACCAATCCTTTATTGTAATTTCCCGCTTTTACCTGGGCCTCCTTGGCCTGCTGTTCGGACTGGGAGACCACGGCTTCACTCCGGGAGATGACTTTGGAACTGATGCCATCCAACCGCTGCCTTAAGGCCTCTCTTTCTTGATATAGGGGTAAGATTTTGCTGCTGGTTTCCCGGAGGTCTTTCATCATGGCGTCAAAAGGCTTCCGGAGGTCTTCGATCTGTTTGACCTTAACAGTGCCTAAGGCGCCGGTAAAATTCCCTAATTGGATGCGGAACTCCTTGGCCAGGCCGGCCTCTTCCCTTTGATAGTCTTTGACATCTCCGAAAAGCAGGAGGGTGCTGGTACTAAGGCGCTGGTGTTCGATAAGTTTGAGAAGGACCTGGGAAGTCCCCAGGAGAGCGATCCTTCGGGGACTGACTTCCTCTCCCAGCACAGCCGCCATGGTCTGTTCTTTTTCGAAAGGATCCACGATGTTGCTGCGCAGCATGCTGGTAAGCTTGGTGGCCACGTCTTTTTCATGAGTAAAAGTCTTTTGCAGGTCCAGGATGCGGGTGGCCATCTCTTTGAACACTTGCTGGTAGGAAATCAAACCGGTCCTGACTGCGGCAAGGCCGTCTTGGGCCTGGCCCTGACTTTTCGCCAGGCCGGCTAAGACCTCCTCCACCTTTTTTTCCACCTGCGCGGCGAAGGCAGGAGTCATTTTTTCCACGAACTCCTGTTCGGCGATGCGCACCTGGTAAATTCCTTTAATTAAATGATTAGTGGCATCCGTTTGGATCACTACCCCGTTCACATAGTATAGGGAAAAGAAGTTAACTAGTCCCAAACCAAAGGCAGCCAGGATCGCCACACCCACTAGAAATAAAATCTTGGTTCTAAAAGTCACCTGTCTCATGGTCTGCCCCGCTTAATGATGAGGCCTCCTGGCCCCAACATCGAAAACACCCTTCCGGCCCTGCCGGGAGCAGGGCCGGGGGTGGCAAGAGCCAACGCGCTTGTCAAGTTATCTTAATCGCCCGCCTGTTTGATGGCGTCTGCTTTGGAAAAATCATAAATGCCGGCCCCCACAAGCCAGTCTTTGCCCGGGACCTTCATAATATAGCTGACTTTGAGGGAGGGCTCCCGGGACCCGGGTTTGGGCCACTTATAATCGGACCAGCCATGCCCCTTGCCTTTGGCGATTTCCAGGAACTCGCCGGTAAAGAGCTTGCCGTCCACATCTTTGATGGCCATCATATCTTTGTTGAGCAGATGGGGCGCCACCGGATGGGCGATCATCTTGCCGTCCAGGTTGTACACGAACACATAAGTGTCTTTCCAGACAAAGGGGTTATTTTTGGTGTTGAGAATTTTAAGACCTTCGTCCCCTTTTTCTTGCAATAGCTTGGCCGCCTCTTGCACCTTGGCCTTGACTTCTTTGGGGGTGGCCTTGCCCTCGGCCAGGGCCAGGCCCGCCATTAAAAAGAGGGACATGGTAATGATTAGGCACTGCCAACCCGCCTTTTGCCAAACTTTCATTTCCTACCTCCCCTGCTCCCAAAATGTGTAAAGTTGGTTATTTATTTTTCCGTATATCGATAAGCTTGTTAGTTTTCTTAAATACTTTTTTGTAAAGACCGGTCCCGGACCCGTTTTTTCCGCGGCCCGAGATGGTCTCCGGGGGCCGCACTCCTCCGGCTGCGGGGTTTACGCCCGGAAGGATTGGCGGTAAAATAAAACGCAAACCGCAAGACCTCTGTATCGCCCTTACTATTCTCTGCTAAGGTCATTTTACTGGAGCAGGACGGGGCTTAAGGTTAATGCCACCCTTATCCTGCCTTGAGGGAAGCCGATGGTCCGGAAATTGTTTGACAAATCCGCCCTGGTCTTTGGCTGCGGCAACATTCTCTTCGGCGACGACGGCTTCGGGCCGGCGGTGGTTAACTACCTGCAGGAGAATAGTTGCCTGCCCCCAGACGTTATGGTGATGGACGTGGGCACCAGCATCCGGGATCTCCTCTTTGACCTGGTGCTGAGTGACCGGAAACCCCAAAAGATTATCATTGTCGACGCGGTGGACCATTTGGACCGCAAACCCGGGGAGGTCTTTGAAATACCGGTGGACGCCATCCCCCTCAAGAAGACCGCGGACTTCTCCCTGCACCAGTTTCCCACGGTAAACATGCTCCAGGAGCTTAAGGAGCATACCCGGGTGGAGATTCACATCCTGGTGGCCCAGGTCCAGGATTTGCCGGAAGAGGTGAGGCCGGGTCTTTCGCCAGTGGTGGAGGGGGCCATTAAAGAGGCGGCCGCGCGTATTTTCCATATTCTTGGGGTTTGCTAATTCAAAAAATATTTGCTAAGGTGAGAGGACGTGAAAAATTGAACATGGCATATGGCAGAAGTTTTTGGTATACTTAAATAGGTATAAGTGGCCTCAACCAGCAGGACCAGAAGCGTGAAGGCCACCAAGCATGGATGATCGCTAGCAATATCGGCATTCAGACACCATATGGAGGGAAGTAAATGGACCAAGCCGTTGAGGTAAAAAGAAAGGACCGAAAAATCCCGGTTGGTCCGGAGATGGCGGATCGCTGCTATACCTGCGGCACCTGCGGCGGTGGCTGCCCGGCAACCGGTCTGGTCCCCGGCTGGGATCCCCGGAAAGCCATCCGGGCCATAGTCTTCGGCATGGAGCAGGAGGTAGTGGACTCCAAGTTTCCGTGGGTATGCACGCTCTGCGGCCGTTGCGAGTACCAGTGCCCCATGGGCATCAAGTTGTTAAAGACCTTGCGGGCCTGCCGCACCGCCCGGGAGCGGGACAAGGTGCCCGGACCCATGCACAAAGGCACCATGATGAACCTGGAGCGGGGCAACAACCTGGGCATCCCCCGGGACGATTTCCTCTTCCTCCTGGCGGACCTGGGCGTGGAGATGGAAAACGACGAAGAGCAGCCCTGTCCCGGCTTCTATGTGCCGGTGGACAAGGAAGGGGCCAACATCATCGTCACCGTCAACTCCAAGGAACCCTTTGGAGAGCCGGACGACATGAAATTCTGGTGGCGCATCTTCTACGCCGCCAAGGAAGACTGGACCGTGTCTTCCACCAACTGGGAAGGGGTCAACTGGGGGCTGTTCTCTGGCGACGATCCGGCCTGGAAGGAGCAGGTGGGCCGGGTCATAGAGAACGCCCGGCGACTTAAGTGTAAAACCATCTTGTACCCCGAATGAGGGCACGCCTACTATGCAACCCGGGTCGGGTTCAACACTTGGTTTCCGGAAGTCTTCAATGAATTCAAAGTAGTCAGCGTCTTTGATCTGCTGGAGGAGTACATCAAGTCCGGCAGGATCAAGCTCAATACCCATAAATATCACGAGACCTACACCTGCCACGATCCCTGCAACTACGTCCGCAAGTCCTTCATGCTCTATGGGGATGACCCCAACAACGGCGAGAAGTGCCGCTGGATCGCCCAGCAGTGCATCGACCCCAGCCTCTACCGGGAGATGTGCGACGATCCCCTGAACAACTTCTGCTGCGGCGGCGGCGGCGGCGCCTGGGCCATGCCCTATGACGAAGAGCGCCTGGCCTACGGCAAGGTCAAGGTGGACCAGATCCGGGACACCGGCGCCGAGATCGTCATCGCCCCCTGCCACAACTGCCGGGACCAGATCCTGAAGGGTCTGGGCGGGGAGTTCAAGAAGGGCAGGGAAGGCTTTGACATGGGCAACTATGCCGAGACCCTGTACCTCTGGGAACTGGTGGCCAACTGCCTGGAGATCGAACCCTGGAGCGAGGAAGAACAGGCCGCGGCCCGCAAGCTGCGGGACGCCCAGTTCGAGAGGGACGGCATCGAACTGGAGGAAGAGGAATAGACGGGGTTTAATCTATCCCCCCAAAATCCTGAAACTTCGTGGAGCCTGGCAAACTGCGGTTTGCCAGGCTTTTTTATGGGGTTAGCGCGTCAGCCAGCCCCGGTGGCGCACGGTGATCCAGGCGTAAGGGTAAATCCACTGGAGGAGAAAAACGGCGTAGTAGCTGTAGATCACCCCGTAGATAAAGTCCAGGTCCCGCTCCAACCAGAGGTAATAGAGCAGATTGAGGAGGGAAGCCAGGGCCAGGGCGGTGAGGAATTGGAAGAGCATCAGGGGATAGGCCAGGATGGAGGCCACCATGGCCCCTTCATAGCTTGTCAAACCTCAGTCCCTGGGTTTTTTCCCGAGCCCTGACCGGCTGCCGGGCTGGGGCCGCCACCGGTCAAGAGGCTTTATTCTTAAACAGGCGCCTTAGTTCGGCCCGGGTCTCCCCGGCGTAAGCATCGGTCAGGGCGTAATCCCAGCCCTGCTGCTGAAACAGAGCCCGCACCTGGCCCCGGTAGTTCAAGGGGTCCAGCATTACCCGGCTGACGTAGGGGGACAGGAGATCATAAAGCCTGGCCGGATTCAAGGGCAGCATGGGGGCGATGAAGACCCAGGGGGCCAGGCCCCCCTCCTTAAGCCTCTTGAGCGCGGCCACCCGGGCGCCGATGGGCGGGGCCTGGGGCTCCAGGATTTTTCGCACCCTATCGTCGTCAGTGCCGATGGACAGGCCCACGCTGACCTCGGGCGCGGCCGTCAGGATATCCAGGTCCCGGCAGACCAAAGGCGAGCGGGTGAGGATGGAGATGCCCCAGCCGTAGTTTGGCAACAGTTCCAGGCATTGCCGGGTGAGGCGATATTTCAACTCCACCGGCTGATAAGGATCGCAGACGCTGGAGAGAAAGGCCTGGCTGGGCTGCTTTTTTCTCAGGAGCTCGGCGTTTAGGACCTCGGGGAGGTTAACTTTAACCTCCACAAAGCTGCCCCAGGGGGCCTGGGAGAGGCGCCGGCTATAGCGGCGCATAAAGACCGCGTAGCAATAGCGGCAGCCGTGCCCGCAGCCCAGATAGGGATTGATCACGTAAGGGACGCCGGGGATTTTGGACCTAACCAGCGCGGTCCTGGCGGTGATTTCGGTTATCTGCAAAGGATAGGCTCGAGGTTGGTTTTCTGGTTATATTTTTATTGAATATAACATTGAAACCGGCCATATTGTGATGGTTTACAGGTTTTACGCCACGATATAGTTCATCCATGAAAATAAAATGCGGGTTGGGAAGGGGGGCGTGGGGGGGGGGGGGGGGGGGGGGGGGGCCCACCGCCCCCCCCCCCCC
>JBMORF010000080.1:0-25728 GCA_049322315.1 Thermodesulfobacteriota bacterium | reverse complement strand
AGGGCCAGGGTCCTCAGGACCCTGGCCCCTCCCCCCACTATCACCATTACAACCCGGAAAGACAACCATGCCGCCGCGGGGGGTAGTCTTTATCTGCCTGGGGAATTCCTGCCGGAGCATCATGGCCGAGGCCCTGGCCCGCCATCATTTTCAGGAGCAGGTGACTAGCGCCTCCGCCGGCATCTCTCCTCTGGGTTTTGTGGCCCGGGAGACTTTGCAGGTGCTGGCGGAAATAACAGTGTCCCTCGCCGGGCTGCGCTCCAAAGGACTGGAGGATCTAGATTTTTCCCGGTATCATTGGGCCGTCAACCTGACCACCTACGATCTGGAGCCTCTTTTGCCGTCAACTTTTCCGGGACGCTTGCTCAATCGGCCGGTGGCCGACCCCTACGGCCGCAGCCTGGACCATTACCGGCGGACCCGGGAGGTCCTGCAGCGCCTGATTACCCAGGAATTACAGCCGATACTTCTACCTGCGGTGCCAGCCGGTGTCGCCCCGGCATAAGTTCAAGTTTAACCACCAACTCTATAGCCCGGACGCCACCGTGGCGCAGCTTTGCCTCTCCCTCTTCCCCTGGGCCTCCTTTCGTCGCACCAATAGCGCCGTAAAAATCAACACCCTGCTGGACCAGGACAGGAAAGGAATTTTTTCCAGAAGATTGACCGAAGAGATAATTCAGGAGGAGACGATGAAAACAATTTTGTCTAATTTGGCCAGATTGGGCAACTGCTCGGATTCGTTATAGCTGGCGAGATCAAGGGGCCGGAGCTTGGGGGTGTTATTCGTCAGGTCCAAGGACCTGAGGTAGCATCCCTCATCTTGATGGCAGACCACCATATCGCCATGCCGGAGATTTTCTCTGCTATTTTTCTTAACAATTAAAATATCCCCGTCCTTATGGAAGGGGATCAGGGAATCGCCCCGGATCCGCAAGGCATAACACTGCCTGGCCGTTTGCTTGGTGATCCCCGGAAGATGAGTGATATCGAAAAATTCAAGGTACTCATTTTCCCGCAATTGGAAAGGGCCTCCTGCCGTCACCTCAGCCATCAGGGGAATGAAGATTTGCTCCCCGTTAAGCCATTCTATTGATACATCCAAGCGTTCTGCGAAGTCAACAATTTTCCGCATGCCCGTCTTTTTCCCTGTAAGAATTTCTGAAAGATAAGGGAGGGAAATGCCAAGTCTCTGGGCCATTTCCTTCTTGGTTAACCCCCACCGCAGGCGCAGCTCCTCCAGTCGCCTCGCCAGCATCAGTTACTGAACCCTCTTAACCCTTTCAAGAGATAGAAACCCCTAGAAGTTAGATGCCTCAGTTCCCCAGCGGAGATTTTGGTTAACGAAAGGCTGGTTTTTTGTGCAATATATGTCGTTTATACAATAATTATACTATGTTAACCATAAAAGCAAGGAATAAAACCCATTCCCCCCTAAAAAGTACCTAAAGGCAATAGACAATAAAATGGGGGGAAATTGTCTGCCTTTGAGGATACCCCATAATAAGCCGGATGGGGCGGTATTCTGGCCCAAGAGATCCTATGTTCAGATTTCTCAACATAGCGTTTCGCTATCTTTACTTACCGCACTGTGGTTAAGCATGGCTTGCTCAGAGTTAATTATCGGAATAAATTGATAAATATATTAATTTTTAGGGTTGGCATGGAGCTTGCTTTTGTAAACCTTGACTCAAGGTAACAAAGTGGGGGGTAGGCAAGAGAAATCGCGTCTTGGGTTAAGGCGGTGCAGTTGGCGCGGATTCGGCAAGTGATGACCCAAGATGGTGAGCAGATCAGCCCCGACAGGGACTTTAGGGATAATCTGAGCATTACCCAGGGGGGACTGATGCCGCTGATGATGGACGATTCTAGATCGAGGTTATGGTTAGAAATAAATTTAAACAATACCCATATCGATTTTTAACTTGACAAAAATTATCAAAGTGCTAAATTTTGGCCCCTACGGTAGGAATTCGAAATAATAATTAAATGCTAAGGGATTGAGGAGGTTCGGTGAAAAAGTTTTTTACTTGGTTAAAGTTTAGTTAAGAACCTGATTAAATGGTCCAAGTATCTTTAGATTAACCGATTTCCCCTTACAGATTAATTTTTCCAAAGTGCTAATTCGGGTTTCCGAGATGCCTTTAAAGCAATGGATCGAACAGGTCGGCACTGAAGGCCGGCGCCGCCTCTATGAGGCCATCAAGGCCAAGTTTCCTGGATTCAGCCAAGTCAGTTTGACGAACTACATCCAAGGGCAAAGGATCCCCGAATTTGAAGTGGCTCAGATCATCTCCGAAGAAACCGGCATTCCCATTTTCTTGCTCCCCTTTAGATTCATCCACCGACCGCCGGGAATCAGGAAAGACTAGGAAAAATTGCTTTGACATGCGTTTTATTTAACGTAACTAGTTTAAATAATTGTTAATTTTAGTGAGTTGCGTATGTAACTCGAAGGGCGGGAGCTTGTCTAAGAGGGGCGAATGAATCTCGAACGTACTGAAAGAGCCGAGGCCATTGATAACCCTCCCTGGTACGTTATCCAGACCCAAAGCCGTCATGAAGATAAGGTGGAGACCGCCTTGGCGCGCAAAGGGCTGGAGACCTATCTACCCCGGATAACCTACCCCAGCCGCCGCCGGGACCGTAAGGTGATTCTGAAGGCGCCGTTGTTTCCCGGCTACCTGTTCCTCCATGCGGAACTCGACCCAGTCACTTTCTATCAGGTCATCAAAGTCCAGGGGATAGTGCGCCTCCTGGGTAATGAAGGCCCCACTCCCCTGGCGGAGGAAATAGTAGAATCCATCAGACACATTGTGGAAGGTGATAAGCCCTTCTACCAATGGCGCTTCCTGGAAAAGGGGAAGCAGGTGCGGGTAATTGACGGTCCCCTGGCCGGAACCATCGGCATCATCACCGGCAAGAAGGAGAAAAAACGCCGCCTGGTGGTGAATGTGGAACTCTTCAAGCGCTCCCTGGCCGTGGAACTGGACGACGATGCCGTAGAGTGCTGGTCTTAGAAGATTGTTTTCCGTTTTTCGTTTTCCGTTTTCCGTGTTTTTTTGTAATGGCCTATCTCAATTTGCGGTCCTTTGATTTCTTCCTTTGACCCTGGAAATGGATTTCCGGAAATCTTAATTTTGCCGAAAAAAAGTCTGGCGGCGCTGGCCCTGGTTGTCTGGGTGGCCGGTTGCGCTGCGACCGGCTCGGGCAGCCTGCCCATGCTGCCCCAACAGCAGGGAGCCCAGGGGTTGATCCCCCCGGATTACGTCTGTCCGGGATCGATACCCGGGCCACCGGACCAGATGCTGCTGGCGGAGATCCGTGCTTTTCTCGAGGAAAACGGGATGCTGGGGCGGCTTCCTGGCGGAATGACCGCAGACATCCCTCTGGTGCTCAACGGCCCGGTCAAGTCTTATCTTATCGCCTTTGCCAAGTCCCCAAACTTCCGGGCCTCCCTGGCCCGGTCCAAAAGATACCTGCCCATGATTCGCCAGGTCTTTCGGCGTCAGGGTCTGCCCCAAGACCTGATCTACCTCCCTTTGATCGAAAGCGGCTTTAACCCCAAAGCCCGCTCCCCTAAGGAAGCAGTGGGGATGTGGCAGTTCGTGGCGGAAACCGCCAGACGTTATGGCCTTAAGGTCAATGAGAAGGTGGACGAACGTTGTGATCCGGAGAAGTCTACCCTGGCGGCAGCCCGTTACCTGGAAGACCTGTACCATCAATTTGGCTGCTGGTACCTGGCCGCGGCCGGTTACAACGCCGGGGAGAAGCGGGTGGAGGGGGTGGTGAGCCGCCATGGGACCAGGGATTTTTGGACCATGGCCCAGGGCCGGTTGTTACCCCAGGAAACCTGTAACTACGTCCCCCAGTTGATCGCCGCCACCTTGATTGCCAAGTCCCCTAAAAAATACGGTCTGGTACCGCAGCAGGAGCCGGAAAAGGCTGTGGCGGCGTCGGAATGATCCGGGCAGGGGATAAACTGGAAGCACCCTCCCTCATCCTATCCCTCTCTCCCTGGCGGGAGGAGAAGGTCAGGGGAGGAAAAGAATCTCTTGGTTGCTTCTTAATAAGACGTTAGCTGGTTTGTGAAAATGGGTGCTAAGCCTTTGCCTCCTGCTACCGGGACTGGATCTTGATCTTGCTCTCTCATCCCCCAGTTCGTAACTTGCTCCTGACGGTCTGGGCACTGTTCTGGATGCTGCCTACGGCCGCTTTTCCCGGGGATCCGCCGGTACTGGCCTCAGTGGTCACCGTCGTGGGCTTGGACGACCAGGGGAATCCGGGGCCCCGGGGTTTAGGGGTGATAGTCGGCAAAGGTGATCAAGTGCTCACCAGCGCTTCCCTCTTTGCTGCCCAGGATGCTGGAGTGGTCAAGACCGGAAGGGGCGAAATGCGCCTCATCCGAGAAGTTGCCGGCATCGACCCTGCAACCGACCTGGCAGTATTGCATCCCCCGGGAAAATGCGGCTCTCCAGTGGAGGTCACCGGCACTCGCCGTCTCCGGTTTCAGGAGGAAGTCCTACTGCCGGTTCCGGGAAAGGCAGGTTTGGACCTGGAAACAGCCAGGGTATCGGGTTTTCTGCCCCTTTCCCAGAGTTTGACTTTGATAAAAATAGATTCTGCCACGGCCCCGGAATTGCCGGGAACCCCTCTTTTCAACCGGCGGGGGGAGCTGGTGGCCATGTTGCATGCCTTTTCCGCCGGAGGGGCGCCGACCAACATCCACCTGTTCCTGGCACTAAACCAGGGACACTTGCCGGAAACCGGTAGCCGCTCCAAGGCCAGGGACCTCAGGGAAAGTGCAGTTTGGCAGGCTTTTTGGGAGGGGGTGGCCGCCGGGCAACGCCAGGAATGGTCCAAAGCCCGGGAGAGCTTCGCGGCCGTCCTCCGCCTTAAAGAGAAGCTTCCCGAGGCCTATTGCGGCCGGGGGGTGGCCCGGTATCACCTGGGCGATTACCAAGGCGCTTTGCAAGATCTGGAGGAAGCCGGCCGCCGCTTGCCCGGTTATGCCCTGGCCTATCTCTGGCTGGGCAAGACCTGGGAGCGGCTGGGGAACCGGGAAGGAGCGAGGCAGGCCTTCACCACAGCCCTGGAAGCCTGCCCGGAACTGAGCGAAGCCTCATTTCTTCTGGGGGAAATGGCTTACCGCCAGGAACATCTGGTCCAGGCCCGAAAATATCTGGAAAAACCGCAAGATGACTTTCCTCAAGCTGCCCGGCGTTGGTGGTATCTCGGCAACATCAGCCGGGCCCAGGAACGCTATCCGGAGGCTTTGGAGGCCTACGACCGGGCGGTCAAACTGGAACCGACCTTCCCGGCCGCGTACCTGGAGGCAGGCAAGGTGCTGCTCATAGACCTGGGTCGGTCCCGGGAAGCCGCGGTCAAACTTCAAGAAGCGGTGCGCCTCCAACCCAAAAATGGCGTGGCGCGATATTATCTGGGTTTGGCTAACCTCTTGGCCTGGAACTTCGGGGGAGCCTGGGAGCAGTACTTCACCTTGCAAGACCTGAACCCGAACCTGGCGGCCCAATTGGCGGCAGTCTTGGAGCAGCGCCGTTAAAGGCGGCGCTGTTTCTCCCCTCCTCCATCAGGAGGTTAATTTACCTGCGTCTCCACGAAACGGGCCCAATCCTCCTGAATATCCTCCGGCGGCGGCACCACGCAGGATTCGCATAAGATGAAATGCGCCATTTCATGGGCCAGGACGCCAGTACGGATGTCGTCCAGCGACAGGAAAATAGTCCTGTTCATGGGGTCGTAAAAGCCTTCCAGAGTGCCGTGACCGAATAAAGGCCGTTCGGCTGACGGTTGCAGGGCCAGGCGGCGCTCCTGCACCTCGCGGCCGTTTTTAAGAAGGAAGATGCGCAGCCGTTCCCGGTTCCTGGGGCAGAAATTCAAGACGAGGCGGACTTTGGCTAAGAGGCCGTCGATCTTGGCAGCCAGCCCGGCGGCGAAGACGGCCTGGCCCGGGGCTGCGGTGTAGACATATTGTTGGCGAAAGTTGTCCAACTGCCTGAAGCGCAGGCTGTTTTCCAGAATCTGGAGATCTGAAGGGGCGGTATAATAAATATCCGCTTCCTGGGTCCGAAACACATTTTGTGCGCCCGCTGTTCCTGGCCAGTTCAGTACCAGGACCAAGGCGAAGGGGCTGAGCAGCCCTGCGAAAAAAAACCTTTTTGCCTTTTTCACTAGTTTCATCAGCAGCTCCCTCTGCCGGTGTGAAAAAGGCAAAAAAAAGGCTCGAAAAATCGAGCCTAGGCATACATAAATGAATTGCCACTTTGGCAATCCCGCTGCCTTGGCCCTAAGGCTTTAGGCCGGTGACTTTGCGCCCCATCCTTTCAGATGGTTTGCCTTTTTCAGTGACCAGATGTAGTTGACTTACTTATCGGTAGTTTGGCGCCGCCCTTTAAAAAATCGCTTAGGGAAACCGTGAGCATTCGCAGCAGCGGACAAAGTTATGATGGAAAAATTCGGGTATCTACAGGAAGCTATTAAAAAAAATTGTTTTACCAAGCTTAAGATTATGAAAGAATTTGCATTATGAGAAAAAATATAGTAACAGGATGAGCTAATCTCTTTGCGAATATATTTACAAAGATCAGCCACAAATCTTATCCATAAGAAGTTTTCACCAAAACCCAAGGAAGGGTGTCTTTGTTTAACTTGGTCTTGATATTTGCTGAGTAAAGTTCCTGGTCCAGGGCAATATTTTTGGCCACCACCCGCCATTGGGAAGGAGAACCGACATGTTGGGATTGGTTAAAAGGTTGAGGTTTTTGGTATCCATACTCTTGATAGTCTTTTTATGCCCCCTAAACGCATGGGCCAAAGAAGTGGGGCAGTTTACCAAAGTGGAAGGGAAGGTGGATCTCCACAAGAAAGGGAAACCCGAAGCTATTGCAGCCCAGCCCCAAACCAAAGCAGAGGAGAAAGACGCCATCAAAACCGAAGCCATGTCCCGGGCCCAGATCCAGTTTCTGGATGCCTCGACGATGACGGTGGCGCCTCAAAGCTATGTGACCATTGAGTCTTACATGTATGATGCCAAGAAGGGCGAGTTGGGCTGCCTGTCTGAGATATACAAAGGTATCTGTCACATCGTCGTCTCCCCCCTGGCCAAAAAGGAAAAGAAGGAGTTTCTGGTCAAAACTCCCACTGCCATTATGGGGATTCGCGGCACCGAGTTATATATTCTCATCGGCCCGGATTTTACCGATGTCTTTGTCAAAGAAGGCACTGTTTCCACGCAAGCCAGGCCGGCGGAGTTGAAGAAAAGCGAAGCCGGCCCGGGGCCTAACCCATATCTAGCAACGCTAATGAGGCAAGCCGAGGTGCGGGGCGCCGGTTGGATGGAGCGGGTATTGGTGCACGCCCTGCAGGCTACGCGCATCTGGGCTGGCAGGCGGCCCATGAATCCCATCCAGCTTACCCCCGCCCAATTTCAGACTCTGGCGGCTTTAATGTTCCGGGGTTTGCCTCCCGGCTTGAACTTTGGCGCCAATCCGGGGCAACTGTTAGAAAATATGAGTAAGATGCTGGTTGCCCTGGGATACACCCCGCCGGCGCCGGCAGCGCCACCGGCAACTACCGGCCCCACCTTTCCGGGGGGAGGCGGTGGTGGGGGTGGTGGAGGTGTGGCCAGCCCCTCTCAGTGATCTGGATAGTGGGGAGGGATTGCCACCAGGAAATGAGGTTCCTAGCCATCCATGAATATATGAGTGCAAAATCAGGGGTTTCCTGGTGCAAAATCAGGGTATCGCTGATAGACGGAAATCCTTTGTTGGTGCATATTCCCCATAAAAAGAACCCTTAAAGCTCAATCTCGGGGGAGGAGAGCATGAAAAAGTATCGGGGGGTATGGAAATTTGGTTGGGCAGGTTTAGCCATACTGGCCTTGCTTTACTCAGGAATAGTAACCGCGGCCGAAGCGCCGGCAGAAACAAAGGGTCAGGCCCAGGTAGAGGAAAAGGCCCCGGAGGGAGAAGTTCCCGAGAAGCCGGAAAAGCCGCCGGAGAAACCACCGGAACTAGGAAAATTGCTGCCGAGTCTCATTCCTCCTGCACCTACCACTACCTTTGAGGTGGGCCCCAGTCTCGGCATTTTGGCCCCCTACGGATATGACGCCGCAGCGAATAGCTTGAGCATGGGTTGGCAGAGACACCGCCTGGGCCCGGTGGTGATGAGGCCTTTCTTCGAATACGACGCGGTTTATCGGACCAATATCTATCAAACTTCCACTGACAAGAAATCGGATTTCATCAATACCATCAACCCCGGCCTCTACTTTGAATTACCCATGGCCAAAAAGCACAAGCTATCCGTGGGTTACCTGGGAAATTACTTCATTTACAGCCGGTATGGCAATAACAGCCATTACGATCAAAACATCAATGCCGAGGCCGCGTTTAATTTCCCCCGGTGGAGCGTGCGGTTCGGCAACGGTCTGCGGTTAGCCACGGAAGATAGGACCGCCGAAAACGCCCGGAAGCGGAGATACACCCGGGAGTCGCCCTATTTCGCGGCAACTCTCAGGTTTGCGGACCGCTGGCGGATTGAAGCAAACTATCAATTTGAGGCATTGACCTTTGCCAAGCAGGAGGATAGCACCGATAACTATCAATACCATACTATGGGCTGGAGCCTTTATTATAAATTTTGGCCCAAGACCTCGGCCCTGGTGCAATACGTGCTGCTCTTCCGGCAGCATCCCTCAGACAGCATCCAGAACAACACAGTCCATACTTACATGGGAGGCTTGACCTGGGACCCCACCGCCAAAATAAGCGGTACGGTCAAATTCGGCTATACTAATGCGAATTATGACGATAAGCTGTCGACACGTAATAACAATCCGGGCTCCTGGGCCATGAGCATCCAGACCCTCTACCGTTACAGCCGCTATACCAACATCGCGCTGGTCGCCCAGCGCTCCATCCAGGAAGACGCGGATGAAAACAACAACTCTTATGTAAACACCGGACTGTATCTGACCTTGAACCACTATTTCCATTATTTCAAGGTCAACTCCTATGCGATGATTTCCTTTTACCGGAATGCCTATCAAGAAAATTCCTATGATGGGTATACCGGGGAGTATAAAAGGCGGGATGACAATGTTATTTCCGCCGGCGCCGGCCTCAGCCGGTCTTTTACCAAATGGCTGCGGCTGCGCCTGGATTATGTTTACAGCAACAAGGCCTCCAATTTTGGAGGCTACTCGTATAACGAACACAAGGTTCTGGTGGGAGCCCAGACTTCCTTTTAAACTTAAGGATGCCGCTTCATCGGCAAGAACAGCCTGGAAGCTTTGCAAAAAGTCTTCGGGTGTCATTAATAGTCATTGGGGTCTGGCTCTCTTCCTTTCCTTCCCCGGGAGGCGCAAGAGACATAACCCCCAACCTGGTTCCCAACCCGGAATTTAGGGGGACTGGGCAAGGAAGCGGGATACCCGAGAAGTGGCGCCGGGATGCCCTGACAATTCCTGGCGTTACCCCCAGTCGGCTCTATATTTGCAGCGTCACCGGGCATCCCGGGAAATTACTGGCCATTGAAGGAGGACCCGACCGCAACGGCCGGGTCTGGTGCCGGATCAACAATATTCGTCCCCATACTGATTATCTCCTGGAATTTGTCGCCTACCGCCCCAAGTTTATCAATGGAGTCTACCTGGAGGTGGAGATCTTTGGGAAGCGCCACCTCATCAACCAACACTTCAGCTACGGCCGCCTACAGCCCATCTTTATGAGGATAAATTCCGGCAGCGTCAGGGGCTCGACCCGCCTGGCTATAATCAATCCTCACCGGGAGATATTGGCCTTCGGGTCTCCTGTCCTAAAGTTGGCAGGGCCTAAGGCGCAGGACACCTGGACCCCGGACGCGGTTCGTCTCCCCAGCTTTTTCCCGGTGGGCATTTTTGCCGCCACCCCGGATGATCTTCCGGCTATCCGGGCCGCGGGCTTCAATGCCGTGCAAAGCTATGATTCCAAGCCGGAAACCATCAGGAAAATGGCCGCGGCATGTAAAAAATTGGGACTGAAGTTTCTCCCCAATTTCCGCTCCTACCAGGCGGATATCAGCCGGGACCTGGGGGGCAATGCTGAACTGCTCGGGTTTTATATAGAGGACGAGCCGGAGGGCCGCTCAGTCGCGCCGAAGAAGATGCAGGCTCTTAAGGAATCCTTAAAAGACGATCACCCGGGGGTGCTGACCGCGGTGGCCATGCTCCGGCCTCAGATGGTGGCAGCCTACCGTAAGGCCGCAGATGTCTTTATGATCGACCCCTACCCCGTGCCCCAGATGCCCATGACCTGGTTGTCCGATTCCCTGGAGGAAGCGGGCCGCCAGGTTGCGAAAGAACGTCTCTGGGCGGTGATCCAGGCCTTTGGGGGTGAAAAGTGGGTCAAACACGGCTGGGACCGGCGCCCCACTTATGAGGAGATGCGTTGTCTCACTTACCTGGCCGTGATTCATGGAGCCCAGGGGGTATTTTACTTCAGCTATCCGGAGGTACGGAAAGACGCAGCCGCCTGGGCCGGTTTGCAAAGAATTGTGGGCGAACTCCGGGACTTGCGGACCTGGTTGGTTCTCTCCAACGAGTCCACCTCCCTAAGTTTGGAAATGGCCTCCCCTTTTAAAGCGGACGCCGCCGGCCGCCCAGCGGTGCATTTTTGCTATAAACAAAAAGGAAAAGGAACAGAACATCTTCTAATCTTGGCAAATGTTATCGATAAGCCGGTGGGGTTTTCCCTCCACGGCTTCTCCCCCCGGCTTCCCTGGCTGCAAGATGCTTTCAGCAACCATAAATCAGTAGTCCGAGATGGCAATATCCAAGAAAAACTGGAGCCCTATGAGGTCCGCGTCTATCGCTTCCGCCAGGGTGATTAATTCCTTGAGCCAGGAAGCCACCTGGCGCCGCCAACTCATCCTGGCCGGGTGCGGGATTATCCTGGTTTTTGCGCCCCTGGCCTATGGCGCGGTGCATACCTGGGCTTACTTTACCGTGGCCCTGGCAGCCGGCGCGATGGCATTAATCCTCCTGGCCACGGCCATCTATTGGCTTTGGACCCAGCCGGGGCAAGCGCTCTTTCTGCCCCATCCCCCTCTATGGGGAGCGGCGGTAGCCGGACTGATTCTTATCCTGCTCCAGATCATCCCATTACCCCAAGTAGTGGCAAGTTGGGTTTCCCCCATGGCCTTGGAAATCCGCTCCATGGGTAACGGCTATGGGCTCGCGGCCTATCTGCCCCTTTCTCTTAACCCCTATGCCACCCTGCTGAATAGTCTCAAGCTGTGGCCGGCGGTGGTGATCTTCTATGTGTTGCTCTACACCGTCAATTCTCGTCGGCAGTTGCAGACCTTGGTTGGGGTTATCCTGGCGACAGCCTTATTCGAGGTTCTTTACGGCTTCGCCCATTTTCATAACCACTTGATTTGGGGTTGGAAGAATTTCTATACCGGCAGCCGCCTATGCGGGACCTTTATCAACAGCAATCATCTAGGCGCTTATTTGACCATGGCCATATTGCTGGGGTTCGGCTTGGTCTTGGCCCATTGGGAAGTTGTGCCTCGGTTGGCCCCTGGTCTCACCAAAGACCGGCGTCTCCGGCTCTGGTCCCGGGCCGAGCACCTGGAGCCGCGAGTGCGGCAGTTTATCTTGTTGTTCCTGCTACTATTGCTGACTGTTGCCCTGATTTTTACCGGTTCTCGGGGAGGAATGCTCTCTCTCCTGGCGGGTTTCGCGATGATGGGTCTGGCAATTTGGAGCCAGCGCTGGAAAAAAGGGCATCTGTTCCTCATGGGCATCTTTGTAGTGGCGGCGATTCTCTATAGTCTTTGGTTAGGCAGCGCTCCTCTTTTAACCCGATTTTTTGAAACCGAACACGCTGCCCGCTATTCCGCTTTTAAAGGGGCCCTGATCCTGTGGCGAGAGTTCCCTTGGTTGGGGACCGGGTTGGGGACTTTCGGTGAGGTTTTTTACCGCCTGGAACCGGCTTCGCTAAGAGGCACCTTCTTTATCCATACCCATAATGATTGGCTACAGCTCTTAGCCGAGACAGGTTTGCTTGGTTTCTCTCTTCTGGCCGGGGCTTGGCTACTGTTTATCAATCAGTTGTTACGTCAACGGCGCAGTCGTCGCGACCCTTTCGCCCGGGGACTGGGACTGGGAGGTTTGGCCGCTTTAGTCGCCGGGGCTTTCCATGCTTTAGGGGAATTTCCCTTTCATATTCCCGGATTCACTATTACCTACAGCGCCATTGCTGCCATTACCTATCTGACGCTCTATCACCATGGGGAAAACGGTAGCTTTGAGTATTTTGCCTATGCAACGGTAAAATTTCCTGGGAATCGGCCCCTGGCCTGGGCCGTCTGTTTAGGCCTATTGGGGTTGCAGCTTGCTTATGTGAGCGAAGTATGGCATTATTGGCAAGCAGAAAGGGTGGCTATCACAGAAATTGACTCTACTCGATCGGTTTCCCGGTTAACAGTCGCAGATTGGCAGCAGGCCTTAAATTACAATCCCCACAACAGCCGATATTATTTAGGATTGGCGGAGGCCCTGGGAATAACAGTCCCCCAGGAGCCCGGAAACCTAGCTGAAGAGGATAGATTGTTGCGCCAGGCAGTCTTCCGAGCTCCAGCGCACTGGAGGTATCGCCTGAAGTTGGCGGATTTCTATTTGCGGCATTGCATGGAATCGCCAGATCGTTATCTTCCCCAGGCTTTAAAGGAATATAAGGCTGCGGTACAGCTCTTTCCCGAGTCCGGCTTACTGCATTACCGCTTGGGCACTATTCTTGCTTGGGCTGAAGAATACCAGATGGACTTAATACCCCCAGAATTGCGACACCGCACTGGCTACCACCTGGAACAAGCTTTTAAATTGGAGCCACAATTAAAGAAGTCGTTGAAGAAAAAGAAAAGCTGAGGAGAGGAAGGCTCTCGGGAATTTTTACTATGCTGATGTTTGCTAAATTAAACATATCTCATGACCTAACGGCCAATTTTTTAAACCGGCAGGTAATAAAGATCGCTACATTAGTCTTTTTGATTCTCTCATCTGGTATCATTCCGGCTTTTTCCCAGCAGGATTATGTTTTGGGTCCTGAGGATATGGTTGAGATCAAGGTCTGGGACCATGATGATCTCACCCGAACACAGCGGGTGGGCTTAGAGGGGAAGATTTCTTTTCCTTTTGTGGGAGATATCAAGGCTCAAGGGCTCACCGTTTTGCAATTACAAAAAGAGTTAGAGCACCGTTTAGGTCAGGGCTATATTATTGATCCCCATGTCTCCGTTACTGTCACCGAATACAAGAGTAAGAAATTTTTCGTGGTGGGGAAGGTACAAAAACCTGGCACTTATCCCTTAACCAAAAATATCAAGGTGGTGGAGGCCATCTCCCTGGCTGGCGGTTTAGCCCAGGCCAGCGGCAAGTCAGCAAGCGGGGGCACCGCCATCATTGTCAGGGCCCGGCCGGGAGAAAAGCCGGATCAGCCCCGGCTGCCTGACCAGGCGAAGCCCCAAGAGCGAATAACTATCTTACTGAATGCGGCCATGGCCGGAGACCCCCGCAACAATGTGGAAATCAAAAACGGCGACACTATCTATGTACCGGTCCTGTTTTTGTATATCACCGGCGAGGTCAAAAAACCGGGCCGATATCCTTATGAAGAAGGGATGACGGTGCTGGAGGCGGTAACCACTGCCGGGGGTTTTAGCGATAAAGCTGCCGCTGGGCGGACGCGTATTCTCAGGGAGCAGGGGGGCGTTAAAACAAAGATCGGGGCTAAGCTGGATGATCCGGTACGCCCGGAAGATACGATTGTGGTCCCAGAATCCTGGTTCTGAGATTATCCCATAACTAAATTTTTTTCGAATAGGCAATACTTATGGATAGTGAAATTCTGAACACTTCGCAACTCACCACCAGGCATCATGGCCGGACAATCCATGATTATCTCAGGATCCTGGCAAAGAGACGTTGGATCGCTATCGGAATTTTGGTAGTCTTGGTGGCTTCCACCGCTATTTATAATTACACCGCAATTCCTATATATAAAGCCACAGCGCAGATCCTCATTGAACGTCAACTGCCCCGGGTGTTAAGCACCAAGGAAGGCCCGGGTGTTGATATAAAGAGTGAGGAATTTTATCAAACCCAGTATAAGTTACTTGAAAGTAAGGCCCTGGCTAAAAAAATCGCGGACAAACTGCATCTCAAGACTAATCCCTATTACGCGCCGATCTTTCAGCATTTGCCCCCTAATGCCGATGCCGCGAAGCGGCGACAGGTGGAGGAGCGGTTATTGAATAGTATTTTGGCAAATGTTGAAGTAAAGCCGATCCGCAGTAGCAGTTTAGTGGATGTCAGTTTTTCCCATCCCGACCCCAAGTTGGCCGCGCAGATAATCAATACCTTGGCTGAGTGTTACATTGAGCAGTCCATGGATATGCGTTTCGCCGTCTCCCAGGAAGCGGCGGTCTGGCTGCAACAGAAGATTGGCGATGCCCGGAAGAAGTTGGAGGATTCCGAAGCCAAGCTGAACCAATATAAGAGAGACCATAACATCGTGACTCTTGGCGATAAAGAAGCCATCACCGCCCAGAAATTGCAGCAGTTAAACCGGGATCTAGTGGCGGCTCAGACCCGCCGCATGGAAGCGGAAACCCGGTTTAAAGAAGTAAGTCAGGGACACCCCATCAGCGATGTTTTGAGCAATCCCCTGATCCAGACTTTGAAGGGTCAGGAAGCGCAAATCATCGCCCAAACTTCCGAGTTGGGAAAGAAATACGGGGAAAAGCACCCCCGCATGATTCGATTGAATAATGAATTAGCGGCCGTCCGGGCTAAAATCGGCGCCGAGATGGGCCAGGTGGTCCAAACTGTCAAGAACGAATACCATATGGCCCGGGCCCAGGAAGCCAACCTGAAGGCCGCCATGGATGGTATCAAAGGTGAAACCCAGGATTTAGGTGATCGAACCATCCAGTACCAGGTATTGCTGCGGGATGTGGAAACTAACCGGGCCTTGTATGAAAATATGCTTAAAAGCCTGAAAGAGACCACGGCCACCGAAAATCTGCCATCCACTAATATTCGCATCGTTTATCCGGCCACGGTGCCGACCGTTCCGGACAGCCCCCGAAAATTTCGCAACCTGCTGCTGGCCGCGGTTTTAGGAATTGTCTTCGGGGCGGCAGTCGCCTTGGGCCTGGAAAGCCTGGATACCACCCTGAAGACTCCGGATGAGGTGGAAGAATGGCTGGAGATCCCCAACCTGGCCATGATTTCCCATATAGAAGTCCCGGCCCAGACCGCTAATGCCGATGGCGGCCCCCCAGAACTGGTGGTCCATAGCGGCACTCAGCCCCTGGTATCGGAGGCCTACCGGGGCCTGCGCACCAGCATCCTTTTTTCTTCCCCTGGGCAAGCGCCTAAAACTTTACTTGTTACCAGTACCCTGCCCCTGGAAGGCAAGACCCTCACCGCCGCCAACCTGGCCACGGCCATGGCCAAGGCCGAGCCCCAGGTTCTTCTGGTAGATGCGGATCTGAGGCGCCCCACCCTGCATCAGCTCTTTCAGGTGGAGAGAGAACCGGGCCTTTCCAATTTCCTGGTGGGCGATACCGAGGAACTGCCGTTGATGGAAACCCCGGTGCCGGGCCTCTTCCTGGTGACCTGCGGTCATATCCCGCCCAACCCCTCGGAACTCCTGCACTCGGAGCGTATGGGGGAGTTCCTCTCCCGGGCCCAGGAGCGTTTTAGCCGGGTGGTCATAGACTCGCCGCCCCTCATGTCAGTGACTGACGCGGCCATTTTAGCCACCCTGGTGGAAGGCGCGCTGTTGGTGGTCAAAGCGGATACCGTTCCCCGCAAGGCGGCCATGGAGGCCAAAAACGATCTCCTGGAAGTCCAGGCCCCCCTCCTGGGCGCCATCCTGAATGACGTTAACCTCCAGCGTAACGGCTATTATTATAACTACAATTATTATCGATACCAATCCTACTATACGTCTGAAGACGGCAGCCGCACCAAACCACGCCGTTCCCGGAAGCCCTCGCCTTCTCAGGGAATAATGGGCCGGTTCAAAAACCGATTACCGTTTTTCAAAGATAGTTCTTCTAAAAGAATATGATATCAATAGCCGGCCACAATTATTGAGTTCTCATAACCAAGGTTTTTTCAATACCTGAATGCCAGATTAAAATTGGTTTCCTATAATAAACCTCTTTTTCTTAAATCCTTATAGTCTACTCATTCTTCCACGCTCTATGTGAATTCATTTTCGTAAATGAGGGCTGTTCTGTGCCTAAAAGATCTCGGGACTGATGGAGTTGATTGCAGCCACTGAGAGCCTATAGGCATAGATTAATTCACCTTGAGAAAATCAAAGGAACAATGCCATGCATTCTGATGTCAAAATTAAAACCATTGAAGAACTGGCCTCCATAATTAAGTTTCTGCGAGATGATAAGAAAAAGGTAATCCATTGCCACGGTGTCTTTGACCTTCTCCATATCGGGCATATCCGTTACTTTGAGCAGGCCCGGAAGAAAGGGGATGCTCTAGTGGTCACGGTTACCCCGGACCGGTTTGTGGATAAGGGACCGCATCGGCCGGCGTTTCCTGAGCAACTGCGAATGGAAGGAGTGGCCTCTTTGGGGTGTGTCGACTATGTTGCCCTTAATCAATGGCCTACTGCTGAGGAAACCCTGCGGGTGTTGCGTCCGGATATCTACGTCAAAGGATCTGAATTTAAAAATACCGGAGCAGATATGACCGGGAAAATCGCTCTGGAGGAAAAGGTGGTCAAAGAGATTGGGGCCACTTTGGCCTTCACCGATGATATTGTTTTCAGTTCCACTAATCTGATAAACCGGTATCTCTCAAATTTTTCAGAAGAAATTCAACAATATCTAGATCTTTTTCGTCAGCGCTACAATCTTCAACAAGTCATGGACATCATTGACAAAATGTCAACATTGAAAGTCCTGGTAATAGGTGATACCATCATCGACGAATATCAATATTGCGAACCCATGGGCATCTCTTCCAAAGATCCGGCAATTGCGGTTAAGTATCAAACTCACGATGTCTTTGCCGGCGGGGTGCTGGCGGTTGCCAATCATGTGGCTAACTTTGCCAAAGAGGTTTATCTGGTAACAGTATTAGGCGAACATGATAGTTACGAAGATTTCATCAGGTCAGAGCTTTCTCCCAATATTTCGCCATTTTTCTTCTATCAACAAGATGCCCCAACTTTGCTTAAACGTCGTTTTGTCGAAGGATACTCTCTGAACAAACTCTTTGAAGTATATGTAATGGATGGTAGCAATCTTTCTTCCGAGCAGGATAAGCAGGTTTGCGACAGACTGAAGAAGTGGTTAGCGCAAGTTGATTTGGCAATTGCTGCCGATTTTGGCCATGGGGCCATCAGTAAATCCATTAGAAACACTCTGGTTAGACGATCTCCTTTTTTGGCTATAAATACCCAAGCTAATGCCGGTAATCGCGGTTTCCATACATTAACCCGGTATCCCCATGGGGATTATATCTGTATCGCGGAGCACGAGATCCGTTTGGAGATGCGGGATTTATCAGGCCAAATTCGGCCCATGATGGATATCCTGGCCAACAAGATCGATTGCTCCCAGTTTGTGGTTACCCGGGGTAAGAAAGGGTGTTATGTCCGGGGCAGTTCTGGGGAATTTGTGGCTGTACCTTCCTTTGCCTTGCGGGTGGTCGACCGGATTGGGGCTGGGGATGCTTTTCTATCCGTGACTTCATTGGCCGCATTTTTGGATGCTCCGCCCGAAATCCTAGGATTTATCGGCAATGTGGTCGGGGCCTTAGCGGTGGAAATTCTAGGGAATTGCAAATCCATCGATAAAGCAAGCGCTAAGAAATTCATCGTCTCCCTCTTAAAATAAGACACGTAAGGTGTTTCTCCCAATGGCGCACAATTATCCCGAATTTGACCGCTCTCGCATAGCGTTGCATCCTTTATCTGCCAGGGAACATGGCTTGGATCGATCCGCCATCCTTCCCTTACAGCCTATATCTCCCGAATGGCCGGAGCTGAATTCCGTGGCCACTCGTATCGTTGCGGCCAAAACCGCGAAGGCGGCTGTGGTCTTGATCATGGGGGCGCATGTCCTCCGATCCGGCGTACAAAGATATCTCATTGACCTGATGGAACAGGGCTATCTTTCCCTGATCGCCATGAGCGGCGCCGGTGTGATCCATGATTTTGAATTCGCCCTGATGGGAGCCACCACCGAAAGTGTCGCCCATTACCTTCAGGAGGGACAATTCGGTTTATGGCAGGAAACTGGACGGATTAATGACATTGTCACCGCGGCTGCCCAAGACCGGCTCGGTTTAGGAGAAGCGGTGGGCAGAGTAATAGCAGAAGAGCCGTTTCCTCACCAGGAAATCAGTGTGTTAGCCGCGGGTTACCGCCTGGGGATCCCCATCACCGTGCATGTGGGTATCGGCTACGATATTGTACATGAGCATCCCAATTGTAATGGGGCTGCATACGGCGCCACCAGCTATACCGATTTTCTCCGGTTTACCAAAGTACTGGAAAACCTCCAGGGAGGGGTGGCCATGAATTTCGGCAGCGCGGTCATGGCCCCGGAGGTTTTTCTCAAAAGTCTGGCCATGGTCCGTAACGTTGCCCACCAGCATGGTAGACAGATTACGAAATTTACCACCCTGGTATGCGATCTAAAAAAGTTGCCGGAATCATATCGCTATGAGGCATCACGGGAAGATCCATACTATTATTTCCGTCCTTGGAAGACCATGCTGGTCCGGACGGTGGCGGGGGGGGGCGAAAGTTTCTACGTCCAGGGCCGCCATGCGGCCACAATCCCTCAATTATGGACTGCCCTCAAATCCATTTCGGAAAAAGGGGGAGCAACGCTATGAATCATTGGAGCATCAATGTCTCCGAACTCAAGGCCTGCCTGGACTCTTTGTCGGTGCGCAACGCCACAGGCACGGCCTTGGATCCGAATGAGGCCTTCTCCAGCTTGCGGGAAGCCACCCTGCAAATAAAAAAGAATGACAAGATCCTCTATTTTATTGGCAATGGGGCCAGTGCTTCCATGGCCTCCCATATTTCCGCAGACTTGGCCAAAAATGCCCATCTGCACACCAGAGTCTTCACCGATCTTTCCTTGATTACCGCCCTGGCCAATGACCTTTGCTATGAGGAGGTCTTTGCCGAACCCCTCCGGCGGCAACTGAAGAAAGGCGATATGTTGGTGGCCATCAGCAGTTCCGGTCAATCACCCAATATCCTCCGGGCCGCCCGGGAAGCAGAAAATCTCGGAGGTTTGGTCGTTACCCTGTCGGCCATGAAGCCGGACAATCTTCTCAGGACCTTGGGGACCTTTAACTTTTATGTGCCAGCCGACACTTACGGGCTGGCAGAAACTTGCCATGCGGCTATTCTCCATTTCTGGGTGGATCAAATGGGTGAATCTGCCCGGCAAACCCTGGATTTGTAACGCTTAAGAAGAATGAGAATTACGGGAAAGTCATCAAAGGAAAAGACAAATCATGCCTAAATATAAATCGGTATTGGTAACCGGGGGCGCAGGCTACGTGGGGGCCGTCCTGGTCCCCAAACTTTTGGAGAAAGAATATCGGGTTAAAGTCATCGATCTCTACCTTTATGGAGAGAAGGTTTTGAACGCGGTCAGGAGCCATCCTAACCTCCAGGAAGTCAAAGGTGATATCCGGGACCGGGCCCTATTGGAGAAAGAGGTCCCTGGAACGGATGTGGTTATTCATCTAGCTTGTATCTCCAATGATCCAAGCTACGAACTGGACCCTCAGTTGGCGAAGTCCATCAATTACGACGCCTTCTTGCAATTGATCGAGATTGCCAAAAAGTCCGGGGTCAAAGTCTTTATTTATGCCTCCAGTTCCAGTGTTTATGGTATTAAGGAGGAACCGGAGGTTACGGAAGACCTGCCCCTGGAACCGCTGACGGATTACTCCAAATACAAGGCGCTGGGGGAGGAGGCGCTGCTGGCCGCCGCGGCCGATGACTTCGTAGTCACCATTGTCCGTCCTTCCACCGTGTGCGGTTATTCTCCCCGATTGCGGCTAGATCTGACGGTGAATATTCTCACCAACCATGCGATCAATAAAGGCACCATCACCGTCTTTGGAGGGGAGCAAAAGCGGCCCAACATCCATATTAAGGATATGACCGACCTCTACCTCTTTCTGCTGGAGCAGCCGGACCACAAAATTCATAAAAAAATCTATAACGTCGGGTACGAGAATTTTAAGGTCCGGGAACTGGCGGAAAAAGTCAAGGCCACCTTAGGTGGGGATATTGATATTGTCTACACTCCCAGCAATGATAATCGTTCCTACCATGTTTCTTCCGAAAAGATTAAAAGGGAGTTGGGCTTTGCTCCCAAGTTCTCTATTGAGGACGCCATCCTGGATTTGAAAACCGCTTTTGCGGCGGGTAAGATACCCGAGGCGATGACCGATAGGCGCTACTACAACATAAAAACCATGCAATACTTGAAGTTGATGTAGGGTGGGGACTATGGACGCCGGCACCCTCAAGCAGCTTTTCTATCAGATGTTACGCATCCGCGTGGTGGAAGAGATGATCGCCGATCTCTACCCGGAGCAGGAGATGCGCTGTCCCGTGCACCTTTGTGTCGGGCAGGAAGCCGTAAGTGCCGGAGTCTGCCTCAATCTGACCCCCGATGACTATGTTTTAAGCAATCACCGCTCCCACGGCCACTATCTGGCCAAAGGCGGGGATCTCAAGGCCATGATGGCGGAGATTTATGGCAAGGTAACTGGTTGTTGTTTGGGCAAAGGTGGTTCCATGCACCTGATTGATCTGCCAGCGGGATTCTTGGGCGCGGTGCCCATAGTGGGCAGCACCATTCCCATGGCCGTGGGTGCGGCCCTGGGGTCCACCATGCTGGGCGAGGACCGGGTCACGGTGGTCTTCTTTGGGGAGGGGGCCACCGAGGAAGGGGTATTTCACGAGAGCCTCAATTTTGCGGTCCTCAAAGGATTACCAGTAGTCTTTATTTGCGAAAATAACTTCTTCTCTGTCTATTCACCCCTATCCGTGCGGCAACCTCCGGGTCGAGAGATTTACCGGCTGGCCCAAGGATATGGTATCGAGAGCCACCAGGGGGACGGAAATGACGTGGTTGAGGTTTACCGGCTGGCCCGCCAGGCCGTAGGTAAGGCCAAGGAAGGAGGGGGTCCCACTTTTCTGGAGTTTATTACCTATCGCTGGCGGGAGCACTGCGGCCCCTACTATGACAATCACCTGGGATACCGGGCCGAATGCGATTTCCTGGAATGGCAGGCCAGATGTCCTCTGGATCGATTTAAGGAAAGGCTTTTAGCTGACGGGCTCTTATCCCTTCAAGAGATGGGGGACATGGAAAACCAAATTAAAACGGAGATGGCAGAAGCGGTGGCCTTTGCGAAAAAGAGCCCCTTCCCCTCAGAAGACCTTCTCTTGAAAGACGTATATGCTCCCTAACGCCTCAGGAGAACCGGCCTGTGGGTGACCGTGAGTTAAAATTCTTTCAAGCCGTCAACGAGGCTCTATACGTCTGCCTGGACCAAGATCCGGCGGTCTATATCATGGGGTTGGGGGTTCCCGATCCCAAAGGCGTCTTCGGCACCACCCTGGGTCTCCAGGAGAAGTATGGGCCCAATCGCGTCATGGACATGCCGGTCTCCGAAAACGGGATGACGGGAGTGGCCATCGGCTCGGCCTTGGTGGGAATGCGGCCCGTTATGACGCACCAGCGGGTGGACTTTGCCCTCTTGGCCCTGGAGCAGATCGTCAATCAGGCGGCCAATTGGCATTACATGTTTGGCGGCAAGACCAGCATTCCTTTAGTCATCCGCTTAATTATCGGCCGGGGCTGGGGACAGGGGCCCCAGCACTCCCAGAGTCTCCAGGCCTGGTTCGCCCATGTGCCCGGATTAAAGGTGGTCATGCCCACCACGCCCCACGATGCCAAGGGGTTGCTGATTGCCAGCATCGAGGACCGCAACCCGGTTATCTTCCTGGAACACCGCTGGCTTCATAATATTTCGGGCTACGTTCCCCCGGGAGTTTACCGGGTGCCCCTGGGTCAGGGCAAGATTGTCCGATCTGGCCGTGATCTTACCATTGCCGCCACCTCCTACATGGTCCTGGAGTCTCTGCGCGCTGCGGAGATGCTGGCGGCCGCCGGAGTCTCCGCGGAAGTCTTGGACGTGCGCACCTTAAGGCCCTTGGATGAAGGGCTGATCCTGGAGTCGGTGCGGCAGACCGGCAACCTCATCATGACGGATACCGGCTGGACCACCGGCGGCTTTGGTGCCGAAGTCATCGCCCGGGTGGCGGAAAAGGCCTTTGGCGATCTGAAGAATCCCCCGGTGCGCATCGCCCTCCCGGATTGTCCCGCCCCCACTTCTCCGGCCTTGGCCAACCGGTATTATCCCCGGGCGGTGCAGATTGTCGCGGCGGCCCAGCAGATGTTGGGGCTTAAAGTGGATGACAAGTTATTTCAAGAGGTTCGAGCTATACCCCTGGATATCCCTGATAAGGGTTTCACCGGGCCTTTCTGACCGGGGAAAGGGAGATCAGCGCCAGTGTCGGCAAACCGGAAAATTCTGGTAATCGGCAGCAATTCCTTCTCCGGCAGCGACTTTATCGACCTGCTCCTGGAGGATTCCCGGAACGAGGTCGTGGGCCTGAGCCGCTCCCCGGAGAAAAGCGCCCTGTTTTTGCCTTACAAGCAGCGCCAGGGGGCGAATTTTCGGTTCTTCCAGACGGACTTGAATAAGGATATGTTTCGGATCATAGAGTTACTGGACGACTTTCAGCCGGGGTTTGTGGTAAATTTCGCGGCCCAGAGCGAAGTGGCCCCCAGTTGGCGGCATCCCGAACAGTGGTTCCAGACTAACGCGGTGGCCCTGGCCAAGCTGGTAAACGCCTTGAAGGACCGGCCCTATCTCCAGCGGTATGTCCATATCTCTTCCCCGGAGGTTTACGGCGCCTGTGCAGGGGTGGTTACCGAGGCCGCGCCCCTCAACCCCAGCACCCCTTATGCCGCGTCCAAGGCTGCCGCGGATTTGCTGTTGTTCACCTTGGTGAAGAATTATTCCTTTCCCCTCATCATGATCCGCTCTACTAATGTTTACGGGGCTCACCAGCAGTTGTTCAAGATTGTCCCCCGCTCCGTCATTTATTTAAAAATGGGGAAAACTATAGAGCTGCATGGCGGGGGCAGAGCGGTGAAGTCCTATATCCATATCCGGGATGTGTCCCGGGGGGAGTTGGCGGCCATGGAGCAGGGCCAACTTGGAACCATCTACCATCTCTCCCCGGACCGGGGCTATCAGGTCCGGGAGGTGGTGGGGGAGATCTGCCGGCTGATGGGCCGGGATCTTTCCAGGGCCACGGTGGCCGTGGAGGAGCGCCTGGGACAAGACGCGGCCTATGTCATCGACTCCACCCGGGCCCGCCGGGAACTGGGCTGGTCGCCCCAGGTGCCTTTGACGGATGGACTGGCGGGGGTAGTGGACTGGGTGGAAAAATATTGGGACCAGATTAGAAATGAGCCTTTGGAATATATCCACCAACCATGAGGGTTGCTTGTCAATATTTTAGATAAGATATGTTGTAGTTCCAGGAGAAAAAGATAATCAAATAGTCTTTAACACATTGTTAATACGGGAGATTTCTCGGTGCAAACAAAAATATTAGACTGTACCATTCGTGACGGTGGTTATTTAAATAATTGGAATTTTAGCGAACAACTAGTTAAGGATTTTGTCCGGGCTGTTTCTAAGTCAGGAGTTGATATTATTGAAATCGGTTTCCGCAGTTCGGCCAAGTATTTTGATCCTTCTAAATATGGTGTGTGGCGATTTACTCCAGAAGAAGTTGTAAACAAAATTATAAGTTTATCACCAACAGCGACAATTTCACTTATGGTTGATTATGGTAAAATAGACTTAGAAGATATTGGCGAGTCTCAAGAAAGTAATGTATCTTTATATCGCATTGCAGTACATAAAGATAAAGTTTATGGTGCGATTGATTTAGGAAATGCCATTGCAGATAAAGGTTATAAAGTGTCAATCCAACTGATGGGAATCATAGGGTATACTGATTATGAATTAAGGTCCTTAATAGGTCCCCTAAAAGATTCAAAAATATCTATTGTCTATTTTGCGGATTCATATGGGTCTATTTTACCTTCAGATATTAAAACATACTTCGATGTCCTTTTAAAAATAGGGAAACCCATTGGCTTCCATCCCCATAACAACCTCCAATTAGCCTTTGCCAACACATTAGAAGCTATAAGGCTTGGTGTTGATTTCGTTGATGGGACTGTCTTTGGAATGGGGAGAGGGGCAGGGAACCTCCCTTTAGAATTGCTAATATTATTCTTTGAGAAGATAAATCCTAAATATAATGTGCTGCCCATTCTTGATCTCATAGATAGATATTTTGTGGATCTCATCAAAGAGTGTGAATGGGGATATAATTTGCCGTATATGATTTCTGGAATTTATGGGGTTCATCCAAATTATGCCAATTATATGATGATGCTGCAGCAATATAATATTGATGATGTCCATTCTGTATTACAATTGATTAATAGAATGAACCCTATTGGTTTTGATAAGGAACTCATCCCTAAAATAATAGATACCGGGTTTATAGGTGAACATGATGATTACCCTAATTATGAATTAGCCATGAGTAACGCATCGGAGAGTATGAGTGTTGGTTGCGATTACAGCAAAGATAGTGTGAGTTATGAAGATAGGCATAGGGATTGTGACATCCTAATCTTATCTAACGGTCCATCAATAGGTCTATATCAAGGGAAAATTAATCAGCTGAAAGAGAAATATGATCCTATTATAATTGGATCAAATTACCTGGGAGGCTTATTTAAGCCTCATTATCATTCTTTTAATAATAAAGAACGATTTATTAAATTTATTGATGATGTACACCCGGCTTCCAACTTACTTTTCACTAATAAGTTTTCAAAAAATTTTATAGAAAAATATACAAACAGAGAATATGAACTAATCAAACATGTCAATGGGGAAGGTTCATCCTTTAGTATAAAGAATGGGACAATTTTTATTAATGATTACGCCTCGATCTCTATTCTATCTGTTGCTACGGCCATTGTAATGGGTGCAAGAAGATTGTTCATTGCTGGATTAGATGGTTATAAAGATCTTACAACGTTTATTAGTGAAGGCATTCCTCTTCAATCTGATTTAGTTAGTAGAAATATGCAATATAAAGAATTGTCAACAAGGTCTGGTAGTTATAAAGAACAGATGCGGTGGCATAAATTTAACGAAAACTTATTAAAAGAAATTAATAATTATTTAATTAAAAGAGATATGAATGAGATAATAATTATTACGCCAACAACACATAAATTGTTCTATAAAAATATTGATAGTTTTTTATGACCCAAGTTCTACAGCCAATAACGCAAAATCAAGTAGAATCAGTTATTTGCGAGGGCGCAATTGTCTGTCGGCACCACATTTTCCAAGGGTCGCATGGGGGGTGGGATGCTTACCCCCACAGCCTGGCAGATTTTTCCGGCCGCGCCCTGAAGGGCGGTGCGCAGGAGATACCAGTGCTCACCGTCTTTAACCTCCACCTCGGCCAG
>JBMORF010000079.1:0-207045 GCA_049322315.1 Thermodesulfobacteriota bacterium | reverse complement strand
TCGGCCTTGTTTCCACAAGACCTTGAATACACTATTATTCAAAAAAAGTCGCGCCCCCAAGGCCATTTTTTTTCATTTTTTCAAAAAATTTTTCGCCTTTCCCGATAAGGGGGACTGAACGGTTACCATATTTTTTGGGTAAGTTTTCAGGCTGCATAATTACCCGCTTCTCCACGCTCATTGTCCCCTCGCCTGTTATTTGAATTAGGATAACTTTACGATAGCCGATTTCGATCCGATAATAAAGAAAAAAACTGGACAAAATCACGTGAATTGTCACTATTCAAAAAAGCCCCCCGCACCATGCCTAAAGGCGCGGGCGGACTTCTACCCTGAAAACTGAACGGAATGACAAATCAACCGCAAACACCTCACCGGCAGCGGAGGTTGAAAAGTTCCTGGCCGCCGGTAAGGTAGTCCCCGCGAGTCATAAATGCCGATCATCATTAAGCGCCCGCAGGTTTCGAATGGACCTGGCCGGGGACGCGGCTGAGCCCCGAAAGACGAGATTCTTCACTCCGCTCCGCTCCGTTCAGAATGACAGCTAAATATTACTCCGTATGGCCGCAACTTGCTATAACGCCTACTGACCACTGGCCACTGGCCACTGGTCCCTGGCCACTGGTCCCTGACCCCAGCCCTATTTTAAAGGATCGCTTTCATCCCTTTGCGGCGGATCAGGTTCAGCAGCACGAGGGCCGCGCCGGTGGGACGCTTGGCGCCCCGCTCCAACTGCGATATGTAGCCAACCGTCACGTTCAGGTAATGCGCGAACACCGCCTGGCTCAGGTTAGCCCGTTCGCGCATGGCCCGGATATCTTCCCCGGTCAGCGGCTCGATTCCGGCTTTGTCTGCCACCCCAAGATGGCGCATGGTTATTTTCCCGTAAGCCGCCTTATCCAGAATCCCCGCTTGCTGCATGTCCTCGGCTGTTTCCAGCAGCGCTTGTGTCAGCCTGGAAGGCTTTTTGCTCTTAGCCGTCATGTTACCTCCTGCAAAATCCCTTCTTTAATCGCTTGCTCAAGGCGTTCGTCATCCGCCTCCAGCCAAGCCGCGGCAATCTCTCTCAACGTCTCCAGTTCACCGTCGCCGACGTTCTTATACCAACTCGCAATCAAAGGGGGTTAAATCGTAGGGGCGAACCTTGTGTTCGCCCCGAGCGTTCAGGGCGAACACAAGGTTCGCCCCTACGAAAAATTGTCGTTGGAATGCTGATTGGTTTCCCGCTCGTTTTTGGCAAAGCCTTAGAGGAACACCGCCCGGTCACCGGCGCGGTAGGCGGCCAGCACCCGGTAGCCGCGCGAGCGCCCCTGCCCTGTCCGCGCCACCCGTTGCTTGATAACGCCGCCGCCCAAATCGGCATCCACCATCCCACGCTCTGCTCGTTCTATGGCGTGGCGCAAGCCATCATCACCGATCCGCTCATGCCGCGCGTAGCGCCTGAACCACTTGGTTTTAAAAATCCGCACGCCACCCCCTAACACTATAAACTATATTTCATTGTAATATATACGTCAACCTCTTTCTCTATTTTGGAAAACCTTTCGTGCGGATGATAATAAAACGCGGACTGAGAATTTCCTAGTGGCCCTTGCCCCCTAATCCCTGCCCCCTAACCCCTGCCCACTGGCCTCTGAACATTGGTTCACACTCTACCCCCTATCCCCACAACACACTCCCCATCTCGCCTAAGGTTTGAAAAATTCTCCCTCAGCCAAGGCCAGCAAGTTCCTTTCAGCACAAGTGATATGGAAGACCGGCCTGGTTTTCCACTCAGAAAAAGTAAAAAAGTGCTTGACAGAGAGGTGGAATGGGATTAAAAATGCCCAAATATAAGAAATATTTCACAAGAAAATAGCTACCATGGGTCGATAATGCTGGAAATTAAGCGCCCTGTCAGCGCCCCTCTAAGCCCGGAGCAAGTGTCAGCCATCCAGGAGATCTGCCAGAATATGCGCGGCATTAAAGGCGGTCTTCTGCCGGCCCTGCACCAGGTCCAAGGCCTGTGCGGCAACTGGCTGCCCCTGGAAGCCCTGCAAATGGTATCCCAGGGCATGGATGTCTCCTACCCTTACCTTTACGGCGTCCTCAGCTTTTACACCATGTTCGCCACCTGGCCCCGGGGCAAGTACATCATCCGGGTCTGCGAATCCCCCCAGTGCCACATCCTCGGAGTGGACAACCTGGTGGAGGTGCTCAAAGCGGAACTGGGAATCGAGGTGGGGGAAACCACCTCTGACGGCCTCTTCACCCTGGAGCACACCGCCTGCCTGGGCTGCTGCGAAGTGGCGCCGGTGATGCAGATCAACGAGGTGGTCCACGGCCGCCTCACCACCGAGCGCATCAAGAGCATCCTGGCCGACTACCGGGCGGGCAAAGCCCCGGACTACCGGGAAATCCGCCGCACCACCAACGCCTTAAGCGATTATCCCCCCAGCCCGGATGAGCTGGTGCTGTTGGCCAACGTGGACCAGATGGATCCCATGAGCCTGGACGATTACGTGGGCCGGGGCGGTTACGAGGGCCTGAAAAAAGCCTTGTCCATGACCTCGGTGGAGGTGGTCAACCTTGTCAAGGAATCCGGTCTCAGGGGCAGGGGCGGCGCGGGGTTCCCCACCGGCTTGAAATGGTCCTTTACCCAGCCCAGCCCCGTCTTCCCCAAGTACATCGTCTGCAACGCCGACGAAGGGGAGCCCGGCACCATCAAAGACCGCTACATCATGGAGGGCGACCCCCACAAGGTGCTGGAAGGCATGGCCATCGCCGGCTACGCGGTGGGCGCCAACTTCGGCTATATCTACTGCCGGGGTGAGTATTACCTCTCCATGTACCGGCTGAACACCGCCATCAAGGCCGCGGAAGCCAAGGGCCTCTTGGGCGACAACATCATGGGCAGCGGCTTTTCTTTTCACATCCAGGTGCAGACCGGCGGCGGCTCTTATGTCTGCGGCGAGGAAACCGCGCTCATCGAGTCCATTCAGGGCCAACGGGGCAATCCCCGAGTCAAGCCGCCTTTCCCCGGCCAAGTGGGCGTCTGGTACAAACCCACCATCGTCAACAACGTGGAGTCGTTGTCGAACGTGCCGACCATCGTCCTCAAAGGCCCCGAATGGTATAAGGCCAAGGGCACCCCGGACACCGCGGGCACCAAAATTATGCAGGTGGTGGGCCACGTCAACAAGCCGGGGATCGTGGAAGCCAACTTAGGGATGACGCTCCAGGAGCTCATCGATAAATACGGCGGCGGCGTCCGGGAAGGAAGAAAGATCAAAAGTGTTCAGCCCGGGGGCGCGTCCGTGGGCTTTTTCCTGCCGGAACACCTGAACACGGTTATTGAACACGGAGCCCTGGCCAAGGTGGAAGGTGGGTTGGGCTCCGGCACCATGATGGTCATGGACGACACCACCTGCATCATCGACGTGGTGAAGTGTTTGTTGTATTTCTTCCAGCACGAGTCCTGCGGTTTTTGCCTGCCATGCCGCCGGGGCACCCGGGTCCTCTACGAGTTGATCTGCAAGGTGGCCGCCTTAAAAGGCACCCAGGCGGACCTGGACCGGATGTACTCCCTGTCCAAGGCCATGGTGGAAAGCGCCAACTGCGCCCTGGGGTGGAGCCCCCACTCCTTCATCAAGACCACCATGGAGCGGTTCAAAGACGAATACGACGCCCACCTGGCGGGAGAGTGCCCGTTGGGGGTGTGTAAGGCGGAGGCGCAGCATTAATTAAAACACAGCAGTGAGGGTAAAGTTTGCCCTTACTGAAAAATATCATCCGGCAAACATCTTGAAAGTTCGAGATGCGATAAAAAAAATTGAAGAGGATGGTTGGTATCTGATTAAACCCAGAAAACCCGGAAGTCATAGGCAATATAAACACCTTACAAAATCCGGACGTGTTACTATTGCCGGCCATCTCAAGGATGACCTGAGTCCAGGTACTCTGAACAGCATTTTAAAGCAGGCCGGCTTGAGAATAAGAGAGTAATTCCCATGGAACGCCTCTTAATAATCGTAGAGAAAGCCAACGGTAATTACTCGGCTTATTGCCCCGACCTACCAGGTTGTGTCGCCACCGGGAATACCAGGGAAGAAGTATTAAGTCGGATGGAAGAAGCCATCAAGTTGCATCTGGAAGGGATGAGAGAAGATAATATTCCTATTCCTCAATTAAGGAGTTTTGCTGAATATATATCCCTGGATCTGTAGCTAAAAATATTTTCATCTCGTGCCCAACTAAACTTGGGGCGAGAAAGAAAACAATGAAACTGGGGAAAACCAAACGATTACTGGGCAAATTAGCCCTTTGGCTTTTAGTTGCAATAATATTTAGTGGTTTTTTAATCGAAGCTAAAACCATATTTACAAAGTCTAAATTTTTAATAAACATTGGATATGGTTTATCTTCAATATTCTTTTTAACACTTACGATTTATGGTTCTTTACACCTTTGGAAAAAATACAAAAAAGATAAATAATTCAAAAGGGTTTGAAATAAGAGAAGGTTAGCATATGCTCATCAACTACTTACCCATCTTGATCTACATGCTCATCGCCCTGGGGCTGATGGCGGTGATGGTGCTCTTGTCCGAATTAGTGGGCAAAAAGACGCACACCCCCGCCAAAGACATCCCCTATGAGTGCGGCATGGACCCCATCGGCGACGCCCGCAACCGTTACACGGTGCGTTTTTACATCATCGCCATGTTCTTCATTGTCTTCGACATTGAAGCTATTTTCCTCTACCCCTGGGGGGTGGTCTTCAAACCCCTGGGCTGGTTCGGCTTGGTGGAGATGGGCGTCTTCATCGCCATCCTGGCGGTGGGCCTGGCTTACGTCTGGGGCAAGGGAGCGTTGGAATGGGAGTAAGGGACGGTTTTGCGTTTTTCGTTTTGCGTTTTTCGTAAAAGAAATGGACTTGACCATAACCGGAAACGAAAAACCATAAACGAAAAACGAAAAACGTTTTTTGGAGCGATGTAATGGGTATAGAAGAACATTTAGGATACAACATCCTCACCACCAGCCTGGAAAAGCTGGTGGACTGGGGCCGGAAGAGCTCGCTCTGGCCCGCCACCTTCGGGCTGGCCTGCTGCGCCATCGAGATGATCTGCACCGCGGCCAACCGCTGGGACATCGCCCGCTTCGGCATGGAGGCCTTTAGGGCTTCTCCCCGCCAAGCGGACGTGATCATCATCGCCGGCACGGTGACCAAGAAGATGATGCCCGCCATCGAGCGCATCTACGAGCAGATGACGGAGCCCAAGTGGGTCATCGCCATGGGGGCCTGCGCCTGCTCCGGGGGGATCTTCGATTCCTACGCGGTGGTCCAGGGCATCGACACTTATCTCCCGGTGGACGTTTATGTCCCCGGGTGCCCGCCCCGGCCCGAGGGTTTGCTTTACGGCATTCTGAAGCTCCATGAAAAGATATTAAAAGATCCCTTCCTGACCAAGAAATACCGGGAGCGGTTGACGCTGCGCCAGGAGGCCGTATGAACAAGGCCGCGGAACTGCTACAGGAAAAATTCCCCGAAGAAGTGGTGGAGGTGACGGAGTTTAGGGGAGAGACCACCATCACCGTCAAACCCGAACGCATCGTCGACATCTGCCGGGCTCTCCGGGATACGCCCCAGACCTATTTCCGCTATCTCTCCATGGTCGCGGGCATGGATTACCTCCCCCAGAGCCCCCGGTTCGGCGTGGTCTATAATCTTTACTCCCACCGGAACCACAACCGGGTGACCTTAAAAACCCTGCTTCCTAATGACGCCAACCCGGTCATCGATTCGGTGGCGCCGGTGTGGTCCACCGCCAACTGGCACGAACGGGAGGCCTACGACCTGGTGGGCATCCGTTTCCGGGGCCATCCCGATCTGCGGCGCATCCTCATGCCCGAAGACTGGGTGGGTCATCCCCTGCGCAAAGACTATCCCTTACGGGGCAAGTAGGAATACCTGATGAACGGCGCTGAGACCTTGAAACGCACGGAGACCATGCTCCTCAACCTGGGGCCTTCGCATCCCAGCACCCACGGGGTGCTCCGGGTCCTCTTGGAGCTGGACGGCGAACTCATCCTGCGGGCCGATCCGGATATCGGCTACCTGCACCGGGGCATCGAAAAGATGTGCGAGAACCGCACCTACCATAAGTGCCTGCCCCTGATGAACCGCCTGGACTACCTTGCCGGGGAAGTGAACAACTTCGGCTACTGCCTGGCCGTGGAAAAGCTCCTGGACGTGGAAGTGCCCAAAAGGGCCCAGTACATCCGGGTGATGATGGCGGAGTTGACCCGCATCGCCTCTCACCTTTTCTGGCTGGGCACCCACGGCCACGACTTGGGGGCCATGACGCCCCTATTCTACGCCTTCCGGGAACGGGAAAAGATCATGGACCTCTGCGAGATGGTCTCCGGCGCCCGCATGTTCCCGCTTTACTGCCGCATCGGCGGCCTGGCCGGGGACCTGCCCGAAGGATTTATCCCCGCGGCTTGGGACTTCGTCAAGACCTTCCCGGAAAAGCACCAGGATTACCATGCCCTCTTGACCAAAAACCAAATCTGGATCGAGCGCACCAAGGACGTGGGCGTCATGAGTGCGGAGGAGGCCCTGGACTGGGGCTGGTCCGGACCCATGGCCCGGGGCTCCGGGGTTAATTGGGATCTGCGCCGGGATAACCCCTACTCCAGTTACGAGGACTTCGATTTTGTGGTGCCCCTGGGGAAAAACGGCGACACCTACGATCGATATCTCGTGCGCATGGAAGAGATGCTCCAGGCGAACCGCATCGTCCGCCAGGTGTTGGAGCGCCTGCCGGATCTGCCTGACGGGGACATCAAGGCCAAGGACCCCCGGGTGAGTCTGCCGCCCAAGGACGCGGTCTATAACGATATCGCCGGCTTGATCAACCACTTCAAGTTGATCCAGGAAGGCATCACCCCGCCTAAAGGCGAGGTTTACCAGTGCATTGAGGCCCCCAAAGGGGAGATGGGATTTTACGTGGTCAGCGACGGCAGCCCCCAGCCTTTCCGGCTGAAGATCAGGGGGCCGTCCTTCATCAACCTCTCGGCCATGGACAAACTGGCCCGGGGACGGTTGCTGGCCGACTCCATCGCCTTGATCGGCACCATGGACATCGTGCTGGCGGACGTGGATAGGTAGATATAAGACAGGGCATCCTGCATTCGAGGGTAGCGTTTTTCTGAAGAAAAAAGGCGGTCATGTTGAAAAAGGTCATTCTCTTAATGGTTCTCCTTTGCCTGGGCGTGGCTTTTTCCGCAGTCGCCGGGGATAAGGGACTGACCTTTACGGGCAAGATCGAAGAGATCGCCATGAAAACCGTATTGACGCCCCTGGGCGGCTCAGAAAAAATACTGACTCTCAAGCTGGACAGCAAGCCCAAGCTCGACTTTCGCATGCCGGCCAAGGATGCCGCCAGATATGGCCTGATCGATACTCCCAAGCCTTCGGCGATCCTTCTTCCCGGCCAAGTCAAAGGGGTAGGCTGGAAAGTAAAATTGACCTGTGACAAGGAATCCAGTTTTGGCGGTGAACCTGCTTACCAGGTGACCAAACTGGAGAAGCTGGATTAAAAACAACCGGCCGTTTATAGGGCAACAACAGCTAGAGCGGGGACGGCCCGCCAAGAATTGAAGATTACTGGACGCCAACCAGCCGATGATCAGATTTAGGACTAGAAAATGCGAAAATTGATGGTTTGGTTCCTGGCATTGAGCCTGGCCCTTTCGGCCCTGGCCGGCGCCGCCGTCGCCAAAGAGAAGTTTTACGGCGTGGTGAAGCAGATGCCGAAACAAGGATACGTCGGCCAGTGGCAGGTTGATAACCGGACCATTTACGTGGTGACGGACAGCAAAGTGGATGACAGGTACGCCAAACCGGCAGTCGGCGGCTGGGTTAAGGTGGAAGGCATCAAGGTGGACGGCAAACTTTATGTGTACGAACTCGAGGCGGCGCCGACCAAAAAGTGAAACACCTGCATAAGGGTCACTTAGCACTTTGGCAATCAGTCAGAAACGTGGGGCGGCCCTTGACTGCCAAGGAAAAAGGGAATTGGACATTCGCTTAGATGGGTGGCACTAACTCGGCACCCGGTGTTTGGAGTAGGCAGCAGATCAAAGGTAAGACGGGCTCGGCCCGCCAATAAATAAGGAATGGTGGGTCATGCGCACCATACATGGCAAAAAAATAGGAAAGGCTTATGGTTAATCTGACCATCGACGGCCGGGCGATTCAAGCGCCCAAGGGGCAAACCATCCTGGAAGTGGCCGACGCCAACGGTATCTTCATCCCCCGGCTCTGCTATCATCCGGCCTTGAAGCCCATCGGCGCCTGCCGCATCTGCGTGGTGGAAGTCAAACCCGGCCCTCCCCGGCCTCTGCCGGCCTGCGCCACCCCGGTCAATGAAGGCATGGAGGTCGTTACTAATTCGGAACGCCTCCAGCAGATCCGGTCCGAGTTGATGAAGCTGGTGCTCATCAACCACGCGCTGGAGTGCCCCATTTGTGACAAGGGCGGCGAGTGCGAACTCCAGGACCTGACCCATGCCCTGGCCATCGACCAGGTGGATTTGGAGGCCGTGAAGCTGGCCCCCAACCCCGACTATGAATCCCTCTTCGTGGAACGCCACCCGGATCGTTGCGTCACCTGCGGCCGTTGCGTCCATGTCTGCCGGGACCACGTAGGGGCCATGGCTATCAACTTCATGCACCGGGGCTACTTCACGGAACTGGGTTCCGGCCAGCTTCCCCTGGATTGTGAATTCTGCGGCTCCTGCATCGACATCTGCCCGGTGGGGGCTCTGATCAACAAGCTCTGGAAGTATAAGGCCCGGGCCTGGGAAGTGGAAAAGACCGAAACCGTCTGCCCCTTCTGCGGCGGCGGCTGCACCTATGAGCTGCACACCAAAAACGACCGCATCCTTAGGGTTCGTAACGAGAAGAGCATTCTGCTGTGCTCCCGGGGCCGTTTCGGCTTCCCGGTGGTGGAGGCCCCGGACCGCCTGACAACCCCGTTGATCAAGGAAAACGGCGAGTTTCGGGAAGCTTCCTGGGATGAGGCCCTGGACCTGGTAGCCGCCAAGTTTAAGGAGATCGCGGAGAACGCGGGACCAAACGCCATCTACGGCGTGGGCTCGGCCCGGGCCACCAATGAGGCCAATTACCTTTTCCAGAAATTCTTCCGCCAGGGGTTGGGCTCCAACCAGGTGGATAATGCGGGCCGATATACCTATATCCGGGCTTTGCGGGGTCTGGCTTCGGTCTTCGGAGTGCCCCAGGTCTCCGGGGTGGAGGCCTCCAGCGCCCCTCCCCTGCCCTACCATTCGCCCCTGAAGCTGGGCGCAGACGCCCAAGGAAGCGGCTTTCCCTTTGTGTTGGGGCATTTTGCCGATCTCCCCAAGGCCGACCTGGTCCTGGTGCTGGGTGCGGACGTCACTCCGGAGATGCCGCCTCTGGGTTGGAAGCTGCTCCGGGCCCTGGATAACGAGAATTTCCGACTGGTGCTGGCCAATCCCCGGCGCACCAAGTTCGACCGTTACGCCCATGTGAGCCTGCGTTATAAGCCGGGCACCGAGCGGATTCTGCTGGCCGGCTTGCTCAAAGCCTTTTTAGCGGATAACCCCGAATGGACCCCTGCCATTAGCGCCAACGGCTTGGAGGAGTTCAAGGAAAGCCTGAAGAAGATCGGCCCCAAAGAAGTCTCCCAGAAGACGGGGGTGGATGACGCCCTCATTAAGGAGACCGCGGCCCTGCTGGCCCAGGCCCAGGCTCCGGCTATTCTATGCGGCACCGAGCTTCTGGCCCAGGACAAGGGTGAGCAAAACGTCCAGGCCCTGGCCGACCTCTTCCTGCTCATCGGCAAGCCCGGCACTCCGGGGAGCGCCATCTTCCCGGTAGCGGAGAAGAACAACTCCCGGGGCGTCTGCGAAGCCGGAGTCATGGCGGAGCGCCTCCCGGGATATGCCCATCTCGACGAGGCCGCGGCGGGAACGCCCCTGCCGGAGATGCTGGACAAGTTGGAAGCGGGTGACCCCGCCGCGCCCCAAGCCCTCTATCTGTTGGGAGGCGATCTGCTCCGGGCCCTGCCCCATCGCAGCCGCACGGAAAAGCTCCTGAAAAAGATGGACTTTATCGTCGTTCAGGACGCCTTTCTCAGCGACACCGCCAAAATGGCCCAGGTGGTCCTGCCGGTGGCGGTGCATGCGGAGCAGGAAGGCACCTTTATCAGCAGCGACGGTACCCTGGGGGTATTGGCCCAGGCCGTGCCCGCTAACGGCGTGCGCCCGGATTGGCAAATCATCAACCAGCTGGGCGACAAGATGGGCTACAAACTGGGCGGCGCACATCCCCAGCAGATCTTCCGGGAGCTGGCTGCGGCCGTGCCCCTCTGGGCGGGCTTAAGCCCCCAGGCCGGTTACCCGCTGATGCCGGGGACGGTGAGCGGCACTTTTGTCCCCTTTGACGCGGATCTCAGCCTGCCGGGCCGTCGGCCCTACACCCTGATTGTCGGCAAAGCCCTGAACCATTCCGGGACTTTTACCACCTATGCTCCCGAAGGGACCTTGAAGTTGATGGCGGAAGCTACGCTGCAACTGAACCCGGAAGACGCCCAGACCCTGGGCCTGGCGGCCGGAGAGACGGCCAAGGTCATCTCCTCCCAGGGAGAGATCAGCGCCCCCGTGGCCCTGGCCCCGGAGATGCCCCCGGGAGTCGTTTTCCTGGCGGAGCATTTTGCCCAGCCTCCGGTCCATCTCCTGACCATCAACTCCAACCTGGTTAGGGTAACCATCCAGAAGGGTTAATATGATGAATCAATTGCCCCTCTTGATAATCATGACCGCCGTGAAGATCCTCCTGGTACTGGTGGTCTTCCTCACGGCCATCGCCTACACGGTGCTCATGGAGCGCAAAGTCCTGGGGTTCATCCAGTTGCGCTACGGCCCCAACCGGGTAGGGCCCTGGGGTCTGCTGCAACCCCTGGCGGACGCCATTAAACTGATCTTCAAAGAAGACTTTACGCCCCCGGGGGGGAACAAGGTCCTCTTTGTCATGGCCCCCATCATCACCTCGGTGACTGCTTTTCTGCCCTTTGCGGCCATTCCCTTTGCCGCCCAGATACTGCCGAACAGCCTGACCATTTACGGCCATAAGCTGGATTTGACGGTGGCGGGTCTGAACCAGGGGGTGATCGCCGACTTGAACGTGGGGCTCTTATACATCTTTGCCATGGGTTCTTTGTCGGTATATGGCGCAGTCCTGGGCGGCTGGGCCTCCAACAACAAGTACTCCCTGTTGGGAGGCTTGCGCCTCGCGGCGCAGATGGTCAGCTATGAGCTGGCTCTGGGCCTCTCCGTCATCGGCGTGCTGATGCTGGCCGGGTCCTTAAGCATGGTGAAGATCGTGGAAGCCCAGAAATCCATGTGGTTCATCGTTTACCAGCCCTTGGGCTTCCTGCTCTTCTTGACCGCGGCCATGGCCGAATGCGCCCGCACCCCCTTCGACTTGATTGAGTGCGAAAACGAGTTGGTGGCCGGCTTCCAGACGGAATACAGCTCCATGAAGTGGGGCTTGTTCATGATGGGGGAATACTGCCATATCATCGTCGCCAGCGCCCTGTGCGCCACCCTCTTTCTGGGGGGCTGGCAGGGGCCGGTGCTGCCTCCCGTGGTCTGGTTTACGATCAAGACCTTCGCCCTGGTCTTCTTCTTCATCTGGGTGCGGGGCACCTTCCCCCGCTTCCGCTTTGATCAGCTGATGAAATTGGGGTGGAAGGTGATGTTGCCCCTGTGCCTGGTGAACATTTTAATCACCGGTATCATCATTCAGTTTTTGCAGAGGTAGTAGATGATTATTCCTTTGCTTAAAGGCCTGGCCACCACCCTGCGCCACGTATTTACCAAGCCCATCACCCTCCAGTATCCGGAGGAAAAGCGGCAGGTGGCGCCCCGCTGGCGGGGACATCCGGAACTGACCATCAACGAAGACGGCGGGCGCCGCTGCGTGGCTTGCACTTTGTGCATGGTGGTCTGCCCCAGTAACGCCATTAAAGGTATCGAGGCCGCGGAAGGCCCAGAGCACGAAAAATACCCGGTGGCCTTCACCATCGACCTGACCCGCTGCATCTTCTGCGGCTTCTGTCAGGAGGCCTGCCCCAAGGGGGCCATCAAATTGAACAATCTCTACGAGCTGGCCCAGTACGACAAAAGCCTGCTCTTTCTCGATATCGACCGGGCCACCCAGAAAAAGTCCGAACTGCGGATGGCGGATTGGCTGTGATGCCGTGGTTTGTCTGGGTTGCATATAGGAGGCTTGCGGGATGCACGGGTTGCAGATGATCTTTTTGGTCTTGGCGGTGGTGGCCCTGGTCTCCGGGGGGCTGGTGGTCTTTCAGAGACACCCCCTGCGGAGCGCCCTCTGGCTCATCGTCAACTTCTTCGCCGTGGCCGGCATCTATCTCCTGGCCCACGCGGAATTCATCGCCGCCATCCAGGTGATCGTTTACGCCGGGGCCATCATGGTCCTCTTCCTCTTCGTGATCATGCTCCTCAACCTGCGCCAGGCCGAGGAGGAAGTAAAGTTCCTGCACCTGGGACAGAAGGTGGGCGGTATTACCCTGGCGGGCTTCACCGTCTTGCTGGTGATTTACACCATCAGCAAGGTGGCTCTGACCCCGGGCAAGAGCGCGGCCCCGGGATTGGGGAACACGGAGTCCATCGCCAAATTATTGTTTACCGACTACCTGTTGCCCTTTGAAGTCACTTCGGTGCTGCTCCTGGTGGCCATTGTGGGCGCGGTGGTCCTGGCCAAGTCGAAACTGAAATAACCCCCTGGGGGAAATTGATATGGTAGTGCCCATATACTGTTACCTGGGTCTGAGCGTGGCCCTCTTCGCCCTGGGGGTGATCGGGGTCCTGATACGGCGTAATGTCCTGGTGATCATGATGTGCATCGAGATGATGCTCAACGCCGTCAACTTGGCCTTCATCGGCTTTGCCGACTATTTTAAGGCGGTGGACGGCCAGATGTTCGTTTTCTTCGTCATGACCGTGGCTGCGGCCGAAGTGGCGGTGGGGCTGGCCCTGATTGTGGCCATCTTCCGCAACCGGGGCACGGTGTACGTGGACGAACTCAATATCCTCAAGTGGTGAGGCATTCCCCATGATGATGGACTATGTCTGGCTGATACCGCTTTTTCCCTTCGTGGGCTTTGTGATTAACGGCCTTTTGGGGAAAAATCTGTCCAAGAACGTGGTGGGGACCATCGGCTCCCTGATGGTGGGCTTGAGCTTCCTGGTCACCGTGGCCATCTTCCTGGAATTTCTGAAGCTTCCCGCCGCCGCCCGGCCCGTGGAAAAGGTGGTTTATACCTGGATGAGCGCCGGTTCCTTTTCGGTGCCGGTGGCCTTTCTCATCGACCCCCTCTCCCTGGTCATGCTGCTGGTGGTCTCCGGGGTGAGCACCCTGATCCATATTTATTCCATTAGCTACATGCACGATGATCCCGGGTTCTACCGCTACTTCTCCTACTTGAACCTCTTCGTTTTCGCCATGCTCACCCTGGTGGGGGCCAACAACTTCCTGCTGATGTTCGTGGGCTGGGAGGGCGTGGGGCTCTGTTCCTATCTGCTCATCGGCTTCTTCTATGAAAAACAGTCCGCGTCCGACGCGGGTAAAAAGGCCTTCGTGGTCAACCGGATCGGCGACTTCGGTTTTCTTCTGGGCATCTTCCTGATTTTCTGGACTTTCGGTTCCGTGAACTTCCGGGAGGTCTTCGCCCTGGCCGCCAAGTACCCGGTGGGCGCGGGCGTAATCACCGTTATCACCTTGTTCCTCTTCCTGGGCGCCACCGGCAAATCCGCGCAGATACCCCTGTATACCTGGTTGCCGGACGCCATGGAAGGTCCCACGCCGGTGTCCGCCTTGATCCACGCGGCCACCATGGTCACCGCCGGCGTCTACATGGTGGCCCGGTGCAGCGCCCTCTACTCCCTGGCCCCCATTTCCTTAACCGTGGTGGCCACCATCGGCGCAGCCACCGCGATTTTTGCGGCCACCATCGGCATGGCCCAGTTCGATATCAAGCGGGTCCTGGCCTACTCCACCGTCAGCCAGTTGGGATATATGTTCCTGGCCTGCGGCGTGGGGGCTTACGTCTCCGGTATTTTCCACCTGATGACCCACGCTTTCTTCAAGGCCCTCCTCTTTTTGGGCTCCGGCTCGGTGATGCACGGCTTAAGCGGCGAGCTGGACATGCGCAAGATGGGGGACCTGAAAAAGCACATGCCCATTACTTACTGGACCTTCTTGCTGGCCACCCTGGCCATTGCCGGCATCTTTCCCTTTGCCGGCTTTTTCAGTAAGGATGAAATCCTGTTCCACTCCCTGGTGGACGGCAAGGCCATTTATTGGGCCATCGCCACCATCGCCGCCTTCATCACCGCCTTCTATATGTTCCGGGCGGTGTTTATGACCTTCCACGGAGAATCACGGGTCGATCCCCATGTGGCCCATCATATCCACGAATCTCCGCCGCTGATGACCGTACCCCTGATGATCCTGGCGTTGCTCTCGGTGGTGGGCGGCTTCGTGGGCTTCCCTATCATTGAGGGCGCCCACTTTTTCCGGGATTTCCTGTCCCCCTCCATCACCCCGGTGGCCCACCATGCCGCGGCCCATCCGTCGGCCACCTTTGAAGTGGGTATGATGCTCTTCAGCATGGCCGTAGCCGGTTTGGGGATTTATACGGCCTATAAATTTTACATTCTCATGCCGGAGCTACCCGCTATCTTCATCGAGAAGTTCCGCACCATTTACGACTTGGTCTACCACAAGTACTACGTGGATGAAATCTACGACACCACCGTGGTGGAACCCATCAAAGTGGGATCCAACTTCCTGTGGAACGTGGTGGACGCCAAGGGAGTGGATGGCGTAGTAAATGGCAGCGCCGGCTTTATCGCCTATTTAAGCGCCCATTTCCGCAAGCTGGAGACGGGCTTCCTGCAAAACTACGCCCTGGCCATCCTCCTGGGGATGGTGGTTATCACCGGTTATTTGATCGGGAGATAAATCCCTGGTGGAGCAGCCAGTGGGTAACATGGAAAGAAGGAAAACATTTAGAAGTTGCTTTGGGTTACTGCTGATCCTGCCATTAAGCCTGATATGGATGACGGCGGCCGCGGCGGATCCCATCGGCAACAATAACCAGGAAATACAGGCCGTTGCCGACCCCATCCTGGATAACCTGCTGGCGGGGTTTAACGAAGGCAATTATGCCAAATATTCCCGGGATTTTACCCCGACTTTGTTGGAAGCGATATCTGCCAAAAAATTCCAGCAAGTGAGGGAAGACTTCCTCAAGAAAATCGGCAAGTATCAGTCACGGCAGTACCTGGGATTTTATCAATACAACCGTACGACCGTGGTTCTCTGGAAAGGCAGATTCTCTAACACCGACAATGATGTCCTCATCAAATTGGTGGTTTCCAAGAGGAAAGATAAAAACCTGGTAGTCGGCCTTTGGTTTCAATAATATCAGGCCACTGACCGCTATTTTTGGGAGCGGCACATGCAATTACCCATCCTCTCCATCCTGGTCTTCTTCCCCATGCTGGGCGCAGTGCTTTTGGCCCTCTTGGACCGGAAGAACCACAAGCTGTTGAAACAGGTGACCCTGGGACTGGCCCTGGCGGAATTTTTGTTCTCCCTGCCCCTGTGGTTCCGGTTCAACAGCGAGACCGCGGCCATGCAGTTCGTGGAGCGCTATAACTGGCTGCCCCAATACGGCATCAGCTATTACGTGGGGATCGACGGCTTCTCCCTGCTGTTGATCATGCTCTCCACCTTTTTGACTCCCATCTGCGTACTGGCCACCTGGACGGACATCCAACACCGGGTCAAGGAGTTCATGATCTGCCTTCTGACCCTGATGGCCGGCATGTTGGGCGTCTTTGTTTCCCTGGACCTCTTCCTCTTCTATGTGTTCTGGGAAGTGATGCTCATTCCCATGTACCTGCTCATCGGTATCTGGGGCAACCCGGCCCGGCGGGTCTATGCGGCCATCAAGTTTTTCCTCTTCACCATGTTCGGCAGCCTGCTGATGCTGGTCGCCATTTTGGTCCTCTACTTTTATGCCGGCAAAACCACCGGGGTTTATACCTTTGATCTCTTGAAACTCTACGGGCTGAACATCCCCTTCCGTCTGCAATTCTGGATGTTTCTGGCCTTTGGCCTGGCCTTCGCCATTAAGGTGCCCATGTTCCCCTTCCACACCTGGTTGCCGGACGCCCATACCGAGGCCCCCACCGTGGGTTCGGTCATCCTGGCCGCGGTGCTCCTGAAGATGGGAACTTACGGCTTCCTGCGTTTTAACATGCCGCTCTTCCCCCAGGCCGCCCTCTACTTCGTGCCCCTGTTCAGCGTGCTGGCGGTCATCGGCATTGTCTACGGCGCTTTGGTCTCCATGGTGCAGAAAGACCTGAAGCGCCTGGTGGCCTTCTCCTCCGTAAGCCACCTGGGTTTCGTCATGCTGGGGCTCTTCACCTTCAACATGCCCGGGGTCCAGGGAGGCATCATCCAGATGATCAACCACGGGCTCTCCACCGGGGCCCTGTTTTTGATCGTCGGCATGGTCTACGAACGGCGGCACACCCGGATGATCGCCGACTTCGGCGGACTCTCCACTCCCATGCCCATTTACGCCGCCATCTTTATGATTGTCACCCTCTCTTCCATCGGCCTTCCAGGTTTGAACGGCTTTGTGGGGGAATTTCTCATCCTCCTGGGCGCGTTTAAGGCCAACATGCTCTATGCCATTGTCGCGGCCACCGGTGTTATCTTCGCGGCCTGCTACATGCTCTGGATGTTCCAGCGAGTAATGTTCGGGGAAGTGACCAACGAGAAGAACAAAGACCTAAAAGACCTCTCCTGCCGGGAGATCGCCATCTTCGTGCCGCTCCTCCTGTTCATCGTCTGGATCGGGGTCTATCCCAATACTTTTCTGAACAAGACCAAGGCCAGCACGGAAAATTTTGTAGCCATGATGGAGAAAGCGAAAACCGCTCAAGTCAGCCTATCTCACGGGGATAAGGGGGAAGCGCGATGACCCTGACAATTCCGAGTTTCAGCCTGGTGAGCATCGGGCCGTGGATTACCCTGTCGGTCACGGCGATCCTCATCCTCCTGGCGGACGCCCTCTCCCCCAAGGGGAACCGCACCGCCGCTCCCGTGTTGGCCCTGTTGGGTCTGGCGGTGGCCGGGTTCCAGACCTACTGCCTCTGGGGTAAGAGTGGCCTGGATTTTGCCCGCATGGTCTATGTGGACAACTTCTCCTGCTTCTTTTATCTGATCTTTATCCTGGGCACCGCCCTCACCGTGCTCATCTCCATGCAGTATCTAAAGGACTACGACAAGAACCTGGCGGAATACTACGCCCTCCTGCTCTTCGCCACCGTGGGGATGATGATCATGGCCGCCAGCGCTCATCTGATCATGATCTTCCTGGGTTTGGAAATCATGTCCATCGCCGTGTACGTGCTGGCAGGTCTTTTCCGGGAGGACGCCCGCTCCAACGAAGCCGCCCTGAAATACCTCATCCTGGGGGCCTTCGCCAGCGCCTTCCTGCTCTATGGCATGGCCATGCTCTACGGGGCCTCGGGCGGCACCCTCTTTCTCAGCGACCTGGCCAAACACCTGGCCGGCGAGAACCTGCTCAAACCCCTGACCTTGTTGGCCATCGCCCTGCTCTTGGTGGGTTTCGGCTTCAAGGTGGCCTCTGTGCCCTTCCACATGTGGACCCCGGACGTCTATGAAGGGGCCCCCACTTCCATCACCGCCTTCATGGCCGTGGGCGTCAAGGCGGCGGCTTTTGCAGCTTTCGCCCGGGTCTTTTTTCTGGCCTTCCCGGGCTTTAAGCCAGACTGGCAGATCGTCCTCTGGGTCCTGGCCGTGGCCACCATGACCCTGGGAAATGTCGTGGCCATCGCTCAGACCAATATCAAACGCATGCTGGCTTACTCTTCCATCGCCCACGCCGGCTATCTCCTGGTGGCCATCATTGCTTCCAATCAATTGGGCGCGGTGAGCCTGATGTACTACCTGGTGGCCTACACCCTGATGAACCTGGGGGCCTTCGGCGTGGTTATTCTGGTGGGCCGCAAGAAGGACAGCTACCTGAGCATCTATGACTATGCGGGCCTGGGGGCTCAGCACCCGGTTCTGGCCGCGGCCATGGCCCTCTTTATGTTTGCCCTGGCTGGGATTCCGCCCACCGCCGGTTTTGTGGGCAAGTTCTACATCTTCTCCGCGGCTGTGCAGGCGGGCTACATCTGGCTGGCCATCATCGGCGTGATGAATTCCCTGGTGTCCGTCTACTACTATCTGCGCATCACCGTGCTCATGTACATGAAACCCGCGGAAGCTGACCTGGGGCCCATTACTTTTGCCCCGGCCCTCACCGCCACCCTGTTCCTAACTGCCGCAGGCGTGCTGCTCATCGGCGTCTTTCCCGGATTCCTTTATAATATGGCGATGAATTCCGTCAAGATCTTCCCCGGGCTCTAAAGCCGGCATATCATCTTCGGTCCCCCCCATCCCTGCCGGATCGGGTTTTTATAACAGCAAAGCCGGGCCAAGGCCCGGCTTTACTCTTTTATACCTATTCGCATTCAAAGGACGTTGAACTGTAGGGGCGAACCTTGTGTTCGCCCGTGGCTCCGGGGCGAACACAAGGTTCGCCCCTACGTATAGTATCTTTTCGACTGCAACTCGTTATTAGGGCAGGTGTTTTGGGGAAGGAGGGGCTGCCTGCTCTATTTCCCCTTCAGCTCGTGAATCCGGGCTTCCACCCCGGCCGTCTCTTTTTTCAGTTCCTCCAGGTACTCCCCCAGGCGCTCCAGTTCCTCCGCCGGAGAAATAAAGCGGCGCCAGAAGCCCATCCCGCTGCAGCACCCGAATCCAGGGTGCATGAGGCCACCCACGCAATAGCCATGATGCCCCCGCATACCGCCGTAGCCGTGTCCGGGACCAAAGCCGCGGCCGTGACCCATCTGACACATAGTCATTTACCTCCTCTCTTCGCTTCTTAAGATTATTAAAGAAGCTCCAGGAATTCCTTTGTGCTCAAACCAGCATCACGCACAATTCCCGCCATAGTATAAGCATTAATGGGATTATGGCGAGGAATCGTCAAAAACCGGGGGCCGTTCGCCATGACCACATGCTTTCACCCCTGGCGCACCAGGCGAAATCCGGCCTTTTCTAAGGCGCGGATAGCTTCCAGGTGATTGACCCCAGGTATCTCGGGCATGGTTCAAACGGCTACTTCAATTTCTCGCACATCCTGGCCTTGCACCGACTCAGCCACCGCGGCCAGATACTCCTGGATAGCATCCTGGATATTTTCCAGGGCTTCCGTTTCCGTGTCCCCTTGGGACCAGCAGCCTGGCAAACCAGGGCAAGAAATACTATACCCTTCTTCGGTTTTTTGGATGACTACGCGATACTTCATGAGGATTCCTTACGCTGCCCGGCGGGTCCGCTTCTTCAGGCGGTTGGCCTTTTTCCGGAGGATGTCGATCTTTTTCCGGGGTTCGCTTGCGGCTTTGGCTTCCTGTTTCTGGGCCCGCATCTCCCGGGCCTTCTCCTTCAGGTCCCGCATGCTCACCTTCACGGCTTTACCTTCGTCTTTGATACCTTTGACCTCTTTGACGGCCGCCAGCAGTTCTTCTTTGTTCATACCGTGCACGCCTACGATCTCTCCCAAATCCAGGGCATACTTCCGGAGTTCCGTGGCCGTCATTTTGTCCAGGGGTTTTTCCTTCTTTTCTTTGCGTTCCTTTTTTGCCATTAATTATCTCCTTTGAAAATATAAGCTTTCAGCTTTGAGGAAAAACAGCCAAGATAGCCTCAGCAAAAGCCTTTATCTATTTACCCTTTCTTCTCTTCCAGTTCCATCATCTTTTCCCCGAGCTTGAGGAAGGGCTTGATAAGATCGATGGGGATGGGGAACAGCGTGGTGGAGTTCTTTTCCGCGGCGATTTCTCTCAAGGTTTGCAGGTAGCGCAGTTGTACGGAAATGGGTTCCGTGGCCAGCACCCGGGCGGCGTCCGCCATCTTGGCCGCGGCCTGGAATTCCCCCTCGGCGTTGATCACTTTGGCCCGCCGTTCCCGCTCCGCTTCCGCCTGCTTGGCCATGGCCCGCTGCATCTCGATGGGCAGGTCGATGGCCCGCAGTTCCACCAGGGTCACCTTGATGCCCCAGGGATCGGTGTGGGAATCCAGGATTTCCGCCAACTGGGCATTAACCTTCTCCCGGGCGGAAAGCAGATCGTCCAGGTCCACCTGGCCGCAGACACTTCTAAGGGTGGTCTGGGCCAGGAGTTGGGTGGCGTTATAAAAGTCCCTAACTTCGATCACCGCTTTTAAGGGGTCGATGACCCGGAAATAGACCACCGCGTTTACTTTCACGGTGACGTTGTCCCGGGTGATGATATCCTGGGAGGGAACGTCGTAAGTAATCAACTGCAGGTTGACTTTGACCATCTTATCCACAATGGGAATCAGAATGATCAGGCCCGGACCCTTGGCCCGATCCATGGCCCGCCCCAGGCGGAAGATCACCCCCCGTTCGTATTCGTTAAGGATCTTGATGGCGCTCATCAGAAAGAACACCACCACGATGGCGATCAGCACTACCGAACTGGACAGAAATTGAAACATGTCCGCCTCCTTACTGGGTTTTTGCCGCCTTACGTACTTTCAGCTTTAGATCGATCACTTGTTCCACTTCGATGGGCTCCCCCGGGGCAATGGGCTCTTCGCTCACCGCCTGCCAATACTCCCCGTGCACGAAGACCTGGCCTTCCGGAGACAGGGCAGTATAGGCCGTCCCCCTTTCTCCTACCATGCCCTGGGCCCCGCTCATGGAACGGCGGAAATGCATGCGGAAGACCAGGCCGGCCACCGTGATAAAGAAGATGGAGATTACCAGGACCGTGGGGATCAACACCGACCAGGAAATACCGACGCCTATCTCACCTTGACGAAAGAGCATCATGGACCCCAACAGCAGAGAAATTACTCCCCCCAGAGAGAGAAGCCCGTAGCTGGTGATTTTGAACTCCAGGATAAAGAGAATAAAGGCCAAAAGAATTAGCAAAATGCCGATAAAGTTGATGGGCAGGGTCTGGAAGGCGAAAAAGGCCAGGAGCAGACAAAGGGCCCCCACCACTCCCGGCAGCACCACCCCAGGATGGGCCAGTTCGAAATAGAGTCCCGCCAGGCCGATCATCATCAGGATAAAAGCGATGTTGGGGTCGGCGATATGCTTCAAAATGCGGGTGCGCAGGCCCTCGGGGATATGCTTGACCGTGGCCCCCGCGGTGTGTAACACCAGGGGCTTCCCGGCCACCATCACCTTGCGGCCGTTCACTTTGGTCAGTAAATCAGGCAGATCGTCGGCCATCAGGTCGATGACCCTCAACCGGAGAGCCTCGTTGGCGGGGATGGAAGCGCTCTTGCGGATACTCTTCTCCACCCAGGCGGCGTTGCGGCCCCGGTCCGTGGCCAGGGACCGGCCATAGGCCACCATGTCGTTGACCACCTTCTGGCCCATGACCTTATCCGCCTTCCCCAGCCCCACGGACACGGGGTGGGCCGCGCCGATATTGGTGCCCGGGGCCATGGCGGCCACGGGCGCGGCCATGGTGATCAGCACCCCCGCAGACGCAGCCCTGGCCCCCTTAGGGGAGACATAAACGATCACCGGCACTTTGGCATTAATGATGGCCTGGGCGATCTGCCGCATGGAGGATTCCAGCCCCCCGGGAGTATCCAGTTGGATCACCAGGGCTTCGGCCTGGTCCTTTTCCGCGGTCTGGATGCCGTCCTGGATGAACTCCGCCAGGCCGGGATTAATGGAGCCCACCGCGGGCAGGACCAAGACCTGCCGGCCGGCGGCCGCGGCGCCGGAACCCCAGAGAAGCGTCCCGGCCCCAAGAAAAATAGCTATACAAATAAGATACTTAAACTTCTTCATAAGCCGCCAAATACTCCATCACCTGCTGCATGTCCTCCCAGGTCTTATGCCTTTCCTTGGGAAAGCGCAGCAGGTACGAAGGATGGAAAGTGGGCATCACCCGCGTCTCCCGGTGCTTCCGCCATTGTCCCCGCAAACGGGTTAAGGGAGCCTGGGTGCCCAACACCGCCTGGGTGGCCACCCGTCCCAGGGTGACAATCACCCGGGGCTTGATGGCCTCGATCTGCTTAAATAAAAAAGGCAGACATTGTGCGGTTTCATCCGCCTCCGGCTCCCGGTTCCCCGGAGGGCGGCATTTCACCACGTTGGCGATATAGACTTCCTCCCGTCTAAGCCCCAGTTTGTCCAAGAGGCTGTTCAACAACTTCCCGGCCGCGCCCACAAAGGGGAGTCCCTGGAGGTCTTCTTCTTCCCCCGGGCCCTCGCCGATGAACATCAGAGCAGCCCGGGCCGCACCCTCGCCAAAGACGATATTTTTCCGGCCCCGGGCCAGCTTGCAGCGCTTACAGTCCCCCAATTCGGTGCGAATCTCCTTGAGAGTCAAGACCCCGCCGGTCTCCGGCTGCTCTGCTGCCGGGGTTTCCGGCTCCCCGGGCGTGCCCGGCCAGCCCAGTCGGCGCTGAAAGCGCAACCAGTCCACCAGGTGGGCGGTGAGTTCCCGCAATTCCTGGGCCGGGTCTTCAGGCACCTTTGCCCTTCCCTAAAGGAGGCAGCAGCGCCGCCACCTGGTCCAGAACCTTGTCCGCCACCTCTTCTTTGCTAAACAGGGGCAGGCGCACCAGGAGCTTTGTTTTCCCGATGATGGTCACTTCGTTGGTATCCACCGCAAAGCCAGACTCCGGGCGGTTCACCTCGTTGGCCACGATCAGGTCCAAGCCCTTATCCTCGAGTTTTTTCCGGGCCGCGGCCTCCAGGTCCCGGGTCTCGGCCGCAAAGCCCACCACCACCTGCTTTTTCTTAAGAGGGGCCAGAGCCTTGAGGATATCCGGATTCTGGGTGAGATGGGTGGTCAATTCCGCGGGGCCTCGTTTGATCTTATGTTCGGACCGGCCCGTGGGATGGTAATCCCCCACGGCCGCGGCCATGAGCAGGGCTTCGGTTTGGGGAAAGCGGGCCAGCACCGCGTCCAGCATCTCCCGGGCGGACCAGACCTCCTGGCGCTCCACCCCATAAGGCGCAGGTAAATTACTGGGGCCGCTGATCAGATAGACCTCCCCGCCCCGGCGCCAGGCCACTTTTGCCAGGGCATAGCCCTGCTTGCCGCTGGAACGGTTGGTCAAGAAACGCACCGGGTCCAGGTCTTCATGGGTGGGTCCCGCAGTAACCAGGATGCGCCGGCCCGCCAAATCTTGGGGGCTGATCAATCGGGCCAGGGCCTCCAAGATAGTCTCCACCTCCGGCAGCCGCCCGTAGCCAGTAGCGCCGCAGGCCAGTTCCCCGGCCTCCGGCGGCAGCACCGTCAGACCCCGGTCCCGGAGCCGGGCTACGTTCTCCTGGACCGCGGGGTTAGCCCACATCTCGCAATTCATGGCCGGACAGACCAGGATGGGCTTATTGGCCGCCAGGATGATGGTGGTGAGCAGATCGTCGCCGATCCCCGCGGCCATCTTCCCCAGGAGGTTGGCCGTGGCCGGGGCCAGCACGATGGCGTCCCCTTCCTGGCCCAGGGTGATGTGTTCCAGGGGTTCGCTTCCGGGGCCGAACATGGCGGTGGCCACCCTTTCCCCGGTGAGGGCCTGGAAGGTCAAGGGCGTGACAAACTCCTGGGCCGAGCGGGTCATCACCACCTTGACCTTGGCGCCGGCGGAAACCAACCGCCGGGCCAACTCCGCGGCCTTGTAGGCGGCAATGCCGCCAGAGACCCCCAGTAAGATGCGCTTGTCGGCAAAGACCATCATGTTGTCCTTTGTCGGTCCATAAGCTAAGGAATTGGTGGGCAGTGCCCACCCTACATTTCTTTATCTTGCGTCTTTCTTTGCGCCCTTTGCGTCTTTGCGAGATTTAAAAAAACGGATTATATTTCCGTTCCTGGCCCACGGTGGTCACCGGGCCGTGCCCCGGGTAGACCGTGTAGTTATCCCCCAGGGGGAATATTTTGGTTTTCACGGCGTTGATCAGGTCCTCGAAGGAGCCCCCGGGAAAGTCGGTGCGGCCGATGGAGCCCTGGAAGAGAAGGTCGCCCACGTAAACCAGGGGGGCGTCTTCCATGACCAGGCTGATGCCCCCCGGAGTATGGCCCGGGGTGTGGAGCACTTTCAGGCGGTATTTGCCAAAAGTAAGAACATCCCCTTCTTTAAGGAGGATATCGGCGCTGGAGAGGCGCAGGCGGTTGCCGGTGAAGAACATGGCTTCCGCCGACGGTTTGCCCAGCATGGGGGCATCCAGTTCGTGGATGGCGATGGCTGCGCCGGTGGCCTCTCTCAGGGGCTGGTTGGCGTCCACGTGATCGAAATGGCCGTGGGTGTCGATGATGGTTTTGAGTTGCAGATCGTGGTATTTCAGGACCTCCAGGATCTCGTCTTCATCTCCCCCGGGATCGATGACCACTGCTTCTTTGGTCTCTTCGTCCCCGATGATATAACAATTGACCTCCAGCAACCCCACCGCCAGACCTTTTTGTATCATTGAGCCTCCGAATTAGCGTATCAACCTGTCATCTTTTTTTGTTGAGGCGAATCTCGTGTTTCCGCCCACCATCGGGCTAACCAAAGGTCCGCCCCTACACTGATTCTACCGGGAAAACAAAAACCCCCCTAAATCCCCCTTTAAGAAAGGGGGACTTTTTAACTCCCCCCTTTTCTAAAAGGGGGGAGAGGGGATTTTCCATCCTCGGGGATGTGACATTTTTGGTTAATGAACATTTAGCCAAGAAGAAATTTTACTCCTTGAAAGCCGAAGTAACCGCCGAAGCCCACCAGGAAGAAGCCGCAACCGGCCAGGAAACCCTGGTAAATCCGGTCGGAGAGAAAGCGCCGGCCCTGGGCCACGGCGCCGGAGACCAGGGAGTACCAGACGAAGTCCGCCAGGATGTGGCCCACATAGAACAGGGCCACCCCGGGGATCCCGTATTTCGCAGCAAACATGACATAACCCAGGCCGATGGTCAGCCACCAGATGAGCCAGTAAGGATTGGCCAGGCTCAGAAAAATTCCGGCCAACACCGGATGGAGGCCGGGCTGCGACTGGGGGTCAAACTCCAGGCGGCTGTGCTTGGAGGCCCGCATCAGGGCCAGGCCCATCCAGCCCAGCATGCCCGCGCCCAGGACCCCCACCAGACCTAAGATAACAGGACGGTGCAGCCAGGCTCCCACTCCCACCAGGAGCAGGATAACCAGGGCCAATTCCAGCAAGGCATGGCCGAGGATGATCAGAGGCCCGGCCCAGAAGCCCCGCCGCGCCGCCTCCCCCACGGTCACCGTCAGGAGCGGCCCGGGCATCAGGGCCCCGGAGAGGGCCACGATAAACGAGGTTACCGGCACCCCGGCCAGCACCCAGAATTCCATAATTTTTTTCCTTTACCCCTGCGCCTAAATATAATAATCCTAACATATCGGCCCCGGACAAACCAAGGGAAATTCAGGGGTTGGGGGATTTAACCCAGGTGCCGCAAGCGGCTCACCGCATAGGGCTCGGCCAGGGGTTCCTCGGCCAATTCATTATCAAAGCCCTGCACGTGGGGGGAAGCCACGTGGCGGTTAAAGGCCGCTTCGCTCAATTATCGCACCTCGGGGATGAAAAATCCCCCCCATCCCCCCTTTAGAAAAGGGGGGGGATTAAAAAGTCCCCCTTTCTTAAAGGGGGATTTAGGGGGATTTTGGAGGGTTTTGGAGGGTTTTGGAGGGTTTTGGTTTCCACAATAAAGTCAGCAGCTGCCCATATCTTCTTCGGCTTCAAAGATTTTAACCAATTTAAAGGAGATTTTTATGAACCATGACAGACTTCTTGAAATTTTTGATGATGATAATATAGTTCAAAAAATACAAAATCGACTTCCGTATTTATTTCAATTAGCTGAAATAGAAAGTTCAAGGGCTGGCAAAATCGGCATGGAGGTTGGTTCAGTAAGAGAAAAAATAATTATTTCCCTACTCATATATAAATTTGGCAAAGAAAATATCAACACTAATATTCCTATAACTAAAAAAGAGATTGATGTGTAATTATTCGGTAGACCACTTTCAATAAAAACAATAACTGGAAAGACGCTGTCAGGAATTAAAATGATTTGGACAGTCGATGCTGAAATTGCTAGAGAGTTTTTATTTAAGTATAGACCAAAATTTGACACGATCTTAGTTCAGATTAACTGGAATGATATTGGTGGTTTTTATTATATACCATTAGATGCTCATATAAGATGCTTTGAATTACTTGGAAGAGAAGCGTATATTAAACTTCCCAAAGCAGGAATTAATCCTCGTGGGGTCGAAATAAGTAGAGATGCTGCAATGTTATTGGTTAGAGATAAGTCAACTAGAAAAATTGATATTTTTTGGAAAAAATCCCCAATAAAATATGATATGTATAAAAGGTGGATTGAACTATGGGAAAAGGATTAACTGTGAAGACAACAAAGAAAAGAAAGTCAACGAAGACCAGCGCTTTTGGCACTCCCGGGAGATTTGGGCACGATTCATCTTCTTTCTATGCCAGCAATTTATACTCAGATGTTTCACAAAAACAAATAATACAGTATAGAGAAAACCAATTTCCCCCTAAAATTCTGGATATGATTCATTGTAAATCCTCTGAAATGATGTCTGAGATACCTGAAAATAGTGTTCATCTAATGGTTACTTCTCCACCATACAATGTAGGCAAAGAATATGACGAAAATCTTACGTTAAAGGAATATCTTGATTTCTTAAACCGGGTTTGGCGTGATGTATACAGGGTATTGGTTCCTGGAGGGAGAGCCTGTATTAACATCGCCAATTTGGGGCGTAAGCCCTATATTCCATTACATGTCTATATTACTCAGGGCATGATAGAAATTGGCTTTTTAATGCGCGGGGAAATTATTTGGAACAAGGCATCTAGTGCTTCTCCTTCCACCGCCTGGGGAAGCTGGCGTTCACCTGCCAACCCTACTCTACGAGATGTGCATGAATATATCCTGGTTTTTTCCAAAGAAGACTTTTCTCGGAAAAATATCCATAAGAGAAAGGCAACAATCTCGCGAGATGAATTTTTAGAGTATACCAAAAGTGTTTGGAACTTCCCGGCTGTCTCAGCAAAAAAAGTAGGCCATCCAGCCCCCTTTCCTGTTGAACTTCCTTATCGCCTAATCCAGCTTTATACTTTCGAGGATGAAGTTGTTCTTGATCCTTTTATGGGAAGCGGGCAAGCAGCCATTGCGGCTATGCGTGCTAATCGTCATTACGTCGGATATGAGATTGATCAAAATTATATTTCATTGGCAACTCGAAGAATTAATCAGTTTCTCCTTGAGAATAAAGGCCAAGGGACATGGGACCTAGTTTTGGCTACATAGAATTCCAACAAAAATTTCAAAGATAATCTAAATGGATAAAATAGTCATTGAAGGCGGCGTGCCCCTTAGGGGGGAGGTGATGATCAGCGGGGCCAAGAACGCGGCCCTGCCCATTATGGCGGCGACTCTGCTGGCTCCGGGGGAACATTGCCTGATTAATGTCCCGCCCCTGGCCGACATTCGCACCACCAAACGCCTCCTGGGGGAGATGGGGGTTGTCTTTCATGAGGGGGAGTCGCCTCCGGGGGAGACCGGCGGGGTGCCCTGGGAGGCCCCGCCCTTGCGGGTGGATACCAGCAACCTCAGCGGCTGGGAGGCTTCCTACGACCTGGTGAAGACCATGCGGGCTTCGGTCCTGGTCCTGGGGCCCCTGGTGGGCCGGGAGCGCCGGGCCCGGGTGTCCATGCCCGGCGGTTGCGCCATCGGCGCCCGGCCCATCAACCTCCACCTCAAGGGGCTGGAGGCCATGGGAGTGAAGATTTCTTTGCAACAGGGGTACGTGGAGGCCGATGCCAAGCGGCTTAAAGGCGCGGAGATCCACTTTGAAACCCCCACGGTCACGGGCACGGAAAACCTGATGATGGCCGCGGTCTTGGCCAAAGGCACCACGGTGCTGAAAAACGCCGCCATGGAACCGGAAGTAGGGGACCTGGCCCGGTTTCTGGTGTCCATGGGAGGGCGCATCGAGGGCATCGATACCGACATCCTCACCATCCACGGCGTCAAGGACCTGCGCCCCAGCACCTATACCATTATGTCCGACAGGATCGAGGCCGGCACTTACCTGGCGGCGGCCGCCATCACCAAGGGGGAGGTCACCCTGGTGAACGCGCCCATCCCCCATCTCACCGCCATCATGGGCAAGTTCACCGAAGCCGGGGTGTCCCTCACCGTGGAGCCGGGCCGCCTCAAGGTCCACCCGGGAGGCAGCCTCACCGGGGTGGATATCCGCACCCTCCCCTACCCCGGTTTTCCCACGGATATGCAGGCCCAGTTCATGGCCCTGATGAGCCTGGCCCGGGGCGCGTCCGTGATTACCGAAACCATCTTCGAAAACCGCTTCATGCACGTCAGCGAATTAAGACGCCTGGGCGCGGATATTAATGTCTCCGGCAACCTGGCGGTGGTGCGGGGCCGCCGCCAGCTCCAGGGCGCGCCGGTCATGGCCACGGACCTCAGGGCCTCGGCCTCCCTGATCATTGCCGGGCTGGCGGCCCAGGGCGCCACCGATATCCTCCGGGTCTACCACCTGGACCGGGGCTACGCCCACCTGGTGGAAAAACTCTCGGCCCTGGGCGCGCGCATCCGGCGCATGCCTGCCTGAAAAGATGCACCGCAGAGGCGCAGAGGGCACAGAGATTCCCAGAGAAAATAATATTGACTTGGCGCAAAGCCCCAAGGCTGAATTTATACTCGGCGTAACTCTGCGTCCTCTGCGCCTTTGCGGTGAAATCAGTCCATCAACTCCCGGAAGCTCTCGATGGAGGGGAAGTCCGGGTGGGCCTCGGGGCCTTGTTGGGAGCTGGATTTGGCTTTAAAGAGGGGGTAATTGATGCCGTAGCGCCGGGCTGCGGCCAGGACGTCGGCGTTATCGTCCACCAGAACGGTATGGGCAGGATCAAAGTTTAACCTTTCCCGCAAGATTTCCCAAAACTGCGCTTCCTCCTTGGGCGCGCCCAGGTCGAAGGAGGAGACCACCTCGTCGAAATAGCCCAGCAAACCCACGTGGTTCATTTTCAGGTTCAGGGTCTTGTAATGGGCGTTGGTGACCAAAGCCACTTTTTTACCCATCTCCCTGACAAACTGCAAAAATTCCTCGGTGTCCGGATGCACCTCGATGAGGTGGCGGATGCCTTCCTTCAGGGCCGGAATATCGAGGTCCAATTCCTTCGACCAGAAATCGATGTCCGTCCAGTTGAGGGTGCCTTCCTCCCGCTGATAGCGCGCAAAGACCAGGTCCCGGGCCAGGGCCAGGGGCAGCCCCTTTTTCCGGGCATATTCGTCCGGCACCAGGGTCTCCCAGAAATAATCGTCAAAATGCTTGTCCAGCAGGGTGCCGTCCATATCCAGGAGCACCCAGGTAATTTCTTGCCAGGGAAATGACATTTGTTATCCGTCCTAAGAAACTATGAATTTTATAAAACCATTGCCGACAAATGGCGCTTGGAGCTTTCAGCTGTCAGCTGTCAGCTATCAGCTTTTCGCTTTTCGCTTTTAAAAAATAAAAAAATCGAGGGGACAACCAAAATGGTTGAACTCGACTCTGGCGCCAGACTTTCGTTGGTTTTTTAAGCTGACAGCTGATTGCTGATAGCTGACAGCTTCTTTAATTTATAGAAATCTCGGAAAATTTTCAACCCATTAGCCCCTTGACCGGCCGGTTTTGAATGATTAACAAATTTGAAGAAAACAAAAAAAAGGAGGAGGCTGATCATGCCTATCTTCACTTTTCGCGAACCTGGTTGGTCCCCTTTGCAGGAGATGGAGCGCTTGCAGCGGCGCATGGGCCGACTCTTCGAGGAGACCTACGGCCCCGGGATGGCCCGGTGGCGCCCTGGAGTTTATCCCCTGGTGAATATCTCGGAGGACCATGATTATCTCTATGTGCGGGCCGAGCTGCCGGGGGTCAACCCCCAGGATTTGGAGATCACCGTGCACGAGGGAAACCTGATCCTCCGGGGGGAAAGAAAGATCCCCAGCGAGGATAAAAATATCAACTATCACCGCCGGGAGCGGGAATCCGGCTATTTCCGCCGGGTATTAAGCCTGCCCTCGCCGGTTAACCCCGATAAAGTGGAAGCGTCTTATAAGGACGGCGTCCTCACCGTGAAACTGGCCAAGCCGGAAGAAATCAAACCACGGGTGGTCAAGGTCCAGAGCGCTTAAAGGAGAGACGACCATGACGGAAAAGGAACTGCAACCCAAAGCCAAAGAAGAAGCTCCGGCCAAGGGAGAAAGGGTGCGGCCCGGCCGCGTCTTCCTGCCGGCCGTGGATATCTTTGAGACCCCGGAGGCCCTGACCCTGGTGGCGGATATGCCCGGGGTCCCCAACGACAAGGTGACCATCGACGTTAAGGACAACCACCTGGTGATCAGCGGGGAGATCATCCCCCCCATGGTTTCAGGGGAGACCTTGCTGCTCCATGAGTACCACACCGGAGATTACCAACGGGAATTTCAACTGGGGTCCATCATCGACCAGGCTAAAATCGAGGCCACCATGAAAGACGGGGTGCTCAGGCTGCTGCTGCCCAAGGCGGAAAAAGCCAAACCCCGGAAGATCGAAGTGAAAGTGGGGTGAAGCGCATAGGGGGCCGGGGATCCGGCGGGCACGGAAGCCCGCCCCACCGGCCCCATGCCCCTTTTTCTAAACGGTCTTTGGTCGTTGGTCTTCGGTCTTCGGTAAAAGCATCAAGAGTGAAAACTATATTAGGGTCAGTGGGAGCCAAAAGCTCTTGCTGACCCTGTTAATTTTATTCGTTTATTTTGATTAACCAAAGACCAATGACCGAAGACCGGAGACCTTCTCAAAACGTCAAAGCTTGCTCTTCTTTGGCCAGGGTATCAAAGCGGGTGTATTTATCCCTGAAGGAGAGCTTGACCTTGCCGGTGGGGCCGTTACGCTGTTTGCCGACAATGACTTCGGCAATGCCTTTATCCGGGGAATCTTCCCGGTAGACCTCATCCCGGTAGATGAAGAGGATGACGTCCGCGTCCTGCTCGATGGCCCCGGACTCCCGCAAGTCCGCCAACTGTGGCCGTTTATTGGGCCGCTCTTCCACCCGCCGGTTGAGCTGGGACAGGGCGATTACCGGCACGTGGAGTTCCTTGGCCAGGGCCTTCAATGACCGGGAAATTTCCGAGATTTCCTGTTCCCGGCTGGGCGCGTCCCCCCGGCCCCGCATGAGCTGCAAGTAGTCGATGATCACCAGCCCCAGTTTGCCTTCGGCTTTGAGGCGGCGGCATTTGGCCCGGATTTCCAGGATACTGGCCGCGGGGGTGTCATCGATGTAAATGGGGCAGTCGATGAGGTAGCCCGCGGCTTCCTGGAGGTGGGCCCACTCCTGGTGGGTGAGGAACGCGGCCCGGCGGATCTGGGAGGCGTCCACTTCGCCGATGCTGCTCAAGAGCCGGCGCACCAGTTGCTCTTTGGACATTTCCAGGGAGAACAAGGCCACCGGGGTCCGGGGCTTATAGGCGGCATTGAAGGCGATGTTCAGGGCCAACGCGGTTTTGCCCATGCTGGGGCGGGCGGCGAGGATGATCAGGTCGCTGGGCTGGAAGCCCGCGGTATAGTGATCCAGGTCCACGAAACCACTGGGAACGCCGGTGATGGCGTCATCTTTCCGGCCCCAGATGGCTTCCAGAGTGGCGATTTCTTTATTCACCAGCCCTTCGATGGGCTGAAAACCCTGGCGGATTTTAGCCTCGGCCACCTCAAAGACCTGGTGTTCGGCCCAATCCAGGAATTCGGCCACGTCCTCCACCGGCGCCAGACAGGCGGTGGCAATCTCCTGGGAGCAGGCCAGGAGGCGGCGGAGCACGGCCTTGTCGTGCACCAGATGGGCGTAATAATCGGCGTTGGCGGCAATGCCCACGTGATCGCTTAAGGCCGTGAGAAAGAGCGGCCCTCCCACCTCCTCCAGTTGCCCCCGCTCTTTCAGGAGATTGTTGACGGAGACCAGATCCACCGGCTCATGGCGGTTGTAGAGGTCCAGCATTACCTGGTAGATCTTGCGGTGGGCCTCCCGGTAGAAATCTTGGGGGGAGAGGGCGTCGGCCACCAGGTCCATGACCTGGGGCCGGAGAAGAACGGCCCCCAAAACCGACTGTTCCGCCTCCGTGCTGGCCGGGGGAGTGTGCCCTTGGGGGCTAGTGACCTCTGCCGGGGCCGGGGCCATGCGCCGGGTGCTTCTCTGCATAATGCTCTCCAGGGATTACTATGTCTTAACTATATGATAATTAAAGAGAATTTATTCGCTGCGGCCGCGGACTGCACTGCCAGCCAGCGGTAGATTTCGGGATGATCTTAATCGAAGACCTGTTAGGATTGCAAATCGGATTAAGGGGAATCTGGGGCAAACGGAGAAGACTGAGACGACAACCTGAAGGTCAATTAACAGGAATTGCGGAACGCTACCTATTAATTTTATGGATTATCAGATTATTCCTCTCTTGCTCTGAAAATGTTGGTGGCACGGGCTGAAAAGCCTGTGCTACTGAATAAAGCTAGGGGATTGGGGGTGGGGGTTTGGGGGAGGAATTAAGGTCCACAAGCTGGAAAGCCTGTGCTACCGGCCCTTAGCCCCCTCCCCCAAATCTCTTCACTCACGGAAACGCCACCTTCAGGGCCTCGTCCATGTTTTCCACCAGGGTGAAGGTGAGTTCCTGGCGCACGGACTCGGGGATTTCCTCCAGGTCCACTTTGTTTTTAGCAGGCAGCATGACCTCCTGGATCCCGGCCCGATGCGCGGCCAGGACCTTGTTCTTGATGCCGCCCACGGGCAGGACGTGGCCCCGGAGGGTGACTTCCCCGGTCATGGCCAGGCTCTTTTTCACGGGTCGGCCGGAGAGGAGCGACACCAAGGCCACCAGGAGGGCCAGACCCGCGGAAGGGCCGTCTTTGGGGATGGCCCCCGCAGGCACGTGGATATGGAGGTCGGTGTCATCGAAGAAATCTTCCTCAATCCCCAGGAAGGGCGCCCGGGCCCGGATGTAGGAGAGCGCGGCGTTGGCGGACTCCTTCATCACCTCCCCCAACTGGCCGGTGAGCTGGAACCGGCCCTTGCCCGGCATGCGCAGCACCTCGATGAAGAGGATGTCGCCGCCGGTGGGGGTCCAGGCCAGGCCCACGGCCACCCCGGGTTCCGGATGGTCCAGGGCCGCGTCCCTAAAGAAGCGGGGCGGACCCAAGTACTGGGTCAGGTCTTCCGGTTTGATCTCCACCTGGGTCTTGATCCCTTCCACCAACTCCCGGGCCACGCCCCGGCAGAGCCCGGCGATTTCCCGCTCCAGGTTGCGCAGGCCCGCTTCCCGGGTATAAGAGGCAATGAGGCGGCGCATGGCCTCCGGGGTGACCTGCAACTGCTCTGGGGTGAGGCCGTGGGCCTCCAGTTGCCGGGGAATAAGATAGGTAAAGGAAATCTCCAGCTTCTCCTCCTCGGTGTAGCCCGGCAGTTCCAGGACCTCCATGCGGTCCCTCAAGGGCGGCGGTATGGGGTCCAGGAGATTGGCGGTGGTGAGGAACATCACCTTGGAGAGATCGAAACCCACGTCCAGGTAATGATCGGAGAAAGAATTATTCTGCTCCGGGTCCAGGACCTCTAAGAGCGCGGATGAGGGGTCGCCCCGGAAATCCGCGCCGATCTTGTCCACTTCGTCCAGGATGAAGACCGGGTTGTTGCTCCCGGCCCGGCGGATGGACTGGATGATGCGCCCGGGTAAGGCCCCCACGTAAGTGCGGCGGTGGCCCCGGATCTCCGCTTCATCCCGCACCCCCCCCAAGGAGAGGCGCACAAATTTGCGCCCTAAAGCCCGGGCAATGGAGCGCCCCAGGGAGGTCTTGCCGGTGCCCGGCGGCCCCACGAAGCAGAGGATGGGACCCTTCATATCCGGCTTGAGCTTGCGCACCGCCAGGTATTCCAGGATGCGTTTCTTGACCTTTTCCAGGTCATAGTGGTCTTCATCCAGGATCTGCCGGGCCTGGGCCAGGTCCAGGTTGTCCTCGGTGGCTTCGTTCCAGGGCAACTCGCTCATCCACTCCAGGTAATTACGGATCACTTGATGATCCGGGGAGGTGGGCGGGGTGCGCTTGAGGCGGTTCAGCTCCCGTTCCGCCTCCTTCTGGGCATGCGCCGGCAACTCCGCTTCCTCCAGTTTAAACTGGATATCTTCGATCTCCCGCAGGCGGTCGTCCGTCTCTCCCAGTTCCTTTTGCAGGGCCTTGATATGCTCCCGGAGATAAAAATCCTTCTGGGCCTTATCCATCTCGCCCTTGACCTGGGACTGAATCTTTTTCCCCAGCTCCAGGACCTCCAGCTCCCGGTTGATCAGGACCAGGACCTGGTGGAGACGTTCCTTGACCTCAAAGGTCTCCAGCAGCCTTTGCTTTTCCTCCTTAGAGATGTTCATGCTGCCCGCGGTAATATCCGCCAGCACCCGGGGGTCCCCCAACTCCCGGACCAGGGAGCCCAACTCCGAGGGCAAATAGGGGGAAAGTTCCAACATTTTAATGAAGAGGCCCTTGACGTTGGCCACCAGGGCCTCGGTTTCGATATCCGGTTCGTAGTCTTCGGGGATGGGAATAACCCGGGCCACCAAGTAAGGGTCCTGGCCCATCCAGCTTTCGACGCGAAAGCGATAGAGGCCCTGGAGCAGCAGCCGCACCGAGCCGTCTTCGGGTTTCCGCATTTTCAGGATGGCCGCGGCCGTGCCTATGGTATAAAGATTGTCGGGGCCGAAGCCGGTGGGTTTCTCTTCCCGGCTGGCCAAAATCCCCACTATTTTATCCTGGAGCAGCACTTGATCCACCAGGGTTTGGGCCCTTTCCTCCCACAGGACCAAGGGCATGATGATGCGGGGGAACAGAACCACGTCCGAATGGGGCAATATGGGCAGAGACCGGGGGCCGGCCAGCTCCTCGGGAACCTCGATCAAAGACAAATCTGTAGCAACATCGTTGTTGGTAGTCATCAGTTGTGTCACCTCAAAATTATTAACTTTCGGGAACTTCCTGCACCAGGATGCGCCGGCGCGCCGGCGCTTTCTTGGGCAGGAAGACTTCCAAAATACCGTCCACATACCGGGCCTGGAGGCCATCGGGGTCTATGGGCACGGGGATGCGAAATCTGCGGTCAAAACTGCCGTAATTGATTTCATGGTGTAAACAGCGGTTCACCCCTTCCGGGTGTAACGGCCGGCGCCGCCCCTGGATGACCAGTTCCTGGCCGCACAGGGTGAGGGCGATGTCCTCTTTGGTCACCCCGGCCAATTCCATCCGCAGGACCAGACCCTGGGAGGTCTCATAAAAATCCACCGGCGGCCGGAAAGAGACCCCGGCTTCCTGAAAATCAAAGACGTTATCCATCAAACGGCGCATGCGTTCCTCCATGAAGTCGAAGTCACGCATGATCCTGATCTTAAAAACTCGGTGCATCTTCTTTCCTCTTGGCGTTAGTCTCAAGGGAGCAACGGCAGGCGGCGGCCCGGGTTTTCCCCCCTTTTGGGCCTTACGCCCGCCTCTTAAAAATCACCTTGGCAAGCTCCCAATATTCTAAATCTAATTATCTTTAATGGAAAAATCCAGAGGCCAAGGAGGGGGCTTACAAAGAACGTTAGGTGATACGCCTGATAAAAAGATTGATTTTTATTGAATCACAATTTTATAATTTAATTAATTAATACGGAAATTTCATATCCAAGGAGGTGAGTCAAAGGGGGTCTCAAGCCAGACAACAAGGCATTAATAATTCCTGATTATTGACGGCAGGGGCGGAGCAATCAAGGGCAACCGGCAGGCATCGCGATGATTGACTTGCTCCTGGTATAACTCTTTTTCTCCCATAAGCCTTTTAACTTTTACCGGAGTTTACTGATGAATCCCTTGCAGGGGCATCCTTAAAGGAGGGAGATAATGGACATTCAGGAATTTTTCAACCCCAAAGCCATGCTTACCCCCGGTTTATCCGGGGGGCTGATAATGGCAATGGCGCTGCCCCTGGCTCATCATTTTCAACTGTCTTATTTGTGGTTGGCGATCTCCTTGAGCTTTTTATTGGCTATCCTGATAGATCAACAAATCTGCAGGACATGCAAACCCGCCTGGCTGGAAAGATCGGTCTACTGCCTTTTCAATACCTTGATTATTTTTTCCATGGCCGTAGGGTCAGGGAAGGCCCTAAACCCTCCCCCAGCACCCCAAAAAATCGAGCCTCCTCCCATTCTCTCCACACTCTTAAAGGAAGCTCTTCCCGCCACCCCCGCGGTCCCCCCAGGTCCTGGCAGTTTCCGCCTGGACTTCTGGCAGCCGGGGGCGGTTTGGGCGCAACCTGCGAGAGCACCGGCAACACCTAAATCTCCAGAGCATAGGGCCATTACCCGGCCGGGAACTTCTCCCCCTCCCTCGCATAGACAGACCGGACAGACCATTTCGCTCACTCCGGAGCAGCAGAAACAGATTCAAGACTATCTCGAACAGCAAAGGAAGCAGCAACAAAAACAGAAGTCATACTACAAGACCTGGAGTTGGTAATATCGAGTCGGACCTGGGGGAGGAAGCAGAGAGAAAAGGAGGCCGAAGCGATCCGGGCCTCCTTTTTCCTTTGAAACCCGGGGAAGTTAATCTGGGGAGCAATTTGACTGTTTCCCGCTTTCAAAGGGGCGTTGTTGACCTAGAGGCGAAATCCTGATAGTTTTCCTCCATGTTTTCTGCCATCGTATGCCTGGGGGCCATCAATGTGGATCTGTTGTATCAAGTGACGGATCTGGGCCCATTTTTATCGGTCTGGCCGGAATTGCGCCCCGGCGGCGAAGTGGCCTTGGCGCCAGGAGAAGAAAGACGCATCCAAGAATTGCTTTCTTCTTGGGGGCTTTTCCAGGGGAAACACGGCGGCGGCCAGGCCGCCAACACCGCCTGGGCCCTGGCGAAGATGGGCTTAAACCCGGCTCTGGTGGGCCGGGTGGGCGCGGACGCTGACGGCGCTTTCTTAAAGGAAAACCTGGCCGGAGTCAATCTTGATTACTTAACCACAGACGGCGCCAGCGGCCGGACCTACATTCTCCTGGACCCGGAAGGGAGACGCACCATTCTGGCGGCTTCCAACACCAACGACGCCCTGACTCTCGCGGATATTCCCCTGAAAGAATTGGCTGACGTCGCTTTCCTCCACCTTACTTCCTTTGTGGGAGAAGGGCCGTTGGCGGTGCAGATGGAGGTCGCCTCCCGCCTGGTGGACGGACCCCATCTCACCCTGGCCCCGGGGGAATGTTACGCCCGCCGGGGGGGGGCGGACCTGGCGGGAATTATCGATTATCTGGATACCTTGCTGGTGACGGAACGGGAATGGGAGCTTTTAGGGGGCCCACCCCAAGCCCACCCCTTGTGGGCCCCGCCCGTGGTGGTCATCAAGCGGGGAGCCAGGGGAGCCCGATTAATCACGCCGCCCCGTTATCTGGACTTCCCGGTGGAGTTGGTCCCCCGGCCGGTGGACACTTCGGCTGCGGGGGACGTATTTGACGCGGGTTACCTGGCGGGGCGTTTTTCCGGATTGCACCTCAATCTGGCCGTACGGCTGGCCAACCGGGCTGCGGTCGTCAGCCTGGACGGCGTCGGCCGGGAGAATTATCCGGATGCGTTCTTCCTGAAGGAGCAATTGGACCAGCTGACCATGGTATAATTAGACCCGGCTGGTCTTCCACCGTCTTGCACTCCCTTGCGCAGATGGAAGATTTTCACAGGTGATCCATCATCAGTGGCCAAGATCACTGATTACTGGTCCCTGACTACTGAATACCGCCACAAGGAGAATAAATGCATCAATTACAATTGGTTATATCCTGCGAAGGCCCTTTGGCCCTCAATGATAATGCTTTCGAGCTGTGCCGGGAATTTATCAAGCCCGACGGAGCCCGGTTTTTCCAGAAGGTGAGCCGCTATGGCGACTATCTCCTGGACGTGGCCAAGAAGCCGGAATATCAGGCCGGAGACACTTTAAAGTTGATCCTCCCTTTTCTCAAGGCCCACGGGCTTACCAACCAGCAAATCAGCGCCTACTCCCACAAGCACGTGAAGCTGATGCCGGGAGTGGAAAAGGCTTACAAGTTCCTACTCACTCAGGATTTTTCCATCTTTGAGATCAGCACCAGTTGCCGGCAGTTTGCCGAGGCCGTGGGCCAACAATTGGGGGTCTCTCCCAAAAACATCTTCTGCACGGAATTGGACCTGGACTGCGTTAGCCTCACCCTGGGGGAAAAGGACGAATTGTTCCGGTTACAGCGGGAAATCGCGGCCGCGCCGGAAATCAAGCTGCCCCCGGAGCCCGCTTCTCTCCAGGACCTGCCCGCACCGGTTAAGGAGGTCGTTGAGGTCTGTGACCGCATCTTCTGGGACCGGATACCGCAGATGGGGATCGCCGCGCTCTACCGGCAAGTCACCACCCTGGGCGGCCCGGATAAGGCCCGGGCCCTGGCGGAGAGCCTGGCCCGTACGGGCCTGACCATGAAGGACGTTATCTTCGTGGGGGACAGCATCACCGACGTCCAGGCCTTCGAGGCCGTGCGGGCCGGAGGGGGCCTCTCCATCTCTTTTAACGGCAACCGCCCGGCGGTCCTGGCCGCGGAGATCAGCGTCAGCGCCGACAACGCCTGGCCCATCGCTCTATTGGCGTCGATCTTCCGGCTCTGGGGCAAGGAAGGAGTGATGGAACTGGCCGACAAAGGCTCTGAGGGAGCGGCCCGCTATCTGGTGCTCCCGGATGCGGTGATCGACACCCTGATGCGAGGTTTAAAGGGGCGCAATTTCAACCTCCGCTCCCCCCTGTCCCAGGATCAGGAGACCACCGTCCAGGAATCCATGGCCATGCGGGCCAAACTCCGGGGCTCAGGGGTGGCCTCTCTGGCCTGAAAAAGTTCGGACTATTTATTGATAAGTTGCCGCTTGACCAGATCAAAACCTCATTTTTAGGGAATTGTCATTCTGGACCAGGAGTCCTGCCCCGGCCAATGCCTGGACTATTGTACTTTTTGCCCTGGATGCCGGTAAAAGAGGTGAGGTTATGGACAAAACCAATCCCAACATTCTGGTTTTTGCTTCCGGGACCAAAACCGGTGGCGGGTCCGGATTTGAGACGCTGGTTAAAGCTTCCCGGGCCAAGCCGCCCATTTTGGAGGCCCGGATTTGCGGGGTGGTCACCAATCATGCTGCCGGCGGCGTTTGGCAGAAGGCGCAAGCCCTGGCGATACCCTGCGCCTACTGGGCCGGTCCTTATCAGGCCGCGGGCTACCAGAATCTTGTCAAACATTTCCAGGCGGATTACGTCATGCTCTCCGGCTGGCTAAAACTGGTGGCCGGCCTTGACCCGACCCGGACCATTAATATTCATCCCGGTCCCTTGCCCCGCTTTGGGGGGCCGAACCTGTACGGGCGCCAGGTTCACGCTGCGGTTATGGACGCTTATCACCGGGGGGAAATTACCCATAGCGCGGTCACCATGCATTTTGTCGACGCGGTCTATGACCGCGGCCCCGTATTTTTCGCCTTGCCCATCGCCATTGAGCCGGGCGATACCCCGGAGACCCTGGCGGCCAAGGTGAATCGCGCCGAACATCAATGGCAGCCCCGGGTGCTCAACTATGTGGTGCAAGGCCTGGTGCGCCTGGCCGGCCAAGAAGTGGTCTATGCCACGCCGGAACTGCAGCGCCTGTTGCTGCCCGGGGCCCCGGGCGCAAAAAAAAGCCCCGGCCCCCAAAGGAAAAATCCGGACCAGAGCTGGCGGAAGTTATAACCCTGGGCGGCTCCCTATCGCCGCCCGCTTATTATACTGAGCGACTTAATTAACCGCGGTTGACATTCTCTGCGGCCTCTGCGCCTCTGCGAGAAACCTTTTTATCTCGCAGAGACGCAGAGAGCGCAGAGATTAATAATGCGCAATTATTTATGTCGCCATGTATAATTTGTTCCCTAAGTCCTCCTGGCTTGGCCTCTCCCCGCGGTTAATCATCCCAGTCCTCGAAGAGCCGCCCCATCATCTGTTCTTCCATCTCCAAAAATTCCACCCCAAAACCCGGAGGATAGGTCTCCACCTGGCCCACATTGATCCAGGCGATCCGGCCCCGGCAGTGAATCACCGGATCATCCACCCCTGAGGAGATTTCCAGATCAATGGGGCTGTTCAAGGGCAGCAAATTATCGGTGATGATGAACATTCCACCCCCGCAAATGTCCCGGGTCAGGCTGTCAAAAGCCAGTTGCCGGTTCTTACAGCTGACCCGCAGCTGGCGGGGATAGCGGCAATGGTGGCGTCTGTCGGGCAGGTCCATGATTGCGCCTCTGGTCTTAGCGATGGCAGGGTGATCCTATTTACTCGGGCTTGGGTGTCGGTCCTGACTCCTTGCGAGGAAACAAATAAACCTCCAGTTGGGTTATAGATCGGGATAATGAACCTATTTCTTTAATAAATTCGTCTTTGGAACCAAAAATTGCCCCCCACCGCCCCCGGACGGAGATGTTCCAGCCGTTGACCAGGAGCTAAGGAGCGTCGGTTCCCAGGTCAGACACGGTCCGGGCACAGGCAGGAAAGCCTGTGCCACCCGTTGCCTGGAACCGGTGGTAAATCGAGCCTTAAGAAAACTGGGGGAAGGGGCCCTTCATTTGCTCGGGGTTTTGGCTCGCTGGGCTGCGGCCTGGGATACATCCTTGATTATCTGGGCCGATAACTTTTCCATGGCCCGGCTCATCCCCTGGGCTAGGCCTTTCGGGGTCTTCTCCGGCATCGGTTCCAGGACCCGGTAATTTTTCTGGAAGACCACTCTTTCGGGCAATTCCTGGCGGTTCAGGTCAAGGAGGGTGATATTCACGGCCAGGGCCGCCTGCCAGACTCCCGGCGCATCGATCTCCAGGAACTCCTCCACGCCACCCTCCAGGAGCAACCTGCTTTTGCCGGTGCTGCCATAAGGGAGTACGGCCTTAAAGACCCTGGAATCCCTCAGATCCCGGATGAGATAATCCGTCACCAGATAACCGGGGTTGACCCGCCAGCGGTTATAATTATAGGAGTCACTCTTATAGGGGTGGGGCTGATAGATCATGGCCGGACTGTTATAGACCTGGGACACCGCAAAGAGCTCCACCTTGAGCACCTCCCCCACCTTGGGGGCCCCGGCGGCCACCGGCGACGGATACTCCAGGATGTACTTATGCATTAGGGTCGGGGGCTTACCGCAACCGGCCAGGAAAAAGAGCAGGAAAAAACCCGCCAGGAATTTACCGCCAGGACCGGTCATCAGCCGGCATAAACCTCGCTTCCGGAAAGGCCGCGCATTTTTCATCTTGTCACCCGGGGGAGTCCAATTTTAATATGACGCTGATAAAAGCCTGCCTTATTACCGTTTTCCGTTTTCCGTTTTCCGTTTTCCGTAAAAAGATTTGTTGATTAAGATATATTGGTAATTAAACTGAGTGACTTATTGATAATTAAGGCAATTTAATAAAGCTGAAAATCACGAATTAAAGAGAAAAAAACAGAAAACGGTAAACGGTCATTATTCATTCCAGCGTTTCTTCGGAGGTTTGCCGAAGAGCAGGTCTGGAGGCCGGTCGTAGATTCTCTCCAAAAATTTATCCAGGGTGTCTGAAGCCTGCTGCAGTTTGGCGACGGTGGTCTTGGTCTCCCGGGCGATTTCCGGCAGTTTCATGGCCTGGAGCTCTTCCTGGACATTGACCACCACGGTCCGCACACTGGTTAAGGTCTCCCGGGCCTCAATCACGACTTTATCCAACTCCCCCTTGGCCAGCGACTTGTCCACCTTCTGGGTAATTTTCTCCAGATTGCCGGCGGTGGCCTTGAGTTTCACCAGCAGAACCTTCATCTCTTTGCCCTTGAAAAAGTTTTCAATGGACTTGCCGGTTAAGATCAACTGGTCGGAGATCCCCTTGGTGTCTATCTCCTCCAGTTTGGCCATGACCGAGTCGATCTTGGAAAGAATCCTCTGGATCTCCGAGGGGCGGGACGGGATTATGGGATATTCCGAGGGGAAGTTGATCTTGGGGGAGAGGTCCGGCTCTCCTGCCTTGCGGCGGTTCAGTTCGATGAACATAACCCCGGTGATCCCCGCGGCCTTCAGTTGGGCCACGGTTTCCTGGGCCAGGTTGCCGCGCAGGTTCACTTTGATGACCACGCCGATGAGCCGGTTATCGGGGGCCACCCTGATGCTTTCCACCCGGCCCACGTCCACTCCCAGATACTTGACATTGGAGTCGTTCTGCAGGCCCTGGACCGATTCATTAAAATAAGTGATGTAGGTCTGCCCCTTTTGAAAGTAGCCGGTGGCGCCCACATAGATGATGGCGGCGACTCCCAGGAAGAAACCCAGGATCACAAAGAGCCCGAGCATAAAGTTCGTGGTTTTTTTAGCCATCTCCATTCCTTTTCGGTTGCCGCCCCAAACCCGGCCTTCTATTGAAAAAGTCGGTTACCCGGGGGTCAGGCGAATGGTCCCTGAGTTCCCGGGGGTCCCCCTCAGCGATCATGCCCTTGGCGCTCTTGTCCAGCATAATCACCCGGTGGGCGATGCTGAAAATCGACTCCAACTCATGGGTGACCACCACCATGGTGGTGCCTAAGCCGGCGTTGATGCTTTTGATCAAGATATCCAGCTCCGCCGCGGAGATGGGGTCCAGGCCGGCTGAGGGTTCATCGAAGAAGAGCACGCTGGGGTCCAGGACCATGGCCCGGGCCAGTCCCGCCCTTTTCTTCATGCCCCCGGAAATCTCCTCGGGCAGATGATTACCATAACCCGCCAGGTTCACCAAGGCCAGTTTCATATTCACTATCTCCTCGATTTCCTCAGGGGTAAGGTCGGTATATTCCTGGAGGGGCAGGGCCAGGTTTTCCGCCAGGGTCATGGAGCCGAACAGGGCCCCGGATTGAAAAAGCACCCCGATCCCCATCTTCAACCGCCGCAATTCGTCGGCATCGTCCGTGCGCATGTCGATGCCGTTTAAGATAACCTTCCCGGCTGCGGGTTGATATAACCCGATCAAGTGTTTTAGCAAGGTGGACTTGCCGCAGCCGCTCCCCCCCAGGATCACCAGAATCTCCCCCCGGTTCACCTGGAAACTGACATTTTGAAAAATAATATTATCCCCGAACCGGGCCGTGAGCTGATCCACTTCAATGATAGGGATTTGAGGAGAACTTGCCACTAACTAAGGTCTCCAAATTTCGTCAATTGCTTGCATCTGGTCGATGGTGAAGCGCAGCACCTTGACCACGTTGATAAGGTTTTCTTTTTCATCGAGGGAAAGTTCCCGGTCCTTGCGGGATTTCAAGTACTTGTCCAGAACCTGATAGCCGCCGATATGAAAATCCCAGACGTCTTCCGGCACGGGCGAGAAATACTGTTCGGCATTGACATAAAGCCTCTGCTGGGGGGCGGCGTAAACCGGTTTTTCCACCTTTTCGCTGCCTTTGTTTACCTCCACGTTAAGGTTGTTGGGGATGTCTTTTAGCAAATGGGCCTGCACCAGTTGCCGGCCCAGCGAGGATAGCTTTTCGAATGTCCCTCGATCATCTATGAAGGGAATGCGGGGAAAGTCGATTTTCAGAAATTCGGCGTATTGTCGGCGGTATGTGGGGCTGTGCAGCACGGCGTAGATATAGCCTAAAATTTCCTCAGGGTCGTAATGGTGGCCGTATTTCGAGTCGATGAAGGCGCGGAACTTTGGGGCAAAGTTTTCTCTCCGCTCCTCATACTGGGCCTGTTGTTCCTTTACGAAAAGATGGTTATTCTGATTCTTTTTCGGTTCTTCGTCTCTGGGAGTGTTATAGAGGTAGAGGGGGAAAAGATAACCAATATCATATCGCGAAACCGCTTTATGAGCAATAATATGCTCAGTTGCTAGGATAGACCACTCATCTTTGGTCAGTCTTGTTGTCATCAGGCCGATATTTTTTTCTTTTTGGAGCATATGACGCATGATATTTTCGCGGGAGCGTTCTATTTTTTCAGAATCAAAATAAATCATGCGAGTGTCGAATGGTCTATATAGGATTGGCACGTTAAAAACACTGTCATATTCATTAAATTTCGACCTTATTTTCTGTCTTATCCCAATTTCATTAAATCCAATTAATGTTTGATCATCGGCAGTAACAACTCCAACTGAACTGAGTCGGAAAATATCGGTAATCTTCCACCCCTTCTCATATTCAGCCCGAAGCGATTCATCCTGAGGAATAAAGAGGTAAAAAGGGCTCCGGGGTTGCACTTCCACCCAGGGAGCCGTGTCAAACTCCATCTCCAGGCAAGCGCGATATTTAGCCTGCCGTTTGCCCCAGAGATCGGCATGAAATATTTTCTGTGCCAGTCCCGGTTTCCGCACCATGATGGAAATGCACACGCCCTGCTCAATATCGAAGACGTTTTCGTCCTTGCCGCCGTCAGGCGCTTTTTCTTTTTTCTTGGCGTTCCCGTGCAGATCAAGAACGTAAATCTGGTTGAAGGTCTGCATCAGGCTCCGGCGCATACCCCGGAAGGTGGGATTGTCCAGAAAGGAATGATTGGTGATGATGCCCACCACCCCTTCCTCCACCTGGTCCATTTTCCATTGGGCAAAGCGGATGAATTTAACGTAATCGTCTTGCAGCCATTTGGGATTTTTTTCTCCCAGGGGCTGGCCGTCCACCCGTTTGTAGGATTCGATCAGCCCGCCGATAAAGGTGGGGATTCTCTTTTTTTGGATTTTCCCGTTGTTTAATGGAAATAAGGTCTCCCGGTAACTCGGATTCAGGGAGTGGCCGGAATAGGGCGGATTGCCGGTGATTACCAGGATCGGTTTATCTTTGACGCCTTGGGCCAGTTCCACTTCTTTGGACAACGCCGGCAACAGCCAGTTTTGTTGCGGTTCGATGGGCTCCAGGGTGTTGGTTAGATAGATTTGCAGCCTCTCCTTGGGCTTCATTCTGAAGCCTTTATCCCGGAGATACTGGGACAGCTTCAGGTGGGCGATGGTGTAGGGGGCAATGAGATATTCAAAGCCGTACAAATTTTTCAGAACATGCTCGGATATCAATTGATCCCGTAAACCATCGGGCACGACTTCCAGAATTTGCTGCAAAATTTCCAACAGGAAAGTGCCGGTGCCGGTAGCGAAGTCCAGCACCGTGACGCGTTTGCGGTCGGCAAAACCATCTTTGATGCCAAAGGTGATTTTCAGGAGGTCGTCGACGGCCCGCACAATAAAATTCACCACCGGCGGCGGGGTGTAATAGACGCCCCGGCTTTTGCGCATGTGCTTGTCGTAAGCCTTCAAAAACCCTTCATAAAAATAAACGTAAGGGTCTTTGGCGAACAACAGCCGTTCTTCCTCGGTCTGCTTAAACAGGCGGCCCTGGCGTTTGCTAAAGGCCAAATCCTCCTGGAGCGCGGCCAGGTCCAGGTTATTCATAATACTCAGGATTTCTTCAACCAACTCTTTGATTTCCCGGTATTCCTCCCGGTCCATTTCGTCCAGAAAATCCACCAGCTCGCCAATGAGTTCAAAATTCCTGGGGATGAACTGCTTGGCATTGTTAAGAGTAATGGGCGCGGCGTTGCCGCGGTTCAGGCGCGCCAGAAATAAACCGTAACCCAGCATCTGCGCAAAGGCGTCGGCAAAACCCGCGATATCCAGTTCGTGAAAAACGTCTTTCTTAAAAACTCCAAACAGGCCGAAGAGTTTTCCTTGCTGGTGCTCCCGCTCCTGCCTGATTAATTCCTCCGTGAGAAATTCCCGCAATTCATGGCAACGCATGGCCAGGGCCGCAGCCAAATCCTTGGCCGTGCCTATGCCTTTGGGGGGAGTGGAAAAAAAGGCGGTGATTAACGCCTCGACCCGTCTCGCCTTATCAGAGTCAAGGCGGGCCCTGGGATTGCCCACATCGCTGGGGTAGGCAAGGGTTTCCCGCTTGACGATGGCTCCATCCTTCAACCAGAGCCATTCCAGGTAATCAGTCAGGATCAGGTTGCCGGACAAGCGGTTGTATTTGAGGATTTGGTCGGATTTCAGGAATGGGTCAAGCTTTTCGCCAATCTTCTTGTTTTCCAGATAGCCGAGGATGCGCTCGTCGTGGGTCTTGAATTTGAAATCAGGAGCGCCTCTGCCGGTCTTGTCCCGGCCGGGTTCGTGAATGACCTTGATTTTCTTTCCGGCCAGGGCTTTCAGGAGATTATCCAAGGCCGGGCGCAGGGTATGCTCGGTGGCCTCCTGGACCTCGAGCTTTTTAATTTGCTCGAAATATGCTTTGAAATCTTTGATCATGACGGGAGACTTTAAATCCCCAGGTAATGAAAAGCCAGGGCAAAGGCCGAGTCCGTGACAATAATCAGAAACAGGGCCGCGACCACCGCCGAGGTGGTGGCGGTCCCCACCGCCTCCGCGCCCCCCCGCACCATAAAACCCCGCTGGCAGCCGATGCCGGCGATGAGCAGGGCAAACACCCCGGATTTAATCAGGCTGGGGATGATGTCCATGAGCTTCAGGCTGGCTTGGGTATCCTTTAGATAGGTATAAGCCGTCAAATCCAGCCCCAGGACCCCCACCACCAACCCCCCGGCGATGGCGAAGATATCGGCGTAGATGGTGAGGAGCGGCACCACGATCATGGCCGCCAGCACCTTGGGCACCGCCAGGAAGCGCACCGGGTCGAACCCCATGGTGGTCAAGGCGTCCACTTCCTCGTTGACCTTCATGGTGCCGATCTCCGCGGCAAAGGCCGAGCCCGAGCGCCCGGCCACCAGGATGGCGGTCATGATGGGTCCCAGCTCTTTCACCACGGCGATGGCCAGGAGGGGGGCCACGTAGACATTGGCCCCGAATTGCCTGAGCTGCAAGGAGGACATAAAGGCCAGGATCAGACCCAAAAGGAAGCTGATGAGGCTGACAATGGGCAGCCCCTCCATGCCCGCCCGTCTCATATAGGAGACCACGTCCCCCCAGCGCACCGAGCGGGGATGGGTTAAGGCATAGACCAGGGCCCTGATGAGTTCCCCCAGAAAGGCGGTCACCTGGGCCAGGTCGGTGGCAAAACTGCGGGCGCCTTCTCCCAACTCTTCCACCAGGTGGGATTCATCCCGGTCGGCAATGAGCGGCGGCGCGTCCAGGTCGTCCCGGTCCAGGAGTTCCATGATCCCTTGAGCCGTTTCCGGGAAATGGACGAATTGAAAATCCATGGACCTGGAGCGGGCCTCCCGCTTCAGGCCCAAAAGTTCCAAGGCGCCGGCGCTGTCCAGATAGTCCACCTGGACCAGATCCACGATTAGCCTGGCCGGGATCATCTCCTCCAAGCGCGCCCTCACTTCGGCGTTCAAGGCCCTGAGGTTTTCCAGGGCAATCCGGCCCCCCAGGGAGAAAACGACCTCCTTACCTTTCTCGCCGGTAATGTTTAGGGAATAAGAGACTGGGGACGCAGTTTTGCTTTTCATCTCCGCCTGGCGCCGGACCGGATCGTCATGGTTATGGAGGCGTCGCCCTGCCAAGGGTCCAGGGACCGGGGTCGGCGCCTTACCGGTTAAAATCCAGGGCCATAAACTCTTTTTCCGTCAGGCCCCATTTGTTCCGAGCTTCAGAGGCGCTCAGGGCTATGGCCAGTATGCCCATCACCTGATTATCCTTAAGGAGAGGCACACAGATGACAAAAAGCCCGGACCCGTCTTGGAGAAACAACCGCTGCTGCCTGATTTTCCGTTCTTTGAGGGCCTGCTGCACCACCTCATACTTGTAGAAATCCAGATCTGCGTTCTTTCTCTGCGGGTAAAGCGCCAAACTGTTGCCCTCCACATCCATGACGCCCATCCGGAAAGGACACCTGACACAGAGCTTGAGGTTTTCCGGCTCGGTTTTTTTCAAGGCTGCATGGATGCCCGCAGCATCCTTTCGGGATAGAGGTCCGATGAGCGGTTTGGTGACCAAATCGAGGCATTCCTTGACCTCATGCTTGAAGCGGGCCGCAGCCGGACTCAAAGGCGGTTCTTTGGTCTGGCAACCATAAGTGAACCCCAAGAGCAGGATGAGAAGAACGACCCCGAGCCGGACACCTTGCGGCGCGTTTTTGCAAGAAAGGCTTTCCATTTCCACCTCGCCAGGTTCAGCTACGATCCTCCAAGAACTTGACTACGTCGATTACCAGGTTAGGCCTGGGAACCCCTATGCGGGGCCCGGCATCCCCCCCGGTCTCCCCAGACCACCCTTTTGCTGTCGGCATAAAAGCATAAATACCGTAAAGAATCAATCCCCCGGACTCCGGGAATACTAGGCCCCCGGTGGGGGAGGAGCATTGCTCTCCGGCCCCTGCTCCCCGCACCAGTGCCGCTCTTTGCCCGGGGTGATTGAGCAAACGCCCCGGGGCCGCAAAGGTAGCAGCCTCAGGGTTTTTAGGTTCAAAATTTCTGGCCGACGCTATGCTGAGGAATTTCACAGGAGGCCGTGGAATAATCAAGGGTGCAGCAATGGTCCAGCCGGTAGAGGATAAAAGTCAGCACCAGAGTGAATGCCTATCATCGCCGGCCTTTTTCTCTGCTGGGGTGCATTGCGCCAACTCTCTCTGTCCGATGGTAATTATATACTTTTTATTTCTGATTCTCGATAGACGGAATTATGGCTGCCGTTATGCCGAAGGAGGGGCTGAAAAGAACGGTCAGTAGGCGCCGGCTCCCCAGAGCATTTCCGGGATCGTCAGCACCAGAATCTTGAAGTCCAACCACAGAGACCAGTGGTCGATGTAGAAAATGTCCAGATTCATCCATTGCTCGAAGGATAGGGAGGAACGGCCTTTAACCTGCCAGAGGCAGGTAATGCCGGGTTTAACGCTGAAGCGGCGGCGGTGCCAGTCCTGGTTGAAGCCTTTATAGTCCCTTACCGGCAGGGGCCTGGGGCCCACCAGGCTCATCTCCCCTTTGAGCACGTTGAACAACTGGGGCAGCTCATCCAGGCTGGTCTTCCGCAAAAAGTGCCCCACCAAGGTAATCCGGGGATCATCCTTGATCTTGAACACCGGTCCATCGGCTTCGTTGAATCCCTCCAAAGCCGCCTGGCGCTGCTCTGCGTCCGCCTCCATGGTCCGGAATTTATAGAGGCGAAAAATCCGTTTGTTAAGACCCAGGCGCTCCTGGATAAAAAGCACCGGCCGCCCGGAGGTCGCCAGGATCAACAACGATATCAACAATAATACGGGCGAAAACAAGCAGATGAGCGCCAGCGACATGACAAAATCAAAAGCCCGCTTCACCAAAATGGGCCAGCCGCCCATGGACCCTGTATAAATGGTAATCAACACGTTATCGTTAAATTCCTCGATTACCGACCTCACCAGATTCATATTGTGCAACAGGTAAAAACTATCGGAGATAAACCGCACCACCACCCCCTGTTTGACACAATAATCAACGATCTCCAGACACTCATGGTAAAAGGAGTTGAGCGGCAGGTCGATGATCACTTCATCAATGACATTATTCCTGAGGAAAGCGGGAAATTTGTGGAAACTGGCCAACAGCGGATATCCGGATTTCTTAAAATCGATACTCTCATCCCATTCATTGTCGATAAAACCCACCACCCGGTATCCCAACTCCGGACGGCTTTCGATTTCCTTGGCAAATTCCACCGCCCGGCTGTTAGTGCCGACAATCACGATATTGTTGATGTTTATGCCTTGGGCCCGGAGCGGCCTTAAAATAAAGCGCACCAGCGTGCGCCCTGAGCCGATAACGATAAAAGTGGATAACCAAAAGACCAGAAGAAATATCGAAGTTATGAGAGATACCTGAAAAATTACCGAAAATACCAGTAACAATATAGTTCCCACAGAAACTGAATAAAAGATTTCCGACATCTCCTTTTTCCAGGGAATAATGCGTTTACTAAAATATAGGCCGTGTAATGATAAATTAATATGCCATACGCCCATAAAAATTAGGAATAAAATAAAGTTTATTAATTTTAATCTGATATAAAATAACTGATGTAAAGGAACTCCATCGACATCACTTACTACAAATGAGGCTGCCAAAATAAAGCAAAAGATCAAAGCTGCTTGATCAATAGTAACTTTCGATAAATAGATAAAATAATTTTTAAATTTTCCCATGATATATCTACTTTCTTAAGAAGTAATTCCTACTACTCGAGCTTAAAACCCCTGGCGAACAGTTGCAAACAGGCCTCCACCACCACCGGATCGTAAAGGGCGCCCCGGTGCCGGCTGATTTCCTCCAGGACCGCCCCCATCCCCAAAGCCGGCCGATAGGGGCGGTGGGTGGCCATGGCCTCCACCGTATCCGCCACCGCTAAGATTCTGGCTTCCAGCCGGATTTTTTCCCCGGTCAATCCCTGGGGGTACCCGGACCCGTTGATTCTTTCATGATGCTGATAAATGATCTCCGCCACCGGCCAGGGGAAGGAGATACCCTTCATGATTTCATAGCCGAAATAAGGGTGGTCTTTGATCACCTCCCATTCGTGATCCCGCAATTTCCCGGGTTTGCTGAGGAACTCCGCGGGCACCACGATCTTTCCCAAATCATGTAAAAGTCCGGCCAGGCGCAGCCCCTGGATGCGATCCTCGGAAAGGCCCATTTCCCGGGCCAGGGCGCAGGCCAGCCGGGTGACCCGTTGCTGGTGGCCGGCGGTGTACGGGTCCCGCATCTCTATAGCCATGGCCATGGCCTGCACCGCCTGGTCATGAACCTGGAGCAAATCCTTCAGTCGGTGGGCGGTGATGTCATTGCCGATGCACAGGATTTCTAGAAGTTCCCCCCGTTGATTATAGACGCCCTTGTTGGTCCAGGCCACCCAGACCCTTTCCCCGTTGCGCCGCAAGTTTTCGTTTTCATTTACGCTGTAGCTCTCGGGATTTTTCTGCAAATCCGTGATCATGGCCCCCAGGTCCCGGCCCGAGGACTCTATCTCCGGGACGATGGTGCCCACCACGTCCTGGCCGATTATTTCCTCGGGCGAGTAGCCGAAAAACTTCAAGGCGAAAGCATTCATAAAGGTCACCTTGCCCCGGGGGTCCAGGCGCAGGATGATGCTATTGGCCTCCTCCACCATTTCCCGGTACTTGGCGGCTTCCCCCTGCAAGGCGGCAATCTCCCGGCGCAGGGCCGCGATCTCGGCGTCGTGAGATTTGTTTTTGCTCATCTTTTTATTATCCTTTAATTGTCATCTCCCAGCTACTTCCCTCTTCCGGGGCTATAGCCTTCTTCCCCCCCAGCACCTGCTACCCCCACCCAATAACTTCCAGGGTGCAAGCCACAATAACACATAATGCCAACCTAGCGAATGCCAATTATTATGATTTAAGCCGCGGGCCTAGGTCAGAGACCGTCAACTCCATTTCGGCTTTATTTCCGTCAATTTGCCGTCCCGCCTCTTTGAGCCCCCTATCTACCCCGACCATCGCTGATTCGTTTCTCGTCATCATTTACCAAATGCCTTATAATGGGAACCTGAGAAGGGGATGCCCATGACTGAAATCTCTCAATTCACCGACGAGTTGGGGCCGACCAAGATACTCCACGTCTATGAACCCTCGGTTAACCTGAAAGCGGTGCTGGTGGTGGACAACGTGGCGGCGGGGCCGGCCCTGGGCGGCATACGCATGGCTCCGGACGTCACCACGGAGGAATGCTTCCGGCTGGCCCGAGCCATGACCATGAAGAACGCGGCTGCGGGGTTGCCCCACGGGGGCGGCAAGGTGGTGCTCTTCGGCGACCCGAAGATGCCCAAACCGGACAAGGAGCGCCTGATCCGGGCCCTGGCCTGTTCCCTGCGGGATGTGCAGGAATATATCCTGGCCCCGGACATGGGCACGGATGAAGAGTGCATGGCCTGGATCAAAGACGAAATCGGCCGGGTGGTGGGGTTGCCCGCGGAAGTCGGCGGCATCCCCCTGGATGAAATCGGGGCCACGGGCTGGGGGCTGAGACATGCCATCGAAGCGGCGCTCCATTTCTGTGATTTCAAGCTGAAACAGGCGCGCTTGGTGATCCAGGGCTTCGGCGCGGTGGGACTGCACGCCGCCCGGTTCCTGACCAAAAAAAAGGCCGTGCTGGTGGGCGCCGCGGATTCCCAGGGCGCCATCTACCATCCGGAAGGCCTGGAGGTTAAAGAACTAATTAAATTAAAGAAAGCCGGGCAAAGCGTAACTGACTACCCCCAGGGGCAAAAGTTTGACCGGGACGCGGTCGTCGACTTCGATTGCGATATCTGGATTCCCGCGGCCCGGCCTGATGTGATCAACGAAGACAATATGCACCGCCTCAAGACCAGGCTGGTGGCCCAGGGGGCCAATATCCCCCTCACCTATGGCGCCGAAAAATATCTCCATGACCAGGGCGTCCTCTGTATTCCCGATTTTATCGCCAATGCCGGAGGGGTGATCTGCGCGGCCATGGAATACCGGGGGGCCAGCCAGGGAGCGGTTTTCGAGGTTATTGAAGAAAAAGTGAGCCACAATACCCGCTTGGTCTTGGAAGAGGCCGAGGCCCAAAAGATCCTGCCCCGGGATGCGGCGGTGAATCTGGCGGTCAAGCGGGTGAAGAAAGCCATGGCTTATAAGCGCTGGTCGATTTTTTAACCAGCCGCGAACAAATCAGAGGGTGCGCCATGTATCGCCTCCGTTTTCATGGCCGGGGCGGCCAGGGCATGAAGACCGCCAGCCGCATTTTGGGAACTGCTTTTTTCCTGGCAGGCTTCGAGGTCCAGGATGCCCCCCGCTATGGGGCGGAGCGCCGGGGTGCGCCCATCTTCGCCTATGTCCGGGCCGGCCGGCGGCCCATCTACGAGCGGGGCGTAATCCGCCGGCCGGACCTGGTCATCGTCGCGGATGAAACCCTGGTGTTGATCCCCGCAGCCGAGGTGCTGGCAGGGATCACCCCCCGGACGACGCTCCTCATCAGCAGCACGGCGGAACCCGAGGTCTGGCGGGAGCGGCTTACCCTTGCCGGTCCGGTGCTCACCCTCCCCCGGGCCGCGGCCCTCACCGACCCCCTGGAGATGCGGTTTATCGGCGCGGAGTGCGCCGGGGCCGCGGCCCGGCTGGTGGGCGTCATTCCCCGGGATTGCCTGGCCCGGGCCATCCAAGACGAATTGGCCCACCTGGGGGAAACCGTCGTAGCCCGGGACCAGGAAGTGGCCTTGGGCGCTTATGATCTCCTGGCAGAGCACTCCGGCTGCGTGATCGAGGCCCCGGAGCCCTCCCCGGAAACTTACGACAGACCCCGCTGGATCGAGCTGCCCTTTGACGCCGCCGATCTCTCGGCGCCGGACATTTTCGCCCCCGCTTCCAGCGCCCAGGTGCCCACGGGCCTGTGGCGCACCGTGCGCCCTGTGATCGACTATGCCCATTGCCATCGCTGCGCCTGGATCTGCGGCACCCTGTGCCCGGACAGCACCATCAGCATTGACGCTGGAGGCTACCCCCAAATCGACTACGAACACTGCAAGGGCTGCCTCATCTGCCTGACTTCCTGCCCCCACCACGCCATCCGGGCCGTCCCGGAGGAGGCGGCGGCAAATGCAGTAAGCAGTGAGTAGTAAGTAGTTCAAAGTTCAAGGTTCAAGGTTCAAGGTTCAAGGTTCAAGGTTGATAACATGTCAAAATAACAGTTTATTTACTGACTACTGACTACTGACTACTGACTACTGACTACTGATTACTGACTACTGACTACTGACTACTGATCACTGGCCACTGCTCACCGCTCACCGCTCACTGCTTACTAAAAGGAGGCTCACCATGACCCGGATGCTCTTGACCGGCAACGCCGCCGCGGCCTGGGGGGCGCGGCTGGCCGGGGTGGACTACGTGCCGGCCTTTCCCATCACCCCCCAGACGGAGATCATCGAAACCCTGGCCCACTGGATGGACGCCGGGGTCCTGGACAGCCGCCTGGTGACCCTCGAGTCCGAGCACGCCATGCTCACCGCCGCCGGGGCCGCGGCCGCCACCGGGGTCCGGGTCTTCACCGCCACTTCCAGCCAGGGTTTGTTGTACGCCATGGAGATGCTCTACACCGTGGCGGGCTGGCGCGCCCCCTTCGTGCTGGTCAACGTCTCCCGGGGGCTGTCCGCGCCCATTACCCTGGAACCAGACCACAACGATATCCTGGCGGCCCGGGACTCGGGCTTCCTGCAAATCCACTGCGCCACCTGCCAGGAGGTCCTCGACAGCGTGCTCCTGGCCTACCGCCTGGCCGAAAACCAAAAAGTGCGCCTGCCGGTGATCGTCAATCTGGACGGCTTTTATCTCTCCTTCACCCGGGAGCCGGTGGCGATTCCCGAGGCCGACGCGGTCCGGGATTTTGTGGGGGCGTTCGAACCCGGGAACATCAAATTCCGGGCCAGCGCGCCGGTGAGCCAGGCGGTGGTGGTCTTAGGCGGCACGCCCTATTCCTATTTCCGCTATGAGATGCACCTGGCGTCTGTAAACGGCCTGGCGGTCTATGACGAACTGGCGGAGGAGTTCGCCCAAAATTTCGGACGCCGCCACGACACAGTGGATACTCACCTTACCGACGACGCAGAGTTCGTCTTCGTAATGATCGGCTCCTTTGCCACCAAGGCCAAGGACGCAGTGGACCGGCTTCGGGACGCAGGACAAAAAATCGGCCTGGTGCGCCCCCGGCTGCTGCGGCCCTTCCCGGCGGCAAGGCTCAAAGAGATTCTCGCGGGCAAAAAAGGCGCGGCGGTCATCGACCAGAATATCTCCCTGGGCAAAGGCGGGGTCCTCTATACCGAACTGGCCTCAGCCCTCTACGGTCAAAAGGCCCCCCCCATCCTCTTAAGCTTCATCGGCGGCCTGGGGGGCCGGGACCTGGCCCCGGAAGAATTTTTCGAAATGGCCGCCCTCACCCGCCAGGCCGTGGTAACCGGCCAGGCCCCGCCGCCCAGGTTGCTGTATACGGAAGAGGAGTTAAGGGAGATCAGGAAACTTCAGGCGATTGCCCAGGTGGAGAGGCAGAGGTTGGGAGATGAGGGGAAACGATGTTGAGGAGAGGGCGGGGAATTCGTGGCCAGATTGTCAAGACGTGCCTGCTATAATTTCTCGCAGGTTAAAACCATGGTCAGATCCGTATATCCGCATTGCAGGCAAGCGGTAATTTCGTGGGTTACCTTGTCAAAGCCGCTGCTGAAAAAACTGACCGCACCGGCCCGGCAGAGCCCGGGGCGCCCGCATTGAGGGCAATTCCCTGATACTTTAAAGCAATAACGGATGAACAGGTTTTCCGCCAGCTCTGCCACCGTTATTAAAAAAATTTTTACTTCCACTGGTGAAAGGTTGTGCCGAAAATCTTCCATGGGGTTTTTTATAACCAGAAATTCCGCCGCCGCCGGCAGGATGACATCCAGGGGTCACCACCTCTGCCAAGGCATCAAGGCCTGAGGAAATGGCCCCCACAGTTTTTACCCCAGCCGCCTTGATCTGTCAATGCGTGGCCGGGCTTTGTTTGCCAGGCCTCTTAGAAATTATTGAAAACCTGTTTTTTATGTCATCCTAAGCCAAACGAGGGAACCCATACCAATTCGCACTCAAAGGACGTTGAACAAGGGGAGAACGAGGTGTTCGCCCGGTGGCTCCAGGGCGAACACCAGGTTTGCCCCTACGCTTTAGTATCTTTTTGACAGCAAGTCGGTATCAAGCGCCAAAAAATACGAGATTCTTGTATGTGTCTTTATCATCGGCCCCAGGGGGAATAGATTACAGTTAGCCCTTGAATAACCTCCATAAAACACTTATGATTTTTACCAGGAGAATCAGCCTAGAATAATGCGTATTTTTTAGAACGCGAGGATATGAAAAATGCTTTTAGAATACATTGATGCCGCCTTGCGCCACGCCCGTTATGAGATTCTCAAAGATGATGGTACTTACTATGGGGAAATTCCCGAATGTAACGGGGTTTATGCCAACGCCGCCACCCTTGAAGTCTGCCGGGAGGAATTGCGGGAGGTTTTGGAGGAGTGGGTCCTGTTTCGGGTGCATCGGCAACTCTCTTTACCGGTTATCGACGGTATTGAGTTGACCATCAAAGAAGTGGCCTGATGCCTCAGTTTGGACCCGTAAGCAGAAAAGATTTGATCCGTTATCTCAGGCATTGCGGCTTTGAGGGGCCGTATTCCGGCGGCAGGCACCAGTTCATGATCAAGGGCAATATTACCATCAGCGTTGCCAATCCCCATCAAAGGGATATTGGCAAGGAACTCCCGGCCAGAATTTTGCGCCAAGCGGAAATTACCAAAGCAGAGTGGAAAAAATTCTAGTCCAAAGACAAAGGCTATGACCCTTACCAAATCTAGCCCCTAAACCCCTCCCTGCCACCCATCTCTCAGGCGCCGGGTGCGGGGGGATGGGAAGGGGACGCCTCCACAGGATAGAAAATGACCCTACTCGCCTTCATTGTCGTTGCTGCTTTTTTGTTGGGGAGCGTATTTCTCTTCAGGGCCTTTATCTCCTGGGGGGCGCGTTGGGGCGCGACGGCGGCGGAGTGCGCCGCGGCGATGAGCGGCGACGCCTATCTGGAGGGCGGCCCCCCGGCCCGGGTAGTTATGACCCGGGCCATTTCCCTGAAGCAGCCGCCGGAGGGGGTCTGGCCCTGGCTGGCGCAACTGGGCCGGGGCGCGGGTTGGTATAGCTACGACCTTATCGATAACGGCAACAAGGCCTCGGCGCGCCACCTGGTTTCCTGGATACCGGAGCCGCAATTGGGCGACGCCTCCGCCATCGGTTATCTGCGTCACCTGGAGCCGGGCCGGGAACTGGTCTGGTGGCTGGGCGGGGAAGAGTTTCTGGGGGCGAAGGCCCGCATGGTTATCGACATCCTGGTCACTCCTGAAGAAGGCGGCGCCCGCCTGGTGATCCGCATCTCGGGGGATGCAGCCGGGCCCCTAGCCAGATTGGCCGTAGGGGTATTTCAAATGATGGATAGCATTATGGCCCGGGGGCAACTCCTGGGCCTCAAGGAACGGGTCGAAAAATACGGCGTACGCACAGTGGACCCCGAAAACCCGGAAAATGGCCGGCCCGATCAATATCAATTTTATGAGACCATCTATGCCTCCGGCCAAACCGCCGGGGTCCCCGGCCGGGAAAAGGCCTCTCAATGGCGGCAAATGGCGCTGGCAGATAAGGTCCTTCCTGATACTGAGGCAGAAAGGCAGGGGTAAAGGTAAAAGAGGGGAGATTAGAGAACTCAACAACAGGGACAAAAGCCCCAATTCCACCAAACCCATTATTTTCCAAACCATTTTTTCCACCACCCGCCTGGCCCCGGCACGCCTTAATTTGCCGGGTATTGGGCCTTGACGGGCACTTTCAGGATTGGTAAGATTGTGGGTCTAATTCTGTTTTCCTATTTGCCGGGGGGCACCTGGCCTGACTCCCGGTCTAACAGGCTTCATTCCTGGATTACTCCTTCGGGAAATTTTAAGGCAGTAAATCTTTTAACTGTAACTCGCCGAGTTTTATAACGTGGCTTCCCAGGAAATCAAACCCCAGACGCTGACCTTGGCTGCCCTGTGGCTCGTGCTCCTGGTGTGCCACCTTTGGGGCGGATCCATGCCCACCATCAAAGTCAGCGAGGCCGGCATCCCGCCCCTGATGACCGCCGCAGGCCGGGCCGGGGTAGGCGTCCTGCTGCTGGCGCTATTCGCCTGGTTTAAGGGTGAGCCCATACTCATGCGGGGCCGTTACCTGTGGCACGGGGTGATACTGGGGCTGCTCTTTGCCCTCACCATGCTTTGCCTTTATTGGGGACTGGTCTTCACTAATGCCTCCCGGGGCGTCATTTTTTACAACACCAAACCCTTTTGGGTGGCCATTGGGGCCCATCTTTTCCTGGCGGGCGACCGCCTGACCCTGATCAAGCTCATCGGCCTCATCCTGGCCCTCTTGGGAGTCTACCTGGCCCTGGAATCACCGGCGCCTTTCCTGGGACCGGCCCATTGGTGGGGCGACGCCATGGAAATTGCGGCAGCCCTGGCCTTTTCCGCTTTGGCGGTCTATCTCAAATGGCTGAGCCGGTATCCCCAGGTCACCCACCTGCACACCCTGTTTTCCATGATGCTGTACGCCTTGCCCTTACTGATCCTGGCCACCCTGTTGCTGGAATGGGGCACACCTTTAAAGTTAACCCTCGTGGAGCTGTTGGCTTTCCTTTACCAGAGCGTTTTGGCCGGATTCCTGGCCTATCTTTTATGGTTCTGGCTGATTCACAATTACCCGGTGAGTCTGCTGGCCAGTTTCATCTTCCTGGTGCCTTTGTTGGGGGTGATCTTGAGCGGCATTTTGCTCAAGGAACCCACCCCCAAGCTCCTGTGGCTGGGTCTGGCCTTAAACGTGGTGGGCATCTTCCTGGTTAACCGGCCCCAGGGTTTCAACTGGGTCAAGTTATGGCACAAGCTAATTTAACCAAGGCAAAAAAAGACTTATCCAGACCGAAATAGGAAGACCATGAGGGAGACCAAGTCCCGAGGCCCCAAACCCCTCCCCTCCGTCCATTTGCTGGGCAGCGGGACGCCCATGTGCGCCGGTTGCGGGGGGTTGGAAGTTCTCCATGAAGTCTACGACGTCCTGGGCGCCAAGACCGTGTTCGTCAATGCCGCGGGGTGTCTGACGCTCCTGGCCATCTACCCCTTCACCCCCTTCCGGGGCTCCTGGCTCTATACCGCCATGGCTTCGGCCCCGGCAGGAGCCCAGGGGGTCAGGGACGCCCTGGACCTGCTGTTGGCTAAGGGTCGCATGGGCCCGGAAGAAGACCTGGAAGTGGTGGTCTTGACCGGGGACGGCTCAGCCTACGGCATGGGGCTCTCAGCTACCTCCAGCGCCCTGGAGCGGGGCCTCAATTTTCTCTACCTCTGCTACGACAACGAGGGTTTCGGCAACACCGGCCAGCAGTACTCGGAGGCCACACCCCATGCGGCCCGCACCGCCACCAGCCTCAGCGCCCGGGGCTTTCCGGGCTACAAGAAAGACCTCTTCGCCATCTGGATTGCCCATAAACCGGTCTATGCGGCCACCGCGGTGGCTGCCGAACCCCTGGACCTGGCCCAAAAAATCGAGAAGGCCAGGAATCTCCAAGGCCCCCGCCTGCTCCTGACTCTCGCACCCTGCCCCCCGGGCTGGGACTTCGACCCCAAGGACACGGTGGAAATCGGCCGGCTGGCGGTGAAGACCGGCATCTGGCCCCTGAAGGAATACGTGGACGGCCGGGTGACGCACACCAAAATCCCCCACCCCCGGCTGCCGGTGGAGGAATACCTGAAGCGCCAGGGCCGCTTCACCCACCTCTTCGCACCTCAACGCAACGAGGCACTCCTGAAGGAAATCCAAGCCAACGTGGACGCCTACTGGGCCGGGGTGAGCGCCACCCGGCAATCACTGGAGGAACCCCCATGAGAGCCATGGTGTTACCGGAGATCACTGATCTCACCCGGAATAAATCCCCTCTGGAGTTGGTTGACCTGCCCCCCCCGAAGCCCCGGGACCGGGACATCCTGGTGCGGGTGTCGGTCTGCGGGGTCTGCCACACCGAATTGGATGAAATCGAAGGGAGAACCCCGCCGGAGAGGTTCCCCATGATTCTGGGCCACCAGGTTATCGGCCGGGTCGAAAACAGGGGCCCAAAGGCCAACAAATTCCGGGTCGGCGCCCGAGTGGGCATCGGCTGGATTTATTCGGCCTGCGGACAGTGTATCTTCTGCCGCCAGGGCGAAGAGAACCTCTGTCGCGACTTCAAGGCCACCGGCAGGGACGCAAACGGCGGTTACGCAGAATATATGGCGGTCCCGGAGGATTTTGCCTACGCTATCCCGGAGGTCTTTGCCGATGGGGAAGCCGCGCCCCTTCTCTGTGCCGGGGCCATCGGCTACCGCTCCCTGCGATTGACCGGCCTTACCGACGGCGACAATCTCGGCTTGCTGGGTTTCGGCGCTTCGGCCCATCTGGTCTTGAAAATGGTGCGGCGCCGCTATCCCCATAGCCAGGTTTTCGTTTTTTCCCGGACCTCGGAGGAGAGGGACTTTGCCAAGGAACTGGGGGCCGTCTGGGCCGGCGACTTCGGGGACGCGCCTCCGGAAAAACTGCACCGGGCCATTGACACCACCCCGGTCTGGCGGCCCATTGTCGAGGGCTTGAAAAACCTGGAAAAAGGAGGCCGGCTGGTCATCAATGCCATCCGCAAAGAGGAAGCGGATAAAGAGGCCCTATTAAAAATCGATTATGCCCGGCATCTCTGGTTGGAGAAAGAGATCAAAAGCGTGGCCAATGTCTGCCGACAAGACGTGGCCGAGTTTTTAGAGCTGGCCGCGCAAATCCCGATTAAGCCGGAGTTTCAGGAATATGGACTGGAGGAGGCGAATAAAGCCCTGGTGGAACTTAAAGAAAGAAAAATTCGCGGGGCCAAGGTATTGCGGATCGGAGGATAACCCGTCAAACACAGGGGTTTCCTGACAGATCAATCAATGCCAGTAAATGCGTTTGGGGTCGGGGACAGCGCCCTTCAGGTTTGGCCTGGATAAATTAACTCTCGTTACCCCTTGCCCCATTTTCTTACTATCCTGATTACCCTAATTCCAGCGATCAGTCCTTCCCCCAGAGATGTTTGGGTTGAACTCGTCCTGCTTTCAGGCCAGTTGCAGAAAATTACGCATGAATTGCTGAAAGAGTTGGCCGATAATCTCTTCTTTGGCGGCCGCGGTCTGCAGCATCGCCTGGGGGTCCGCGCCGCTGCCGCTCAAAGCCCAGTCAGCGTCATGTTCCAGCCATCTCTTGACGTCATCGGCTCCGGCGTGATTATCGTACTGCAAGCCCACCACTTTGGGATTGTTCGTCACCCCCAGGGCCTCCACCGGAACGGTCCGGGAGCGGACCAGCAGCTCCACCCCCCGGGGCAGGGGCGGCAGCACCCCCTGGCCGTGCCATTTGAAGAGATCCATTTCCCGGGGCAAACCTTGAAACATCGGGTGTTTCCGGCCCGCGGCCGCCAGCTCCCCGGTGGTGAAACCCACGGACTTGATAGGCAGCGGCCCCACCATACATCCCAGGACATGGGCCAGAAGCTGGTGGCCCAGACAAAACCCCAGATAAGCCCGGCCCCGGGCGATGGTCTCATAAATTGCCTTTTTCAGAGGCCCCAGATAAGGAAATTGCTCTTCTTCCTCCACATTAGGGGAACCCCCCAGGACGATCATGCCGGTGAAAGCATCCAGGGGCGGCAGGGGTTCATGCCAGGCTTCCAGTACCTGGTAAGCCACTTCTTCAGCCGCCAGGGCCGCGAGCAAGTGCGCGCCCGGCCCTTCCCAATCCATGTGCTGGACAACGAGAAAATTTTGCCCTTTCGCCACCGCTGCCTCCCGTAGGGGCGAACCTTGCGTTCGCCCGGCGTCCGGGGCTAACACCAGGTTCGCCCCTTCAGTACCTTCCTGATTGCCAATCATGATCAGAATTGCTACCCGGCCCTGCTTCCGGTCTCCCTCCAGGTATGTTACATTGGCGGGGATTAGAGGAAGGATAGTCGATGCCTTTTATCTACGCAGAACCGCACGGTCTTCCCTGCTACCGCTCTTCCCTCCTGGCCGCCTTCCCGGATCTGACCCACGGCTTTTTTACCCGCTTAGGGGGGGTGAGCCCGAAACCCTACCAGAGCCTGAATCTCAGCTTCGGCGTGGGGGATCAAGGCCCCCTGGTGATGAAAAACCGTGATCTGGTGCAGCAAGCCCTGGGTCTTAACGGACTGGTAAGCGCCACCCAGGTGCACGGCTGCCGGGCCTCCTTGGTCACCGCCGGTAAAAACGCCGCCGACACGGAAATTCCGGACGCGGACATCCTCTTCACTCAACAGCCGGGTCTGGGCCTTATGATCAAGCAGGCGGACTGCCAGGCGGTGATGCTCTATGATCCGGTACGCCGGGTGGCGGCCAATGTCCACTGCGGCTGGCGGGGCCAGGTGGCAGGCATCCTCCAGAAAGCCGTAACCCGCCTGCAAAAAAGCTGCGGCTGCCTGCCCCAGGACCTGGTCGCAGCCCTGGGACCCAGCCTGGGACCTTGCTGCGCCGAATTCCGCAACTTCCACCGGGAATTTCCCCCGGAGTTTTGGCCCTACCAGGTTAAGCCCACTTATTTCGACCTTTGGGCCTTAAGCCGGGACCAATTGCTGGCCGCCGGCCTACAACCCCATAAGATCGAGATCGCCGGCGTCTGCACCCGCTGCCGGGGGGAGGAGTTTTTCTCCTACCGCCGGGACCGCCTCACCGGCCGCCAAGGCGCAGTCATTGCCCTGACAGTGAGCAATAAGCGGTGAGCAGTTAAATATAGACTAGATCGCACCACTTTCTTTTACTGCTTACTGCTCTTCTCTCACTGCTCACTTTTTAATTATTGGGGCCCCTGGGTTGAGCCCTTGGTGAACTTGTCCTTCAGGTCGTTGGTCAGCTTTTTGGCGCTCTCCACTACCTGCTCCACCTGTTGGGGATATTTATAGCCCACGAACACACCGACCGCGAATCCCACAATCAATAAAAACATATCCTTCATCCTCTCTGCATGATGTTATTTTTAGATCTTTTTAAAAAGATATTTCCAGGAAGGGACCGAAGGCCGCCACCGGCCGGCAAGCCCGGGCCGCCAGTTCCCTTTCCTTTTTCAACTCTCATGATTCCCGGCCTCCCAGAGCTTCCCGGGCCAGCTCTTTAACCGTCGTCCGCCGTAAGTGCTCCCGGTCGTAAAGCTCCACCGGGGCCGCGTCTGCCAGGAGAGCCCCCAGGCCCTCCTCCATGCCCGGCGGCCTTACCCGGCCCAGGCACCAGGCCGCCAGACCCCGCATCTGGGGGTCCTGGTCCTTAAGGAAGGCAAACACCAGAGGGAGGGCTTCTTCCAGGACCCGGGGATGGACCTCCCACAACCGTCCCAGCCCCCAAAGCATGGGCATCCGGGCAAAATCCTGCTCCAGAAACCCATAAAACATGGGAAGAATGTCTTCCACCAGGGGCAGTTGGTGGCGCCCCAATTCCCCTAAGGCCGCGGCCGCCAGCCAGCCGAAGCTGCCCGAGTCCTCATTCAACTGGTAGATCAGGCGGCTGATGACCTTCCGGGCCTGCTCCGGCTGCGCCGCCGCCACGTAACCCAAACCTTCCACGGCCCGCCAGTGCAGAAGTTCCCCAGGAGAAAAAAGGAATCCCGCCAGTTGCGCCACCACCCCGGGTCCCCGGGCCGCCAGAGCTACCAGGGCCGCAAAATCTGCGGCCTCCAGCAAGGCCACGATTTGCTCCCTCAGAGCCCGGCGGCGGGTTAAAGTAGCCATGGAAAAATTCCAGGGAACATAGGTGCTGTTAGACGGGGGCGCTAAATGGCCATAAAGAAGGACAGACTATCGCCCGTTCAGAGTTCTGGCTGCTTATAAAGGCAAGGGCCATAGGCCCCTTAGGCTTTCCCCGCAAAAACTCCTTCACGCAAGATTAAAAGGGAATATCGTCTTCCGGGATGCCTCCAGGGGGCGGGCCGAATGGAGGCTCAGGCTCTTGCCCCCGGTTGCCTCCGCCTGGGCTTCCCAGCATCTGCATGGTATCGGCCTCAATTTTATAGGAGTACTGCTTGACCCCATCCTTTTCCCAGGTCTCGTTGCGAATTCTCCCTTCGATGTAAACCTGCTTGCCTTTTGAAAGGTACTGGCCACAGATCTCCGCCAGCTTCCGCCAAGCCACCACCTTGTGCCATTCGGTGCGCTCCTGGCGATTGCCCTGACGGTCGGTGAATCTCTCGGTGGTGGCTATCCTGAAATTGCATACCGCGGTACCGTCAGCGGTATAGCGCATTTCCGGGTCAGCCCCCAAGTGCCCCAACAGAATAACCTTATTGACCCCAGCCATGAGTCCTCCTTGCAGGCCCTTCGGGCATTTTCATCCTCTATCACAGAACTGTTATCCCCGGCAAGGACTAATGTATTTTTTCGTTTTCCGTTTTCCGTTTTCCGTTTTTCGTATCAGGATCAATATTAATATAAATATCAATTAACCATCCTAGGCATATTCTTACGTAGGGAGCGAACCTGGTGTTCGCCCGGTCGCTCCAGGGCGAACACCAGGTTCGCCCCAAAATACTGTTTTGCTCCACCTCGGTATAAAACAAATCGCAAAATTGGCGCTGCTCTTGGGAAATATCCTCCATGATGTTTAAGCTGAAAGCTGCCCGCTGACCGCTTCCTCACGCCCTCCCCCAATCCAGCAGCCGCAGTTCCGGGTGCAACCTCCCCTGGAAGTAAGAGAACCTGGGGCTGAAAGCCACCTCCAGGGAACCGGCCAGGGGATGGGCCCCGGCCATGTCAAAGGCGATGGCTTCCATCAGGCAGCCGTTTTGGGCCATTTGCACTTTCAGGTGCCTCTCCCCCACGATCCGGGAAGCGAGACACTCCACCCCGGCGCAGGCCAAAACCGGCTCCGGGTTACCGGGCCCGAAGGGCCGCAGCCTTTCTAAATGCAGATAAAAATTGGCGTCCAAGTCCTCCAACTGCACCTGGGCGTCCACTTTCAGGGTGGGCTTCAAGGGCTCCGGCCCCACCTGCTCCTCCAAGGACGCTTCCAAGCCCTCCTGTAAAGCCTCTAGATCCCCGGCCGCCACTTCGAAGCCCGCGGCGTATTGGTGGCCGCCGAATCTGGGCAAAATTCCTGCGCAAACCTGGAGCCCCTTAAATAGATGAAAACCCTCGACGCTCCGGGCCGAACCCCGGCCCCGGCCATTCTCCAGGCTCACCAGGGCCACGGGCCGGTGATACTCCTCCGCCAGCCGGGCGGCCACGATGCCCAGGACCCCCTGGTGCCAGCCCTCTCCGGCCAGGACCCAGACCCGCCTGGCCCCCAGGTTTTGGTCCTTTGCCAGGTCCAGGGCCTGGCGCCAGACCGCCTCTTCCAGGCCCTGGCGCTGCCGGTTGAGTTCGTGGAGATGCCGGGCCTGAGTCCGCGCCTGGGCCAGGTCACCGCTCAGGAGCAGTTCCAGCGCCCCCCGGGCCTGCCCCAGACGGCCGGCGGCATTAAGCCGGGGCGCCAGCCGAAAGACCGCGTCCCGATAAGAAATGGGTTTGCCCTCCAGGCCCGCCACTTCCTTTAGGGCCACCAGCCCGGGACGGCGGCTCTCCGCCAGGACTTTTAGGCCCTGGTATACCAGGATGCGGTTTTCCCCCTGCATGGACACCACGTCCGCGGCGGTGCCCAGGGCCACCAGGTCCAGATAGGACTTGAGGTTGGGCTCCGGGTGTCTCTTGTTAAACCAACCCTTCTCCCGGAGATGGGCCCGGACCCCCAGGGCCAGGAGCAGGGCCACTCCCACCCCCGCCAGGTCCGCAAAAGGATAATCCGCCCCGCCCCGCTTGGGGTTGACCACCGCCAGGGCCGGGGGATGTTTAAGGGGGAGTTCATGGTGATCGGTGATGATCACCTCCAGGCCGTGCGCTTTCGCCCAGGCTATTTCCGCCGCGTCACTGATGCCGCAATCCACGGTGACCAGCAACCGGGCCTGACGCGCCAATTTTTCCAGCGCCGGGATCTTGAGGCCGTAGCCCTCCCGGAGGCGGTCCGGGATATAGGGAATACACTTGAGCCCCAACTCCCGGAAAAATTGGTGCAACAGGCAGGTGGAGGTAAGGCCGTCCACGTCATAATCCCCATAGACGATTACCGTCTCTTGCCGCTGCACCGCCTCTCCCAGCCGGGCCGCGGCCTTCTCCAGATCGGGCAGGGTAAAGGGCGGATGCAACTTCTCCAGGCTGGGCTCCAGAAAGGCCAGGACCTCCTCAGCCGCAGCCAGCCCCCGGTTCACCAGGATACGGGCGATCAAGGGCGGCAGCCCATGCCGGGCGCTCACCTCCTGCATTGCCTCCGGCTGCTCCGGATGCTGCTGCCAGCGTTTCTTGCGACGCAATTAAATCTCCTCTTTAAGCCATGATCAATTTTCTGAAGGTTCCAACGGTAAAATTAAGTTATTGTTGTTATTTTCTTTTACCCTATCTGCCTTCTTAAAAGTAACATTCACTTTCGATGGTGGTAAATTTATTTCTTTATGCTCCAAAAGTTCATTGATAGTGAGAATTTGAATACGGGGATGGCGTGTCCCCCACGGCGATTCATACCATCCCGCTTCCGCAGCCTCTACCCGCATGGGCTGGGTGGGTTCCCTTAACGTGATCAGAACCCCGAGTTCCGCCTGTTCCCGCTCCAGAACACCTTTCAAATCACGGATGTGGGCCACTGAGGTCTTTCCAGACTTTACTGAAAAAATTACCTGTTTCGTTTTAATCATCTTAGATTCATCATGGAAATAAAGCCGTCCGTCAATACCGCGGTCCGCCCCTTTTTTTTGTTCTACAGGTCGGGCTCCCACCAATCCCAAGGCCCAATATTGGAATTGATAAGGGTCTTCTTTAGCCAATTTCTGTGCATCCGGCATCGAAACCGGCTCACCGATAACTTTATAAGAGACTTTATCTCCAAATACATCATTAATTCGGTTTCTAATTAAGCTAATGGAGAGATGTGTAATATCAATGCCTATCCATCCCCGATTTAACATCTGAGATGTAACTATAGTTGTACCGCAGCCACAAAAAGGGTCAAGAACTGTATCTCCTTCTTTACTGCTAGCTAAAATAATTCTTTCAAGCAGCAGTTCAGGTTTCTGGGTCGGGAATAGTTGTTTTATAGGTGGAACCCGGCCAATATCCCATACATCATCCTGCCTAACCCCTAAAGACTCTTCTTCTTCGGTTTGAGAAGGAACTCGTCGCCCCATTTCATCATAGCCTGAAACGATTTTTGCTTTGCCGAATCGTTTCAATGTTGAAGGTGCGCGATCCATAAACAACTGATTGAAAGTTCTCTTTCTGCTGTCCGATTTAGTATAAAATAAAATTACATCATGGTTTCTTTGAAATGCATATTTACCAGAAGGCCACTTTCTATAATGCCAAATAATTTCATTTTTGAAGTTTCCAGCTCCAAAAATACCATCCATAACTAACTTAAGATAGTGACTGGCTGTTGGATCGCAGTGTAAATAAATACTCCCAGTTGTTTTTAAAACCCTTCGAAGCTCAATAAGACGGGGAGCCATCCTAGATAAATAGGCTAGCATGTCACAGCCGCCGATATAGCCATGGAGCGCTTGCATAAACTTAGAGACATTGCCGCCCGCTTCAACAATCTTCTTATATTCAGCAACTGCGGATTCATCCCATCGCCAGGTATCTTCAAAAGCTTTGATTGGGGCTTTTGACCTTGAGCCATCTTGCTCGGCAAACAGCACATGATATTTCTGGTTACTTTTAAAAGGAGGGTCAAGATAGATTAGGTCAACTGTTTCATCCTTAAAATGAAGATTCAGAACATCTAAATTATCCCCATAATAAAGAAAGTTTTCCGTCATATCTTGACCCCCTCATTTTTAACACCAAATCACAAGAATTTTATTTCACCGTCTCCCCCGGCTGCAAGGCAATAACCTCGACCCCTTCGCCTTTAATCAGATCCCGCAGTTCCTCCGGGGTGCCGGTGAGCACCGGGAAGGTGCCGTAGTGCATGGGAATCACCCACTTGGGCTTGAGCATTTTACAGGCCAGAGCCGCCTCCGCCGGGTTCATGACATAATGGCTCCCAATAGGCAACATAGCCAGTTCCGGCTTATACAATTCCCGGATGAGCTCCATGTCCTTGAAGACCGCGGTATCTCCCGCGTGGTAGGCGGTAAAGCCGTTGGGAAACTTAATCACGAACCCCCCCGGGTCTCCGGCGGCGATGAGTTTGCCCCCTTCCTCCACCGCGGAGGAGTGGATAGCATTGGTCATGGTCACCTGGAGGCCCTTAACAGGCACGGTGCCCCCTTTATTCATGCCGATGACCTGGGGCGCGCCCTGGTTGGCCAGAATGACGGAGAGCTCGTGGATGGCCAGCACCGTCGCCCCGGTCTTCTGGGCCAGGGGCACCGTCTCCCCCACGTGGTCGCCGTGGCCGTGGGTCACCAGGATGAGGTCCACCTGGCCCACCTGCTCCAGAGGGGTATTGAGCAAGGGATTGCTGAGCCAGGGATCGATGACTACAGTCAGCCCGTCGCCCTTGAGTTTAAAAGCCGCGTGCCCGTAAAAGGTGACGCTCACCCCCCGGCCGATTTTTGCTGGGGACATGGTATCCTCCCTTAAAATCAGTTCAAAGTTCTCGTAGGGTGGGCGTCTCGCCCGCCATCCATAAATTTTCTTGTAGGGTGGGCGAGACGCCCACCCTACAAGAAACCTCTTTAATGCAATATTTCTTCCAAGGCCTCCAAATTCTTGCGCATGCCGATGAGGATCAGGGTATCTCCCGCCAGCACCTGCGCCGCGGGCGAGGGATTAAAAAGAATCTCCCCGTCGGCCCGCTTGATGGCCACCACGATCAACCCGTATTGCTGGCGGATGCCGGAATCCTTGAGGGGCAGGCCGATCATCGCGGCGGTGGTGCCCACCGCGACCTCTTCCATGCTCCACTCCACCCCTTCTTGCATGGCCAGTTCCATCAGGGTAGTCACCGTGGGGCGTAATATGGTGTGGGCCATTTTCCGGCCGCCGAGCTCATAGGGAGACTCCACCTTGTCGGCCCCGGCCCGGATCAGCTTCTGCCGGGAACCCGGTTCCTCGCCCCGGGCGACGATGAACAGACTGGGATTGAGGCTGCGGGCGGTGAGGACAATATAGACGTTGCTGGCGTCGGAATGCACCACGGACACCAGCCCCCGGGCCCGCTCGATACCGGCTTCCAACAGCACCTCTTCTTTAGTGGCGTCCCCGGCCACGAAGTAATAACCGGATTTATCCAGGTAGTTGGTGATCTCCAGGTTATTTTCCACCACCACCAGAGGCACGTGCCGCTCTTGCAGTTGCCGGGCAATGATTTCGCCCAGGCGTCCATACCCGCAAATAATATAGTGGCCGTTCAGTTTTTTGATCCGTTTCAGCAATTTTCGCTTCCCCAAGGCCGCGGCTATTTCCCCCTCCACCACCACCCGGGCCAAAGAGGTGACGATGTAAAACAATAACCCCATCCCCGCCATGATCAAGACCATGTTATAGGCCTTCCCCAGGGCGTTCAGGGGGTGAACCTCACCGTAACCCACGGTGGTGAGGGTGGTCACCGTCATGTACAGAGCGTCAAAGAAGGACCAGCCCTCCAGCCAGACGAATCCCAGGCTGCCCAATATCAAAATGGCCAACAGGCTGGCGCTCAACTGCAGGATTTTGCGAAAAGTCAGCATACCAGCCGGATATCAGTCCCCTTGCAAGATAGCCTCGGCCGCGTAGGCGTCGGTGATCAGCACGTTGAAATAACGGCCCTTGAGGCTGGCCCGGATGGCTTCGGTCTTCTCCAGGCCCCCGGCCACGGCCACCACATAACGGTCGGCTCTGGCGGCGCGCTCCCTTAAATCCAGGGCTCCCACGCCGATGACCCGGCGGGTCAGGGCCGCCAGTTCCGGGTCCTGGGAATTGATGAGGGGCTCGCCCTGAGCGTCGATGGGGGTATGATTGATCTCCCCCACCACCCCCCGGGCCGCCAGGTCCTCCGCGGTCAGCCCCATCTCCTGGGAAGCCAGGGCCCGGAAACCCGGCAGGGGGCCGGTCAAGTAGCCGATCCCCAAGACCATGATATCCACGTTCCAGATGTCCTGGTAAATCTTCATGAGTTCCGGGTTGGCCGCCAGTCTCTTCTCATATTCGTCCTTGGAATCCACCGGCATGGAAGGAAGAATGAAGGCCGTGGCATCCGGGTACTTGGTGCTCATCATCCCCACCAAAGCGTTGGCGGTAAGTCCCGGCATGGTCAAAATGGGGGTCATGGTCAGGGGATAGAGCTTCAGGCCGGTGAGGCGCTCCGCCTCCAGATAGTTGATCATGTGATACAGGGTCTTGCCCCCGGAGAGGCCGATCTTGGCGCCGGAGGGGGTGATTTCCTCCAGGTAATAAGCCGCCTCCCGGGCCACGGTCTTCTGGATGGAGTCCAGATCCTTGGTCCCCGGATCCACCACCCGCAGCTCTTTCAGGAAGGGGTAGCGCGCCTGCAACTGGTCTTCCAGGTCGCTGCGCCGGGGGATGGCCGACTTTTCAAAGATAAAGGCCATGACCTGGGGCAAGGTGGTGTACTCCATCTCGTGGAGGCCCAGGCGGTGGGGCTCGAAAGGCCCGTGGCGCCGCATGTAATTGGCGATGCGGTTGGCCTCTTTCCGGGCCTCGTCAAAGGACACGTCCTCAAACAGGTCTACGGGGCCGATGAGCTTACCAAAGCTCACCTGGTAACCCGCGGCGATGATCCGGGGCGGCCCGTCAAAGCGGGTAGGCCGGGCATCCTTAAAACTTACAGGCATCAGCGGACCGTTATGGGAGCCCCGCATCCAGCCTTCCACCAGATGAGGGAAGGCAAAAGGCTCCACCACCTCCCCCACCGCGGGGAACCCGGACTGGGAACGGACGATCATCACCGGATCGTCTTTGCCCACGTAGCGGCCGGCGAGGAGCCCCAGCCTTTGGGAAGAAGCCACCGCCGCCACTTCGCCGTCCTTTTTGCGGTAAATGTTTTCGATGACGTACCTGCCGGTGGCGCCGATGAGCACCAGGAGGTCGTACATGTCCTCCGGGCAGGAGAGGAACCATTCCTTGTGTTCCACCACGTCCAGGACCCGGAAGCGGAAGCCCCGGTGCATGGCGGGATCGATGACCAGACCGGCGGTGCAGAAGGGGTCCGCGAACATGCGGAACAGCGGCAGATTGAAAGCGCCGGGTGAGGTCTTATCGGCCATGAAGATGATCACCGGGTCGCTGGGCCGCTCCACGAAGCTCAGTTCCGCCACCCCGGGGCCCATGCCTTTGACGTTGCCGGAGAAGGTGTCCGCCAGCAGGTCCTGGCCCGCGCCGTAAAGCTTCAGGCGCTTGGCCAAATCGGTGAGGGTGACAAAGGTGTCCCAGGCGAACTTGTGGATCACTTCGTCTTCTTCGCCCCGCCGGTGGGTCATGATCAACTCCACGTCATCCCCTACGTGGAGTACCTGGGCATCCACCAGCAGACCTTTGGCCACTGCTTCTTTGAGACATTCGTCCGCCAGGGCCAACATTTCCGGATGGGAGGTGCTGTGCCCTATCCAACCGCCCACGTCCGCTTTAATTACCGATAGAGTGATCTTCTCTTCCGCGCCCATGAAAATCCTCCTTTCTCCCCCGGTTGTTTATTTTCTTTGGCAGAGGTTGGATGATTATGGTAATGAGAGGACCATGTGGTTTACCAAGCAAATTGCCCTGAGGCTCTGCCTGACCCTGTTAATGTTCTGCGGCGCCGGTTGTGTGCCCCGGCCGCTGCCGCCGGTAGCCGGGGCGACCCTGGAACCGGGACGCTTTCTGGCAGGTTTTTATCTGGCTCCTGATTTTGCTCCCGAGCAGGTCACCTACGACCTGGAGCCCTTCACGGTGGAGGTGACCCGGGAGGTGGCCCCGGCCCCTTTCCAGGCCTTGCTCCAGGAGGAATTGACCCAGGCCTGGGAAGCCAATGGTTTGAAGGTGAGAGGCCCCCAAGGGGTTTGCCGTCTCACCGGCGTGGTCCACCAGATACGCCTTAAGGGGACCCGCCTCCGGTTTTTAACGGGTAAAATCAAAGCCGACCTGGAGGTCTCCGGCGCCATCACCCAGGCAGGCCGGACCGTGGTGGCCTTCAGCGACCGGGTTAAGGTGGACTCTCCCTTGAACCCCGGCCCGCCGGCCCCCAAAGAACGGGAACTGCTGCTGCGGCAGGCGGCCCGGACCTTTGTGAACCACCTGCTGACCGAAATTCTGCTTCACGGCCCCCCGGGTCCGGAAGTATCGGAATAGAGATTGGCAAAGACCCGGACCAGGAGCCGGGGCCGCTCCCTGGAGGAAGTGAAAAGTTCGATCTTGCCGCCGTAATGCCCCGCTTCTTTGCGGATGTTTTTGACCTCCAGGAGGTAAACCTTCCCCGGCTTTTCGGCCTTCACCTCAACCTGGACCATTCCCTGGAGGCCGTTGATATACTTGGTGATCTCCCAGGGTTGGGACAGGTGGGAGATAAAACGCACCTGCCCCCGCAAATCGTCGCTTACCAGGCCCCGGAGCCGGATGATGTGGCTGGGCTGAATCTCGATGATGGGCTGCACGTAGCCCTTCATGGTCAGCACCAACTGCGGCCGGGACGGGTCATTGAGTTTAATCGTGGTGTTTTTGAGAAAATTCCGCATCACCGAATAGGGCTTGATGGTCAGGATGATCCGCCCTTCGCCTCCCGGGGGGATGTCCCGGTCATATTCGGCCACGGTACAGGCGCAGTCCGGGTCCACGTCCTCCACCCTGAGGGGCGCGTCGCCTTCGTTCTTCAAGATGAAGGTATGGCTCAGGACCCGGTCTTCAAAGCCCTTACCGAAATCATAGGTAGTTTGCGGCGCCACCACCCGGGGCGCGGCCCCCGCGGCCGGACCGTAAGCCAGGATTACCCCGGCGAGGCCCATGACTCCAGCCAGTATCCAGGTTAGGCTCCAGACCTTTGCCGGGAGCCTGCCAACACGCGTTTTGGTCATCTAGTCACACCAGTCTCACGCCCGGAACCACGTTTTCGGAATCGGAGAGTGCGGCGCACCCCCTCTCCCCTGACTCGGTGACCCTGGACGCTCTTTGTGTTTTTGGGGGTTAATGGTTGCGCCGGGAAGCTTTTTCCCCTTTTTAAAAGGGGGATTGGGGGAAATTTTGTCAGCATTGGCTACCCCCCCTAAAACCACCCTTGCACCAAGGAGGACTGGCAAACCCGCATCCCGGGTTTTGACCGCCATCCTTGATCTATCAATTCTATCTTATCATAAAGATTTGCCAGTGTTGGGCAAAAGTTTTAATATAATTAAACCTGTGGAAAGGGCTTGTTGGGGGAGGGCCGAAAAAACTGTGAACGGTAGGCTGTAAGCACTGAGTGGCAAAGCAAGCCCTGCGCCTCCTTTTTTCACTGCTTACTGCTTACTGCTCACTCCCGTGGCCCCCTACCCCAAACATCATTTCCCAAAGGAGCCTGCGCCCCATGACCCCTTTAAGCCGCATCACCCGGAAGACCAAGGAAACCGAAGTGGAGTTGGAACTGGAGCTGGACGGCCGGGGAGAGGCGGCCGTCAACACCGGCATCCCCTTCCTGGACCACATGCTGCACCTCTTTGCGGCCCACGGCTATTTTGATCTCAAGATCCTGGCCCGGGGCGACCTGCACGTGGACCAGCACCACACCGTGGAGGACATCGGCATCTGCCTGGGCCAGGCGGTACGGGAAGCCCTTAAGCAGCGCCCCGGAGTGCGCCGTTATGGCGAGGCCCGGGTGCCCATGGACGAGGCCCTGGCCCAGGTGACCCTGGATCTGAGCAACCGTCCCTTTCTCCACTTCCAGGTAACCTTGCCCCCCGGGGCCGCGGCCCTGGACCCCCAACTCTTAAAAGAGTTCTGGCGGGCGGTGAGCGTCCACGGCGGCCTCACCCTGCATATCGCGGTGCCTTACGGCGAAAACACCCACCACATCATGGAGGCCATCTTCAAAGCCGCGGGCCGGGCCCTGGACGCGGCCACCCAACCGGAACCGCGAGCCCAGGGCGTGCCGTCCACTAAGGGCGTGTTGTAGATAGAGATTGTGGGGGAGGGCCAGGGAACGGTGGTTCCCTGCCCTCCCCCACACCCCCTCCCAACCCTTTACTTTATTCAGAAAAATTATGTCTAGCATATCCCGGAAATTGGTGACGCGAACTCTTATTTATCTCAAAAATTTTTCCGTTTACTACCTTACTATCAATTTAGCAATCAAAATTAGATAACCACTATTAGAGGCATGCGATGGCATGTGAAGAATACTTTTTAGGTATTTCTTTCGTAACGCCGCCGGCTGGATTAGCATCGCCCGTATTTGGCTTTGCTGCATTTGTCCAAGCGCTGGCGCTTTTGGTAATTATTTACATGATTACAGATATACGTTATCGATTCCGTCTTAAAATAGCACCTATTCCTCTTTTTTATCTAACATTCATCCTCATTGGGATTATCGGACTTGGAACGCTACTGACTGATATCTGGTTTGCGAAGAGTTGGCCAATGCCATTTTTCCTTGCCGATCAAGCAGGTTGGCAGGGATTATTCGGGTTTACTTTTCTATTTCTTGCCATGATGTGGATATACTATGCTTTTATCAACCCTCCAATATTTAGTAAGAAGAACTGTAGAAGTTTTGGCAACGCATTGTATGGAGCAATATTGAGAGGGTTAGACACTGAATTACCTATTATTGCGAATGAATTGGGAAGATCGGCAAAGCCTCTTGTGAAACTTTCCAAACAAATTATAAATAGACGTGGAGATAATATTAAAAAGAACGAGGAGAAAAAAAAGCGAAAGCCCAACGTCGGGGATTTTGCTCATGACATATTACTGATGATCGGCAACCGAAAGCTATGCAGACATATTATTGCATCTTCACCTATAACGGCGATTGAATTTTTTGACGCGATGACCACTAATAAAAAATATCATCTTCCCATGGCACAGTTTGCTAAAAATATATCTACAGAGGCAATTATCAATAAAGATTCACTATTGTATCATGAAGATGAAGGTTACGATTCAGGATTGATTGGCTATCTAAAACCTTTCAGTCAAGCCATATACGGTAACTATGAGCTGGTTGAAGCGCTCGCATCGAATCATGGATCGCCGCTTGATATACACTACAAGATAGTATCTTCATGGGATGCATCGCAGTTTGAAGCTTATTGCCGATCAGTGATTATTACTTTTGAAAGTTACCTTAAAAGTGGCAGATGGTCTGAGCACTCATTGGCCTTGTATCGGGCTTTTGAAAATATCAAGAGATCTACCATAGATATTTACAAGGTCAACGATATTCCCTCAGATTATTATTCTACGGATATATTTAAACGACTAACAACAGCTGTCAATTTTGTTAAAGAAACGATAAACTTTATCAATCTACAACAATCCCTTCCTAAAACTAAGTTGAGGGTACGTGGTGACCGAAGGCATGAAGATTTTTACGACCATATTGCAAATCTTATGTTTGAAATTATATTGATGGCTGCTCAAGTCACAGCACCTCCAGATCAATGCTGGACTATTCACTATAACGCTGTGTGGAGTCCTTTTTTCGTTACACTAGGCGATGGGAACGCATGGAAAATTATACAGTTTAAGCTCCGCCGCTTATTATATGATGAAATAATTCAATTGAAGGAATTACCAAATTATCAATCTTCGGCGATATTGGGATTCTGTTTGAATGTCATGGGCTTGAAAATCAGAAAAAAACAATTATACAACAGAAATTACTATCCTCTTCACCAGGCAGTTATTGCATGGGCTACGAATAATTATCTGCACTTAAAAAATATCCAACCTGACGTAGCAAAATCATGTCTCATAGGAAGCATAAGCTTCGATGAGCAAAGAGATCAATTGGTTAAAACTTATCGAAAAGGTTTGGAATTAGAAGCCCCAAAAGAATATCTACAGCTTAATCCTATAAAGGGTGTGAATATTAAAAGAGGGAATGCCACCACTAAATGACAGTGGGCTATCCCGCCATACAGGACTTGGAATCGGAACCTTGCAACTTGTCAGTGACTTCCAACCATGAAAACCAGCAAAACCCTCATCCTCGCTCTTTTCCTCATACTTGCGGTCTTCCCCCTGGTCCTTTATGCCCAGCAGTTATCGCCCACCTACCTGAAGGCGGTGGACCTGGCCGGCCAGGGTAATTTTCCTGAAGCCAAGAAAATTTTTCAGGAAATAGTGGCGGCGGAGCCGGCCCACGAGCGGGCCGGGCGCTGCCTGCAAATCATCGCCGACCTGGAACAGCATAAGATCAGCACCCGGACCGCGGCCTACCTCTTCCAGGGATTATCCTACTTCTATCGGGACAAGTTTCAAGCGGCCGTGGGCGCCACCGACCTGGCGGTGCAGCTAAACCCCAATTACTCCCGGACCTATAGCGCCCGGGGCGGGTATTATTTCGCCTTGGGCCAAAATAAGAAGGCCCTGGCCGACTACCAGCGGGCTTTGGAGCTGGACCCCAAAAATGACGGGGCCTACTATAACCGGGGGTGCCTCTATTTAAATACCGAAGAATATGAACGGGCCATCGCCAATTTCAACCAGGCCGTCAAGATCAACCCTAAATTTGCCAGCGCCTTCTATAACCGGGGCGTCGCCCATTTCCACAAAGGGGAATTCTTATGGGCCCTGGCGGACTTTAACCGGGCCTTGGAGATCAATCCCAACTTGCTCGAGGCCCGGATGAATCTCGCCGTGGTCTTGGATGAGTTGGGTAAAGACCAAGAAGCGCTGGCGGCTTATAAAAAATTCCTTAAATCCGCCCCCCCGGCCCTCAACCGGGAAATAAGCTATGCCCGGAGAAGACTCCAGATGTTGGAGAAAAAGCCGGAGCAGTGAAGGCCGGACCCCGGCCTTGAGCTTAACCAGGAGGAGAATGACCAAGACGCGCCAGGTTTTGCAGGTTTCGGCCTTCCTGTCGGCCGCGGTGGTTTTCCTGGCCTCCGGCTTCATGACGGCCGGGGCCCGCACCCCCACCCGGGAACAGGTCTTTAAGGCAAAGATGCAGGGCTCCATTAACTTGGAACTCAAATAATCAAGGGGCCAGTATGGTGAAAACCACCGGCACCGCGGCCAGGCTGAGGATGATGGTGCCGAAGGCCAGGGCCGCGGCCGTGGACGCGGCGCAACGGTACTGGGTAGCGAAGACCACCCCCAGGATGGCCGAAGGCATGGCGCTCTCCAGGATGAGCACCTGGCTCTGCTGCCAGGTGAGCCCGAAGAACTGGGCCTGCCCGTATCCCAACCAGGGTTGCAGGCCCAATTTAATGAGGGCGACGACGGCCAGCAGCCCCAACAACGACCGCCATTTATAGTCCAGCCGCAATTCCACCGCCAGAATGAGACACGATAACAAGGCGATGGCCGCATCAATCATGCGGCAGGCGGAAAAAAAGGGCGCCAGCCAGGGATTGGCCGGATCAAGGCCCACTGGCGCCAGCAATAACCCCACCACCAGGGCCACAAAAATGGGCGAGCAGAAATAATTCCACAAGGCCTGGCGCTCGGCGGCCGCATCGGGTTTGGTCTCCCCCCAATACATGGCAATGCCCACCCCCAGGGTGAATATGGGCAGCCCCATGCCTAATTCGCTGATGAGGATGGCGTCCGTCATGGCTTCGGGGGCGTTGGGAAAAGCGTATTGCACCAGGGGGTAGCCCAGGAGCGTGGAAGAACTGAACCCGGAGGCCAACATCAGGGCCCCGGTACGGGCCCGGTCCAGACTAAGAAGGCGGGCCGCGCCCCAGGCCGCGGCCACACACAGGCAGACGGCAATAATGATGGGGAGGATCATCAGCACCTGTTTGGCCGACAGCCGCTGCAAGGCCAGGTGATAAACAATGGCGGCAGGAATGGCCGCCTTGGTCAGGATGCCAGCAAAAATCGGGTTGTGCTCCTCCTTGATGATCTCCCGCCGCTTTAGCTCCAGGCAGACCAGCACCACCAAGGCAAAAGCCGCTACGGTCTGAAAGATCTGGAGGTTGTGAAACATAACCGGCAACCCTTATTATTTGAAGCCCGGCCCTCAGGCCACCACCGCCCAGGCAAAGTACGTCTGTTCACAGGCATGATAGCCGTCGTCCCGGCCTTGGGAAAAGCGGTCCTAGATGGCGGCAGGGCTGAGATTCTCTTTAAGGCGCAGACCCTGGCGGGCCAGGGCCCCGGCCCGGTCAGGACACGCGGCGGTCTGATCCGGGTAAAAAATCTGGACGGCCCTGAGGTGGCGCTCTTCGCTGGCCAGGTATTCTTCCGGGGTTAAGAGGCGCTGGGCGAAAACGTCGGTGAAAATCGGGGGGCGGACGTGGGCCGCGTGGTAAGCCCGCATAAAGGCCGGACCCATGGCGGTCTTGCTATATTCACCCTCTTGTATGCCTCACCTTAAATGGTCCGGCCCCGGCGGCCGGGTTTTTCCGCAAGTTGCCCTAAACTCCGGGACCCCGGAAAATCTCCAGGCGCCACTCAGGAGGACGCTCAATCTTTGCCCGGGCATATTAACACAAATCGCGCAGGCAAATGCATCTTTCCCCAAACACAAGATTCCCCGCGGCAGCCCTCCCCACTATTATCCGGCAGGGCTAGTATTTTTCAGTTTGAGCAAATTTTCCAGGGGCCAAAGCCGGAAGCCCTTGGCTTCGTAGGTTTTGGGGAGATAATCTTCGGGGATGGTCACCTGGTTGCCGTCCCGGAGGGCCGAGTATGTGGGCGACATGATTTCCACCCCCGCGTCGTTGAACTTGTCCTGAATCTGGGCGTGCAGCTCCGATTGGATGCGCAGGATTTCCTGGGCGTTGCCGGTGTACACATTCAATTCATAGGTTACGGAAAAATCGTTCAGACTGGTCTGGAGGACGAAAGGACCCGGCTCCTTTTCAATGCCGTCGGTGGCCAGGGCCGCGGCTGTTAACAGCTCGTGGACCTGGCGCCAGGGGGCGTCATAACCGATGGTCACCGCGGTATATAGGATCAAACGCCGGGCCTGGGCCTCGGCGCTGAAGTTGATCATGTGGCTGCCCAAAACCATGGAGTTGGGAATGGTCACCTCCACGTTCTTGATGGTGCGGATCCTGGTGACCAGCAGGCTCTTCTCCAACACGTCCCCCATGGTGTCGGCAATCTTCACCCGGTCTCCTATTTTAAAGGGGCGCATGTAAGTGAGCGCGGCCCCGGCCACGATGTTGGCGATGGCCGCAGTGGAGCCCAGGGACAGGAGAATCCCGAAGAAGACGGAGAGGCCCTGGAAAGCCGGACTGCCAAAACCCGGCAGGTAAGGAGAGACCATGACGATGGCGATGACGATCACCAAAAACCGGGAAAGTTTGTAGGTGGGCTGGGCCCAGTCCCGGTGAAACCCCGGGAAACTTACCCGGCCTGATTGGATTTCAGAAAAAATCATCTGCAATAATTTGAGGAAGTAACGCACCACATAAAAAGTGACGGCGATAAAGATCAGGTTGGGAATGAAGGAAACGATGCCGTGGAAGATGGTCTTGAAGGGAGCGAGGAAATAATCCAGGTACCCCAGGACAAAGTGCCTGGTTTGGGGAAAGTAGCTGAAAAAAATAGGAATAAAGATATAGAACAATAACAGGTAACTCACTATTTTCCCCTTGTCCGCCAGCCACTTGAGGGCGGCGGTGAGACGTTCCGCCGAAATTAATTCGAAATCTTGAATTTTAATCGGCGGAATACGGGTGCCGCACCAACTATCCAGCGCTTTTTGCAGGCGTTTGAACAGCCGGCGGCTAAGTCGCAGCAGAAGGAAGAAAAAAGCGAGAATGATGACGGTGAAGAGCGCGTCCCCGAGAACCGACGCCACTCCTTCGTTTTTCACCAGAGACATCAGTAACCCATGAATACTTTTACCTAACCCCTCAATCCATTCTCTTAGCCAGTCCATGATATATTCCTTTGCTTATCAGGTTCTCAGCCGATTTGGCGGCAGATCTAGCTGCGCCTCTCCCGACCCGGCTCCTGGTTGGGAGCAACTGTATTCCCGCTGGATCAAAACAACGCCTCTCAGGTCAAAGGTGATCTTCTGGCTGAAAGGCATGATACTATAAGTTCTTATCATTATTTTGGTTTCTGCAAGTCTCAGCATCAACATAATATTGACCTGTTCCAGGTGATTTCCCGGTGGGTGCGTCAAGCCGGCAGATTTGGGCAGCAGCTTACCAAGGTAGGGAAGGAAGTTTTTTTAATTAGATAATTTCTTGGAATACTTGCCAATTATCTTCACCCTTCTCGCCATAATTATTTTCCCCCGCCAAAACCCTCCCTTACCCCCTTGCATTTTTAACCTGAAGGTATTATAGTATGATTGCCACGATAAGCAGTTCGAGTAATGGAAGTTTTGAGGGGCAGATGGTCTAGGGACTTCTCCCCAAGAGGGTTGGGTCGCCCGCCGGACTGCATATCAGGGTAACCTGCTTCGGCCCCGAGTAACAACCGGTCTGACCCAAATTAAAAACCGGTTGGGCGCTGATTGCTGGAAGCAGCAGTAGATGCCGGCTCCGCTGCCGGAGCAGTGGCGGCAGCCACGGAACTTAAAGGAAAGGGGTCCGACGTTCTCAAGATGTGGCGGTGGGAACGGAGTTTCGTGGATTGGGGAAGCCCGGGAATGTTCCTGATAACTCGCCTCCAGGAGAGGGAGTGAACGGATTCCCGGCTTCCCCTTCTCATTTTTAGTTCCAAGTTCCAGGTTCAAAGTTTGGACCAACCCTTCGATAAGTTTCTCCTGAGTTATTCCCAGAGGTTGTCAAAGGTCCAGTTGACACGGCGACGGGGTTGAGGACCAGGTTCTGTCTTCCCTGTCACTTATTTCCCGTCTTAAAAAATCCCCGGTCCCTTGTTTCTCACCCAATAATGCTTACTAATATGATTGCTTGGACGTTCAGTCCGACAACCGCTAAGGTTGAGGTTGACGGCCTACTGGTTGCGCCTCCAAGGGTAGGGTCGCCCTTGAGGACTGGACTTCCGGGCAATCTGCTGCAGCTCCGGGCCAAAGCCGGACTGACCCTAATCCAACGAGGACGGCTTGAGGCGGCGCTTGTCGGCCGCGGCCCTGGCTCCCCGCTTAGCCAGCCGCAGCAGAGGTGGTAACCACGAAACCAGAGACGCAAGCATGAATGCGGCGTTTCTTTCCCCAGGGAATGGCGGAAAGGGGCTTCGTGGCCAGGGAAGGCCGGGAATGGCGGAGGGCTCGCCTTTAACAGAGCGAGAATCTCTCGGGATTCCCGGCTTCCCTTTCGCTTTTTTCACCCCCCCTTTTTTTTTTAATTCCGAATGCCAAATCCCAAGCTTAGCAAACACCCGGAGACTCTGGCCGCTATCAATAGAGGCGCAGCTCCGACCTCCGTTCCCCGGGCCGCCCGGAGAACCCCCCGCCCAATGTTTTGCTGAACTTACCGGCAATTTTCCGTAGAATTGGGGGAAAGATACAGCCTCAAGGGGACAAGGTAGCCTCTTACCGATGACAACCCCGATATACGGAGCCTGATGATGATACCGGAGACCACCCAACCCGTACCGCCCCCGCCGGGATGGCGCTTTCGTATCGGTTTGGCCTTATTCGTCTTAAGTTTTCTTAGCCCCTTGGCCATTCCCCTGGTAACCTTGCTCAGCCTCCCCCTGGCCTGGAAGGCCACCCTCTCGGGCTTCCTGCTGGTGGGGGTTCCGGAGGTGCTCGCCCTGCTGGCCGTGGCTTTTTTGGGAAAGGCCGGATTCAGCTATCTCAAGGGGAAATTTTTTGCTATTTTTAAAAAATACGCTCTGCCCCAAGAAGTCAGCCGGGGGCGGTACCGCCTGGGTCTGGTCATGTTTATCATCCCCCTGGTATTGGGCTGGGTGGGGGCCTATGTCGCCCACCTGATACCGGCTTACGTGGAGCATCGCTTCGCCGTCAATTTTGCCGGGGATCTCATGTGGCTGAGCAGCCTCTTCGTGCTGGGCAGCGATTTCTGGGACAAGGTGCGGGCCCTGTTTATCTACCGGGCCAAAGCGGTGATCCCCCAGATAGAGACTAGTTAAAAGTTCAAAGTTCCAGGTTCCAAGTTATTTAAAGCAAAAAATCGATTTGCGATTTTGCGTCTTTGCGCCCTGGTGTCTGGGCGTGAGAACCTTGGGCCTGAGAAGGGTGGCAATGATGGAAAGACGGGAATTTCTAAGACGCTTGGGATGGGGGTTGGCGGGGGGCTGGGCCTCCGGCTTCATGAGCTGGCCGAAGATGGCGGCGGCGGCGTTTGCGCCAACCCGGCTCGCCCTCCTGGGCGACGCCCATTTACGGGACGGTAACCCCGCCCGCGCCGAGGCCCGGGCCCTGGCCCGGGCGGTGGCGGAGATTCGCTCCCTTAAACCGGCCCCGGACCTGGTGCTCTTCGCCGGGGACCTGGCCCATGACGGCGATCCCCGGGCCCTGGCCTTGGGCCGGGAAATCCTCGCCGGCCTGCCCGGGCCCCTGGCCGCGGTGCGGGGCGAAGGGGACGGCCTGGGTCAGGCGGCGAATAACTGGCGCAGATTATTCGGGGAGGTTTGTTTTTCCCGGGGACAAGGGGATTTTCATCTCCTGGGGCTGGACACGGCCCTGACCCCTTCCCAGGCGGGGCCGGTCTTCCGGGTGGGGGAGGAACCGCGGCGCTGGCTGGCCCGGGAACTGGCCCGGCTGGACCCCCGGACCCCCCTGGTGGTCCTCTCCCATGCGCCCTTAAGGGAAATCTTCCGGCCCTGGCGGCAGTGGACCCAGGACGGGCCGGAGGTGCTGCGCCTCTTATCCCGTTTTGCCCGGGTTTATTGCTTCCACGGACACGTGCATGGGGGGGCTGTCAGCTTTCAGCTGTCGTCTGTCCTACGGGAAACGGAAAACGGAAAACGGAAAACCGGAGAAGAGGTGCGTGAGATGTACCCTACATTATCCTATGATTTACAGAAACCCGAAGCTATTTTTTTTACGGAAAACGGAAAACGGAAAACGGAAAACCATCCCCTACCCGCCACGGCCTGGCCCCTGCCCTCCCCTCTCCAAGGCACACCGGCCGCGCCCCGCCCCGGCCTGGGACCCCAGGGCTGCGGCTGGGGCCTGGTAACCCTGGGGCATCAATCCTGTACCTATCAACCCCGGGTCTGGACAGCATAAGAAATCTCATCCCCAGACACAAAAGAGGACGACAAAAGATAAGACAGCCAGGGGCCGTATAGTGCCGCATCATGTCCTGAAAAGTTCCTCAAGCTATGGCACAGGCTTTCCAGCCGGTGCGGATTACAGGGGCGGGCGAGACGCCCGCCCTACATACTTTCATGTTTTACGGGTGGACCAACGGACCAAGAGGAACTGCCAAAAAAAGCAAGGATTTCCCTTGCCTTATCCAAGTCCGGCCGGCACCGCCAACCCTTATCTTTCCGGGGCCCGGTCCAGCCGTTTCAGCCCCCTGCCTCTGCTGGCAAAACCGGGGCTCTTAATCTTGCGGCTCACTTTCGAAGATACGGTTGATAACCCCGGTGCAGAAGGTCTCCCAACTTTCCCATGGCACTTCTTCCACCAGCCCCATCTCGAATAGCTCCCGGGACTCGCTGCTGGCAATGGGATCAACCCCGCCGCCGGTCATCTGATACATCCGCTCCATCTCCCGCTGCGCGGTCCGATAGATGGACTTCTTGGTGAGCCTGAAATCGACCAAGTCTCCCACTTTTCAACTCCCATGAAAACCACCACCTGATTTTTTGACTGAGCCACCTTTGCCTCTTCCCTTTGATTTCCCGGATCCATAGACTTGAGCAAAATCCTTTCCTTTTTTCTAGGCCCTAAAACCTCAATTTTGCCTCGGTTATCAATACTAATTTTAAGATAGAAATATTTCTCTGTCAAGGGTAACTACTTATTTTTCTTAATATTATTTGTGAATAAAACCACAATCACGGATGCTAAGTTGATAAAATAGTCACAAAGTATTTGGGCGCCAGGTAGCCCCCAGGAGAAGATGGAAAAGGAGAGAATCAGCTTGATTAATGCAGGAAATTAACCGCTCAGGAGAAAGATACCGGGAGAGAGTATATTATTCTGCTACTGGTTCGGCCGCGGCCCGGCGCCGGTCATCCTCCGGTCCCGCCGCCTCCCACCGCCGCCCCCAAAGCTCCATAACCCGCTCTTCCAGCCGGGCGATGAGGGGGGGCAGGGTCTGCTCGTCCACCGCGGCTACCGCCACTCCCCGGTGGATGCGGCACTGGAGCCGGACCAACTGGGGGCTCACCAGGTCCTTCTTGTTAAACACCTTGAGCACCGGCTTGTCCTGGAGGTCCAGGGAGGCCAGGAGGTCCTCCACCGCGGCCATCTGTTCGGCGAACCGGGGGTTGCTGAGATCGATGACGTGGATCAGCAGGTCCGCGTCCTCCAGTTCCTCCAACGTGGCCTTGAAGGCCTCCACCAGGTTTTTGGGCAGGTCCCGGATAAAACCCACGGTATCGGTGATAATCACCTCCCGCTCCCGGGGGAAGCGCAGGCGGCGGCTGGTGGGGTCCAGGGTGGCGAAGAGCTTGTCCTCCGCCAACACCGCGGCGTGGGTCAGGGCGTTAAAGAGGGTGGATTTACCGGCGTTGGTGTAACCGATGATGGAGAGTACCGGCAGGCGCTGCCGCCGCCGGGGCTGGCGCCGCTCCCGCCGTTCCTCCCGGACTTTCCCCAACTCCTGCTGCAGCCGGTGCAGGCGCTCCCGGAGGCGGCGGCGGTCGATCTCCAGCTTGGATTCCCCCGGCCCCCGGCCGCCGATGCCCCCCATGAGGCGGGAAAGCGCGTCCCCCTTGCCCACCAGCCGGGGCAGCAGGTACTTCACCTGGGCCATCTCCACCTGGAGTTTCCCTTCCCGGCTCCGGGCCCGCTGCGCGAAGATGTCCAGGATCAACTGGGTGCGGTCGATGACCTTGAGTTCGGTGAAATCGGTGATGGAGCGCACCTGGGAGGGGCTGAGCTCCGCGTCGAAGATCAACAGGTCCGCGTTCAGTTGCAGGGCCTGGATGACCAACTCCGAGAGCTTGCCTTTGCCCATGAGAAACCGGGGGTCCAGCCGGGGGCGGTGCTGGATGATGGTCTCGGCCACCTCCAGACCCGCGGTGCGGGCCAGTTCCGCCAACTCCGTCAGGGAATCCTCCGCGGCGGCGCGGTTTCTGCCGCTGACGCCGATGAGAATGGCCCTTTCCCGGCCCCCGCCGTTACCGTCCCGGCCCACCCGGGCCAGTTCCTCTTCCAGGGAGGCCACCAGGGCGGCGAAATCCACCTGGAGTTGGGCGGCGTGAGGGGCGTCGATGATGGCCCAGTTGCGGCCATTCTCGGGATGGGGCAGGAGGTGCGCCATCTGGATAGCGCCCGGGGTCCCATCGCCGGCCACCCGCAGGGCGGCCACCGCGTCCAGGCGCAACAGGGCCAGGTCCATCAGGTCATCGTGGCTGAGGGCGGCGGTGTCCAGGTGGGTGTGGATCAGGCGCAGGCCCTTGAGGCGGCCCTTCACGCCCCGCTCCCGCCTTAAGGGAGGGAGCAAGAGGCCCTTGGCGTCGCCGACGATGACCTGGGCCACCGCGCCGGTCCGGTCCAGGAGCACCCCCACCTGCCGGTGCAGGTCGTGGGAGATCTGGGCCAGTTGCCGGGCCAACTCCGGGGTGAGCAAATCCTGGGGAGGCGCCTTGCGGCGGTAGAGCCGCTCCAGTTGCCGGTAGTGCTGGGCCTTCAGGCCGGTGAGATTACCCAGAGGGCGGTGGATCTTGCTTACCTCTTATTCTGTCTGCGGGTTAAAAATTAAACCTCTTTTTATAATTTTAACATATCAAAATAATTTTTAAATCTTTGGGATATACAAATATAGCAGTAAGTGACACTCTTGTAACCTTTGCAGCACGGTTGCCTTGAAGATGATAATTGACTCTCGGGGGCTTAGAATAAGGCCTTGAGGCCTATCAAATTTTGATTTTCAGACGGCCCCTTAAAGAACAGAATATCTTCACGGTGCTGGAAGCGATAGTAAAGTGCCAGGTCAAACACTCCGTGAAAGCGCAGGCCGCCTTCCATGGCATATTCAGTAGCGTCTGGAGTTGAGCCTCCCCCAGACCGCCAGTTTGCCTCGCCCTGAAGATAGGGAATCATGCAATACAAACGACAAACATCCCATCTGATTTGGGCCGCCAGGTTCCAGAGATACTGCCAATCGTGGTTCGAGAAATAATGTCCCAGGCTTGCCTGGGCATTCCACTTATTCACCCACTGGAATCGCTTGCCCGTGAAGGAGATTCCATCATTGTAGCGCCCCAGCTTTATCCCCCGGGAGCCAAGGCGCAGGCCCGCCAGGTTGTAGCTTTCGGTTGTCCCCTTATAGAAATTGGCATCCAGTCTTCTGGTATTTTCCACCACCCCTTCAATGAAATATCCCTGCCAGTCATAGGTGAGGCCATATTGACCGCGGTAGAAAACTTGTTCCGGCTTGAAGTCTTCCTTGCGGGTATCAAATCGGAGGTCAAGATAAGCGAACAAGGTCCAGGGTCCCCAACGCAGCGGATAGAAATCGAATTCCAGATTCCCATAGCCCTTGGAGTAGCGACTACCTGCAAACATCGCATAGGCCGCAGTCCCGTGTATCTCCGGAAAGAACTGCAGTCCTCCTGCGCTCGGCGCAGGCGCCAGTTGATCGGCGTCTAGCAGAAATTCAATCCTGGCGCCACCATAAAGAAATTCTTGGGCCATCGGCCGGACAACTTGAGCTCTGACAGTCTGAAAGTCCTGGTACTTCCCCCATTGGAAGAAAGGGGTGATGTCCATGTTGTGAATATGATAACGCACCCCCCACTCCACCACCGGACTGAATCGCCAGCCAGATCCGACCAGGATTTCACCCCCGCCTTCGATATAGGGGATCAGGCGGCAGTAGCGCAGAATGTCATAACGGACCAGGGCTCGCAGTAGCCAATTAACCTCGCTATAGCCCTTACTTAAGGCCTTGTTTACTGAGGTCTCGAAATTCCAGCGGCCCAAAAATTCGAAGGGTTGTGGCGAATCGAAATTGATACCCCGATTCTTCATCCCCAGGCGCATGCCTTTGCTCAAAAACTCCCCACTGACAAAATAGACGTTCTCCCGGTTACGGCCTAAGTAGGAATTATAGTTTTTGGTGAGGAATGGATTGTTGCATATATGATAAAGGAACACTCCCAGGTAATAATCGCCCAGGTCGTAGCGGTAACCCCCCAGGTGCAGGCGATAACGCATCAGATTAAACTCCCATTTATTACTGGGAGTACCGAAGAAGGTATCCTCATTGAACTCCAGGTAAATAATGTGTTTGCCGTATTGCAGTGCATCCAGCTCCAAGCGGCGGCGCAACCGGGAGGCATAGAAGCCGTCTTGCACCAGAAATCCCCCGTACTCGATGGAAAGACCTAACCGGGGGGCGATCTGCAAGCCGGTGCTTTGCTTCTCTGCGCCAACGTTGTCCGCGCCTTCCACCTGCCAGATAATTCCGCCAAACAATACCAGGAAGACCACCCAGCCGAGTCTAGATATGCGCCTCCCTATTTGCCGCATTAAGGACACCTCCCCGTTAAGAGGCAGACTTGGCTGCGTCCATCACAAATTGATGGGGGCGCCATATTTACCCGAGACCGCCCCCACTGCTTTTTTCTAAGAGACCGATGATTAATGGATTTTTTTGGTACCGGGGTTAAGAATCAGGCAAACACTCGCAGGGCAGTAATAGAATGAGAGGTAGACAGAAACCTGGGCAAACCGATCTCTGACTGAGATGAGAAGTGACAGGAGGCCCGGCAACAACCGCGAGTGAGGGTTGGCATCACCACCCAGAAAGCTTAATCAGGAATGTAACCGATAGCGCAACAAGTTATTATTCAAATAATAGAAAGTCAAGAATAATTAAGGTGACCTCGATGGAGCAAAGGGTCGGCTAGAATTCTATGGGCCAAGTCAAGATTGCCGATGCGCCAAGCTGGTCCGGGTTCAGCCGGAATACCAAACGGTCTCCTATTCGTGGTTCCTCTACCAGGCGGGACCGCCTAGTTATCTTGCCAAATCAGAAGATTATCTTCGTAACAGGAAAAAGGCAGATATGATCAGGATAATTAGCCTTTAAAGAATTTTCACAATTATACAAAAGGCCCTCACCTTAAAAGGTCAGGGCCTTTTTCGTTCCTAATCGATCAAGCTAACCTGGTCTTTAAAAAAATTTATAGGGCCTAGTTTACTGATGGTTGACTGACGGATTGTTAAGAGCTGCCGCCAAGACAACTGCTTAATATTATTTATAAAATAATGGTGCCGAAGGCGGGATTTGAACCCGCACGGGTATTCCCCACCACCCCCTCAAGATGGCGTGTCTACCAGGTTCCACCACTTCGGCAGGGATAGATCATTTCTGGCTCTGGGGAGCAGGGGCAGGTTTGGCGGGCGCCGGAGTTACGGGAGCCGTCTGCTGCTTGGCCGGTTGGGAACCTGCGCCCCGCATCACTGAGGTTTCCTTTTGCTGCCCCAAAAAGGTCAGGCCCAACGAGGTGACCATAAAGAGAATGGCGGCCGCGGCGGTGAGCTTCGCCAGGAAAGGAGCCGCGCCCGTGCTGCCGAACACCGTCTGGCTGGAGCCGCCGAAGGCCGCGCCGATACCCGCGCCCTTGCCGTGCTGCAAGAGCACGATAAAAATCAAGGCCAAACTGACCAGAATATGGATGACTACTAAAATTGTACTCATGGCAATTGATAATTATAAAAAACCATGCCCCTGGATGCAAGGGGTTTTTCTTGATGGTTGGTGTTCTAATTTGTCTATTCTAAAGGATCGTCAATCGTCCGTACCCGATTAGCGGTCCTGCTTTCGTTGGTTCGCCGGAGAATACGGTTGGGGCGTCGATTGCTCAGGATTAAAAGATATTTAATACCAAGTCTTAAAAAATTTGTCTCATATTTGGAGAATTTCAGGATCTCGCCTGTGGGCAGTGCATATTTTGCATTTGCAATCTGGTCCAGTGAAATGCCTCACACCTACAACGATTCGGCGTATTTTATCTGCCCTTGCGAATATATCATCAAAAAACTCGCTTTCATTATTTTCTACATACCTCCTAATGGCATAACTGCATAAATCTGCAATTTGAATCATGCTTGTTAACTGACTATCTACAAATAAAGGTGTTTCTATAATTTGATTAATTCTCATTAACCAGGGAGTCCCATGACGATGAAACTCCCTCATTAGCTCAGTATGTTTCTTAGCAACTGTCTCATTATGATCATGAATTAACAATCCTAGTTTATGCTTCGCTTGTAAGTATTTTCAAATCTCGTAACTACTTGTTCAAATGCTTGTGCATGAATATTGCGTGGTGCTCTTAATGGATCAAAATGAATGTTATCAATACATTCAGCAAATAGTTTTGCAAAGGTCCATTTCGAAATACATACGCTCACCTCTTTTATAAAGGCTTTCCTTTCTTCAAATGTTAAATGTATATAGTTTTGAGTCTTGTTATAATTCTTTCTTGTTTGTTGATATGATTTTTTATTCTTAGATTTCTGCAGCCTTAATATTTCTAATTTTCTTATTTTATCAACTTCATATATTCTTTGATGTCTGTTAAGATTCTCAAAATCCTTAATTTTACCTTGTTCATAAAATTTTCTTAATATCCAACCGGTATGTATTTCTGCTCCAAATAAACCATATTTTAATTTAATAACAGATATTTCTTTGTCACAATCCTTCCACTTATCTATTGGGATAGAAATACCGGCCAAAACAAAATGAGATGAGCTGCCGGGTATCTCCGGGGTTCCTGATTCATCAATATAACAAAGAAACATATTTCGCCCCGTTTGTGCATTTGTATAAAATTTTAAGAAAAAAAAAGCGACTGGGGCTGGGGGCTAATAGCCCCTCCTCGAGACGCTTGGCGACTCATCCCAGACGCACTTATAATATCGGTCTAATTGTCTATTTTGTCAAGTATTTTTTGATATTTTATTATTTTTTTGCACGCAATTTTAGTGCCATTTGATTAATTCGTATTAGGATAATACTTATTAATTATAGGGATTACTGATTACAATCTCATCCCCCCCGCCCCAATAATCTTCAGGAAAGAATCTGCTTTCAGGGACGCCCCCCCCACCAGGGCGCCGTCGATGTCCGGTTCCAAGAGGAGGGAGGCGGCGTTGTCCGGGGTGACGCTCCCCCCGTAAAGGATGCGGGTGGCCTCGGCCACATGGTCCAACAACTCCCGGAGGAGACTGCGGATGAAGGCGTGGACTTCCTGGGCCTGCTTTGGGGTGGCGGTGAGGCCGGTGCCGATGGCCCAAACGGGCTCATAGGCGATGACCAGCCGCTCCCGGGCCTCTCCGGGGAGTCCGGCCACGCCTTCTTGGAGCTGCTCGGCCACCACTGCCAGGGTCTTTTCGGCCTGGCGTTCATCGATGGTTTCCCCGATGCACAGAATAGGAATTATCCCGGCCTCCAGGACCGCCAGGAGCTTGCGGTTGACGGTCTGGTTGGTGTCGTGGAAGTGTTGCCTTCTTTCGGAGTGGCCGACAATGACGTAGTGGCAGCCTGCGTCCGCCAGCATCACCGCAGAGATGGCCCCGGTGTAGGCGCCCTGTTTTTCCCAGAAGACGTCTTGTCCCGCCAGACGGATGGGAGAGCCTTGCAGCTCCGCGCCTACTGCCGCCAAGGCGGTGTAGGGCGGGGCCACCATCACTTCGGCCCGGGCCCCCGCAGGCACACCCTGGCGGATTTCCCGGGCCAGGGCCCGGGCTTCGCCTTGAGTCTTGTACATCTTCCAATTGCCGGCGATCAAGGGGGTGCGCTCAGCCATTTTTGTTCCTCTTGGTCCAATTCTCCAGGGCGGCGACTCCCGGCAGCTTCTTGCCTTCCAGCAGTTCCAAAAAGGCGCCACCGCCGGTGGAGACATAGGAAAATTTCTGAAACTCCCCGGCCTTGTGCACGGCCACGTCCGTATCGCCGCCGCCGACGATGGTCAGGGCGTAGGATTCCGCCACCTTATGAACCATGGCCATGGTGCCCCGGCCAAAGGCGTCGTACTCGAAGGCGCCCATGGGGCCGTTCCAGATAATGGTCTTGGCGTTCTGCAGGGCCTCCCCGAAGAGGGTGACCGTGGCCGGACCGATATCCACAATGATCCAATCCCGGGGCACTTCTTGCACCGGAGTGATCTTAGTCTCCGCCTGCCGTTCCAGGCGGTCGGCGACCACGCAGTCCACCGGGAGATAAAATTTGATTTTCTTGGAGATGGCGGCGCTCATCAGGTCTTTGGCCGTTTTCAGCAGGCTGTCGTCCACCAGGGATTTACCCACGTCGTAACCCATGGCCTTGAGGAAGGTGTTGGCCATGGCCCCGCCGATGATCATCTTGTCCACGTGCTTCAGCATATTGACCAAAGCGGTGAGTTTGCCGGAAATCTTAGCCCCGCCGATGATGGCCACCAGGGGCCGGGCCGGTTCCTCCATGCTTTTATGGAAGTAGAGAATTTCATCCCGCATCAAAAAGCCGGCCACGCAGATGGGCGCATAATGGGTCACCGCCTCCACCGAGGCATGGGCCCGGTGGGCCACGGCAAAGGCGTCGTCCACGTAAATGTCCACGCCTTTCATCAACTCCTGGGCGAATTCCGGGTCATTTTTCTCTTCCCCGGGATGGAAGCGCAGGTTTTCCAGGAGCAGCACGTCCCCGGCCTTCATCTTCTTCTTAAGCTTGTCCACCTCCGGGCCGATGCAGTCCGGCGCGAATTTCACCTTCTTGTGTAGACGGTAGGCCAAGCGCCGGGCCACCGGGGCCATGGAATATTGTTCATCCCGCTGGCCGTGGGGCCGGCCCAGGTGGGAGGCCATGATCACCTTGGCGTCGCCCTCCAGGCAATGATTGATGGTGGGCAACACCGCGCGGATGCGGGTATCGTCCGTGATGTTACGGTTCCGGTCCAAGGGGACATTGAAGTCCACCCTGATGAACACGGTTTTGCCTTTGACATCCACTTCATCGATGTATTTCAACGCCGCCTCCTTCCTGTGCCCGTTAACTCAGGCGTTCGCCGATAAAGGCCGCCAGGTCCAACATGCGTTGGGAGAATCCCATCTCGTTGTCGTACCAGGCCATCACCTTGACCAGATTTCCCCCCAGAACATTGGTCAGTTCCGCGTCCACCGTGGACGAATAAGTGTTGCCGTTGAAATCGATGGAAACCAGAGGTTCGTGACAGACAGCTAAAACCCCCTTGAGAGGCCCTTCCTGGGCCGCAGCTTCCAGGGCCCGGTTGACTTCCTCCTTGGTGGTGCTTTTTTCCACTGTGGCTACGAAATCCACGATGGAGACGTTGGGGGTGGGCACCCGCACTGACAGGCCGTCCAGGCGGCCCTTCAAGGCCGGGATGACCTCGGTCACCGCCTTGGCCGCGCCGGTGGAGGTGGGCACCATGGACACCGCCGCGGCCCGGGCCCGGCGGAGATCCTGGTGAGAGCCGTCCAGCAAGCGCTGGTCCATGGTATAGGAATGCACCGTGGTCATTAAGCCGTGCTGGATGCCGAAATTTTCGTGGAGCACCTGCACCACCGGGGCCAGACAGTTGGTGGTGCAGGAGGCGTTGGAGATTATCTGGTGCTTTTGAGGATCATAATCCAGGTGGTTCACGCCATAGACAAAGGTGGCGTCGATCTTCTTGCCGGGGGCCGACAGAATCACTTTTTGGGCCCCAGCCACCACATGGCCCTCGTTGGCAGCCCGGTCCCGGAAGGCCCCGGTGGATTCCAGAACCACCTGCACCCCCATCTCCCTCCAGGGCAGGTTCTGGGGCTGCAAAACCCGGGTGATTTTGACTTCTTTACCGTTGAGGTAAAGTGTTTCATCACGTGCCTCCACGGTCCCGGGAAAGGGACCATGCACTGAATCATAACGCAGCAGATGGACATCCCGTTCCGTATCGGCCCGGCTGTTGACGGCCACCAATTCCAATTCTTTCTTCCCGGCAATCAGTCTGGCCAGACAACGGCCGATGCGGCCGAAGCCGTTAATGGCTACCCTTACCGACATTCTTTCTCCTAACTTGACCGTTTAAGTCCTCCGCGCCCTGGCAGGCGCCGGACTTTAATCTTAATAAGTGTCACCGATGCCGTCAATGATTTTGTCCCCAGGCCGAGATTTTCGGCCTCTGGACCGATCTTCAGTCGGGCCGCGATACCTGGGCCCCCCTCGGTAGCGTATCATTTTGAATCTGTCAGGGCCGCGATTTCTTCCACGGACCAAACATGGTCGGCTACGCCCGCCTCCATCGCCTGGGTTACTCTCAGGGTTTTGTGAATTGAGCGGTAAAGCATAGTCAAGAAAAAATTGATTGACAATAAAAAAAAGTTTCAATAATGTGAGGACAAAGGTGGGGCCGAGGGGATTTGAACCCCTTACAAGCGGATTAGTAGTCCGCGGTTCTCTCCGATGAACTACGGCCCCAAAAGGCTTACCGCTCAGGCCACCAACCACGGCGGTAAGCCTTTTTTTCTGAGGTTTTTTAGAAAAATAATAAATTTATTATATTAAGTCAATAAGTTTTCCCTTGAAAATATAATAAAAATGTTATATTAATGAAAATTATAACCGATTATATAGATGGATGGCTTTCTATATTGCCTTCGAGAGAAAGGCGCAGAATCCGCGCAATACTAGCTTATTTAGAAGGTCAGCGGAGTTGGAGGAACATCCCTTATATTAAAAAGCTTAAAGATTGTGATGATATCTATGAAATAATTATAACTATAAATAATATCCAATATAGACCATTAGGATGTTATGGCCCTGAGAAAAATGAATTTACATTGCTGGTTGGAGCATCGAAAAAGGGAAGAGTTTGGAGCCCCAAAGATGCTATATCAACTGCAATGAAAATGGCTAAATTGATTCACCAAAGACAGGATTAATATAAATGGATATGATAAAAAGAACCGAAGAATTAAAAAAGGACTTACAAGATAAAGAGGTTAGGGACTCTTTTGTCCTGGATCATATCAACATAGGAATACCTCTTCAAATCCGAGCTTTGCGTGAACAAAAAGGGAGAGGATGGACTCAACAAGAATTAGCTAACCGTGCTGGTATGAAACAAGAAAGAATATCTGCTATTGAAAATCCTAATTATAAAAACGCATTTACTCTTTCAACATTGACGCGATTAGCATCGGCATTTGATGTTGCGTTAATTGTTAGATTTGTGCCGATAAGCGAGTTAGTAAAATGGGAACTTACTATTTCACCTGAAAAATTAGAAGCGGTAAGCTTTAATGACGATCCTTATTTCAAACCTCCAGTTTATGAGTTTGTCGCACAAGGCGGAATGATTTTAGGGGGAAGTGGAATAGTTGATTTTATTAATCCTTCGAAGCCTTCAATGCCACTGGAAGACGAATTTACTCGGTTCAAAAGAACTAAAGAAAAAGAAGCCAAAAAAGAGATGGAAGATCGGGAAAAACAAGAAAAAATAAAAAAAGAATTGGGAATTCAAATGCAAAAAGCAATGATTGGAGCACAATAATGAAATTATTATCGGTTCTACAGGCGCGCTCTATTTGGGTCATGTTTTTAAATGAACTTAACCCCCGCGGTATAAATTTGATTCATTTATTCCAGCCCTTAATTGCTAGATATAATTTTCAAATATTCCCAACTAAAGTAGAAGACCTCATAGGCAAAGAAGTTACTGAGATCAAATTTAGTGGAGGAACTTTTAATAATATCGGAATAGAACTTATAATTTTTAATTGGGGATTAGTTGCTCAAACACGATCATCTACCGTTGATTCAGATGCTTTTCTTAATGATCTTCTTACTTGGGTATCTACAGAAGTTGATGTAATGCCATATTATGAAGTTCTTAGAACCAAGGTTTATCTTAGTGAACTACAAGTTCAAACTGATAAACCACTAAACGCTTTAAACCCTAAACTTATTAATTTTTCAAAAAGGTTAACAGAACTGATTGAGGGTCATGAATATCATCCTATCGCTTTCGAGACTTCTGGTATTTCTTTATGGACAGACCCAATGATTGCAAACGTGCCAGGTCCTTTTAAGTTTGAGAGACAGGGTGATGTTCCATTCGGCGAAAATCGCTATTACTCAGCCGCTCCACTTCAAACAGATATTCATCTTGAAATATTAGAAGAATTAGAGGCTATTCTTTCTTCTCCCACCTAGCTTTAGCAGCTTTGCGGGCTATCTCTTTCCGTCCTTCAGCGGTGAGTTTCTCGGCGCGGGCCTTACCGCCCTTCTTTCCCCCTAGGCGACCCAAGGCTACGGCGTGGGGGTTCTTCTCGGAAGCTTCTTCGGCAGTTTCGCCCTCTGTGGAGAGATCGGCAATCTTCTTCGCCAATAAATTCAGGTCAGGTGGTGTTTTGGCTTCTTCTTGCTTGACTGGTCTTGTATACCATGAGTAAGTCAAAAATCCTCCCGGAAATCAACCCTGATAATTTTTTTCCGTTTTCAAACTGATACACTACCGCCCCCCTCTTTCCCCTTGCTTTTTCCCTACCTTTATTTTAGAAAAAATGGACTCGCCCCCTAAGATAATTTATTATTCCAGATACATGATCGCACTAATCCGCCACCTTGGACGCTGGGCGCTGGACTGGGTGCAGGAGGCCGGGAGCATGATGCTCTTTCTCCTGCAAGGTTTGGCTTTGGCCTTCGTGCCTCCTTTCCGGCCCCGCCGCTTCCTCCAGGAAATGAATCTCATCGGGGTGAAATCCACCCTGATCATTATCCTTACCGGCGCCTTCACCGGCATGGTCCTGGGCCTGCAAGGATACTACACTCTCCGGAAGTACGGCTCCGAAGGCGCCTTGGGCGCGGCCGTAGCCTTAAGCCTCATCCGGGAAATGGGCCCGGTGCTCACCGCCATCATGGTCTCCGCCCGGGCCGGCTCCGCGGTCACCGCGGAGGTGGGCATCATGCGCATCACCGAACAACTGGACGCCCTGGACACCATGGCCGTCAACCCCATGCAGTACGTAGTGATGCCCAAGCTGCTGGCGGGCTTGGTGGCGGTGCCCCTACTCACCGCCATCTTTGACGTGGTGGGTATTCTGGGGGGCTATCTCGTGGGGGTGGTGCTTCTGGGAGTGAGTTCCGGCTCTTATTTTTCCGGTATGGTCCAAAGCGTCGTGCCCCTGGACATCAACGGCGGCATCGTCAAATCCCTGGTCTTCGGCCTGACCATCATCCTGGTGGCCAGTTATAAGGGCTACTACACCGAGCACGGCGCCGAAGGGGTGAGCCGGGCCACCAACCAGACCGTGGTGCTCTCCGCGGTCCTGGTGCTGGCCTGGGATTACATCCTGACCTCCTTTTTCATGTAAGCTATGATCCAGGTAATCGATCTGCATAAGGCCTTCAACGGCCAGGTGGTGCTGGACGGCATCAACCTGGAGATCGCCACCGGCAAAATCACGGTGGTCATCGGCAAGAGCGGGGTGGGCAAAAGCGTGCTCCTGAAGCACCTCATCGGCCTGGTGAAACCGGATCGGGGTCAGGTGCTGGTGGACGGCCAGGATATCACCCAGTTGAAAGGCGGCAAACTGCAAGAACTCAAAAAGCGGTTCGCCGTCCTCTTCCAAGGGGGGGCGCTCTTCGACTCCTTAAGCGTCTTTGAAAATATCGCCTTTCCCCTGCGGGAGAAGACGCGGCTGCCGGAGAGCGAAATCCTCAGCCGGGTGCATGAGCGCCTGGAGCAGATGAATCTCTCCTTGGAGGCCGGCAAAAAATTTCCCGATGAATTAAGCGGGGGCATGAAAAAGAGGGTGGCCCTGGCCCGGGCCATGATCCAGGAACCGGAGATCATCCTCTTCGACGAACCGGTCACCGGCCTGGACCCCCCCATGACCAACACCGTCTTTCATCTGATCAGAAAAACCCATGGGGCCAGTAATTACACGGCCTTGGTAGTGGCTCACGATATCCCGGAAGTCTTCTCCATTGCCGACTACGTGGCCATGTTGCACCAGGGCCGGATCATTGCTTTCGGCACCCCGGCGGAGATTCAGCAGCATACCGATCCGGTGGTGCAAAGCTTTATCCGGGGAGAACCCGATTTTCTGGAGGCCTAAAGAAGATTATGAAACGGGGCAGCCTGGAATTAGTGGTGGGCGTCTTTGTGCTGGCGGGCCTGGCCTGCCTGGCCTATCTGGCCGTGCACCTGGGAAAGATAGAGCTTTTCGGCGGCGGTTACCGGGTGGTGGCCAACTTTGACAATATCTCCGGACTCAAGTCCGGGGCCGCGGTGGAAGTGGCCGGGGTGGACGTGGGCCGGGTGGAATCCATCAATCTGACCACCGGTGACCGGGCCCAATTGGTATTTCTCTTGAAGCCGGGAGTCAAGATTTATGATGACGCCATCGCCTCCATCCGCACCAAAGGCATCATCGGCGACAAATTCGTCAAGCTCTCTCCGGGAGGGTCCGGCAAGATCATCCCCAACGGCGGCAAGATTCGGGACACCGAATCCGCGGTGGAATGGGAAGAGCTGATCAGCAAATATATCCACGGCAAGGTTTGAGGTCCGGTTTACGGTTTTAAGTTATTAATTAATATCAATAAGTTAATCGGTAATCGGGGGGTATTCCCCAAGAAATTACCTCTCACTTAGTGCTCTTTCTCTCAAAAAATATATATTCTATAATCGAAATTATTGGGTAAGCCTCCCTGCTAACATCCTGACAATCTCTAGCCTCTATACACTTAACTGAAAACCGAAATTACGGGACATCACACTTGTAAAGGAGCAGACAATGCGGCTGATGGTGATAAGGGTCTTGGTTCTCTGCTTAACCCTTAACCTGGCTCTGGCCGTCTCCGGGGTCCGGGCGGAAGGCCCCACTGAAGCGATAAAAAGTGTAGTAGATTCGGTTATTAACATCCTGAATGACCCCTCCCTGAAAGCTCCGGCCATGAAGCAGCAGCGCCGGCACCGGGTCAAGCAAGCCGTTGACCGCCGTTTCGACTACGAAGAGATGGCCCGGCGGTCCCTGGGCCGGTCCTGGCGTTCCTTGAGCGCCAGCCAGCGCCGGGAATTCGTGCGCCTCTTCGGGGAGCTTTTGGAGGCTTCCTATTCTGATAAGATCATGAACTATTCTGGTGAAAAGGTACAGTACGACAAAGCCCTGATGGATGGGCCCGATTATGCGGAAGTGCGCACGGTCCTGTTGCGGAAAAACGACCGGATCCCCATGAGCTACCGGCTGATCCTCAAACCTCAGGGATGGATGGTTTACGACGTGGTTATCGAAGGGGTGAGCATGGTGGGCAATTACCGCTCCCAGTTCAGCCAGGTAATCAGGGAGTCATCTTACAAGGAACTGGTGCGGCGTCTGCGGGCCAAGATCAACGAGCTGCAAAAGATCAAAAATATCTAAGCATTTCTAATTTTTAACTTCTTGGCGGCGCTTAAGGCCCCAGAGGACCAGAAAACCCCTTTGACTACAGTCTGCAAGAGGGAGGGCCGGCCCCCTAGCCACGGCCCTCCTCTCCCCAAGATATTGTTTTTTCAGATATAAGCCCCGAAAATCCCCCTAAATCCCCCTTTAGAAAAGGGGGACTTATCCTTCAAAATCCGACGCTCCGATCCCGGTTTTATGTTCAGATAAATATGACGCGTGACACTGCTGTCTTCAGGAGCCGAACTCCAAGGGCTGACTCTTGCGGTAGGCCAGGGCCTGGCAGGAGGCCACCAGGGAACCCCGGGAATCGCTGACCTCGATAAAATAAGTAGCGGTGCGCCTCCCGGCATTGAGCTCCCGGGTGGTGGCGGTGAGTCTTTCCCCCATGGGCGGGGCCGCGTGGAAGGTAAGATTCATATTCAAGGCCACGGCCACGGTGCCGTGGGCGTTGACCGCGGCCTGAAAGGCCTCGTCGATCAAAGCAAAGAGCGCGGTGCCGTGGACCATGCCCAGGATGTTGGCCATTTCCGGCTTACAGGTCATGGACACCTGAGCCCGGCCCGGCCCCAGTTCCTCCAATTCCGTGTCAAAAAAGCGGGCTATCCCTTGGCCCTCCACCTTTTCTCGTAACGCCGCCAGCATTTTCGTATTTTCCACGCGCCTCTTTCCTTTCAGCTATAGCGGTTTTCTGTTTTCTGTTTTCTGTTTTCTGTTTTCTGTTTTCAGTTTTCAGTTTTCAGTTTTTTCCCTGCCCCCTGCCCCCTGGGCCCTGACCACTGACCACTGATCACTGACCACTGACCACTGGCCACTGGCCACTGGCTACTGGCCACTGGCCACTGGCTACTGGCTACTGGCTACTGGCTACTGGCCACTGGCTACTGGCTACTGGCTACTGGTAAAGCTCCGGAAACTGGTTTTTCCAGCGCCGGTGCAGCCAGAGCCACTGTTCCGGGCAGGCCCGCACCCAGGCCTCCAGGGCCCGGTTCTGGAGTTGCAGATGCTCCAGGATATCGGCCTGGGGGTCTTTGCTTTTCTTCATGGGCAGGGGCGGGAAGATGGCCAGCAGGTGGCGTCCTCCGGGCAGCCGCCGGGAAAAAGCCGGCAATACCGGAATATCCCGGTGCCGGGCCAGGAGCGCGGCCACCGGGGTGGTGCGGGCCGGATGGCCGAAAAAATCCACCAGCAGCCCCCCTTCGGTGGTGGTGTTCTGGTCGATGACGATGCCCACGATGCGGTTCTGCTTCAGTTGGCCCAGGATGTCCTTCAGGCCCCGTTGTTTATCAACCATAAAGTTGCCGCCCCGCTGCCTGAGGAAGCGGGCCAGGGCCCGGCCCCAGGGGTGGTCCAACTCCCGGGCCACCACCGCCACCGGGCGAATCTGTAAACCATAACCCAAGACCGTATATTCCCAGTTGCCCGCGTGCGCGGCGATGACGATGGCTCCCCGGCCCTGGCCCAGGGCCCGGGTCAGATGTTCCTCCCCCAAGAGGATGACTTTTTTCTTGATCAGGGACAAGGGCGCCAGCAGCATCTCCAGGACTTCCCAGCCGAAGAGGACAAAATGGCGGAAGACCCCCCGGGCCAGGCGCTCCCTCTCCCTGGGCCCGAGTTGCGGCCCATAGGCGAATTCCAGGTTACGCCGGGCGATCCGCCGGTGCCGCCGGTCCAGGCGGTACCAGACAAGAGCCAGGGTGGTTATCAGGTGTTCTTTCAGGCTTTGGGTCAGAAGTTGTTTCATTTGCTGTCTGATTAAGTTCAAGGTTCAAGGTTCAAGGTTCAAAGTTGTCGTCCCTCAACCATTGCGGGGCTAACATCAACTTGATACTTCTGCAAAAGTTACTCTTCTGTCATTCTGAACGGAGCGAAGCGGAGAGAAGAATCTCGTTTTTGGCAGCACAGCTCTTACAGGCCGTGGCGCTTATTACACCCAGTTTGGGAATCTCGGGAGCAAAAATACGAGATCCTTCCCTTCGCTCAGGATGACAAAAAAGACTCTTTCGCAGAGGTCTCAACTTTGAACTTTGAACCTTAAACCTTGAACTTTGTTTTATATGAATAACCTAGCCAATCGTATTTCTTCGTAGGAAAAATCTTCGCCCAGGATTTCCTTCACCGGTGATAGATTCATTCCTCCGGATCTTTGAAAAGCGTCTTTTATCTTGGCAAATCTCTCCGGCGGCGGCCTTAAGTAGGCCAGGTCCATTTCTTCTCCTGCGGCCACCAATTTTTCAAGATGAGCGTTTATCGTCGCGGCTGCCAGACCTCTGGCGGACGCCATGTCCTCAATAGACATCTTTTCCCTAATTAATTTTTGGGTTTCCCGGTAGGTGGGTCCCAGCCCCCTGGGCCGCTGCGGTCTGGCCGCCATTTTCCCGGGGATCTCTTTTTCCTGAAGATTTTTTTCCTGTGCGTAATGGCGAATTTTCTCCATGAAAATGTCGCCGTATTGTTTCAGCTTTTCCTGGCCCACACCGCTGATTTTGATAAAACTCTCCTCCCTTTGGGGGAGGTAACAGGCCATCTGGCGCAGAGCCAGATCGCCAAAGACCACATAGGGCGGCACATTTTTTCCATCCGCAATGTTTTTGCGCAACAGGCGCAGTTCCTCGAATAATTCTCCATCGTAGGCCGCAGCAGCCGCCTCCCGGGCCGGTGTCAGTACCGTGTTGGGTTTAATCCGGGGTAAAGAAATTTTTTGGCGCTGCTTTAAAAAATCCTGCCCCTGGGGGCTTAAATCCAGAATGGGATACTCCCCCCCGCTTTTAACGAGCAGCTTTCTGATCAGCAATTGACCGATAAGGCGCCGCAAATCTTCCTTGGAAAAATCATCCACAATGCCGTACACCGTCAGCTTATGATGCCCCCGCTCCATAATCTTCCGGTTTTTGGCCCCCAGGAGGACATCGATAATATAATTCATGCCGAACCGCCGCCCCGTGCGGATAATAGCCGACATCATCTTTTGGCTGATGATGGTGGCGTCGAATTCTTCCGGGGGCGTCAGACAGACATCACAGGCATGGCAATTCTGTTCCCGGTACTCTTCACCGAAATAAGCCAGCAAATGCTGACGCCGGCAGGTTGCCAGCTCGCAATATTCCACCATCTGCTCGAGTTTCTGATAGGCGTGGCGCCGCTCGCTCTCATCTTCTATCTGCTTGAGAAAATATTCCTGTTTAATGGCGTCGGCGTAGGAATAAAAAAGCACGCACTTGCTCGGCAGGCCGTCCCGGCCGGCGCGCCCCGTTTCCTGGTAGTAGCCTTCAATGGATTTCGGCAGATGATAATGAATCACCAGGCGCACGTCCGGCTTGTCGATGCCCATCCCGAAAGCAATGGTGGCCACGATAATCTGGGCTTCATCCCGGATGAATTTCTCTTGATTAAGGCGGCGCTCCTCGTTTTCCAGTCCCGCGTGATAGGCCAGGGCCTTAAATCCCTCCTCCCGCAGATCCGCGGCCAGATGCTCCGTGTCTTTCCGGGAAAAACAATAAATAATCGCGGCTTCCCTTGGGTGTTCCTCTAAGATTTCCAGCAATTGGCCGTAAGCGCCTTTTTGGGGCAGCACGATATAGGCAAGATTGGGGCGGTTGAAGCTGGAGATGAATATTTGGGCTTTCTCCAGGGACAACTGGCCGATGATATCCTCCCGCACCCTGGGGGTGGCCGTGGCGGTGAGAGCCATGGCCGGAACCCGGGGGAACATCTCCCGCAGCGCTTTCAGGTTCCGGTAATCGGGGCGGAAATCATGCCCCCATTCGCTGATACAATGGGATTCGTCAATGGCAATGAGACTGACATTAATCTTCTGCAAAAAAAGCTGAAACTCGGGAATAATCAAGCGTTCCGGAGCCGCATAAAGAATTTTTATGTCCTCCTTAAGCGCCTCCCCCTGAATTTGCTCGATCTCATAACGGCTTAAACTGCTGTTAATGAAGGCCGCGGGAATGCCGTTGGCCTGCAGAGCGTCCACCTGGTCTTTCATCAGGGCGATTAAGGGGGAGACCACCAGGGTCAATCCCGGCAGCTTCAGGGCCGGCAATTGATAACACAGGGATTTGCCGCCGCCGGTGGGCATGAGGACCAGGGCGTCTTTGCGGGCCAGCACGCAACGGATGATCTCTTCCTGCAATGGACGGAATTGATCGTAGCCGAAATGGGTTTTAAGGAGATTTAACATGATGGCAGAGGCTCTTGGGCAACAGATCAGTGGCCGCCGGCGGCCCGGCGGCTATAGAGCAACACCGCTTCGTCTCCCACAATATCCGCGATGCGCGCCAGGGCCAGCCGGGCCGCCAATTCCTTGCCCCCCTGATAGACCGCTTTCCGGCCCCAATACCAGGGGTTGGCGTAATTGATGGCCGCCCACCCCCAGCGGGCCGCCTTGTCCAGGTGGTGCCGCTTGATGAACTGGTACCCCCAGTGCCCCTTAATGGTGCGGTAAACCTCATGATAGCGCAGAACCGTTTGCAGTTCCACGTCATAAAAAGGCTTGAGGGCCCGGGTTTCCAACAGGGCCTGGACCCGGGCGCCCACCCGGTTGTACAGGGCCACCAGGTCCCGGAGGGAGGCTTTGAGTTCCGGCCGCGCCTCCTCCGGGTAATAGACCCGGGCGATCTCCTGGATCATCTCCAGGGCCAGGTCATTGATCACCTTGAAACTGAAGGGGGTGTCCGGCCACAGCTTCAAGAGGTAACGGCGACGGTATTGGCGGATGATCTCCCGGGCCGCCTGGTCTTCCGGCCTGGCTCCGTTTAGCGCGACGGAGGCGCCGGGCCCGTTGCCGGCTTCTTGCTCCATTAGGGCCTGAAGCAGCCGGGCCCGGGTCCAATGGCGCACCAGGAGTAAGGAACCAGCCCAAAGGATAACCGCGCCGAATATGAGTAAAAGAAGCCAGTGAGTTTCCATGGGAAATAGCTTTCAGCTTTCAGCTTTTTTAAAAAATAGTGTGCAACTTGACATTGATTGAACCCGAGGAATTATGCCGCCAGGATTTAATCCTTTAGCTGATCGCTGACCGCTGACCGCTGACCGCTAATTAAATCATACACCCGCTCCACGGCCGCGGCCATCTGTTCCAGGGAGAATTTTTCCACCACCATCTGCCGTCCCTGTCGCCCCATCTTCTCCCGCAGTGCCTGATGCTCCCATAATTCCCGGAGGGCCCGGGCCAGGGCCCGGGGCTTCTTGGGGGGGACCAGGAGGCCGGTTTCCCCGGGAACGACCACCTCCGGGATGCCCCCCACGGTGGTGCCCACCACCGGTTTACCCAGGGCCAGGGCCTGGAGCGCGGCCTGGGGCACGCCCTCGTGGGCATAGGAGGCCATGACCACCACTTCCATCAGGGCCAGCCAGGGGGCTACGTCTTCTTTATAACCCACCAGGCGCACCTTCTCCGCCAATTGCAAATCTTGAATCCGGGGCTCAATGAGACTGCGGTAAGGCCCCTCTCCCACCACCAGCAGATGGGTCTCAACCCCGGCGTCCACCAGTTCCTTCAAGGCTTCCAGGGCATAGAGGTGCCCCTTCCAGGAACGCAGCACGGAGACCATCCCCCAGACAAAGGAGTAACCCGGGATCTGCAATTTCTGCAGCAAGGAGGCGTCCGGCGGCCGCGGGGCAAAATCCGTCAGGGACACTCCCGTGGGGATGGCAAAGACCCGCTCCGGGTCCACCCCTACCCGCTCTTGCAAAAGATCCTTAATCCCCTCGCTGGTGGTGATGATGGCGGCCGGGCTCTGGTAGAGCCAACGGGTGGGCCAACTGCTCTTTACCGGGGTGGACAGGTGCCGGGTGCGCACCAGGACGGGCTTCTGCACCCCCATCACCGCCAGCAGCCCCACCCAGGAATCCAGGGAGCTGTGGGTGTTGAGGATCGTTACTCCCTCCCGGACCAGGAAGCGGCGCAGAGCCAGGCCCGCCTTAAAGTTGCGCCAGCCGCCGAAATTCAGAGGCAAGACGCTGAACCCGGCTTGCCGTCCCCGGACAAACAGCTCCCCCCGGGGGTCGCCGGCCAAAAGGAGGCGATGCCCGCGCTCCCGCATAGCCATGGCTTCCGCCATGATGCGCCGTTCCTGCCCCCCCCAACCCAGGGAGGACTCGGTGTGCAGGATGGTGTAAATCCGGTGAGGTGCTGTCATAAGGTTCAATATTGGCTGCGGAAGCGAGGGAACTTGTGAGCAGTGAGCAGGAAAAAGACCTATCGTCCTGTTCTTTCTTTACTGCTTACTGCTCACTGCTTACTGCTCACTTAAGATGCCCCCTCCCCTTCTCATACAGCTCCAAATAAATGGCCGCGAACTGCTCCAGAAAATGCTCCAAAGTATACTTCTCCTGCACCTCACGGCGGGCCTGCTCCCCCCACTCTTGGCGCTTCCCGGGGTCCTGGTAAAGCTCCAGGATGGCCCGGGCCAGGGCCTCGGGGTCGGCCACCGGCGTCAGGCGGCCGTTGGCTCCGTCTGCGATGATCTCCGGAGCCCGGCCCACCCGGGTGGAGACCACCGGCAGGCCGCAGCCCATGGCCTCCAGCAAGGTCAAAGGGATGCCTTCCCAGCGGGAGGGCATGACAAAGACGTCTAAAGCCGGCAAGATTTCCGGGATATCCCGGCGGGTGCCCAGAAACTTGACCACCTGCCCCAGCCCCAATTCCTGGGCCAGGGTGCGCAACTGCGCCTCCCGGGTGCCCTCCCCCACCAACAAGAGCGTCAGATCCGGGACCTCCTGCTGCACCAGGCGCACCGCGGCCAGGAGGTCTTCATGCCCTTTTTGCTCCTCCAGCCGGGCCACGTTGCCCAGGCAAAAACCGCGGACCCCCAGGCGTTTTTTGCAGGCGTCTTTATTTCCCCGGGCACCCAACCCTTCCAGCCGCACACCCGGCGTCAACATCCGCAGCCGGGCCTCGGGCGCCCGGTCATAGCGCACTACGTCTGCTTTGACCTGGGGGCTGAAGACCAGGACATAATCGGCCAGCCGGGCCAGCAGATAATTGGCCAGACAGCGGTGCAGCTTCACCCGGGAGTAAATATTATGGACCGTGGCCACCACTCCGGGCAGCCCCAGCCCCAGCGCGGCCAGGCGGCCGTAAAGATTGGCATGGTAGAGATGGGTGTGCAAGATATCCGGCCGGATTTCTCGAAGAAGCTTCCTCACCCGCCGCACCAGGGAGAAGGCGCCGTTGCCCTTGAGGTCCAGCCCCAGGCTGACCACCCGTTGCCCCCGTCGCTCGAGTTCCTCCCCCATGGGCCCGGGCGCGCCGAGGCAAGCGATGACCACCTCGAATCGTCCCGGGTCCAACCCGGTGGCGATATCCGCCACCATGATCTCCGCGCCCCCCACGGGCATGGTGACCAGGAGTTGCAGAATCTTGATGGGATTTTTAGGACTATCAGTCATCATAACCGATAATGGGTGAATGAATCTGCCGGAGGGGAAAAATGACCACTAAGACCAAAAGAGAGCAGAGAGACAAGCCTTTTACGCTTCGATGCGGAAACTAAAATCCCCCTAAATCCCCCTTTAAGAAAGGGGGACTTTTTATCCCCCCCTTTTCTAAAGGGGGGTAGGGGGGATTTTTCAGTCTCGGAGGCGTGACCTTGGTGGTTCATGAACATTTGGCATTTAAGGAAGATAATATTCTTGTTCTACCTCTGTGTCCTTTCAGTCTCTGGGGTGAATATCTATCCTTCCCTACCCCAATTTTTTCTTTACCAGTTCATCATACGCGGCGTTGGCCACCTGTCCCAGGCTCTCCAGGGAGTAACGGGCTTCAATATGTTCCCGAGCCTTTTGTCCCAGCCTCCGGGCCAGGTCGGGATTCTCCAGGAGCCGGGCCAGGCTCCGGGCCAAAGCCTCCACATCTTTGGCTGGAATCAGAAGGCCGTTTTCTTCGTGTCTGACGATCTCCGGGAGCCCCCCCACAGCGCTGACGATCACCGGCAAACCCGCGGCCATGGCCTCCAAAACCGCCAGAGACACCCCTTCGTTATGGCTGGGCAGGACAAAAAGATCCATGGCTTTTAAGAGCACCGGCACATCCCGGCGGTTCCCCAAAAAATGCACCCTCTCCTGCAACCCCAGGGAGGCCGCCAGTTCCCGCATCTCTTCCTGGCGGCGGCCGCCCCCCACCATCACCGCGTGGAGGGGATGCCGGTCTTGCAGAAGGGCCAGGGCCTGAATCAATTCTAGATGTCCCTTGGCCCGGTGGTCGAGACGGGCCACCAGGCCCACCACCGGCTGGTCCGGAGGCAGCCCCAGTTCTTCCCGGATCTGGGGGGACGCCCGGCCTGGCGCAAATGGAGCCAGGTCCACGCCGTTATAGAGCACCCGGATCTTGGCCGGATCGGTGCCGCATTGCTGGCGCACGTATTCCCCCACCCCCTCGGAGACCGCAAAGCTGAGGTCCGTAAAGGGATTAAAGAGACGGCAGAGCATCCTTCTTTTGAAATTAAAGCGGTTAAACCCGTGCCAATGGTCGATAATGATGGGAACCCGCATGAGATAAGCCGCCACCCGGCAATAATTGCCCGGATGGTAGCTGTTCATGTGAATAATTTTGATGTTATGCTTCACCATCAGCCAGCAAAGCTTCAGGGAAAAAAGCAACTGCCGCCAGCCATGCAAATTGGGCGTATCGAATCTTATCTGCGTAAAAGACTCCGGGATGGTAAACTCCTGTTCCGGATGCAGACCGATGATGGCAAAGATGACTTTATATTTGTCTTGATCAAGACGCGTGGCCACGTCCATGAGAACTTTATCCGCGCCGCTCCATTGGATCGGTTTGATGACCATCAGCACATTTATCTTTTGCTCGGGAACCATCCGGACCTCTGACTTTTTTCCCTTCCCGCATCCCTTCGGGCCTTTGGCCGCTTCCCCAGGGCTCAACTCAAAACGTTTTATCATAGAATATATCACGAATTCCGGTCAACCGTATTTCCCGGCGCCCCTCCCTGCCTTGCACAATCCCTCGGGGCCGGGTTTGGAGAAGGTCTGCTCTCATCCGGACCCCAATACGGTTCACTTAAGTTAGGAATCGGTGGGCAGTGCCCACCCTACGTTATGTCATTCTGAACGGAGCGCAGCGGAGGAAAGAATCTCTGCTTTTCCAGGAAGTTAGAGATTCTGCGTTTGCCTCCGGCTCCCTCAGAATGACATTTTAAATGACTTACTTTCATCTTGATACGCCTAAGTGAACAGCATTGATCCGGACCCGGACTCGCAACAATTTTTTCCCCTGAGCCCCGGTCCGAAACCCCTAACGGACACCTTAATCAATGCCCCGGCTTGAACCAGAACCGGGGAGGCCCTGGGGTGTTCATTTCTTTCCCTTGCCCTTATCAAGATTTATCTTCCAGATACTTGACAATTCCTAAGGGTTTTGCTAATAAAATTTAATTGGGCCTGGGGCTGTAGCTCAGCTGGAAGAGCACTTGAATGGCATTCAAGGGGTCAGGGGTTCAAATCCCCTCAGCTCCACCAAATGATTTCAAGAGGTTAGCGACCCGGCGTTAACCTCTTTTTTATTGCCTGTGCACCTACTGTGCACGTCTACCATTTTGAAATTTGCTGGGGAATCGGGAACGGAAGCCTATCACACAATCTGCACCGATGACCAAAAGCCCTCAGTCTGTAGACCTGGTGGTCATAGTAAATCCCCAGGGAAAAGTTTTTGCGGAATTTCGAGGGGACCCTACCGATTTCCGGTATGATTGCGAAGAACCGGCCAAGTCTTACGGCAGGCTGGGCAGGCAAAGAAATAAGGGATGAAACACTCGGGAAAAGACCACAGGCAATAAAGATTGAAGAGTTGATCATTACAAGATGATTTTCTACGATCATAGTACACCAGGAAAATGGTCCCTAATAATTTCCTAACAAAAAAGCAATCTGATTTTAATTTTTGAAAATGGCACAGGTAAATTATACTTTCAAGAGAGAATAAATTTGGAAATCCCCAGTGCCTTTCTATCAGAAAACTGGTCTCGCCGTAAAATTGATGACCATGATTGTTGCCAGCGCCAGCATCATTTTCCTGGCCATGATTATTTTTAATTACTTTTTTCTTAAAAAAAACTACCTGGCCCAGGCCCGGGAAGCCGCCATCAATTTCAGTAATACCAAGGCCCAACAGGTTAGCTTACTCTTGGCCGACGCGGAAAGTGTGGCGGAAACGCTGGCCCCGATCGCGGCCGGCTGTCATTTTACGGAAACTGAACTCAACCAGATACTGAAAGACGCAGTTAAAAATAATCCGGAAATCTTCGGCATGGCCATTGCCTTTGAGCCCCGGGCCTTTAAACCTGAACTTTATCACTTTATGCCTTACGTTTACCGGCAAGGCGAGACCATCAAACAAGTGTACGCGGGTAGTCAAGGCTACGATTATTTTAATTGGCGATGGTACGCCGTTCCCAAAGAGACCAATCGCGGTTGGTGGAGCGAACCTTACCAGGATCCCGTCAATAACACCATAGTATGCACCTTTGCAGTGCCTTTTTCCCGGAGCGACCGGGGCCGGAAAAACTTCCAGGGAGTAGTAACTGCCAGTATCAATTTAAAGTGGTTGCAGGACCTTGTGGCTGGGGCAAAAATTTTCGATCACGGCTATGCTTTTCTTCTCTCCCGGGAAGGAGTGTTTGTCACCGTGCCCAAAAAAGAGTGGATCATGAACCTGAACATCTTTTTTGCGGCCACTATTACCGATAACCCCGAACTACGGCAGGCCGGCCGGAAAATGATCGCCGGTGAGGAAGGCTTTGTCCGTATTAAAGATTTTATCCATAACCGGGAATCCTGGCTTTATTTTGCGCCATTCCCGGTCAGTGGTTTTTCTCTGGGTGTAGTAATTCCGGAAAACGAACTCCTGGCCGGCCTCTATCGCTTAAGCCAACGCTTAACGGTTATCTGTCTGGCCGGGTTGTTATTTCTGGTGGTAGTGGCCATCTTGATTTCCCGGAAGATCACTCATCCTCTCCTGCTCCTGGAGCGTTCCGCGGCCGCCATCGCCGCAGGGAACTTAGACGTGGCGCTGCCCCCACCCGCCACCCGGGACGAAATCGGCAGCCTTACCAGGTCATTCACCGAGATGCAAGAGGCTCTCAAGGAATATATCGCCAATCTCGCAGCCACTACTGCCGCTAAGGAGAGGATCGAAAGCGAACTCAAAATCGCCCATTCCATTCAAATGAACTTTTTGCCGAAAAAGTTTCCGCCCCTTCCGGCGGGGGAATTTGTGGAAATCGCTGCGGTCCTGGAACCGGCCCGGGAAGTGGGGGGCGACCTCTATGATTATTTCCTGGTGGATGACCGTCACCTCTTTTTCATGGTGGGCGATGTTTCGGGCAAGGGGGTTCCTGCGGCCTTGTTAATGGCGGTGACCAAAACCCTGCTCAAGGGCCTCACCGAGGTGGGGTTGCAGCCGGCGGAGATTTTTGCCAAAGTCAACCGGGAACTGGCCTCAGAAAACGACTCCCTGATGTTCGTCACCTCCTTCTGCGGCATCTTGGACTTGGTAACCGGGGACCTGGCTTATTCCAACGCCGGGCACAACCCACCCCTGCTCCTGCGGTCAGGGCAGGCACCCCAATGGTTAACGCTCCCTGAAGGGTTCTTTTTAGGGGTTTTCCCAGAAACCGTTTATCACACCCGGCAGATAAAGTTGCTGCCCCACGACCTGATCCTGGCATACACGGATGGGGTTGTGGAAGCGGTGGATGTCCATCAGAATTTCTATGCCAATGAGAGACTGATAACCACGGTGACAGGGATACAGGAACGCTCTGCGGAGGCGGTGGTGAAGACGGTAAAGGACTCGGTGGCCACATTCTCTCAGGGAGCACCCCAGGCCGATGATTTCACCATCCTGGCCCTCCGCTTCAAGGGTCACAAAGGACGATAAGAGGAAGAAAAGCCATGCAGATCTTCAGTAGGAAAGAACATGACAACCTGGTCTTGGAAATCAAAGGCCGTCTTGATGCTTTGACCTCCTCAAAACTGGAGGGAGAGTGCCAGCGCGTAATTGACCAGGGAGAGAAAGCGCTCATCTTGGACCTGGGGGGAGTTGACTACATCAGCAGCGCCGGGTTGCGCACCATTCTGATACTTGCCAGAAAGCTCAATTCCCTGGAGGGGGAGATGCGGTTCTGCGGCCTGCGGGGTATGGTTAAAGAGGTGTTTTCCATCTCGGGGTTCAATTCGATTTTCCCTGTCTTTCCTTCGGTCACCGAGGCCTTGGTCCGGCCCTGAGAGCCCGGCATGGACTCCCTCCGCCTGCCTGCCCGCCTGGAGTCAATGGAAGCAGTGCGTTCTTTCATCAAGGAGAAAATACGCGGGTGGAACCTGGATGCCAGGCTGGCGAACCGGGTGGAATTGGCCCTGGAAGAGGCCCTGGTCAACATTAGCCGCTATGCCTACCCCCATTACCAGGGGGAGGTGGAGGTCCGTTGTTCCCTGGGCGACACGGGCCGGCTTTATCTGGAAATCCACGATTGGGGCATACCTTTTAATCCCCTGGAACGCCTTCGGCCCGATCCTGCCCAGGATTTATCCTCGAGACGGGTGGGGGGCTGGGGGGTGGCCTTGATGCGGCACATGGCAGATGATCTGCAGTATCTCTTTGCCCAGGGGAAAAATATTCTTTACCTGAGTTTCCTGCCCCGGGAAACCGACCTCCCGGAGCCCGGAAAACTCGAATCATCTGATCATAAAGGCGGCAGGCCGTGAAGGTGGGGCTTCCGTGGGCCACCGTCGCCCGTGCCCTTCCCTGCCCGTCAATCAGCCCTTGTTTTCCCGGAAAAGATAAAGGGAAATCCTGGTATTGTCCCGGACCGCTTGCTTGATGGCCTCGATGTTCTTGGGGCACTCTATCAGGGTTTTCCAGGAGTACAAGTGGTTGCGCGTATGGAAGTCACCGTTGGCAATATAGTTATATTTTTTTAGGCCCACGGCGTTGAACAGGTCGTCCCGGTTCGCCACCTCCCAGGCGTCAAAGAGGGAGGCGTAACGTTCATGGTTTTGCCAAAGATAGCGGGACCCCGGGGAAACTTCCTCACTACCCGGCTCCCGGCGGTGGGGGTGGCAGGCGATGGCGATGCCTCCCTGGCGGTGCACCTCCTCGATGATGCCTTCTACGGTGTTATCCGGGTCCACGTATCTTTTCACATCCACTGCCAGGATATGATAACCCCCGGTTTGATTGGTTACCTCGGTTCCGGGGATGAGGATCATCTCATATTCGTCCCAGGCCCTCTTGGCTTCTTTCCAGAGATGTTCCAGGTAGTCTTCGAAATCATGGGCGGCAATGGCCTGGGCCCGGGGATAAGCCCGCCAAAAATCGGAGTCCATGACATGGTCGGTAATACAGATGGCGTCAAAGCCGCTTTTGCCGTATAAATCCACCACATCCTCCAGCGATTCCGAGCCATCGCTCCACTGGGTGTGGATATGAAAATCACATAAGAGCCACCGAGGTGGCAGACGCTTGGGGTTCATGATCCCTGATCCAGCCTCCATATCTCCCGGGCATATTCCTTAATACTCCGATCACTGGAAAACTTGCCCATCCGGGCCACGTTCAGGATGGCCTTTTGTGACCAGAGGGCCTGGTCTTGGAACTCCCGGCCGGCCCGGGCCTGGGCTTCCCGATAGGAAGGAAAGTCGGCCAGGAGAAAATATGGGTCCCCCTGATGTACCAGGCTGTCGAAAATCCAGGAGAACAGGCCGGGTTCGCCCAAGTTGAAGGGACCGTCCCGCAAGGAGTCCAGGACCCGGCGCAGGTCCGGATAATTCTGGTAATATGCCCGGGGATGATAGGAACTCTGGCGGCGCATCTCGGCGATGTCGTCTGCGGTGAGTCCGAAGATATAAATGTTGTCCTGCCCCACCTCTTCCTTGATCTCGATGTTGGCTCCATCCAGGGTGCCGATGGTCAGGGCGCCGTTAAGAGCGAATTTCATGTTGCCGGTCCCCGAGGCTTCCTTGCCCGCGGTGGAAATCTGTTCGCTTAAATCCGCGGCGCCGATGAGCTGCTCCGCCAAGGTGACCCGGTAATCCGGCACAAACACCACTTGCAGCCAGTCTTTTACCCGGGCATCCCGGTTGACCACCTCACCCACATAATTAATCAGCTTGATGATCTGTTTGGCGGCCCAATACCCCGGTGCGGCTTTGCCGGCAAAAACATGGACCTTGGGAACCGTCGGCTCCAGGCCGTCTTCCACCAGGGCCAAGTAGGTGTGAATAATGTGGATAACGTTCAGCAACTGCCGCTTGTATTCATGAATTCTCTTGGCCTGGACATCAAAGAGGGCGTCGGGGTTGACCCGGACCCGGGTGCTGTCGTAAATTAAATGGCCCAACCGCTCTTTGTTGGCTCGCTTAATTTGCCGAAATTCCTCCTGAAAGGGTCCGTCCCCGGCAAAAGGCTCCAACTGCCGGAGCTGATCCAGGTCGGTGATCCAGGCATCGCCGATGGCGCAGCTGATCAAGCCTGCCAATTCGGGATTGGCTTTCAGCAACCAGCGGCGGGGAGTGATGCCGTTGGTCTTGTTGTGGAAGCGTTCCGGCCACATACGATAAAAATCCCGGAACACGTTCTGTTTCAGCAATTCCGTATGCAAGGCGGAAACGCCGTTCACCGCATGGGAGCCAACTACGGCCAGATGGGCCATGCGAATCAGCTTGGCGGGCCCTTCCTCCACCAGGGACACCCGTCTTAAAAGCTCTGCATCGAGGGTGCAGCGGGCCGTTACCTGCTCCAGAAACCGCCGGTTGATCTCGAAGATGATCTGCAGATGCCGGGGCAAAACGCGCGCCAAGAGGTCCACCGGCCATTTCTCCATGGCCTCCGGCAGCAGGGTGTGGTTGGTAAAAGCCAGGGTGCTGCGGGTGAGGTCCCAGGCCCTTTCCCAGGGGAGGTTGTTTTCATCCACCAGGATGCGCATCAGTTCCGCCACGGCCAGGGCCGGATGGGTGTCATTGAGCTGAATGGCCACCTGGTGGGAAAATTGGTCAAAGGAAGAGTGCCGCCGGCAGAAGCGCCGGACTATATCCCGGAGGGAACAGGCCACCAGGAAGTATTCCTGGATGAGCCGGAGTTCCCGGCCGGTGTCCACGCTGTCGCTGGGGTAGAGGATTTTGGAGACGTTCTCCGAATAAATCTTGCGCTCCACGGCCCGGATATAATCCCCCTCGTTGAAGATGCCGATATCAAAGCCTGAGGAAGGTCGGGCGGCGTATAACCTTAAGTAATTGACGGTGTCACCGCCAAAGCCGGCAATGGGAATGTCATAGGGCACGCCGATGATCTCCTCCCAATCCAGCCAGATGGGATTGTAATTGCCCGCCAGGTTCTCGGCAGGCTCCACCCGTCCATAGAGCAGGACCATACAGGCCTCATCAGGACGCTCAATCTGTAAAGACCCGGCCGAGGGTATCCAGTAATCCGGTTTTTCCACCTGGCTGCCGTCTTGGATTTCCTGCTTGAACAGACCGTATTCATAGTGGATGCCGTAACCGAAACCCGGCAGGCCCAGGGTGGCCAGGGAATCCAGAAAACAGGCGGCCAGGCGCCCCAGACCGCCGTTGCCCAGGCCCGCGTCGCTTTCCTCCGCCTGGATTTCCTCGAAGTCGATGCCCATTTCGGCCAAACCTTCCCGGCAACTCTCGAAAAGGCCCAAATTCAGCAGGTTATTGCTCAAGGAGCGGCCGATGAGAAATTCAATGGAGAGATAATAGAGACGCTTGACATCCTCTTTGCGGTATCGAGCCTCGGTGGCCAACATACCTTCCACCAATCTGTCCCGGACCGTCAGGGCCACTGACTGGAAAACATCCCTGCGGCTGCGCTCCTCCCAATTTTTGGCGAAATCATATTTCAAGCGGTGGCGCACCGCGTCCTGCAAAACTTGCTTTTTCAAGGGAGCCGGGGGATATGCGGGTGGCTTCACTGGATCTCGTTTAGGGCTTTGAGGCCAAGTTCTCTGATCCGGGGTGGCAGGCTGCAGAATCCCAGGTCTTCAGAAAAATCCTGACCATCAGTAATCCCCCACTTGACGAAGTCTTTCAAAGCCTTGGCTTTCTTTTGGTCCGGGTAATTACCATAGAGCAAAATCCAGCTATAGGTCACAATGGGATAGGAATTTTCCCCCGGCGGATCGGGAAAAAACATCCGGAGATTTGGGGGCATGTCGTTTTGGGTGTTGACTAAAGTGGCTTGACCGAATTTAGGGGACGGTGCGATAAATTTGCCTGCTTTATTCTCCAGGGCCGCCATGGCTAACCCCCCGCGTTGGGCATAGCTGTATTCCAGGTAGCCGATGGCGCCTTCAGTAATTTTGACCCGGCCCGCCACTCCTTCATTCCAGCGGGCCGACATGGCCTGGGCCGGCCAACGCACGATCTTGCCCACACCAGGGCCCCGGTCCCGCCAGTCCTTGCTGACTGCGCTCAGGTGATTGGTGAAAGCATAGGTGGTGCCGCTGCCGTCCGTCCGGGTTACGGGAATAATATTAAGGGATGGCAGGTTAAGTCCTTGATTGGCCTGTTTAATCCTCGGATCATCCCACTTTCTTATGTCCCCGGCGAAGATGCCCACATAGACCTCCCGGGGGAGCTGCAAAACTCCGGTGACTCCCGGGAGGTTATAGGCCAGGACCACAATGCCCGCGGTCGCGGGAATAAGCTTCACTTTTCGCTGGACTTTGGCCATTTCTGCGTCGGACATGGCGGCATCGCTGGCTCCGAAATCAACTTCCTGTTTCACAAACCGCCTGATACCCTCGCCGCTGCCCACGGGATCGTAAAAGATGCTTAGATCTTGATGAGCCTTTTGATAGGCTTCAATCCATTTCTTGTAGAGAGGATAAGGAAAAGTGGCCCCTGCCCCGGCAATCTTAATTTTCTTAGGTTTTGTTTCGGTGGCCGGTTGGCCGCAGGCAACCACCAGCCCCAAGAAAATGCACATGATGACCGTGAGTACACGCCTCGCCCACATGGAATCGCCCTTCCCTTTAACTGAATTCGCCGCTGACGTACTTCTGGGTCAATTCCTCCTGGGGGTTGGTAAAAATCTGGGCGGTGGGACCAAATTCCACCAGATACCCGGTTCGCCCCCCTTGAGAGATATCCACCGAGAAAAAGGCCGTCTCGTCCGCCACCCGGGTCGCCTGCTGCATGTTATGGGTGACAATGGCAATGGTATATTTCTCTTTCAATTCCAACATTAATTCTTCGATTTTCCGGGTGGCAATGGGGTCCAGAGCGGAGCAAGGCTCGTCCATCAGCAGCACCGTCGGCTCGGTGGCAATGGCCCGGGCAATGCACAACCGCTGCTGCTGCCCCCCGGAAAGGGACAGGCCGTTATTTCTCAGCTTATCTTTGACTTCGCTCCATAAACCGGCCCGCCTCAGGGCGTGTTCCACCCTGTCGCGCAGGTTCCCCCGATAACGGTTTAACCGCAAGCCAAAGGCGACATTATCGTAAATACTCATGGCAAAGGGGTTAGGCTGTTGAAACACCATGCCGATATGGCGGCGCACGCTCACCGGGTCGATGGCGGCATCATAGATATCTATTCCATGAAATAAAAGCTGACCCTTAAAGCGAAAAGACCGGATTAAATCGTTCATGCGGTTGATGCATCTGAGAACGGTGCTTTTGCCGCAGCCTGAAGGTCCGATAAAACCGGTGATATGGTTTTTCTTAACATTGATATGACTGTCCCGGACTGCCAGGAAATCCCCGTAATAGAGTTCGTTGATCTTGCATTGGATAGCCACCGTGAACTCCTCCACCGAGGTGGCGGCAGGTCTATCGGCTTGACCGGTTTTTCGCTTGGTCGTCATTTGCTTTCTCCTTGACCGGGTTTCTTAACGATCATCTTGCGGATGACCATGAGCATGGTCACAATGGAATTCTCCCGTTGGGATATCGCTCTACTGATGAGGTTCAAGGCCAGAACCATGAAGACCAGGAAGAGAGAGGCCGTCCAGGCCAATTCAATCTGGTTCTCATAGGGCATGCCGGAAAAATTATAGATTAGGACCGCCAAGGAGGCCGTGGGCCGCATCAGATCGACTTTTCCTCCCTGAAAGAGCCAGTACTCGCTGAACAGCGCCGTGAACAAGAGGGGCGCGGTTTCTCCTGCGGCCCGGGCTACGGCCAGGATCACTCCGGTGATGATCCCCGGCATGGCCGTGGGCAATACTACTTTGGTAATGACCTGGGAATGGGTGCAGCCTATCCCATGGGCCGCATCCTTCATAATCCGGGGCACCATCTTCATGGCCTCTTCCGCGGTTAACATCACCGTGGGCACCATAAGCAGCGCCAAAGCAATACCTCCGGCAGGAGCCGAATAAGTGCCGGTAAGGAGAACCACGGCCGCATAGGCGAACACCCCCGCGAGGATGGAAGGCAAACCGGTGAGGGTCTTGGCGCAGAAACGGGCGATGGCGGCAATCCTGCTGTCCGGTCCCAACTCCGCCAGGAACACCGCCGCCAGAATCCCCAGGGGCACGCTCAGCACCATGGCGAGGCCCACCATGACCACGGTCCCCACAATGGCATTGCCGAATCCGCCGCCCATCTCAAAGGCCGTGGGCGGCAATTCGGTGAAGATCGCCCAGGACAGCCGTTGACTACCCCGGATAATCAGCATGATCAGCACCGAGAATAACGGCACGCAGGCCAGAATGGCCATGACCCAGGTAAGGATGCTGAGACTGTTGGAGAACAGGGATCTCGGCTCGAAAAAACTTTTTTCCAGATCCTCGTGGGTCACCTCTTCAGGTACCATATTTATGGCAGTCGCCCGCTTCATCTCAAATACTCCGATGCTTGCTGGTCATAGTGATGATGGCCTGCCCCACCACATTAACGATGAGGGTGATCACCAGCAGGACGATGGCCGCGTACATGAGGGCCTGGGTTTCAACCTTGCCCGCTTCCGGAAAGTTCAGAGCCAACAGCGCCGCCAGGGTATTCGCGGGCGAGAACAGGGACAGGGTGATCTGGTTGGAGTTGCCCACCAACATGGCCAGGGCCATGGTTTCCCCTAAAGCTCGGCCCAACCCCAGCACCAGGGCGCCGAAAATGCCATGGGAGGCAGTGGGCAGCATTACCTTTAAAATCGCCTCCCAGCGGGTGGTCCCCATACCGTAGGCCGCTTCCTTGACCTTGAAGGGGATGGCCAAAAGCGCGTCCTGGGAGACCGCAGCCACTGTCGGCAGGATCATGATGGCCAAAACCAGGGCTGCCGGCAGCATCCCCGGCCCCGCCAGAGTAGTGCTGAAAAACGGCAGCCAGTTGAAATGAGCGAAGATCCAGTCACAAACAGGCCGGATCAGGGGAATGAGAACAAAGATCCCCCATAAGCCATAGACGACGCTGGGGATAGCCGCCAGCAACTCGATGATATTCTTGAAAACCGCCTGCAGGGTCGCGGGCAGGAAGTCCTGGGTGAGAAAGATGGCTACGGTCACCCCAAAGACCCCGCCGATGAGCAGGGCCAGCAAGGAACTGTAGAGGGTACCCCAGATCTGGGGCAATATCCCGAACTGCGCTTTATTGCCGTCCCAGGTTTGGGAATAGAGAAAACCCAGCCCGTACTTGCCCATCGCCGGCAGGGCCTCTTTGCCGATCTCAAACAAAATGTAAAATAACAACAAGATAATAGCCAAGGTACAGAACCAGGTAGTACCTCTAAAGGCTTGATCCGAAAATGTTTCCCATTTTGAGGGTGGAGCTGACACGGAATCGCCGGAAAAAACGATTCTCACAAATTGTCTCTTGGCCATGAGGGTTCACCTAAATGAATTGTCAAAGTCTTTTGGTCTTCCCTGGATTTTCAGCTTGGGAGTGCATCACTCAAGTCGGTAAGTTAAAGGTTTTTAGAGACGTCCGGCGGCCCTCGATTCTTCGCCGAAGGCCGCCGTGTTATGGTTTTATAGGATCATTCTGCTATTATTTGAGGTTCTGAGCGGCCTTGCCCACCGTCTCGATCACGTTCGGCGGCAAGGGGATATAACCCATCTTGCCGCTGATCTTCTGGCCCTGGGTCAGACAGTAATTAATGAGCTTCTTGAGGGCTGCGGCTTTTTTCGGATCTTCGTATTTCTTGTAGAAGATCATCCAGGTGTAGGTGGCAATGGGATAGGAGCCTTCGCCTTCCGGGTCGGACAACCAGACGATCATGTTCGGCGGTAAAGTGGCCTTGGACAGGGCTTCAGCGCCGCTCTTTTCCGAGGGCATCACAAATTTTCCGGCTTTATTCTGCAGGGCCGCCATATTCACTTTGGCCAACAGAGCATAACCATATTCGATGTAGCCGATGGCGCCGGGAGTCTGTTTGATGGTGGCGGTCACGCCATCATTCTTGGGGGAAGCCACAATCTTATCACTTACCGGCCATTTCACCGTTTTGCCGAAGCCCCGCTCTTTTTTCCAGGTCTCGCTGATGGCGCTTAAGTGCTTGGTGAACACAAAGGTGGTGCCGCTGCTGTCGGCCCGGCGCACCACCGTGATATCCAGGTCGGGCAGCTTGACGTTGGGATTATCTTTGGCGATGAGCGGGTCGTTCCATTTTTTGATTTCGGCGTTGAAAATCTTGGGATAAACCTCCCGGCTCAGCTTCAAACCTTTGGGATTGCCGGGCAAGTTATAAGCCAGGACAATGGTGCCTGCGGTCATGGGCAGCAATTGCACCCCTTCTTTTACCTGGGCCATTTCCTTATCCTTCATGGCCGCATCGCTGGCCGCAAAATCCACCGTATGGTTGATGAAATCTTTAATACCCGCGCCACTGCCCTTGGCCTGGTAGTCCACCAGAATATCCTTGTCGGCCTTACTGAAGGTTTTGAACCAGGTGGAATAAAGAGGAAAAGGAAAACTGGCCCCTGACCCCACCAGCCGCAGTTGCTCGGCCCAAACCGCCGAGGTGGTAAAACCGAGGACTACACCCGCAATCATCAGCATGGTTAAATATTGCCCGGCATTACGAAAACACTTCTTCATGGATTCCTCCAGTCCCTCGTAGAGTTATTGTCCATAGAAACTCCGCCCTAGATTGAGTGAAACCGGCCTTCCCCATGCCGGATGATCCTGGCTCGACTGGAGGAAAGCATCGACGCGTGGTTAGCAAGGACCTGGCTTACTTTGGCAGTCTTCCTGGCCAACCTGCGCGTCTGATTCTACCTATATAAATTGGATATCAAGAACTTGTTAGGGAAAGGTTAATTCTTTATTAGTTTTTAGCTGAAATTGATATTATGAATAATATCATGTTGATGGCTAACCGGAAAAATAACATATCTCTGGTTTCATGGTAAGCAATAAGACTAAAACGCCCGGCGAGCGTTACAAGCCCACCATAAGTAAAGGTAAAGTCATGTATTCCAGACTTGAAAAATTCTAAAACCGCAATTTCAGACCAGACTTCCCGGAAACGATTATCAAGGATGTTGACTCCATACCCATTCTGAAAACGAACTTTGGTCTGGGACCCATCCACCAGTTGACGCGAGTAGATGGCAATGAGGTGTTGCTGGAAATGGCTGAAGAAATCCCCTGGATGGGGCCAGGACGCGGGCGAATTAAAATTTTTGGCATCCACGGCCAGTCGCCTCTTGGAGAGCCATTGCCATTGGTAAGAAGAGATGCAATAATAGCGCGTAAAATTTTATCTGTAGTTTATTAGGATAACGTTATGTTTATGTATTCTTCTTGCGAAAAATGAATGGTCAGGCTGAGGCGCCCCCTCCATAAACCGATTCGAAAGTTAAGTTAAAGAGGTGACTACGGAAATCTTGTAACCCCTGAAGGGGGGCGCGGCGCCGATCACTTGCCGGTCATGATCTTGACCACCAGCCTTCTTGAATATCCGGAGCTTGGGTGTTACAATTTCAATAGGACCTTCGAGGAAAAACTGACTGCGGCTTGATAATTATCCCTTTTATAGGAGGAGGATGACCATGGCTTGGTATGACAATGTAATAAAATTTTCTTGGACTAATATCCTGGTGGCGGTCGGGGTGGCGGTCATGGTCCCGGTGCTCCTGCCGGTGGTAGGCTATGTGGTGCGGCCGGTGGCCAAGGGGCTGGTTAAGGGCGGCCTCATGATCAAGGACACGGTGGTGGGTTTCGCGTCCGAGGCCGGCGAACAGGTAAGCGATATGGTGGCCGAAGCCGAAGCCGAGCACTACGGCAAGACTAGCTAGACCATAATTGGCTCATGGCCATCAGGTTAGCCTATCTTGCCTTCCCCGGTTGAGGTGCTCGCCCCAGGGGGAGCACCTCTTTTGGTATCTAAAATCTCCGCCGCGATGCCATTAATGACTAAAGCCTTACACCAATCTCTATTTAAAGCCGCCAGCTATCATTTTCTCCTCCACCAACCCCCGGTATCCTTCCGTCAAACTGGCATACAAGCGATTTCGACGCCTTTTCAAGCCGGCATAAGCCTTAAGGATGTCCATGGTCAGGATGATCCTGGTGAGGCTGCAGTTGAGTTCACCCTGGAGGTGGGCGCCGATGATTTCGAACCCCAGGATTCTGGTATGAAAGTTCAGGGGTGAATGGGGTTCGCCTTCAAACACATCGGTGATGAAATGCGTGTAATTTCTCTCAATCACTTCCCGCACGGCGATGCCCATGAGGCGAATGGCCACCAGAAATTTGCGCCGGTATTCCGGCAGGATCATAAAGCGCCCGATGTCCACGAACCTGCCCCGCCGGGCCAGCTCCTGCAAATCAATCTCCTTGGTCAGGGTCACCTGATATTCCGGGGGCAACTCCAGAGTCGGGTCATATACCAGGCGGATGACTCCTGCGGGAGTGCCGTTGACGGTGGCCAGGAACCAGGAAAAACGGCTGCTTTGGGGAAAGTCCGCCGGTATTTCCTCTTCCACTGAGTGGATCCAGTTCTTTTCTTGATGGTAGACCCGTTCGATGACCTGGAGGGCCTGACTCCGGGTCTGGTCATCAAGAACTTTGCAGGTTTCAATCCGGGACATATCGCCTCCTCATCATTTAGTTGGTAGTCCATCCCGCTAGAGCAGCATCTGGGGAGCAGGATAGGGATACTGCTTGCCTGACAACCTGGCCAGGGCTTCCATAACGCGATGGGTGATAAGGGCAGCCAACAAGGTTGACCACCGCTTGCTCTTCACGGCAGACAAATTGTGGTTTTCGGCAAGATGCCGGGCCATGTTAAGTTCGGTGGTAAAGTTTAGCGGTTTGCCTATCCGTAAGATCATGGTCCCCCAGGGAAAGGAACCTCCTCTCTGGGGGGGCTGGGGATAAATAATGCCAATGGGAATGACCGCGGCTCCGGAAGCCAGGATCATGGCTCCCACCCCTTTGCGTCCTCTTTTCAATAAAAATGGATGGTTATTTCGGGTGCCTTCCGGAAAAATGCCGATACTTTGGTGGTTTTTCAGGCGTTCTATGCATTCCTGATAAACCATTTTTTCAGCCCCAACTTTTTTACGACGGTTAATAAAAGCTATTTTGGCATTTTTGTTATGGACATAGATCGGTTTGATCCTATTAAATAACCATCGAAGAATCGGCAACTGTCCATACATCCAGTCGATCACGAAGCTAATCTTTTTCCCATCTCGACGGAATATTAAGTAGAAACTCACTAATATTGTCTCCAAGTAATTGTTATGATTGAAAGTATAAATTATTGGGTCGTTAGCCAGCGCTAAATTCTCTTCATTTTCCACTATAATTAGACTTTTAAACCAGAAAAGAATGGTTTTTATTATCAATCTCTCGACTGCAGACAGATGTGGAAGTTTTGTTTTTAATATTTTATATCTTGTTTCTTTCATAAGGCCTTGATCATGTTTTATAAGTCATTTATGTTAAAGAATTATTAATTTTTTAATACTTTTTATTACGCTATTGTTAATTTTCGATGTGTCTCCTCCGTCCTTCCAGATTTTGCCGGCAGCAACAGGATAGGAAGCGTTTTGGTGGCGGTTTTATCCAGGGAAGGTGGCAGCAAACTTAAGTGGTGGATAAACCAGAGACGCTGGCCCGAGATTGACGGTTTGGTAAAAACCGGTGGAGGGCAAGCCGGGTTCCCCCGGGTGCAACCATGGGAGTACAGGGGTTATTCCGGGGAGGTCCCGCCCCAGTTACGCAACCATCGGTAGAATCTCTCCCGATTGGCCAGCAGGACTCCCCCGAGGGAAAGGGCCAGAATCAATAATAATAGGGATAATAGGTAATTGCCCTGATAAACCTGGGCTCCCTGCAAGGTCAACAGAAAAGTGGCAGGCATCCTTCCTACGGCCATCAAGAGCAGAAAAACCTTCAGGGGCATCTTGCTCAGCCCCAGAAGAAAACAGAGATAATCCTTGGGGGCCCAAGGTATCAGAAACAGGAGAAAGGCCACCAGGGCCCCTTCCCGCTCGATGAGATAATCGAATTTTTCCAAGGTCTCTTTTTTCACCCACTTCTCGATGAGATGGACTTCAAGCCAACGGCCAATCAAGAAAGCCAGGGTTCCTCCCAGGGTGAGGCCCAGGGTGGAATAGAGAAAGCCCGGGATCACCCCGAAGAGAAAGCCGCTTAAAAAGCCGGTGACTTCCCCGGGAATGGGGGCCGCGACCACTTGCAGGGCCTGGATCAGGATAAAGGCCAGGGGCGCCAGAGGACCCCAGGATTCCACCCAGATTCGGATTTGCTCCTTATCCGGACACCAATGGATCACCTGCCGGACCCCGGCGCACAGGGGCTGCCAATAATGGTAGGCCATGATGCCCAGAGATGACGCTGAGACCACCAGGATGATGACCGCCACGGTATAGTTTATCGGATAACGCATACTATTTACGGAAACCCTTCTTCCTGGGAGCAAGGCAGCGCGAGGCTCCCTTTCCGGCCCCCTTGAGCTTCCCCGGTCCTGTTCCTGGGACCACCAGGGGGTTAAAGGCCGGTCATAAGCCGCATTGATCAGGGTGAGGCGGGGCAGCAGGCTAGACATTTTCTTTTCGGCCACCGACAGCATCGCCGCCGATAGGTCTAGCCCCCAGAGCCGGGCCTGGGGAAACCTTTCCCCTAAAAAGCAGACTTGATCTTACCAATATCGGGAGATACCTCAGGCCGGGACCCGCCGAGAGCATCAGAATCCTGGAACCCGGGTGGCTTTTGGGGAAAAACAGGTGATGCTCCTCCATTCCCTTAGAGAAGTTAACTTGGCCAACTATTGCATATTATTGTTATTTTAATGTTATTCTTTGATAAGTATCAGGTTAATTTCTCTCAAGTTGTCCTCGATAAGCAGGCGCCTTTTCCAAGTATCTCAAGGATTCCACCCTCTCGACCTTGACTTCAAGTTCGGTTTCCTGGCGGCCTTATTTTTAACAGGAAAATAACTTGGTCTTTATCTTGCTGAAATGTTCCGGGGGTAATGTCTAGACAACTAAACAATTGGAGAAGCGGATGCTCAAGGATCAACAAGGGATCTCGGGATATCAACAATTGTCCGGCCTCCTCACGAAGCAGATCGCCGCGGGGATTTTTCCCTCCGGATCGCAATTGCCCACGGAAATGGAGATAAGCCGGCAATACAAGTTGAACCGTCACACCGTGCGCCGGGCCCTGGAAGTGATGGAACAAGAGGGCCTGGTGTATCGGCTCCGGGGCAAAGGGACCTTCGTGGCCGCTAAAAAAATTCCTTACCGGGTCTCCCAAAAAACCCAATTTACCTCTTCCATACTGGAGGCCGGCTTTACCCCGCAGGCTTGCTTGATTAACAGCTATGAATTAAGCGCGGACCGGGAGCTGGCAGAGCGGCTGGAGATCGCCCCCAAGGACAAAGTGACGGTCCTGAAAATTTTGCGTTATGCTGACAACTTGCCTTTTTGTTTTACCCTGTCTTATCTCCCGGCGCACAAATACCCGGGCTTGAGTGCAGTGCTGCCGGAGTCTTTTTCCCTTTACCAGGTCATCAAAGAACATTTTGGGGTGGAAGCCAGACGGGTATCTTCCACCTTTGAAGTGGGCCTGCCGGAAAGGGCCGACTCGGAGATGCTGCGTATTTCACCCAACACACCTCTACTAATCGTGAAAAGTTGTGCCAAAGACCAACACGGGGCGGTGGCGGAGTTTTGCAGCAGCAAATTTCGCGGGGATTATTGCACTATCACTTTAGACTTTGACGAGGGAGGGAAGAAGTTATGAAAAAGCTGTGGATGGGCGTGGTAACCTTAACCCTTTTTCTGGCCTGGTTTTCCCTGGCCCAGGCTGCCAGCCAGGAGTGTCTGGTGATGGGACTGATACCGGCCGAGGACCCCAAGGCCATGATGGAGCAATACACTCCCATGAAGAAGTGGCTGGAAAAAGAAACGGGCAGGTGCATCAAACTTTTCACCGCCACGGACTACACCGGGGTCATTGAAGCCATGCGGGCCAAAAAGGCCGATATCGCCTGGTTCGGGCCTTTTTCCTATGTCCTGGCCAATGGCCGGGCCGGTGCGGAAGCCTTTGCCGTGGGTAAAGACGCCAAGGGGGTCACTACCTATCGCTCTTATTTAGTGGCTACCCCGGAGGCGGCCAAGAAGCTGGGTATTACCCAGCCCCTGGAAGGCGAGGCCGGGATGAAGGCCATCGCCGCCAAGCTGGCCAATCACAAAAAGGCCTTCACCTTCGCTTTTACTGATCCCAACTCCACTTCCGGCTTTGCCATTCCCCGCTATTTCATGCACAAAGCCGGGATGGCCCCCAAGAAAGTCTTCAAAAAAGTGGGCTATGTGGGCACCCATGACGCCGGGGAACTGGTGGTGAAAAACAAGATCATCGATATCGTCGCCGACAACGATGTTTCCTACCCGAAGATGTTGGAAAAGGGTCAGATTTCCAAAGCGACCAATGTCATCATTTGGAAATCGCCTCTCCTGCCGGGTTCACCCCTGGCCTACCGCCAGGATTTGCCCCAGGAAGTAAAGGAAAGCTTAAAGAAGGCCATTGTCAAGGTGCCCAAGGACGTGGTCACCGGCTATGGCAAAATCACCGGCTACGAGATTGTGGGTGATGGCGATTACGCGTTGATCAAGGAAGTCAAAACGGTAATAGACACCCTGAGATAAAACCTTGGCGTGCGGCCGCGGCAGTCAGGGGCTTTCTCCAGGAAAATGCCCTGGCTGCCGGGGCCCTTGAGAGCCCGTAAGGGAGACTCGCATGGTTAAGATGGAAAATATCCAAAAACATTTCAACGGCCACCAGGTCCTCAAAGGCATCAGCCTCAAGGTCAAACCCGGCGAAGTGGCGGCCATCATCGGCCCCAGCGGCTCCGGCAAGACTACCCTGATCCGGACGATCAACGGCTTCGTGGTGCCGGATGCCGGTAAGGTGTTGGTGGGGGGCCAAGAGATCAATTATCGGGACCGGGAACTCCTCAGACGCACCCGGAAAAAAATCGGCATGGTCTATCAGCTTTTCAACCTGGTGGAACGGACCTCGGTGCTGGAAAATGTGCTGTCCGGCGCTTTGGGGAGGCTGGATCGGGGTTTTTATTTGTTTTCCTCTATCCTTGGCTTCTTTACCAGGCGGGAACGGGAAATGTCCATGGAGTTGTTGAGTTTCGTCCACCTGGAAGACAAAGCCTATGAACGGGTGGACTGTCTCAGTGGCGGCCAGAAACAACGGGTGGCCATTGCCCGGGCCTTGATGCAGCAACCGGAACTGCTCCTGGCGGATGAGCCCATTGCCAATCTGGATGTCCGCACCAGCCGCAAGATCATGGAACTTTTACTCCGGATCAACGCGGAGAAAGGCATTACGTTGCTGACAGTGCTGCACCATCTGGAATCCGTTAAAGAATATTGCCCCCGGGTCATCGGCGTCAAGGACGGGGCCATCTCTTTTGACGGCGCCGCCCAGGGCCTGGACAAGAACCTTCTCCGGGAGATTTATGCCTTTGATGAAGAGGATCGATGCTGGGCAGCCTAAGTCCCCTCCATCATAGAAGAATAAAACTGATTGCCGGTTGGTCTTTCTTTCTGGTGATTCTTGCCTATTCCTGGCGGGTTTCGGATTTTAACCTCGCCCATCTGGTCACCGGGTTTGCCAACTCTTGCCGCTTTGTCCTGGAAATGCTGCCGCCGGATTTTTCCCGGTGGCCTTTGATCATGACCTTGGCGGTGGAAACCCTGGCCATCGGTTTTTGGGGCACCGTGTTCGGAACGATCCTGGCGCTCCCCTTGGGGTTTCTCTCCGCCAGAAACACCTCGGGCCATTGGCTGGTCTATTTCTTGGCCAAGAATCTGGTTAACATTTTGCGGGCCATTCCGGATCTCATTTATGCCCTCCTCTTTTTCACCTCCTTCGGCTTGGGGCCTCTGGCCGGGGTGGCGGCCTTAACTTTGGCCACCGTGGGACTCCTGGGCAAATTTTACGCCGAAGCCATTGAAAGCATAGACACCAAGCCGGTGGAAGCCTTGGAGGCCGCAGGCAGCCGGGGTATCAGCGTCATCCGTTTTGCCGTGGCGCCGCAAATCTATCCCCTGTTCGTGGGCTACAACCTTTATCTCCTGGACCATAATATCCGGGCCGCCATGGTTCTGGGCCTGGTGGGAGCCGGCGGTCTGGGGGTGGAACTCTTCACGCAGATGCGCACCTTCGACTATCACCAGGCCTCCGCCATTCTCTTAATCATCCTGGTAATTATCACCGCCATTGACCGGGTCTCCGCCTACCTGCGCCACCGCATTATCGCCGGCAGCTTCTTGCACCCCCAAAACCGGGGGTTGGATATTCTCCTCTTAAGCCTCATAGGCGTGGCCGCGCTTTTGTCCCTGATGTTCATCCCCATCAGCCTTTCTGAGGTGACCCATGGTTTGCCCCTCCTGTGGAATTTCTTGAAAGGCATGTTTCCCCCTGATTTTTCCCAGATCGCCACTTACGGGAAACTGATGGTGGAAACCGTGGGCATGGGCTTCACCGGCACCTTTCTGGCCGTGGTCCTGGCCTCGCCCCTGGGCATGTTATCTGCGAAAAATATGGTCTTCAGCAAGATCATCTATAACGTCATGAAAGAAATCACCAATTTTCTCCGGGCCATGCCCGAGCTGATGTTCGCGCTCATCTTTATCGTGGCCGTAGGTCTCGGGCCTTTTGCCGGAGTTTTGGCCCTGGGCTTTCATACTGCCGGGTTTCTGGGGAAGTTTTATGCCGAAGCCATCGAGAATATCGACTCCGGGCCGGTGGAGGCCATCGAGGCGGTGGGTTCCCGCTTTCCCCAGAAAATCAGACACGGGGTCTGGACCCAGGTTATGCCGTTAGTTAACAGTTATAACCTCAATATCCTGGACCGGAACATCCGGGGTTCCACCATCATGGGGATCGTGGGTGCCGGCGGCATCGGCTTCGAACTGGTGATGAGCATGAAACTCTTCGAGTATCGCCAGACCGCGTCCTTAATCCTGGTGATCATGGTTACTATTCTGATCTTTGATTGGTTTTCTGCATACTTACGGGGAAAAATCATTTAACCCGCACCGCGCTGAGGGCACCATGTCCGACTACCAGCACCTCATTATTAACTTGGAGCCACACTACTTGAATAAGTTGGGCAAGTTGCTGGCTAAGGAGGAAATCGAGGTCCTCCAAGCCCCCAAAACCGGGTTGCTCATGATGGTGGCTCAAGATCCCTTTGCCCAGGACTTTTGTCTGGGGGAAATCCTCATTACCGAAGCGGAGACCGAATATCAGGGCCACCGGGGCTATGCCATGATCCTGGGGGAGGACCCGGACAGGGCCGTAATGGCCGCGGCGGTGGCGGCGGTCTTTCAAAGTAACAACGACGTGTTACAACAAAAGATCGACCAATTTCTGGCCCCCTTGGCCTCTGCCCTAAGGCAAGAGGCAGAATGGGAGCGGCGGTTGTTGGCCAAAACCCTGGTGAGTTTCGAGAGCATGGTCAAAGGATAAGGCGATGACGATATATAACGGTCCCTTAGCCACACAGCAGGCTTTCCGCATATTGCTCCAGGCCCTGAGCCATCCGGGGGAGATCTATCCCTTGTCTCCTGGGGATCCGGGCCAGGGGTTGCCTTTGCTGCTCTATACCCTCCTGGATCACGAAGTCGGTTTTGCGGTTATCGGCCCTGACAGCGACTCTTGCGCCGGGTTGGTGAGGGACTGGACCAAGGCTCACCTAACCGAGGTGCCCGGGGCAGATTTTATTATCGTTACCGACGGCTGCAGCCAGGGAGAAATACGGCAAGCCAAACGGGGAACCCTGGAGTATCCCGACCGGGGGGCCACCATTATCTATCTGGTGGCGTCCCTGGGCCGGGAGGAGCCGGCCGGCTTGGGGATAAAGCTGCAGGGGCCGGGCGTGGCCCAAGAGAGGCGTTTGAGGATCACCGGATTGGCGGCAGACGAGATTTTCGAGCTCAAAAAAATCAACCAGGAATTCCCCCTGGGCGTGGACTGTTTCTTCCTGGACCGCTCCGGCCGGGTCATGGGCCTGCCCCGCTCCACCCAACTGGAGGTGCAATAAACATGGGATATGTGGCGGTCAAAGGGGGCGAGGAGGCCATCGCCCAGGCCGGAAAGCTGCTGGCCTATCAGAGGTTGAAAGGGTCTTCTGCACCTTTGGAGGTGCGGCAGGTCCGGGAACAACTCTATCTGGCGGTGGACCGGGTGATGAGCGAAGGTTCCCTGTATGCCCCGGAGTTGGCGGCTTTAGCCCTCAAACAAGCGGCCGGCGATACTTTGGAAGCCGCGTTTATGCTTCGGGCTTACCGGGCCACCCAACCCCGGGTGGGTTATTCCCTCCCCTCCAGAGGCGAGGACATGAGGATCATCCGCCGAATTTCCGCGGCCTTCAAAGATATCCCCGGGGGCCAGGTTTTAGGACCCACCAGCGACTATACCCTCAGGCTCCTGGATTTTGACCTAACAGAGGACACGTCGCGGCAAAGACAGGCTTTCCTCCAGGCCCTGGGCCAGGACCTGGCCGGGAGCCAGCCGCTCCCCCTGACGTTTCCCAAAGTTATCGATATCCTCCGGAACGAGGGATTACTGGCGGAAACCCTGGAATCCAGGGATCAAGGAGGAAAAATCTTTGACCTCACCCGCCAATCCCTAACCTTTCCCGCTCCCCGAAGCGCGGCTTTGCAGAGTATGACCCGGGGAGAAACCGGGGGGCTGCTGCTGCTGGCCTATACCAATATGCGGGGTTATGGCGATATCCACCCCACGGTGGGAGAACTGCGGGTAGGCTATCTGCCGGTGCGCCTCGAGCACCCCCAAACCGGGGCGCCCTACACCGTCGGCGAGGTGAAGGTGACCGAGGCCGAGGTCATCGCCAGGTTCGACACCGCCGGGGGTTCGCCGAAATTCACCCTGGGATATGGGCTCTGCTTCGGCCACAACGAAATCAAGGCCATTGCCATGGCGGTCCTGGACCGGGCCATGCAAACGCCAGAACCCCAAGTGCCTTCAGAAAACCAGGAGTTCGTCCTGTCTCACCTGGACGGCATCGAATCCCTGGGGTTCGGCTCCCATTGGAAATTACCCCATTATGTGACCTTTCAATCCGACCTGGACCGTTTGCGCCGGGCCCAGCAAGCCGGACCAGAGTCACGGCCGGAAGCAGAAAAAGAAAATGCGGATTAACGAGTGGCTCCAAGACCATGGCCGGTTGAAAAAACCCCAGGATTATAATTTCGCCTTTATTAATGAAACGGCCAAACGGGAAATCCGGCGAAAAATCCTCAAGGCCGTGGCCCTCCCCGGATATCAGGTGCCTTTTGCCTCACCCGAGCTGCCCGTGGCCCGGGGCTGGGGCACCGGTGGCCTGCAGCTCACCCTGTCTTTGATCGGCCCTGAGGATATCCTGAAGGTCATCGACCAGGGCTGCGACGGCAGTGTAAACGCCGTGAACATCAAGAAATTTGTCCGCCAGGTAACCGGCGTGGCCACCACCACCGATACCCGGCAGGCAACCATCATTCAAACCCGGCACCGGATTCCGGAAGAAGCCCTGACCCGGGACCAGATTTTGGTCTTGCAAGTGCCCTTCCCTGAGGCCTTACGCACCGTGGAGCCTTCGGAGGCCCAGACCCGGCGGATGCACGGGGAGGCCGACTACAGCCAGATGTGGCTCTACCTTTATGAAGACATCGTGAAGTATGGAGAAATCAGCATCGGGGCGCGCTACCCGGTGACCGTGAACGGCCGCTATATCATGGACCCCAGCCCCATACCCAGGTGGGATCTCCCCAAGCTGCACCTGGCAGAAACGCTTTACCTCTTTGGAGCCGGCCGGGAAAAGCGAATCTATGCCATTCCGCCCTATACCCGGGTGGCGCCTCTGGAGTTTGAGGATGTGCCCTTCCGGGTGGAGGATTTCCCGGGTAAGGCCTGCAAGAGGTGTGGCGGCGCCTCTACTTTCCTCGATGAGATCATTGATGAGGCGTCCGGCGAAAGGACCTACCTCTGTTCCGATACCAGCTATTGCGACAAGTTGTTGGGTCGCCAGGAAGAACAGGAGCTCCGCGCATGCAAGTAACCATCCGGGAAGCCGGAGAATCGGACTTGCCCAAGATTTTGCCCCTCTATGGCCAACTGGGGATGGATAATGGCGGTATTTTGCCTTTGGAGCAAGCCCGCACCATATTCCGGAGGCTTAAGAGGTATCCGGACTATAAGCTTTTTGTCGCGGAAGCGGGGGGAGAAATTCAGGGGGTCATGGCTCTATTAATCATGGATAACCTGGGCCACCAGGGAGCGCCCTCGGCGCTGGTGGAAGACGTGGTGGTGCGGGAGGACCGGCGGCGCCGGGGGATCGGCCTGGAGCTGCTCCGTTTCGCCATGAACCGGGCTAAAGAAAAGAGGTGCTACAAGCTGGCCCTTTCCAGCCATAAAGATCGGGAAGGGGCCCATCGTTTTTACGAATACCTGGGATGGCGACAACACGGCTACAGTTTCCTGGTGGAGTTTACTCCATGAAGCAAACGTGGAAACCGGTTTTAGCCATCAAAGACCTCGCCAAGATCTATGGGGGCGGCTGTCCTAAGTGCCTGGAGGTGACCGGACCGGCATTTGGCACCAACATCTGTGGCCCTTGCGGCTCGGTGGTGGCCTGCGGCCAGGTTTCCTTCGACCTTTACCCGGGAGAAGTCCTGGGGATTGTCGGGGAAAGCGGCTCCGGGAAAAGCACGGTGGTGCGCCTGCTCTATTTCGACTATGAAGCTTCCGGGGGTGAGATCTATTTCCATAATGGCGGCACAGGTGCGAATCCGGATGGCAGACTTCCCCAGGCAAAGAAAAACCTCTTAAGCCTCAATTCCTTTCAAAAAAGACAATTCCGCCAAGCCTGCATGGGCATGGTCTATCAAAACCCCTATCTCGGTTTGAGGATGGCGATAAGTTCCGGAGGCAATATTGCCGAACGGCTGATCATGGCCGGATGCCGCCACATTGGCGACATGCGCCGCCGCAGCGCCCGTTTATTGGCCAAAACCGAAATACCTCTCCAACGCCTGGATGAACCCCCGATAAACTTCAGCGGCGGCATGCGCCAAAGGGTGCAGATTGCCAAGGCCTTATCCAATAATCCCGTCATTCTCTTTTTGGATGAAGTAACTACCGGCCTGGACCTGTCCGTGCAGGCCAGGGTGTTGGATCTAATCAGGAATTTGCAGAGCGAATTTCACCTGGCTGTCATTGTCGTTTCCCATGACCTGGGAGTGATTCGGCTGCTGACTTCCCGGACTCTGGTCATGAGACTGGGCCGGGTGGTGGAGTCCGGTCTCACGGACCAAATCCTGGAAGACCCCCAACATCCATATACCCAGTTGTTGGTAAGCTCCCAGTTGTAAAAAAGGAGAAAAGCTCCAGTTGCTCGAGATAGAACAGCTCTCCAAGACCTTCCACATCCATATCCTGGGCGAAAAAGTAATCCAGGCCCTGGAAGATGTCTCTTTTAAAGTGTCCCCGGGGGAATTCCTGGGCGTCTCCGGTCCCAGCGGCATAGGCAAGAGCACCCTCTTAAAGTGCATCTACCGGACCTATCTCTCCAGTGGGGGCCGGATCTGGTTCAATTCCCGCACCTGGGGCAGGCTTGACCTGGCAAGGGCCGCGCACCAGTTGATTTTGGAGGTACGGAAAACCGAGATCGGTTACGTCTCCCAATTTTTACAAGTGCTTCCCAGGGTCTCCGCCCTGGATACCGTGGCCGAACCCTTGCTCCTGAAAAACGGTCTGTCGCGTACTGAGGCCAGAAAAATCGCCGGAGGCATGTTAGAACGGCTCCAGATCCCCCCCAACCTGTTTGAGGCTTACCCCGTGACTTTCAGCGGCGGCGAACAGCAGCGCCTCAATCTGGCCCGGGCGGTCATCTGGAAGCCCCGCCTCCTGCTGTTGGATGAGCCCACATCGGCCCTGGATCAGCAGACCATCGCCATCGTGGTGGAAATTCTGAGGGAGCTAAAATCACAGGGAACCACTCTTATCGGTATCTTCCACCATGATAACCTGATGACCTCCATCATGGACCGGGTCCACCGGCTCAGCCAGGAGAATTAAGGCATGTCTCTAAATGGGGCTTACGTTATTGAGGATGCCAATATTGTCACCTCCCAGGGGACAGAATGGCGGGCTTCCCTGAAAGTGGATGACGGCAGGATCGCCGAAATCAAGACCGGAGAGATCAAATCCACCAGTCGTAAGATTGACGCCCAAGGCCGGTATCTCCTCCCCGGCTTTATCGATCTGCACTGCGACGCCATTGAGAAGTCCCTGGAACCCCGGCCCAATATCTTCTTCCCCCAAAACCTGGTCATCTTGGAAATGGACCGCCTGTTGGCCGCCAGCGGCATAACCACTATCTTTCATTCCCTGTCTTTTGCCGAAGGGGAAATCGGCGTGCGCTCCAATCGCATGGCCGCCCAGATCATCTCGGAGATCCATCGCCTGGCCCCTAACTTGCATCTGCGAACCAAGGCCCATGCCCGGTTCGAACTTACCGATACCGGGGCCCTGCCCTATTTGGAAGAGCTTCTCCAGTCCCGGAAAATTAATCTTTTATCCCTGATGGACCATACCCCCGGACAGGGCCAGTTTAAGGAACTGACTTCCTTCAAGAACTATTTCGGCACGGTTTATCGAAAAGGCGAAGAGGAACTGGAGCAGATCATTCACCAGAAATTCTCCGCCCAAAAGACCTTGTCGGCCACCGTGGATCACGTCGTTTCCCTGTGCCAGTCCTTGGCCATCCCTATGGCTTCCCATGACGATGATTCTCCCGCCAAAATAAAGTGGCTCAAGGAGAGGGGCATCACCGTTTCGGAATTTCCGGTGAATCTGGAGGCGGCGGCAACCGCCAAAGAACATGAGATTGCCGTCTGCCTGGGGGCTCCCAATATCTTGAGAGGCAATTCCCAGGGTAACAACCTGAGCGGCCGGGAAGCCATTTCTTCCGGGTGCGGCGATATCCTTTGTTCCGATTACCTCCCCATGACCTTGGTCCACAGCGTTTTTACCCTTTATCAATTGGGATTGCTGCCCTTGCATGCCGCGGTGAATATGGTGAGCCTCAATCCGGCCAAGGCCGTGGGTCTGGCGGAGGAAACCGGCTCCATTGAGCCCGGCAAAGACGCGGACCTAATCCTGGTGGACTTGACCAAGGAAGTGCCCTGCCTGGTGAAGACCTGGGTGAAGGGCAAGGAGGTCTATAGTATATGGTAAAAATCGGCGCCAAAATTGATGAAGTGAGAATGGACGGTGATTTAAGCCGCCAGCGCCGGGATCTGGAATACTTCGCCCATATCCCCTTGGAGGCGGTGGAACTGCCGGTTCACGGTCTGGATGCCATTAAGAACGGCCATCTGAGAAGCCGGTATTTCGAGCATACCGATGAATCCCAATAGAACCTGAAAGAAATAATCAAGGGGATAAAAAAGATAAAGAAGCAAGTGGCGATTAATTTTTCTTGTTAGACCCTGAGATTGATGCGGGAAAAGTCCCCAGCCCCCTGGGAATAATAGTGGGCCTGGGTTTCATAAACCCGGCGGGCGGCAGCCAGGGAGTTGGTGGGCTTGGAAGACAGGACGGGGTAAGTCGGGGCCCCAGAGGTGGATTCCTGGCTGGAGTCCAGCGGCTGGAGCGCCAGGTTTTGCACCGGGCTTAACTGCCGGCCTCCAGAGCCGGCGCCGGGCAGAGGCGCAGGCAGGTCTGCGCCGTCCGGGGCCGCAAGCAGAGAGATCAGTCCCCCCACCGTCTCTGAAGGGGTGGAGGCAGACTGTTGCAAGTTCTGCCAGGCCTGGCGAAAGACCTGGCTGCTCCGGAGCAAGGTCGCCAGTTCTTCAGTGCGCCCGGCCTTAGAGAGAAGTTTGATATGGGCCAGCGCTTCTTCAGGGGTCTTGGCCCCGGTGGGGTTATAGTCCCGGCTGCGACCCTGGGCCAACCCCGGGTCGGTCCTGTCCCTCCCAGAAGTGCCCAGCCATGCGGCCCGGCTCAGGCTCTGGATAGTCAGTTCCAACCCCATCAGGAATTCCTTTCCTCGTCAGCTTGCCGGCTTCTTGCCGGCTCCCAGGTTCTCAAACGCAATCAGGCGGCAGTCTTATTCTTCCCTCCCGCCCAGATTACCCCCGTATACCCAGAATAACCGCTCTGGCGGCATAAAAAAACCGAGCCCCCTCTTCCAGGGAACCCGGCCATCTCTCTCACAGAGACCCGCAGCTTTCCGTCCCCACCTCACGATGGGTTTGGCTTTTACTGGTATATATTATAATGCATATGTGCTAATTAGTTGTCAAGTTAAATAATACTTTAAGATAATTAGAAAATTAGGCTTATGGGGTTCCAGGATGACGTATTGCCAATTCGCCGTCAACAAGCGACAAACTGTAGGGGCACGGGGAGTTTAGGGGCTTCCCGGGTCTTTGCGCACCCACAGGCAAAAGTACTCCTCACGTTTTTCCCAGGATAGGAGACAATCTCCGGAACGCTCCACAATAATCAGCAAATCCTGGAAGGTGTCAGGGTCACGGAGGCGAATTTCCAGGATCTCTCCCGGTTTCATTTGGGCCAGAGTGAACTTGCATAGGGCCAGGCTTAAGGGCATCACCTGCCCGGAAATATCCAGTCGTTGATCGGATTTCATGGCGGTAAACCTGCGCCGCGGCCAGCGGTCCTGTTCTCTATATTTAACCTGTTAATATCCTAATTATTTTTAACTAGTAGTTGCGCCTTGGCCGGTTTTTGCTATCATTAATGTTAAGACACATGTTAAAACACCGAGGCCCAAGCGTGGAAGAACAAAAGATCAACCGCTATTTAAAAGAAATTATTAACACCATGAATGACGGCCTGATGGTGGCCAGCCCCGACGGCACCATTCTGATGGTTAATGAGGCCTTCGAAAAGATTCTGGGATACCGCCGGGAAGAAGTCATCGGCCGCTCCTGCGCCATCTTGGGTTGCGACGCCTGCGCCGGCGCCCGTTTGGAGGGCCACAGGCATTGGTGCCACCTCTTTGAACAAGGGGCGGCCACCCGCACCCCCTGCATGTTCATGCGCCAGGATGGGACTTATGTCCACCTGTTGAAAAATGCCGCCATCCTCCGGGACGAGGCCGGACAAGTATTGGGGGCGGTGGAAACCTTCACTGATATCACCGAACTCACCCAGCGGGATGAAAAGATCCAGCAACTCTGCAAGCTGATGGACACCGCCGGCGACTTCCAAGGCCTGGTGGGCAAATCCTCCCGGATGCAACAGGTCTTTGCCCTCACCCAAAAGGCCGCCCAGAGCGAGGCCCCGGTGATTATTTACGGCGAGAGCGGCGCCGGCAAGGAGTTGGTGGCCCATGCCATCCATGCCCTGGGGCCCAGAAAAGAGGGGCCCTTCATTACCTGTAATTGCGCGGCCCTCAACGAGGCCCTGTTGGAGAGCGAGCTCTTCGGCCACGTGAAGGGCGCTTTTACCGGCGCCTACACCCACCGCCAGGGCCGGTTTGAAGCCGCCCACCGGGGCGATATCTTTCTGGACGAAATCGGCGATCTTCCTCCGGCCATTCAGGTAAAACTCCTGCGCGTTCTGGAGACCAAACAGTTTGAACGGGTGGGGGACCACCGGCCCATCACCGCGGAGACGCGCCTCATCACCGCCACCCACCGGGACCTGGAATCGCTCGTGGCCCAGGGAAAATTTCGGGAAGACCTCTTTTTTCGCATCAATGTCATTCCCATCCATCTGCCCCCTTTAAGGGAGCGTCAGGAAGACATCCCCTTGCTGGTGGAGCACTTCCGCAAGCGCCTCCGCCGCCGCAGCGGCAAGGGGATTACCGGCCTCACCCGGGAAGCCATGAATATTTTTCTGGACTACCCCTGGCCCGGCAACGTCCGGGAACTCAAAGCCGCCCTGGAGTATGCCTTTGTGGTGGCGGAAGACGGCCTGATTACGGCAGAGCACCTCCCTCCCAAGCTGAGCTCCCTGGAACCCCCTGGGGAAAGTCCCCGGGAGGCCGGGGGCTTGCCGGATACCGACGAAAAAACCGCCCTGATCGACGCCTTGCGGCAAGCCCGGGGCAACCAGTCCCAGGCCGCGGCCCTGTTGGGAGTCAGCCGGGTTACTGTCTGGCACCGCATGAAAAAATACGGCATCGACGTACGCAAGCTGGTTACCGCTTAAGCCCATAGAACCACAAACTATCCAGGGGACGGGGCCGGGAGTTTCCGGACCGGCCCCCGCACCCCGGGAGCAAGTGGGCGTAGCCGGAAGCCCTGCTGCCGCTCTCCGGCTGCGTCCGGGCGTTATTTTAGTAAACTGCGGCTGGCGCTGGTCTTCCTACGACCAGCAGAACCGGCCTCCCAGTTCTTCTCCCTGCATACAGGCCAGGGTCCCTTTTGCCCTAGAGCGCCTAAAAGGTCATCGTTTGATACTGCTCCATCAAATCGATGAGGTACGGCGCTCCTTCAATCCTGACCCCCGGAATCATTTCATCGGAGGTTAAATAGCGGTGATCCACTCACGCCTTGCAGGCCACGATCTCCGTATCGTGTTGCAGCAGGTAGTTGATAAAAGGTTTCATTTCCTCGCCGGTGGCGGCCCTGATCCCTTCCGCCATGCCCAACTGGGCCCAGTGAATGGCGTCGTCCACCAGGAATACCCTGACATCATGGCCCTTTTCCCGGGCCACTTTGGCAAACTGGAAGGCCCTGGTGGCCCGCCCGGCCTTCTCAAAGCCGTGGGTAATAACAAAGAGAAATTTGGACATCTGCGCTCACCTCCTCTCCCCGTTAAAATTGGCGCACTGCTTTTCATCAGTGTCGATAGCCGCATGGAACCTAAAAGTTTCCTGCGGCTGATTTTCTCCTCATATCTTGATATATTGATACCCTTCCGCCAGACGGGCCGGGATCTCAGCCAGGGAGTTGGGGACAATGGCCACGAACTCCGGCAGGCCCGCCGTTTTTATATTCAAGGACTGCAAAGAAGTAGCGCAGAGCCGGATCTCATGGCCTGCCGCCACCAAGGCCTCCATCTCTTCCCGCAAGGCCCGGTGGCACGTCAGACACACCCCGCCGGCAAAAACGTCGGCCACTATGACCACCTGTATCTCCTCTAACGGCGCGCTTTCCACCAAAGATTGCACCAGTCTGACGACTACCGGCCATTTTTCCCGATCCGAGATGTGGAGCAGTAATTTCTGGGGCATGCGCCAACCATCCTTTAAACGCCAGTAGGACCAGATATGGCCTGACTAAGAGCCGGGTAAGTTGTGGTCGAATAAGCTCCGGGCCGCAATAATTGAGGCAATTTTACGCCGATAATTTCTGCAAGGCCTGCTCGGCGCAGATAGTTATGGGCTCCAGGCTCGGCTCCGAGGAACAGTCCGGGGTGCCGGCGCACATCAACACCGTCAAGTCGGGGATGGTTTTGCCGCCGAGAATCAGGGCATTGATGGTATCGATTTCCTTCACCGGCGCCTCACTATCGGCCACGATCTGGCCCCCCAGGAGCTTCTGGGTTTTCCGGTCGAACACCAGTTTAAGGGTCCAGGGTTTGACTCCCGGGATCATGCCGTGTTTGCTGCGGGAAGACGCCGAGACCGCCAGGGCCTCAAAACCTTCCTGCCGGGCCCCGTCTTCCGTCAGACCCACGGAAGCATAATATTTGTCGAACAACCTGACTGCGGAATTGTTCAAGACACCCGGGAAAGGAATGGCATAGCCAGCCAGTCGCTTGGCCATAAGCCGGCCTTGAATGACCGCTGTCCCCCGCAACATACTGAGCACCGGCTTTTTGGTAATTACATGAAATTTTTCCACACAATCACCGCCAGCCAGGATATCGGGCTGGGAGGTTTCCAAAAATTCATTAACCCGGATGCCGAACTTTTCTATGGCCAGATCCAACTGCTGGGCCAGCTCCAGGTTGGGAGCGGCCCCCACCGCGATCAGGACCAAATCCCCGGGAATTTGTTCCCCTGAGGTTAGTTCAACCCCTGATACTTGGCCGTTTTTTCCCAGGACCCTGGATGCCTTTTCACCCATCTTCATCTGGAGGCCTTTAGCTTCTAAATAATCCTGAACCCCCAGGGCCAGATCGCGATCCAGCATCAACGGCAAGGGATACGGCATGAGTTCAATGACGGTTGCCCGGTAGTAATCCGGTTTGGAGGTCATCAGCAGGGATGCCGTCTCCAGATTGGTGTAACCGGCGCCGATAAAGACCAGTTTACGGGGATTTTCAGCCTCGAAATAATCGCGTATGCGCATCGCGTCAGCGGCGGTCCTCAAGGTAAACACGCCCTTGAGAGTGCTGCCCTCCAGAGGTGAAACCATCTGGCGCGCCCCCAGCCCCAAAATGAGCTTGTCAAAGTGGATAGTGCTACCATCCGCCAACATCAGAATTTTATTTACCGGGTCAGCTTGGACCACTTTGCCCACAATAACCTTGATGCCGGCATCTTCAAACATTTTGTCCGGGTTGGTGATGGAATCTACGGTGGCCACACCGGCCACCACGTGAGGCAGAGCTCAACGGACGATGAAGCGGTCTTCTTCCCTGATAACCGTAATATCCACTCCGGGCAGCAGCCTCCGGGAGAGCATGGCCGCCGGTCCGCCTACCCCTCCCATGCCGATGATCACCAGTTTTTGTCCCTTTTCCATAGCAGCCTCCCTGTGGCAAATTTTTTGAACCCCAATGGCAAATTTGACCTGTTCCTCCCAGGGAATTGTTCCCTATCCCCCGGAAACAGATCCACCCCCGGTCCATGCAAAAAGATGGTGGCCTCTGCTACTGTCTGCAGCAGAAAATGGCCCATCCTACACCTTTTAATGTAGGAACCGGGGACACTAGATTTAGCACATTGGTTCATTTTTAACAAGGGATACAGGGAGGCGTTACCCTAGCCAATCAAGACGGGCAGCATGCCATCCCTGCCTGGGCTGCTTCCATTAATTAATAAACGACCGTGGCCTTGGCGCCGGTGACTTCGAGGACCACCTTCTCCGCTTTACACAGCTCGGCGCCCACGACCAAATCCTCCGGACCGATAGTGCGTTCCTCAATGCAAGGAATGCCTGCCAGGATTCTGCCTCCATTAGCCACGAAGTTTTCCACCGGTACCTGTAAAGGGGTCAAACCCGGAACCGGGGTAAGCCGGGTGACCGTCCGGCGCCGCAGGAAAAATACGGCATCGAATTGCGTAAACAGTTCTCTCTAAAGCCGGCTGGCAACTCGGCCCCAAGCTCAATAGACCAAGGTGGCCTTGGCCTCGAGAATTCGACTCACTACTTTTCCGGCCTTCCCCAGGGTGGCTCCCTCGATCAAATCGGACGACTTAATACCCCGTTCTTCAAGGCAGGGGATGCATACCATGATCTCTCCGCCCCCCTCCAGGAATGCGTCCACCAAACTCTTTAAGGGCGTGAGCCCGGGTACCGTGATGTGTTCAATGATGCCTTTTTTGGCCAGGAAAACCGCGCTTCCCTGGAGTACTACGGTGGAATGGATATCCATCGCCAGGGCGGCGCCGGCCAAGACAAAGGGGAAGGTGCATCTTTCAGGGTCTTCCACGCCATGCGTGAGGACGTAAACCATCTTTTCTGCATCCGCATCCGACATAGACTGTTTCCTTTCTCGTTGAAATTAGGGTTTTTTCGCTTTTTTTCCCCGGGCCGGGATGACTCTTGGCCCCCGGCAAGGTTGACGATCCCGGGTTATTATAAGAAGCGCCCGGCCAGGCTGGCCAGATCTTCCACGGGCAACCCCGCCTTGAGCAGGTTGGCCAGACAGATGGGGCAGAAAGTGACCACCGGCGCGCCGGTGTTCTTTAGTTCCGCCACTCTCCGGCTTAGGATCTCCCGGTTCAGGGCCGGAGACACCGACTCCGCCGGACCGCCACAGCAGGAGGTGAACTCGCCGCAGTTCCGCACTTCCACATACTTCAGGCCCAGGCTCCGGAGCACCTGGCGGGGTCCCTCCGAGAGCTTTAGGTAGCGGCCGTAGAAACAGGGGTCATGGAGGACCACCGGCGGCTTGCCGTTGCCGCCCTCCGGGGCCCGGCATTGCAACAGGCTGAAATAGGGCTGCACTTCGAAGGCCGCGCCGGTGTACTTGGGATAGAGTTCCTTTAAAGCATAGGTGGTGTGGGGGTCCACGGTGATGATCTTGGTGACGCCGTGGAGCTTAAGAGTCTTGGCCACGAATCGGGCGTGCTCTAGAAAACCTTCCTGATCCCCCAGATCATAGAGCAAAATGCCGCTGTAGAAATCCATCTCCGGGTGATAGAAAAAGCCCGCGCCGGATTTTCTCAGGAGGCGGCAGATGGTATGGAGGATGCCGTTAAATTTCTTCTTGTCCCCCGCAGGTGTCAGGGCCGCCAGCCCCCGGCCCCTTAAAGAGGCGGGGAAAAACCGGCTGTAGCGGAGATAATCGGCCCAGGAACTGCCCTCCAGGCGCTCCAGGTAGCGGGTGGTGGTTTCAATATAGGGGATGGCCTGATACATCAGGCCGGTGAACAGGAGCGCGTCCCCGGGCCGCCGGGTGAAGCCCCCCGCGTCCCGCCACCAGGTGTTAAACTGGGAGGCGGGCACTCCGAAGGGATTCCGGGTCTGCCGCACATTGGCGGCCAGGAGGTCGATGATGTCTTGGGGATTAAACATCTTAGGCCCTCCTTGCTTGCGCCACCACATAGCGGCGCAGTCCCAGGATGAGTTCCCCGGGGTTGGCCTGGCGGGGGCAGGTCTGGGTGCAGAGCCCGCAGTGGAGGCAGCGCCAGAGGTCTTCGGCCTGCTGCAAAATCTTGTCTTTGGCCCCCACCTGCACGTAGCGGATCATCTTCCGGGGAAAATGCTCAAAGAGCAGCGGGCAGATGGCCGCACAGGTGCCGCAGTTGAAGCACTCCAGGGCCGTATTCACGCCGTAGGCTTGTAGTTCTGTCGCAAAATCAGGGTTTACTAAGGCCATGTCAATTCCTCTCGCAGGCCAAACTCACTTTTTCATATTCCAAGCCTTGCCTGGTATTTATCCCAAAGAGTTCCCGTAAGCCGCTTAAAGTCCACCTTTGGTTAAGGGGGATTTTCAGATGCTGATAAAATCCCCCCTGCCCCCCTTGAGAAAAGGGGGGGGGTAATGTCGCCGTTTATCTGGGCTTTTCTTTCAAGGGAAAACCTTAATACCTTATCTTCCCTCTATTCAGCCGAATCCGGCTCCGTTTCCGGGGCCGCGGGCCGGCCCAGCTTATAGCGGTAATAATCGCCGGCCTTGGGCCCTTCCAGAATCTCACCATATTTCTTCATGGAGGCCACGTACCAGAGGACCTGGTCCACCGGCAGGCCCGTGGCCGCAGCCATCTCCGGCACCGTCAGTTCCGACTCATTGAGACTCGCCTTAATGGCTTTCAGCGCCCGGCGCTGTGCTTGCATGCGCTTGGTAACCGCGGCAATCTGCTCTTTCCGGGCGACCTTCAGCTTTTTCAGGGCCTCTTTCTGGGAGTCCGTTTCCACCGGTTTGTCAGGCATCATGAAACCTCACGGTATTGCGAAATAACTTGTCTCGAAAAGTTCAAGGTTCAAAGTTCAAAGTCAGGTTATCTTCGTCGGTGCTTTCTCAACCTTTATGCTCATGTCAGTGATCCATGAAGAACTTTTCATAAATCTCATCAGCGGCTGAGCCCAAAAAGCATCGGCTCTTTAAAGACCCCCTTTCCTAAAGGGGGATTTAGGGGGATTTTTAGATGCCTAGAAAATCCCCCCTGCCCCCCTTTAGAAAAGGGGGGTGAAGACTCAGATTCGCAGGCTCTCCCAATAATCTCACACCCCCTCCAGGTACTCGTCGGAGACGATCATGTCCACCATGGACTCGAACTGTTTCAGGGTCCAGCCCTGGACATTGATGGCGTTTTCCGGGCACACCGCCACGCAGGCCCCGCAACCCATACAGAGGACCGGGTTGACCCGGGCCCGCTTGACCTTCTTACCCTCGACTTCCACCTCCACCATGGTCAAGGCCCCGTCCGCCAGACAGGCCTCCAAGCAGGCCCCGGCGCCCTGGCACTTGCTCAGGTCCACTTCCGCCACAAAGGGGTCCAGTTCCACGTAACCCCGGGTGAGAATGGCCGCGGCCTTCACCGCCGCGGCGCCTGCGGCCGCGCAAGATTCTCCCACGTCAAAGGGGGCCTGGCAGGTGCCCGCCAGGAAAATCCCGGCCACGGCCACTTCCACGGGCCGCAGTTTGGGGTGGACTTCCTGGAGAAAACGGTCCGCGCCCACGGGGATTTTCATCTTCCCCACCAGGTCGGCGATATTGTTGGGCTCCTGGCCCACGGCCAGCACCACCAGGTCCACGGGGATCGCCAGTTCCTCCTCGAAAGTCAGGACATCCTTCACCTGGACCAGCAAAGGTGGCCCCTTCGGGTCGGGATTCTCTAGCACCTGAGGCTCCTCCCCGGCCTCGAAGCGGAAAAAGACCGTCTGGTGGGCCGCGGCCTGGGTGTAAAGCTCCTCCTGGCCCCGGCCATAGGCGCGGATGTCCCGGTAAAAATCAAAGACCCGGGTCTGGGGATAATTCTCCCGGATGAAGTTGGCGGCATAAAGGCTGGCCCCGCAGCAGGTGCGGGAACAATACTCGTTCAGATAGCCGCCCTCGTTTTCATCATGGACCCCCGGAATCTGGCGGCTGCCCACGCAATGGATCAGGGCCGCACTGCGGATGGGCCGGCCGTCTAACACCAGGGTGTCGCCTGCCGCCAGCGCGGTAGCCAGAAGCCGGTTAAATTCGGGCAAGGTGACCACCTGGGGGAATGTTTGGTAACCGTATTCCCCTTCCCGGGGCTCATAAGGCCGCATACCGGTGGCCAGGACGATGACTCCGGCCTCCAGGCCGATCTCTTCCGGGCTTTCGGGAATGGAGCCGGGCATGACGCCCACAAAAGGCACGAATTCTCGCAGCCCCAAGCCGGACTGGCTCAGACTGGCCAACTGGTCCGCATAAGCCTCGCCCTCGGGAGCGCGGCGCCCCACCTGGAGCTTAAAATTGCCGATATAGCCCTCAAAAGCCTCCACCTGGGCGCAGGTATAAACCGTAATAGCCGGGTGCTGCAGCACTGCGCCCGCCAGGTCGCCGATGATGGCCGCGGCGGTCTCCCCCACCGGGGCCAGCCGGGACAACCGGGCCACCTGTCCCCCCAGAAACGGGCTTTTTTCCACGAGAACCACATGCAGGCCGCGTTCCGCCAGTTCCAGGGCGCTCTTCAGACCGGCCACGCCGCCGCCGATGACCACCGCCCGGCGCTGCACCTCCACCCGGATGGGATCCAGGGGTTTCAATTCCCCCGCCTTGGCCGCGGCCGCGGCCACCAGACGGCTGGCTTTGGCGGTGGCTTCGGGGCCGTGGTGCACCCAACTCACCTGTTCCCGGAGGTTGGCTTGCTCATAGACATAAGGGTTGGCCCCGGCCCGGGTCATAACGTTGCGGAAGGTGGTTTCGTGCAGGCTCGGGGAGCAGGAGGCCACCACTACCCGGTCCACCAGGCCGCTCTTCAGGTCCTCGATGATCATTTCCTGGCCGGGATCGGAGCACATGAACATATTGGCCCGAGCCACCACCACCCCCGGCACCCGCCGGGCCTGCTCGCAGACCTTCTCCACGTCCACCGCGTCGGAGATATTGCCGCCGCAATGGCAGACGTAGACGCCTACCTTTCCGTTTTCCGTTTTCCGTTTTCCGTTTTCCGTGTCCGACATTTCCTATCCCCTATCCCCTATCCCCTGACCCCTGCTTTACTGCTCACTGCTTACTGCTCACTCCCGTCAGATACCGGGACGCCTCCATGGCGGCCGCGCCGGCCTCCACGATGCTGTCCACGATATCCTTGGGTCCGGCCGCAGCCCCGGCCACAAAGACGCCTTCCAGGTTAGTCAAAGTTGGGGAGGTCTTGGGCTTGACGGTCTGGATGAATTTATCTCCGGCGGTGGTCAGGATGCAGCGGCCTTCCGGGTCCCAACCCGGCGCCAGCCCCAGAGACAAAACCACCAGGTCGTGCTCCGCCACCTGCACCCCGCCTGCGGCTTCCTGGGATTCAAAGCGTACTTTAACCATCCCGTCTTCACCGGGGTCCAGGTAGGCCACCTTGGCCTTGACAAAATTCACCCCCATGGCCTGGGCGGTTTGGAAAAACTGCTCGTAGCCCTTGCCGAAGGCCCGAATATCCATGTAGTAAATGGTAATATCCGCCAGGGGCAGGGCGCCGGAGAGAAGCATGGCCTCCTTGACGGCATACATGCAGCACACCCGGGAGCAATACCCCAGTCCCAGGCTCTGGTCCCGGGAGCCGGCGCATTGAATAAAAGCGATGTTATCCGGCTCCTTGCCGTCATAGGGCCTCAAGACCCGGTTATAGGGGCCGTGGGGCGCCAGCAGCCGTTCCATCTGCAGGGCCGTAATCACATTGGGAATCCGGCCCTGGCCGTACTGGACCTTGTCCTCCACCGGGATCATCTCCACTCCGGTGGCGATCACCGCCGCGCCCGCGGTGAGGGTGAACTCCTCCGGCTCCTGGTAGTAATCCACAGCCTGGGTGGGGCAGATCTTCTGGCAGCGGCCACAGAGGATGCAATTGTCCGAATCGATCAAAGCCGTCTGGGGGATGGCATTGGAAAAAGGAATATGCGCGGCTTTGCGCGCGGCATATCCCCCTTGCTCGACATCGGGGACCAGCACCGGACACTCATATTCGCACTGGCGGCAGCCGATGCATTTCTCCTCGCTGACGTAGCGGGGTTTTTGCACAATCTTGGCCAGCAAATCCCCGTTTTGCCGCGTCAGGTTTTGCAACTCGCAGTAGGTGAGGATGGTGATGTTGGGGTGATGGGCTGCGGCCGCCATCTTGGGGGTAGTGATGCAACTGGAGCAATCCAGGGTGGGAAAGACCTTGGAAAGCCGGATCATCTTGCCGCCGATGGACGCGTCTTTTTCCACCACCGCCACCGTGAAATTTTGCTCCGCCAGATTGAGGGCCGCCTCCAGACCGGCGATGCCCCCGCCCAGGACCAGGGCGTCGCAGCGGAGTTTTTTATCAGAAGTCATACCTGTTGCTCCTTAAGACCCCAGGGCCAAACCTCTAAAAGGTAAAAACCTTGTATTCGGGGCTGGCCATCTTCTCCACCAGGTTGGGCACCGGAGAAATGACCGCGCCCTTGATCAGCTGCTCCTGGCTGATGAGACGCTTTTCGGCGCAAGGCTGGCAGACGCGGACGGGGTTTCCTGGGATGCTTAGTAGATCTATGTAGTCGGTCAGGCCTTCGCCATTGGCCGCTCTAATTCCTTGGGCCCAATGCACCGCCTCGTCGATCAAAAAGACTTCCACCTCACTTCCCTGCTGCGCGGCCAGGGCTGCAAATTGCATGGCCCGGATAGCGCTGCCGGCCTTCTCCAGGCCCTTGGAGATGATAAACAATAGTTTCACTTGATCCCTCCTTGGTCATAACCGGCCTAAGCCGCGCCGGCCGCAGCCGCCTGCTCGCTTCCCGGAGGGCCCAACTGGTTGACCAGGTCCTGCATCTGCTGCACCTCCTTTAAAAAGGCCCGGGTGCAGACGGTGCAAATAGCGGTGAGCCGCAGGCGGCGGAGGTCCAGACCCCGCTCCTTCATCAGGGTGTAGACCCGGTCGATACGTTGGGCCAGGGCTTCATAGGCTCCATGATAGGGGGTTTCCACCCCGCAAGACATGATGACGATCCCGCCGATGCCTTTATCGAAGCAATCCAGATAGAATTGCTCGGGGAAGAGCACCGCGGCCTTGACCCGCAGGATGTAGGTATTGGCCGGATAGCTCATGTGCCCCTGCCCCGTGGCGTCGGCCCCGGGATAGGCGCAGGCGTCTTCGGCCAAGATCAGGATCTTTCCCTGGTAGTTTCCGGCCTCCATGAGGCCCTCCGTTTACTTTTTCCGGGTGATGAAAATGCGTTCGTAACCGTCCGCGGGCAGAGAGCCGACATATTCATGGCCCACTTTCTTGGCCCACAGGGGGATATCTTCCTTGGTGCCCGGATCGCTGGAGAGGACTTCCAGGACTTCCCCCACCTTGACGGTGGCGATGGCCTTCTTAGCTTCCATGAGCGGTCCCGGGCAGGCGCTGCCCCGGCAATCCACCACGGCTGCGGCCTTCAGGTTATCAAGATCGGTTCCCATCGTTTGACCTCCTTGGGTTTTTTGCTGCTTCAATGTTAACAATATAATTCGTTTTGATGAGGGAGCAAGATCAATGCCAAGAATAAAAAACTGCGACTGATCATTAATTATTATTGCTAATTTAATTACTTATGGATTTGCCAAGTTTGCCGGCCATAATTTTAACATTTAGCATATGTTAATTTATCCTTTAACATATGCCAAAGTGTTAAGCTCAAAAGGAAGCGCCAGGTAGATGGAGGGAGCGTCCGGAAGCTTCGACCTTGAGGACCCAATGCATAAGGTGGGTAAGACTCAAAACAAGTTGTGATCTCTGCGAAAGTCCCTTTTTGTCATCCTGAGTGAAGCGAAGGATCTCGTATTTTAGCGCCCGGGATTACCAATAATTGAGTAATCATCGGCACGGCCTGGAAAAGCTGGACTGCTAAAAACCAGACGCTTCACTGCGCTGCGCTTCGTTCAGAATGACAGAAAAGGGGCTTTAGCAGAGGTCTCAGGTTGCCTTAAAAAAGGTATTAAACGTAGCGAACCTGGTGTTCGCCCCTGGCTCCAGGGCGAACACCAGGTTCGCCCCTTGATGATGCAGCAGAAAGGTTTAAGCCCAACTATAAATTATAATATGTCTAATTATCCTTCTGGGGGGGGTTGAATAGGCTGAGTTGCGGCGCTTCTTTCCCTCCCCGGCGCCGGGAGCGGGCCAGCCGGGGGAGGCCCGTGGGGTCCAGGGTCCCGGCCTCCAGGTTCTCCAGCACCTCCTGGGCCCGGGCGATGACCGGAGCAGGCACCCCGGCCAGTTGCGCCACCTGGATGCCGTAACTCTGGGTGGCCGCGCCCGGGGCCAGGCGGTGGAGAAAGACGATGCTCCCCCCGGATTCCGCCACCAGCACCTGGAAGATGCGCACCCGGGGCTTGAGGCGGCTTAACTGGGTGAGTTCCTGGTAATGGGTGGCAAACAGAGTCTTCACCCCTACACCAGCCAAATCATGGAGGTTTTCGGCCACGGCCCAGGCCAGGGCCAGGCCGTCGAAGGTGCTGGTGCCCCGGCCGATCTCATCCAGGATCACCAGGCTCCGGGGCGTGGCCTGGTGCAGGATGCGGGCGGTTTCGTGCATCTCCACCAAAAAAGTGCTCTGGCCCCGGCCGATGTCGTCCACCGCGCCCACCCGGGTAAAGATGCTGTCCGTGAGCCCCACCACCGCTTCGGCCGCGGGCACGAAGCTCCCCATCTGGGCCAGGAGCACGGTGAGGGCCGTTTGCCTTAAGATGGTGGATTTGCCGGACATGTTGGGGCCGGTGACGATGAGCACCTGGGAGTCCCCGTCCAGGGCCACGTCGTTGGGCACGAAACTTCCGGAGGGCAGAATCCCCTCGATCACCGGGTGGCGGCTGCCGGTGAGGCGCAATACCGGCGCGGCCACCACCCGGGGGCGGCAATAACGGTGCAGGGCCGCCACCTCCGCCAGGGCGGCCAGCACGTCCAGCCGGGCCAGGGCCGCGGCCACTTTTTTCAGGCGCAGGGCCTCTCCTCCCAGGCGGCGGCGCAGCTCGACAAAAAGTTCCACCTCCCGTTTCAGGCGGGCGTCTTCCGCGCCTAAGACCCGGGCCTCGTATTCCTTGAGGTCCGCGGTGATGAAGCGTTCGGCGTTCACCAGGGTCTGTTTGCGGATATAATCCTCAGGCACCCGGTCTAAATTTGCCTTGGAGACCTCCAGGTAGTAGCCGAAGACCTTGTTGTAGCGCACTTTCAGGGAGTTGATGCCGGTACGCTCCCGTTCCTGGTTTTCCAGACGGACGATCCAGTCTTTCCCGGCCCGGCTCATCTGCAGGAGCTCATCCAACTCCGGGTCATAGCCCTCCCGGATGATGCCCCCGGCCTGGAGATTGGCGGGAGGGTCGTCCGCCAGGGCCCTGGCGATGAGCGTCTCCAGGTCCTCCAGATTTTCCAGGTCTCCGGCCAACTGCGCCACCAAAGGGGGCAGATCACCGGCCAATAGTTCCTGGAGCCGGGGGAGACGATGTAGAGCCTGACCCACTGCGGCCACCTCCCGGGGCGTCGCCTGCTCCAGAGCCAGACGGGCGGTGAGGCGCTCCAGGTCTCCCAAACCTTTCAAGGTCTGACGCCAGTTCTGTCTCAGGATGGCATTATCTTTAAAAAACTGCACGGCCTCCAGGCGGGCCTCGATCCGTTCCAGCTCCTTTAAGGGATAGCGCAGCCAATTCCCTAAGCGGCGGCTGCCCATGGGGGTGACCGCCAGGTCCAGCACCTCCAGGAGCGAGCCCTGGCGGGAGCGGCTGCGCCAGGTCTCGAAGATCTCCAGGTGCCGCAAGGTGGCTTCGTCCAGGCCAAGAAAATCATCCCGGCTGAAGGGCAGCAGCCGGTCGATATGGGGGAGAGATGGATGGTGGGAATCCTTGAGATACTTAAGGATGGCCCCGGCTGCCGCCACCCCCGAATGATAGGCCTCCAGCCCGAAGCCGTCTAGAAACAAGGTGCCCAACTGCCGCCCCAACTCTTCTTTGGCCGCCTGGAGTTCAAAGGCATAAGGCCCTAAAACCCGGCGGGTGGGGGGCACGTCGAAAGGAAAGAGCGCGGTCTCCAGGAATTTGCCGTCCAGGTCTTCGGACACCAGGATTTCCGAGGGCTTGATACGCCAGAGTTCGTCCCCCAGGGGATCGGCCCCCTCCCCTTCCGTCAGCCGGAACTCCCCGGTGGATAACTCCAGGAAGGCCAGGCCCCAGCGGCGGCCCTGGAGAGATACCGCGGCCAGGTAGTTGTCCCGGCGGCTGTCCAGGGCCTCCGGGTCCACCAGGGTGCCCCGGGTGACAATACGCGTCACCTCCCGGCGCACCAGTCCCTTGGCCTGGGCCGGGTCCTCCACCTGGTCGCAGACCACCACTTTAAACCCCTGCTCCAACAGCCGGGAGACGTAATTCTGGGCCGCGTGGATGGGAAAACCGGCCATGGGGATGCGGTCCTCCCCCTGGCGGCTGCGGCTGGTGAGGACGATATTCAAGGCTGCGGCCCCCTTTTCCGCGTCCTCGAAGAACATCTCGTAGAAATCCCCCATCTGAAAGAGCACCAGGGCATCGGCGTACCGGGACTTCAAATCCAGGTACTGCCGCAGCATGGGAGTAAGCTTGTCGGCGGGAGTCTCAGACATGGCGGTCAGGTGGAGATTGCTGGTGGGAGGAGGGCCGGGAGCAGAGTGAGCGGTGAGCAGTCAGCAGTAAGCAGTGCAAACAGAGGTGGTCGCTGGTTCCCGGCTTTTTCGGCTCACTGCTCACTGCTTACTGCTCACTCCAACTGCCCCTCCCCCATTACTGCTTAATCTGGACTTACTCGGAGCGATGGACGATCTCCGGTTCCTGGGCTGGAATTTCGGAGGCTGCGGCCGCGGAGGCCCGTTTCAGTTCCAGGCTGACGATCTCCAGGTTATGCTTCAGGGTGCGGATGGTCTGACGCTGTTTAAAGAGTTCGTAGAGCCCGTAAAGGGAAGCGGTGAACACCCCCAGGAAGAAGACGAAGAGGATGAGGATCCACAACGGGATCGCAGCGCTTTGCAAGGCGTGGAAATAAAGATTCAGCTTCAGTTGGACGCTGTGCTCCATCACCGTGCGATTCTGGATGATAAAGACGATCCCTAAGATTACCAATAAAGAGGAAAAAATTATTTTGAAGAAGCGCATGCCTGATCCTCGTCTGCCAGGGTCTGGAAATGGGGGGCCAGACGCTCATAGGTCTGGCGGAAATGTTCGGGTATCACCCGCACATCGGCAAAAACCGGAATGAAATTGGTGTCGCCATGCCACCGGGGCACCACGTGAAAATGCAGGTGGCTCTCCACCCCGGCGCCGGCCACTATCCCTAAATTGAGGCCCACGTTAAAGCCGTCCGGGCGCATCGTCTGCTTTAAAATGGCCAGGGACCCCCGGAGCTTTAATTGCAGGTCCAAAAGCTCCTCGGGAGTCAGGTCATCCAAACCGGGTTGGTGCCTGAGGGGCGAAATCAGCAGGTGCCCGTTGATATAAGGGTACTTGTTCATCATCACCCGGGTGAGACGGCCGCTGAAGAGCACCAGCCGTTCTTTCAGGTCTTCCCCGGGTTCGGGACAGAAGATGCAGCCCTGGGGTTTATCCTCCCCCAAGATATACTCCATGCGCCAGGGGGCCCAAAGGACTTTCATGGCCGCCGTCTGATCCCCCTTTCCCCTGCCGCGTAGGAGCCATCCATAAAAAAAAACTATAGCACGATTGGCTAAAGATTCAAGGGCTTTTCTGTGAGCAGTGAGCAGTAAGCAGTAAGCAGTAGCCAGTAGTCAGTGGTCAGTGGTCAGTGATCAGTGGTCAGTGATCAGTGGTCAGTGATCAGTGATCAGTGATCAGTGATCAGTAAAAGAGTAGTTAATCAGTTAACGTACGGCTCACTGCTCACAGGGAAAAGACCGGCCTGATCCGCCCCACCTCCTCTTTCCGGTGGTTTAAAATGGCGGGTTGGGCGTAGGCGGCCAAGGCTTCCAGGGCTGCCGGCGGGGCGACGCCCAACTGCTGTAAAACCTCCACCACCGTGGGGGCGAGGGCTCTAGCCCCGCCGTCTTCAATCTTCAGGGCCACCCCCAGGCCGCCTTTTTTCAGGGACAGGGCATAGCCTCCTTCGGCCCCGGATTTGGCGAAGACCGCTTCCGGCAAGGCCGTCATGATATCGGTGTCCAGGCGGCCGTCCCCGGCGATGTGGCGGGGATGGGCCAAAATCGCGGCCAGCAGATCACCCCCCGGCGATCCCGGTTGACTCGCGGCCAGGCGGGCATAACCCAAAGCGATATTCTTCAAAGGCATAAAAAAGACCGGCGCGCCGCAGCCGTCGATGGCCACCTTGATCTCGTCCCGGGGCAGCCCGCAGATGCGGCCTACGGTGCCCAGGATCAGGTGCTGCACCGGATGGTCCACGGCCAGGTAGTTTTCCAGGGGCCATTTATGGTGGACGCAGAGGGCCAGCATGGCCGTATGTTTGCCCGCACAGGTGTTATGCAGGGGCGTGGGTTTGAGGCCGGCCTGGCTCAGGGCCTGGGCGCTGGGACGGTGCAGCGGCGGGTGAATGCCGCATTGGAGCGCCTCCGGGGTCAGCCCCAGCCGAGCCAAAGCCCGGGTCACCAGGTCCGCCTGGAAATCCTGGCCGGACAACGACCCGGAGAACAACGCCAGTTCCTCCGGCCCGAACCCGAAGGCCTGGTGTGCGCCGGTGGCGATCAGCGCCAGGGCCTGAAAAGGCTTGGCCAGGGAACGCAGGCAGACCAGGGTCTCCGGGTCCCCCATTTGCTTTACCAGGCCGCCCCGGGGGTCCAGCACCACAATCTGCCCCCGGTGGCGGCTTTCCACCGCCGGGTCCCGGGTTACTTCCACTAAAACGGGTGCATCCATCTTGATTTCTCCATAAAAGATTTAACCACAGAGACATAAAGGGCCCGGAGGGTCACAGAGCAAATAAATTTGCGCCTTGGCAAGCCGGGGCAAAATGTGTTAAATCCCTGTGCCCCTTTGGGGTTCTCCGGGCCTCTGCGGTTAATCATTTCTGTAGTTTATCAGAATTGATTTAGACGCCAATCATAGGTCTGATAGGCCACCTTAAGTTTGGGAGCGTTTTTTTCAATATAGACGCGTTCCTCCGCCTTGTCCAGGTAATGGGCGATGAAGCCCAGGCGGGCGCTCTGGTCGCCGCCAAAATCGTTCGCGTACCACTTGAAGATACTGGAGAGGGATATTTGCTTCCCATCCCGGTCCAGGACCGCGCCCCCGGAGTTGATAAAGGCCCGGGCGGCGATCTACACTCCCCGGAAAAAGTTCCCCACCTCTTTCACCGAATCCCGGAGGCTTAAGGCAATCACCCCATGGATGACGATGACGTTATAGAGGTTGATCCAAAACGCGGTTTTCTCTTCCCGCCGGGCCAGGAGGCGTAAATCCATGGCCTTAAGATTATTGCTCAACTCCAGGTGGGCCTGATAGACCTCCGAGTCCTTAATGCGCTCATAGGCCACCCCGCCGGTCGCGGTTTCGAAAAACGCGGCTTTGAGGCGGTCCATGCTCTTTTTCAACTGCGCCGCCCTCTCCTGGGGGGAGACGCCGCCGGCGGGCGGGCCGTCGTTTAAGAGGATTTTTTTGAAGATAAATCTGGGCATAAGTGAGAGCTATCAGTTATTAGCTTTCAGCTAAAAAATGTGGGGTGGGCAGGGCCACCAAATCCGCCTGGTTTCCTCTCGTTATCTATCTGTGCCCGATAAGCTGATTCTCACAGCAGGGGGCCTAAGGCACGAAACGGGAGATAAACAACCGCAGGCGGTCTTTTAAGACATAACCGCCCCGATAATTGCAGACCTCGCAGAGGGGCATTTTCCGGTTTCTCCGGGCCAGGTTTTCCCGATAATGGATGGCAACCGGACTGGCGTAAATCTCCGGCAGGCTGGCGTTCATGATGTTGCCAAAGACCACCTCCCCTTTCCAGTCACAGCAGCAGAGCACCACATTACCGTTGGCGTGGACATAAAGCTGATGGAAAGGGCGGATACAGGATTTGCGCAAAGGCTCCGGCAGGGCCCCGGAGATATTACCCGCCCAATTTTCCGCGGTGTCCCCTTGCCACCAGGTCTTGTCGTCAATGGCAATCTCTTTTTTGATGGGGCCCTTCTCAAAGCGAATCATGTGGCCCAAAGTGCCGGTGAAAAAGCCGATATCTGGTTGCCTCCTGACCATTTCCTCTATCAGACCCTTTATCCGGGCAACTTGATTTTGGTTGTCATAACAATTAATTATCAATTTATGCAGCCCCGCCGCGAATAAAGCCAGCCCCTTTTCCACCGTCAAGGCGTCCCCATTGCTCTGGATCAGCAGCTTGGCCCGGGGCAAAGTCTCCCGGGCCCTGGCCAATAATTCGGGCAGGCGCTTATCCAACAGAGATTCTCCCTGGAGATAAGGGGAAAATCTCCCGGAAAAACCAAGGGCGGCAAGCTCATCCAGGACCCTCTGGTAGGTCTCCAGGGACATGAACTGGAGTTTCCGGGGAAATTTCCGGCTGGGGCAAAACGCACAAGAGCGGTTGCACCGGTTGATAGTTTGTACTTGCACGTGGTTAAGCTTCCAGGTTAAAGGCAAATCTGTCATCCTCACCCCCCCAAATAATGCTTAGACTTCTGTCTAAGGTTTTACATTATTCGTCTGAAATCTCCCCTTTCATCCAGATAGCTTAGATTTATTAGATTGATTGACCGTAGTACCCACCTGCTAATTCTTTGCTTTCTCTTCTCCCGGTTTGGCTGACAGCTGCCAGGCTGATAGCTGACTGCGATTTTCACCGCCACCAGGCAGCGTAGAGCAAAGCCAGGGTCATGCTTAAGCCCACCAGGGCATGGGTCTGGATGGTAAGGGCCTGGGCTGGGATGAACTCCGGTTCCGTAGGGGGAACCCGCCAGGCGAGGCGGATGGCCTGCACCGCCAAGGGCAAGGCCACCAAAGCCGCAAGCAGGAGATCCGGCAGGCGGTAGACTTCCAGGAGGAAAAAGAGACTGGCAAAAGGGAGCAGCATCAGGGCCGCGTAGACCCAGCGGGATTTTTTTAGACCCAAGCGCACCACAAGCTGGTGTTTGCCCGCAGCCGCGTCCGCCTTCAGGTCGGGAAATTCGTTGATCCAGAGGATGGCGGTGATGAGAAAGGCCAAAGGGAGACCCACGGCCAGGCCCACGGGCTTGAGGCTGCCCGTCTGGACGTAATAGGTCCCCCAGGAAAGGAGCGGCCCGAAGGCCAGGAAGATGGCGGCCTCCCCCAGACCGGCGCTCATCAACTGCACCGGAGAGGCGGAATAGAAATAACCGGCCAGAAGTCCCAGGGTCCCCAAAACCGCCACCCAGGGACGGCCCAGGAAGATCAGGGCCAGGCCGCACATACCGCCCAGGCCCAGGAAGAGAAAAGCCATGAAGCGGACGGTGTCCGGGCTTAAGCCCTTATCCTGGATCACCCGGCTGCCGCCGGAAAAAGGGGTCACATAAACGTTGATGGGATCGCTGCCGAAGGAATCATAATAGTCATTCAAGAGATTGGCCCCTGAATGGAGGGCGCCCACCCCCAGGAAGGTAAGGCCCAGGAGCAGAGGATTCCAGGTTCCCGTATCGCCGTAAGCCAGGGCCCCGGCCACTGCCACCGGCATGAGGGAGCCGGTCAAAAAAGGCAGCCTCAGGGCCTGCAAGTACACTTGTAAAAAAATCATGCTATCTCCACCAATTGCCGGGAATATATAGTGCTATTATCCTAACATGTCAACGTTAAGCAGGGAATTTTTGATTGCAGGATGGAGCGAGAAAAGATAAAGAAATAAGGATATTTTTGGGGAGTGGACTAAGGGCCGCGGACCCATACTCCCTTCCCCGTTTCCGATCCCTTGACGTAGGGGCGAACCTTGTGTTCGCCCTAAAAGGTATCAGTCGGGTTGGTGGGAATGGGGCAGGGTTGGGTTTGGGGTGAGGGCAGGACCCCCAAGTCCCAGGCCCTCCCCTCAACTCGCGCAAATAAGGAGGATTTTTTACATGGGTCGCCCGAAGATTACCGTAGTTGGGGCGGGCAACGTTGGGGCCACCTGCGCCCATTGGGCCGCAGCCCGGGACCTGGCGGACGTGGTGTTGGTGGACGTGGTGGAGGGCATGCCCCAAGGCAAGGCCCTGGACCTGATGCAGGCCCGGCCCGTTTTCGGCTTTAACGTGGACGTGGTGGGCGCTAACGACTATGAGGCCACCAAGGGTTCCAAAGTGGTGATCATCACCGCGGGCATTCCCCGCAAACCCGGCATGAGCCGGGAAGACCTGATCAACACCAACAAGAACATCGTGGCCGCGGTGACCAAAGAAATTGTGGCCAAATCTCCCAACACCTTCATCATTGTGGTGGCCAACCCCCTGGACGCCATGTGCTACGTGGCCTACAAGGTGAGCGGCTTCCCCCGGAAACGGGTGATGGGCATGGCCGGCATCCTGGACACCGCCCGGTTCCGCTGCTTCATCGCCATGGAGCTCAAGGTGGCGGTGGAGGAGATCCAGGCCATGGTCCTGGGCGGCCATGGGGACGACATGGTGCCGGTGGTGAGCGCCACCAACGTCTCCGGCGTGCCCCTGACCAGCCTGCTCTCCAAAAAGCGCATTGCCGCGCTGGTGGAGCGCACCCGCAAAGGCGGCGGCGAGATTGTCTCCCTGCTGAAGACCGGTTCGGCCTTTTATGCCCCCGCGGCCGCGGCGGTGCAGATGGCCGAAGCCATCCTCAAAGACCAGAAACGCCTGGTGCCGGTGTCCGCCTACCTCCAAGGAGAATACGGTCTTAATGACCTCTATTTCGGGGTACCCGTCATCCTGGGCGCGGGCGGGGTGGAAAAGATCATCCCCCTGAAGCTGAGCAAAGAAGAAGAGGCCATGCTGCAAAAATCCGCGGCGGCCGTGGCCAAGACCCGGGACGATCTGAAGATGTAATCAGCCAGCAGTGAGCAGTGGGCGGTTAGCAGTAACACCAGGGTTTTAGGAACGTGCCTTTTTGCTGCTCACTGCTTACTGCTTACCGCTCACTGCTTACTGATCACTGATCACTGCTTACTGCTGGCTTGGGCTGGCCTCCCCGCACCCTCCCTGTCTTAATTGAGTCTCATATCATTCTAACCTGATCTTCCTCTTACTCCCCAAATATCCCATAATTCATTTAAGTTAACGTTCCGGGCCGTCGATAACAAAAATAGACCCCAGGGTATCTGTGGAGAGGTCCTCTTTGGGCCTGAACTACGTAATACCAAGTAGTAATCAAAAGGGGACTTTTCTTAGGGGCGAACCTGGTGTTCGCCCTGAAGCCACCGGGCGAACACCAGGTTCGCTACGATTTAATACCTCTTTGATTGCAACTCGGCGTAAGACAAGTAAATTATTATTAGATTTTCCAAAAAGTTATACATGCTGAAGCCTTAAGAGCCTCAGCACCCAGGGGAAAAGGTGCCATATGGCTGACGGAAAACCATACGAATTGAGTCTGGAGTTGAGCCAGGGAGAATGCCGCGTCCTGGTGGACGGCTTGGCCCTGAATATCTGTCTGAAGCCCCCCACCGAAGGGGTTATTACGGCGGCGCCCAGGGCCGTGCCCGCGGTGGCGCCTTTGCCCCAGTTGCCCCCGGAGAATGGCGCCGAAAGCCAGAAGCTGGTAGAAGAGTTGAATTATTACCGCCAGGTCTCCACAGATATTTATAATGAACTCGGGCAGTTGGCCAAGACCCTCAACCTCTCCCTCCAGGAGGTGACCCTGGCGGAAGTCATGCGCTGCCAGGATGAATCCCCCGGGGAGCATCTGGACCAGGCCCGGATAAAGCTCAATGACGTCCTGGAAATGACGGAGAAGGCCACCCTCAATATCCTGGACCTGGTGGAGCAGATCCGGGAAGACTGTGAGTCGGTGCGCAGCCAGCTCCTCAGCCTGGGCCCCCAGGAAGAAAACTGGGAAGAAGGAGTCGCGGCGGAATCGGGTCCGGCGCCCACCATCTGGGGCCAGGAGAGCAAAGACCTGCTGGCCCAGATAATGGCTCAAGGCCGGGAACTGGACCAGCAGTTTCACGGGCAAGCTGCGGCCGAGCCGGCGCCGGAACCGGAACCGGTGGCGGCCGGGCCCGGCCTCCACTTTCCCCTGGGAGAAATCCTCCAGATAGTCTTGGAATTTTGCGGCAATGAAGCCCTGAAGCAGCATCTTAAAGCGGTAATCGCCAAGCAGGGAGAGATCTTCCGCACTCAGGAAGCGGAAGACGCCTTCGCCAAGCTGGGTGCCACCCAGCCTGAGGAAGACGGTTTTTCCCAATTCCCGGTGGAAGAGGTCCTGAAAATCTTGCAAGGCACTTGCGAGGATAAGCGCTTCCAAGAGCTGTTCGCCAAGATTCTCGCGTCCGCGGGCAAACTTTTCCCCATGCCCATGCTGCCCCTGGAAGGGCACCAGGTGGAGGCCGCCGCCCCCCCCCCACCCCCGCCCCCGGCGGCCCCCGCTCCCCAACCCTTGAGTTTCCTGCCCCAGTGGGAAGTTTTTTTCCAGAAGGTCCAGGAATTAGCCGCCCAGGCGGAAAATGCGCCTGAGGCTCCGCCCTCCCTGGACCCCATTCTTAACGGGGAAAAAATTCAGGAAGCCTGCCTGGTCTTGGACCGGATCAGCGCCTCTCTCTCCCGGATCATGGAAGCCCTGGCTTTTCAGGATCTCTCCGGGCAGCGCCTGCTCCAGGTTTTGAAACTCTTGCGCACCCTCCAATTCCAGATCCTGACCATGGTGGTGGCCGCGGGCACCAAGCTGAAAAAGAAGGCGGAGCAAAGCGGCATAACCGTAGAAGAAAGCGGCGTTATGGCCCAGGACGAGATCGACCGTCTCCTGTCCAATCTGGCGCCTCACTCCTCAACCGAGGAGATCCCCGAGGAGCATTGTGTGGAAGCCCAGGTCCTGGATCAGGATGCCATTAACGATCTTCTCACCAATATGGGTTTTTAATTCGCCGCGGCACAGGTATTGCATAATGGTGGCGTGAGGTTATTTATGATTCGCACGTCACTTTTAGCTGCCGCCTCCGGTTCCCACCGCACCTCCGGGACCGGCATCATCCCCAACTTGAGCCGGGTAGGCTCTCCGGCCTTCGCCCAAATCCTGACCGAGGCCTTATTGACCCGGCAGGATCGACCCCAATCCAGCAACGGCAAACGGCAAGAATTTCCCCGGCCCTTGCGCAATTCCGGAGACGCCCACCTCTCCCGGATGCTCCTGCGGTCCTCCTTAGGCCGCGGCTCCAGCCGCCTCTCCAGCCGCAACCGTAACCTGGGCCGCGCCAGTTCCGCCTCCGGTTCCGAAGCGGAGCGCCTTTTCCGGTCGGCCGGTTACCGGAGTGGACAGTCGGTGGACCCCAAGGCTTTCGAAGGTATGATCAAGAATGCCGCGGCCCGCCACCAGGTGCCGGAAGAGTTGGTGAAGGCGGTGATCAAGGTGGAAAGCAACTTTAATCCCGACGCCACTTCCCACATGGGGGCCATGGGCCTGATGCAACTGATGCCGGGAACCGCCCGGGACCTGGGAGTACAGCGGCCCTATGACCCCGCGGAAAACATTAACGGCGGCACCAAATATCTCCGGGAACTGCTGGATCGCTATGATGGCAATGTGGCCAAGGCCGTGGCCGCTTATAATTGCGGCATGGGCAACGTGGAAAAGGGCCGGTTGCCCCAGGAGACCCGCAACTATCTGCAACTGGTAAAGCGCTACTATAACGGCAGCCATTCCCTCCCCAGGGCCAAGACTGCGCCGGCCGTCACCCCAACCGGTTCCCAGGAAGTCGCCCTGGCGGACACTTGAGATTACCGCAAACCCCAGGCGGCATCGTCCCTGACGGGGCCTTGACGCCCTCCTTTATTCCAGGAAAATCCCTGCCATCCGGCCTCCCGAAGAAATAAAGGTTATCTAAAAATTTCCGATAAGTCACATAAGGGTAAGGTCTCCCCGGGGGCAAGTTGCGCCGCCCTCCGGCAGATATGCTATTGGTTTCCAGGCCCCCCGAATCCGGCAACTAAAGCCATGGAAAGGTTTTTTCTTTGGAGAACAAGAGGTTGCCTCCAGGCCGGAACCACAACTGGTCCGCTCCCCGGGCCCTCCAGGCACTTTCCAGGATTTCCTGAGTATGGATAAAGCCACATTATTCGGATTGTTGTTGGCGGGCATGGCCGTCATCGGCGGCCACTTCCTGGAAGGCGGCTCCCTGGGCATGATCTTGCAAGTCACCGCCATGGTCATTGTCTTTGGGGGCACCTTTGGGGCGGTGTTCATCAGTTTCCCCCGCTCTCAGCTGAAGCAGGCCTGGCAGGAATTTCACCAGATCTTTCGGGAGCCACAGGATTACGGCCCGGTTTATCTGGCCCGTATCGTGGAGTTCGCTTACCGGGCCCGGCGGGAAGGCATGCTTTCCCTGGAGCCGGAGGTGGCCAAAATCTCCGACCCATTTTTTCGCCGGGGCCTCCAGTTGGTAATTGACGGCCACAACTACCAGAAGGTCCGGGAAGTTCTGGAGTTGGAGCTGACCCAATTGGAGGAATCCGGGCTGGTGCCGTCCCGGGTCTTTGACACCGCGGGGGGGTATGCCCCCACCATCGGTATTCTGGGCGCGGTCTTGGGTCTCATCCAGGTGATGCAGCACCTGACCGAACCGGCCAAATTGGGAACGGGAGTGGCGGTGGCCTTTGTGGCCACGGTCTATGGCGTGGGCTCCGCCAACCTGGTGTTTCTGCCCATCGGCCATAAGTTGCGGCTGCGGCACCAGCGCCGCATGTTGATCAAAGAGATGGTAATGGTGGGTATTCTGGGCCTGGCCCACGGCGACCACCCCCGTCTCATCGAGGAAAAATTACGGGGTTTGCTCCTGGATGATTCCCCCCCCATCCTCGTTAGGGGCGTCAAAGTGAAAAAGATGCCGCCGCGCCCAGCCGAGAAGGCCGAGGCCCATGCGATTCCGGCGCGCTCGTCGCACTAAATCCACCCCCGGCAACAGCCATGATCGCTGGCTGGTCTCCTATGCCGATTTTGTCACCCTGCTCCTGGCCTTTTTCGTCACCATGTATGCCATCACCCGCCTGGACAGCGAAAAAATCCACCTGGCCCAAGCCTCCATCAACCGGGCCTTAAACGCCCCCGTCTTTTTGGGGGGCTTTCCCCTAGACGCCGGGCTGGACAAAAAAACGGCCTCCGGCCTCAGTGGCGATTTGGTGGGGTCCACCCTGGTGTATACGCCTCCCTCCAGCCAGATGGAACAAGTCTCCAAGACTATCCAGGGGGCCCTGAAAGAGCAGTTGGAGAAAGATGACGTCCACCTGCTGCACACTGCCAGAGGTCTGGTGTTGAGGTTGCCGGATTTCCTCTTGTTTGATTCCGGGCAGGCGAAATTGAGGCCGGAGGCTTTGCCGTTACTTAATAAACTGGCCTCGATTTTAAGACTCATCCCCAATCAGATAGTCATAGAAGGACACACGGACAACCGTCCCATTCATACCCCCCAATTCCCCTCCAACTGGGAACTGTCCACGGCCCGGGCCGTGTCCCTGGTACGCTACCTGGTGGAAGACCAGCATCTGGAGCCGGCGCGCTTCGAGGCTGCCGGCTACGGGGAGTACCGAGCCGTAGCCGATAATCGGGAGGAAAAGGGGCGCCAGGCCAACCGGCGGGTGGAGCTGATTATCAAGCCCATGGAAAAATCCATCAAGCCGCAGTTAGTGACTAATCGTTAGCAGGCCACGGCGGTTGCAGTTTTCTGTTAAAATAATAAATAAATATCTACAGGTTAGCCGCTAAGGTGTTCGTCCCGGCGCCGGCAGGCGCGGCTGAACCTGTCCCCCCACCATCATCCAGGGAACGGTGGGCAACTTGTATTTATTGTGAACTTGGAACTTGGAACTTGGAACTTGGAAGCAGGAACAGGGGGAAATGGTCATTTCCGCAGGAGAGTTTCCATAATTTTGATAACCGCGGGCCCCAGGATCACCACCATGATGGCCGGGAAAATAAAGAGCAGCAGGGGAAAGATCAGCTTGACCGGGGTCTTGGCCGCCAGTTCCTCCAACTTCTGCCGCCGGGTGGTGCGCAGGGTCTCGGATTGCACTTTCAAGGCGGTGGCCACGCTGGTGCCGAAGCGGTCGCTCTGAATCAGAATGGAACAGAGTGAGGCCACCTCCTCCACCCCGGTGCGCTCCGCCAGATTGCGCAGGGCCTGTTCTCTTTCCAACCCGGCGTTGATTTCCAGATTGACCAGATTGAGTTCCTTGGCCAGGGCCGGGCAGCTGACCATAAAGTCATCCGATACCCTTTTTACGGCGGCGTTCAGGCCCTGTCCGGCTTCCACGCAGACTACCAGAAGATCCAAGGCATCAGGCAAAGCCTTCTGGATCTTCTTCTGGCGGGAATCCACCAACCGCCGCAAAATGAGGGTGGGCAAGAAATAGCCCCCCACAAACAAGAAATAGGCGATCCCCACCAGCATGAATTTGCTCATGCCCCGGCCCCATAACAGAGGCATGACCAAAATGGGCAGAGCCAGGGGCAATCCTATTTTCAACCCCAAGAAGATGGATAGGGCCCGGTCGCTGTAGATACCGGCCTGCACCATCTGCTTCTTCAGCTCCTTGGCCTTGGCGCCGTCCTTCTTGATCCCCAGTTTTGCCTCAAACTTTTCCACCAAGGCCGGCGGTAAAACCTTCGGGGTGTCGTCCACGGGGACTCGCCGCCCCGGTTTCGTCGGTACTCCCAGACGTTTGCGGATCCGGGAGCCGCTAAAATGGAAAAAAGACGCCAAAGAGGCGATACAAGCGGCTACCAGGAAACCGAATAATAGCGGGGAAAGGGTCATTTTTCCTGCTTACACCTTAATATTGACGATTTTGCGGATGCAAAGCACGCCCAGAGCCTGGAAACCCAAGGCCGTTAGGGCCATCATGCGTCCCAGGGGATGGGTATACATCAGTTTAATGTATTCCGGATTGAGATGCATAATGATCATGGCCAGGCCCGGAGGCATCATGATCAGAATCCACCCGGAGAGACGGCCTTCCGCGGTGAGGGCCTTAATCTGGTTGCGCAATTTAAACCGCTCCCGAATCAGTTGGGCGATCTTTTCCAGAATTTCCGTAAGATTGCCGCCGGTTTCCCGTTGAATCATCACCGCCGTGGTGAAATACCGGAGATCCCGCAGATCCATGCGGCTGCAAAGATTAAGGAGGGCGGTATTCAGATCCAGGCCGTGGTTATATTCCTTGAAGGTTTTAAAAAATTCCATACCGATGGGGTTTTCCATCTCCGTGGCCACCAATTGCAGTCCCGAGGCAAAGGCGTGCCCGGCTTTCAATCCCCGGGCCAGCAGGTCCAGGCCCTCGGGGAGTTGCTTCTCGAACTTTTTCATGCGCCTAATTTTCTTGAACTTCAGGATATAGGTGGGAATGATCGCCCCCAGGGACCCGCCGATGATGGCTCCCAGGGGTCCGAATTTGAAAAGGCCCAGGCAGACTCCCACTGCGCTTAACAGGAGGCTGAGAAGCAGGAAGTGCCCCACCGACCAGCTGACTCCCGCCTGGCTCAACAAAGTCTGCAACTGCTCCAGGCGCTGCATTCTCTTCAAGGTCTGGGCCAGCAGGGGAATGGTGCTCAGACCTTCCGGCTTCAGCAGGGATTCTGGGGAAATACTCTTCCCTGACAGCCCCTGGAGAAATTTGATGCGTTTTTGCAAACGCCGCTGGTGCCGCCGTTGGGTATCGGCGAAGAACCAGAAGACCCCTTCCAGTATACAAAGAAAGGTCAGGAAGATGAGCAGGACTAACAGGCCCGGGAATTCCCCGGAGGTGAAAATGTTGGTTATTTTGGATATCATCCCAACCTCCCCGGTCTGTTAAATTCAGGGGCGGTGATCTGTCTCTCCCCGGTCGCCTGTCTCCCCGGAAGCCCTGACGGTTAGGGACGCCCAGGTCTTCATAGGCGGGAGGTCTCCCGGAACACCTGGACCGGCAGGTTGATGCCCATGGCCTCCAAGCGTTTCATAAATTTGGGGCGGATACCGGTGGTGACGAAACGTCCCTTCACCCGGCGTTCTTCGTCCAGCCCCCTCAGTTCATAAGCAAAGATTTCCTGCATGGTGATGATGTCCCCCTCCATGCCGATGATCTCATGCAGGCCCATCATTTTCCGGCTGCCGTCGCTCAGCCGGGCTATTTGAATAACCACGTCCACCGCGGAAGAGATTTGGTGGCGGATGGCTTTATCCGGAATGTTCAAACCGGCCATGGAAACCATGGTTTCCAGGCGGGTCAGGGCATCCCGGGGGGAATTGGCGTGAATAGTGGCCAGAGAGCCGTCGTGACCGGTATTCATGGCCTGGAGCATATCCAGGGCCTCTCCGGAGCGCACCTCCCCCAAAATGATGCGATCCGGCCGCATCCGCAGGGCGTTTTTTACCAGGTCCCGCTGGGTGATTTCCCCCATGCCCTCCAGGTTGGCGGGGCGGGTTTCCAGGCGGACGATATGCTCCTGCTGCAATTGCAGTTCCGCGGAATCTTCAATGGTGACGATGCGTTCATCATTGGGAATAAAACTCGAGAGCACATTGAGAAAAGTGGTCTTACCAGTACCCGTGCCGCCGGAGATAAGGATATTGAGGCGGGCTTGCACCATGGCCTCCAGGACCATGGATATTTCCTGGGTAATGGAGTTGAACTGGATCAAGTTTTGGACCCGGATGGGGTCCCGGGCGAATTTACGGATGGACAGCGACGGCCCGTCCAGGGCCAGGGGGGGAATAATGGCGTTCACCCGGGAGCCGTCCGGCAGGCGGGCGTCCACCATGGGGCTGGATTCATCAATGCGACGCCCCACCCCTGAGGCTATTTTCTCTATTATTTTGAGTAGATGGGCGTTATCGTTAAATCGGATGGAGGATCGTTCCAGTTTGCCTTTACGTTCTACGAAGACTTGATCGAAGCTGTTCACCAAAATATCGTTCACTGTATGGTCGTGGAGCAAGGGCTCCAAGGGCCCGTAACCCAAAAGCTCATCCCGGATCTCCTTGCAGAGTCTGTCCTTTTCCGGGAGGGGCAAGGCCAGGTTCTCTTCCGCCAGGATCATATCCACGCCCCGGCGCAGATCCTCCTGCAAGATGTTATCTTCTGCGTCTACCAGCCGGGAGAGGTCCAGGAGGTTGATGAGCCGATAATGGATCTTTCCCTTAAGCTCATTAAAGGCCCCTTCTTTTTGAACTTCGCCCCGGGCGGCGGAGGACGTCCCCCGTTCCGGGCCCGGGGCCCGTTCCCGAATTCGGGCCATGATTCCCATAACTAGTCTTTCCTCACCAGGCGTCTAATCCAACCCAGACCGTAACCGTTGCCCCGGGAGGAGTCATCGCCTATGAGCCTGCTGGTAATGCTCCGCAAATCCTGGCAGACGGGATGACGGGGGGCCATTTCTCCCAGAGGTCGGCCCTCGTTGATGCTGCGCCCCACCTGCTGGGGGTCGAAGGTAATTTTAGAGGAGATCTCCCGCCCCAGGAAGGCCACCACTTCGGACTCGGCCAAATCTCCCCGCTTCTGCCAGGAGTTCAAAATAATTTCGGATCTGACTCCGCCCAGATCCAAGAGGTGAAGCAACTCCAGCAACTTCTTGGCATTGGAGAGGGCCGGGATGCTGGGGCTGGTCACCAATAAAATGTCATCGGATAGTTCCAGGCCCTTGAGGGTGACTTCGTCCATCTGATGACAGCAATCCAACAGAATCCAACGGAAGAGGCGGAGGTTTCTTAGATAACGGAGGATCTTTTCCAGATGTTCCGGGTTAACCGCCTCGGCTTCTTCCAGTCGGGAAGGAGCCGGTAAGATGCTGAGATACTTATCGTAGGGATGAAACAGGCTTTGGAGATAAGCGCTGTCGATACGCTCAAAATTCTCAATAACATCAATAATGGTATATTTGGGTTGGGCATCGAAAAAGTAGACTATTTGCCCATAGCGCAGATCCAGGTCCATGATCAGCACTTGGCCCTTATGCTCCTGGGCCAGTAGATAGGCCACATTGGTGGTCAGAAAAGTGTTGCCCACTCCTCCTTTGCTGCCCAGGAAAGAGACCACCCGGGTATTTTCCGTCAGCTCTATGGTGTTGTCCAGCCGGGGCAGCCGTTCCAGGGCCTCCTGGAATTCCTCCAGCCGGACCGGGAAGGTGAAGCATTCCTTAACCCCCAGGCGTAGAGCCTTCCACAGGTTGTTCGTGGTTATTTCGTGGAGAAAAAGGAAAATGGAGGGGCTTTGGGGATCAGAGGCGGTTTTTTCAATCCAGCGATCTAACTTGGCATCATCTTCCTGATATTCTAAGAAAATTACATCAGTCCCCGAGTTGACCCGTTGGGGCAAATTAGCCAGACTCTGGGTATCCACCAACATCCCCTGATGGGAAGAATTGATGATTTTTTGAAGATATTCTCCATTCTCTTTTGAATGGTAGTAGAGCGAAAAGCGAATGGCCATCTCCTTATTCCATCCCTGGGGTGGATCGGCCGTGGCAATTTTCCATCAGAAGCCCACGGACTGCTAAGGCGGCGCTCCTTACGGGCCTTCTCAAAACGGCTAGCTATAAACCTTCTGGGAGCGCAAGGCTCTGGTTCCCAAATATAACTATAAGTCAGAATTACAATTTACCGGTAGCCGCTTTAGCGGCTTCAGAGTCCAAGGAGTTGACGTTCTCCACCTTCTGCCGCCGGATGACTTGGACGTATTTTGCTTCTCCCTCAGAATTGGGGGTGGCATCGCCTTTGAATAGCTGGGTGGTCTTAACTCCCTTGGTAGTCACCCGGGCTTCATCTTTTTGTCCCCGGAGCACCAAGGAAATATGCCCCTCCGCCGACGCCAGGGCCAGACGCTCCCCTTCCTCCGGAGTCACCTCCAAGGTGACGGTGGGCACCACCTGGGGTTTGCCATCCGGGTCCTTTTCAATAATCTTTTGACCGGTCCCCAGCACCCGCAAATTTTCCAGCACCACCTTGGCCAGGGGATCGTTACTGAACTCCCCCCGGTTGATGGACACCACCACATCCACGTGGTTATTGGGGATGATAAAGCCAGCCACCCCTGAGGCTTCATTCACTTTCACCGTCATGGCCCGCTTTTTTTCACTCACCAGGGCCACCATGCCGGCAGGAGTGCCTTGGGGAGCCAGCTTGGGGTCTAGAATGGGTTCTCCGGCGCCCATGGGGAGAACCGTCACTCGCCCCACCACCTCTTCGACGCTGCTGAAGCCGCCTTTGGGGCAGCTCTTTTGGGGCCATTGAACCACACTTAGTTGTCCCACCTTTAAGCTTTGCGCGGCGTCCACATCCCTGGCCGCCACCACAACCGGAGCCATGGGCACTTTGGGAGCCTGCTGCGCCTGCCGCCGGGATTGGGTTTTCATCCAACCCAGGGCCATAAAAGTAGCGGTGGCCCCGAAGACCAGAGCCATAAGAAGCCAAAGCCAGGGAGGTAAACGGCGCATAACCTGTTACTCCATACGCATGACAGTTTCGGCGGTCAAAGTGAGGTTCGGCAAGGTTCCCGCCAAAATACTATTTACATTCTGAGGCACTACCATAAAGTCATAGTTATAACTAACCTTGACGTTTAAAGTACCGCCGGTATCCCCGCCGGCTCCGGTAACCGTTACCACAGCCCCGCTGGTCAGACCGCTCAGATTCAAATAATGCTGCACCACATTCTGAATTTCGCCGACAGTCCTCCGGGGGGTGCAATAAACCACGCCGTACCTGGCTCCTTCCCGAGCGGCATGAGTCATCATGCCCTTGGTATAGAGAATCATCCCGAATTCAACGATGGCAAAGAGCAGGGCGACGAACAAGGGAGCGACGACGGCAAACTCGACGGCGCTGGCGCCTCTTTGGCCTTTATCGACATGCCCCATGATCCCTCCGGTGAAAAATGTCACCCCTTACTCAGGAAACAGGCCCCGTGCCACTCCCGGTTTCTGAGCAGCAGGGGCCTGTTCCCTGCATTCTTCTAGTGAACAGAAGAACTAGCTGCCAATGGCAGTGGCAACCGTGGTGAATCTGGAAGAAAGGTTAGTGCCCAAGGTGGTCACTGCACCGATGATAACCACGGCAATCAAGGCAACCAACAGACCATATTCCACCGCACTGGCGCCTTCTTCTTCACGGATAAAATTTTTGACCTTGGTGAGCAGGTTCTGCATTTTTTTTCTCCTTAAAGCGATTTTTTTAGATTGGTATGATTCTTTTGGAGCAATTTCAGATATTAGCTTCGCTTAAGTTTTGTTTGGTCCTCACCTCCCTAGTCGGATTTCCTGATGCTTACGGCTCACCGAGCTCACCAAAGAAATGTCCCTGAAACCTGCTGTCTGAGCTTATTTCTCTTCTGGTGTCCACTTCGGCAATCCCGCTGCCTTTACCCTTAGGTTTTAGGCCGGTGACTTTGCGTCCTGCCCTTTCGCGGCAGTTTGCCTTTCTCGGTGGCCTCCCTTCTCTGGTTATCTTATCGGCATGTTTTTTAGCGGCTTAAAAAAACCTGTATTTTATTTCTTCAAAGGTTTCCCTTTAGACACCTGCCCTTAAAGTTTTGCCCGGAGCAGGCCGATTTTTTTTTAGAGAATCTGCTGGCGCCACTTTCGCCTGATAGGGAGGCTAATAAATATCATGAGTTCTCAATTCGCCGCCACCGTTGACAAACAGGGAAGCAGTTTCCCCTGGTTAAACCGCTCTCAGCCCCAAACGCTCAAGGATTTGGGGGTGCCGGAAATATTCCTCGCCAATCTCCTGCTGAAACACTGCTTTTATCTGGACATCTTCGTTCTAGGGGATCTGGTGGACCGCTTGAAGCTGCCCGCCACCATCATCACCCAACTGGTGGATTATCTCCGGAAGGAAAAATACGTGGAGGTGCGGGGCCCCGACGCCTTGCGGCCGGTGGCCAATCCCCTGAGCCTGGCCCATCGCTATGCCCTCACCGAGGGCGGGAAAAGGCGGGCCGGCCAGCTGCTGGAATATGACGCTTATGTGGGACCGGCTCCCATCAGCCTGGAAGACTACTGGCATCAGGTCAAACAACAGAGCATCCAGTTGGGCAAGGTCACCCCAGACCGGCTCAAGCAGGGCTTCGAGAACCTGGTAATCTCTCCGGATCTTTTAGGGCTGCTGGGACCGGCCGCAGTCAGCGGCAAGCCTCTTTTCCTTTACGGCCCTCCGGGAAACGGCAAAACCACCATTGCCCTGAGGTTGGGCAAGATGTGGGATGACATCATCCTGGTCCCCCATGCCCTGTACGTGGAAGGCAACGTGATCCGCGTCTTCGATGCCGTCACCCACCAGGTGGTCGAAGAACCGGGCCCCGAACCCGGGGACCGCCGCTGGGTAAAAACCCGCCGTCCCGCGATCCTGGTGGGCGGCGAACTCACCCTGGCCATGCTGGATCTGGCCTTCAATCCCACCTTGAAGTACTATGAAGCCCCTTTGCAACTGAAGGCCAATAACGGCATGTTTATCGTGGACGACTTCGGCCGCCAGCAGGTGTCCCCCCAGGAACTCCTCAACCGTTGGATCATCCCCCTGGAAAACCGCCAGGATTTCTTATGCCTGCACACCGGCCATAAGTTCAGCATCCCCTTCGACCAGTTCCTGGTCTTCGCCACCAACCTGGAGCCCCGGACCCTGGTGGACGACGCTTTCTTGCGGCGCATCCGCTCCAAGGTGAAGGTGACCCATGTCACCCAGGAGCAATTCCTGGAGATCTTCAAAATCAACTGCCGGCATTACCAGATAGGTTTTGATCAGGAGGCGGTGGATTATCTCATCGCCACCCATTATGAGCCCAACCAGCGTTCCATGGACGCCTGCCATCCCCGGGACCTGCTGGAGCAGATCATTGATTACTGCGTCTTTAATCAATTAACGCCCTCTTTGTCCAAAGAAAATCTGGACCGGGCCTGCCGGATCTACTTTGTCTATTGAGGTGGTTCGAGAAGAGGCAACCGCCTCCAGGGCTTGAGCGCCGCCGCGCCCCTCTGGTTATTAAATAAAAAGAATATTGCTGCCATATAGGCGCACCCTGGAGTGCGCCTCGTGGTTTTTTAGTAACCGACCAAATCCGATCTCCCTCTAATTACCCTCCCCCATCTGCCTTGACCGGCGGCGCCTGCGGTCTAATCTTAGAATTATCGCTAAATCTCCGCCTCTTTGACTTAAGTCATGGGGCGGCCCAGGGCTCTGAATTACCTTATAGTTAAACAGGGGCGGCGCTCCGGAACCCAGGGCCTCTAAGCCAAGGCAGCCCCCCCTACTTCTTCCTGAGGATAGTAAGATGATGGCAAAACGTGCGATTGTCCGGATAGACCAAGAAAAATGTGACGGCTGCGGCCTCTGTGTCCCTTCTTGCGCGGAAGGGGCCATCCAGATCGTGGACGGCAAGGCCCAGTTGCTGGCGGACCGCTTTTGTGACGGCTTGGGGGCCTGCCTGGGGGAATGCCCCCAAGGCGCCTTGATCATCGAAGAAAGGGAAGCGGAGCCCTTCGAGGGTCCGGCCCCGGGGTCACCGGCCCATCATGAGACCCCGGCCCCGGAGCCTGAAGCCTTTGTCTGCCCCGGCAGCCGCATGCAGGAATTTGCGCGGCCCCAGGCTCCCCCGGCTGCCGGAGCCTCGGCCTTGGGGCACTGGCCTATCAAATTGGGCCTGGTGCAACCGAAATCCCCCTTTTTTAAGGACGCCTCCCTGTTGGTGGCCGCGGATTGCGCTCCTTTTGCCGCCGGGGATTTCCATGCCCGTTATCTGCCGGGCCGGGCCCTGGTCTGCGGTTGCCCCAAGTTCGACAATCTGGAGGCCCATGCCGCCAAATTGACGGAAATCCTGAAGCAAAACGACATCAAGGAAATCTCCATCGTCAATATGGAGGTCCCCTGCTGCCACGGTTTAGTGCAGATTGTGCGCCAGGCCCTGCAAGCCTCCGGTAAAAATCTCCCGGTGACCATCTGTACCCTGGGGGCCACCGGCCAGGTGGCGCAGCAGCAAAAGATTAAGGCGAAATGAGGGTTAGCCATGACACAGGTAAAATGCCCCGGTCAGGATACCCGCTTCTGGAAGGCGGATGATATCTTTGTGGCGGAATGCCCCAAATGCGGCGCGGAAATCGAGTTTTTCAAGGATGACGCCCGCCGGCGCTGCGCCTGGTGCGGCCATCTCTTTTATAATCCCAAGATCGAGTTGGGCTGCGCCGAATGGTGCCAGTTTGCGGAAAAATGCGTCCCCGACCTGGTCAAAGAAAAAAAGGCCACCCAAACCTTTAAGGAGCGCCTGGCGGAACTGGCGCACTCCCGCTTGCAGGACCCCGCCGCCTGGGAGCGCACGGAAAAGGGGGTGCTGTACGCCCTGGAGCTGCTGAAATCCGAAGGCGGCGATCCCCGGGTGGTATTGGCCGCAGTCCTGCTGCACCAAGTGGAGCCGGATGTGGCCCGCCAGCTTCTGGAAGAAGTGGAGGCCGAAGCCGATACCATCGCCGGGGTGCTGGACCTGCTCTCCGGCGCGGCCGCCGAACGGGACCTGAACCGGCGCCTCTTTGAGGACACCTTGGCCCTGCTGTCCCCCCCGGGCCCGCGGCAATTCCACACCCGCACCGCCCAACGCCTGGCGGCAGGGGGATGAGGCCCTGCAGGATTAGGCTACGCCTCAAAAAATGATGAAGTTGACTTAGCGACAGAGATGGCGATGGGCTGCTCAATCTCAAGGCGCTTGGAAGGGATAATCCTACGCTTAATGGCGCCGATGCCTTTTAGGTTAAACTGGGTCGCAGGGACCCAGTTTTGATAATTTTTGTTAGCCTCTGGGCAAACTCCATCCCTGGAATTTCAGGAGAAAAACCAATTACCACCGAAGCCGCGCTGATATTGATGCGAATACTAGTGATGTTATCCATTGAATCTAGGAGGGATTTTAGAAGAGGCGCATAGGTTTCGTCCATTCTCAAGCGTGGCACTTTTAAGCGGATACGTCCCGGGGTCTGGTGGACCACCGTGGTATCACTGGCCAATGACGGCAAGGCCTCGGCGGCAGTGCCTCTGAGCCATGCTTTTCTGCGCTTTGCGGGAGAAACGGAAAATCCCTCCATCTCTTCCAGGTAGGCGAGCAGGTCAACCAGGTGATTCTGTAAGACCGCCAACCGTTCGACTCCCTCGAGATCCCCAGGCTGATCAACCTCATCGATGGCGGCCAGGGTGCGGCGCACAGACCTGCTCTCAAATAAGTTAGTTTGTTTACTTGACTTGTCACTCATCTCTTTTAAAAACTGAAAGACCGTGGCGGACTCGAAGACGGGGATAGAACCGATCACGTCTCCGGTACGCCGCACCACGGCTGCGCCGAGAGCCACCCTCTCTTCATAGGTGAAGCGGAAGGCATTCCCGGGAAATTGGGTATGGCTCTCCAGGGCCTCGCCTATTTTTCTGATCAATTCTATTACTACGGGATCATTCGTATAAGGACCGTAGCGGAAAATACGGTAGGCCCACCCGAAAAACTTGCTGAGACGGTAGAGCATTTCTATGGCAAAGGGAGAGCCCAATTCATGCTGTTCAGGATACTCCTTTTTATAAAAGGCCAGATCGTCTCCTTCCAGAACCCCGTAAAGCCGTGATTGCAGTTCCTCCGTGGCCTGGATAAATGAATTAACAAAGATAGCGGATTCCTGGTCTCTCTTGAGTTGTCGTTCCTTTTGCTGTTCCTCCCTCCAGGTCCAGACGGACCAGACTGCTGCGGTTAGCGCCGATAAGATGGAAAGAATAAGCGTTGGATTCATAACCACCCTCCCGCGGGACAAAAATAACTATCGTTGGTTGCGGGGTTATCCCCTTGAGCGCTTTGGTACAGATATGATTCTGATTGATGCATAGAGAACTGTCGTCAAGCCTTCTTCTTTGCCATGGCCAGGCGGCCCGGGAAGTTGTCTCTTCTTATGGAAGGCATAATACCACACCTCATTGGAGAGAATCCCCTTTTTAAGCAATCAGGCTGTAAATAGAAGATTACTTGCCAAACCTCTCACTTATCAGCTTACCGGCGAAAAAGCAGAAATAACAAATATCACTCTTAAACCCCACCACCACCTTCGACCTTTTAGGTAAAACTTGGGGACGGAGCCTCTGGCCTAAGCATTGAAAAATTTGTATCCTAAAACAATGTCACCAAGTGAACTACCACCGCCGGAGGCGGTGGAAAAAATTCTCCTCTGGCACCAGGGGGCTTTGGGGGATTTGCTCCTGGCCGGTCCGGCCCTGCTGGCCTTGCGCCGCCATTACCCCCGGGCCCGGATCACCGCCCTGGGGCAGCCTCAGAATTTGGCTCTCCTGGCTCCCACCCTCTCCTTAGAAGCCGTCTGGGACAGCGCCGCGGCCCTCTGGTCCTCTTTATTCCTAGCCGACTCTCCCCTGCCCCCGGCCCTCCGGGAACGCCTGGGGGCCTGCCAACTGGCCCTGGTCTTCAGCCCCAAACCCCACCCTACCCTGCTGGCCCGCCTGGCCCAGGCCGGTATCCCCTCATTGCATTGGCTCCCCTCCTGGCCCCAGGACAGGCCGGAGCCGGTGGGGGCCTGCCTGGCCGGGCATTTAGGCCGCCTGGGGCTGGCCGTGCCGCCCGCATCTTTTCGCCTGCTTCTGGGGAAGAATTGGCCGGATCAGGCGCCCCTTTTACCCGAGCCCGGACCATTCCTGGCGGTGGCCCCCGGGAGCGGCCATCCTTGCAAAAACTGGCCCTTGTCCCATTATTACGAAGTCACCCGGTCCCTGGCCTGGGAGCACGGCTTGCGGGTTATCTGGCTGGCGGGCCCCGCGGAAGCGCCTCTGCTCCCCTATCTCCGGGGATTGGCCGGGGCCCAGGGTCATCTGTTGCTCTCGGACCTGCCCCTGACCGCAGTGGCTGCGACTTTGGCCCGCTGCCAGCTCTATCTGGGAGGGGACAGCGGCCTGACCCATCTGGCCGCGGCCGTGGGCGTGCCCGGGGTCCTGGCCCTGTTCGGCCCCACGGACCCCCGGGTCTGGGCCCCCAGGGGAGAAGGCGTGCGGGTCTTGCAGGCTCCCTGTCCCCAGGCCCCGTGCGCCAACACCCGGGAAATCACCTGCCCGGAGCCCCAGTGCCTGGAGAACCTCGACCCCGAACTGGTGCTTAAAACCGCGACAACTTTATTGCAACGCGGTTAAAATATTTGGCCCGCACCGATTTCATGTTCAGATTATGGTCACCAGCGCCGCCATAGAGCATCCCTGGATTGAATCCGTCTTGCAGTACAAATAATTGAACTATAGTTAGCCATTTCTTTCCGGGCAAATTCCTCCTTAACCCCGTATTTCTTGGCTCTTAGACCTGGGGAGAGAAATGGCATCAATAGTGCAGGGAATAAAGCATAGGTTACCCCCGTATACCCCAAACCATATTCTCCTTTCTCCATAAAATGACCGGGTTCCCCCTCCCGGTCATTTTTTTTGCCTTCGGTTTCCGGTGTTTGGTATTTTTCGCTTTTCGCTTTCCGTTTTCCGTTTCTCGTTCTTCGCTAAAATAATAATGTTATCAGTAAATTACACGATATTTTTTTAATCTTCAATTCCCGGCTTTTTACCGAAGACCGCGGACCGAAGATCTTGCGGTGGCTACCGGAAATATTCTTTGACTTCCTCAAGGCCCGTCTCCGGCAGGCTGATCCCTTCCCGCAAACGCCTTAAGCGCTGGGCCGCGTCCTGGGCCCGGGGAACTAAGTCCGCCTCTCCGGCCAGTAGCCGGGCGGTTTCCCAGGCCGCCTGCCAGTTGTTGCAGATAAGCAACAGATCGGCCCCGGCCTTTAAGGCCTCCCGGGCCGCCTCCGGGGCCGCCTGGCTGGTGGCGATGGCTCCCATCTCCAGATCGTCGGTGATAATCACCCCCTGGAATTTCACCCTGCGGCGCAGCCAATCCTGCAAGGCCACCGCCGACAGGGTGGCGGGCCGGTCATCCCATGGAGGCACCTTAAGGTGGGCGGTCATGATGGCCGGCACGCCGGCGGCCGCGGCCTCCCGGAAGGGAAACAAGTCCGCCTGGCGTTGGGCATCCCCGGACTGGGCTTGGGGCAGAACCTCGTGGGAATCCACCATAGTGTCGCCCAGGCCCGGAAAATGCTTGGCCACCGGCATAACCCCGCCGGACCGATAGCCGCGTATGGCAGCCAGCGCATACCGGGCCGTCCTCTCCGGATCCGAGCTATAAGCCCGGCGCCATAGGGGGCAGTCAGGTGTGCGAGGGACATCAAGGACCGGGGCCAGATTCATGTTGATCCCCACCAGGGCCAGTTCCCGGGCTACCCGCCGGGACAAATCCTCCACCTCTGCCGGCGTGGCGGTAATACCCAGGTCCCGGGCCGGGGGGATGATGGTAAACGGTTCTTTCAAGCGCTGCACCGGCCCCCCTTCCTGGTCCACGGAGATGAGCAGGGGACGCCCGGAGGCCGCCAGGGCCTCCTGCTGCAGGTTGTGGCACAGTTCCCAGACCTGCTCCGGGGTTTCAATATTACGGGCGAACAGGATAATCCCCCCCACCCCTAGGTCCCTTACCAGCTCCCGGGCCACGGCGTCCACCTGGGGCCCCGGCAGACCCACCATGAGCAGTTGGCCCCAGAAAGAGGGGTCCCCGGTATTATTTTGCAGCTGCATGCGGCTTCCTTTCACCTGCTGTCCAGGCAAGTTTTAAAGTCTAGGAAGAGAAAGGCAACAAAAGAGGTTTCGCAGCTAAGTCCTTTTCCCTCCCGGTCTTTTACCATAAATCTCCTGCCCCGGGTGAGGGAAAACCCTTCTTCAGCCGTATCTGGGGCCGATAGCTTTGCCTTGACAGCCGCAGCCCTGATCCATTAGAATAAATGAAATTTTTCACGAGAGAATAACTGTTTGAATTAAGAGGCATTATAACCAGATGATCGATCTGTCGGCCAACATCCTGGTAATAGATGACGACAAGGTGATGCGGGACGCCTGTCAACAGATTCTCACCCGCCAGGGTTACCGGGTGGAGTTGTCCGCCAATGCCCGCCAGGGACTGGCCCTCCTGGAAAAAGTCTCCTTTGACGCCATTCTCCTGGATCTGGTGATGCCTGACCTGGACGGCCTGGAAACTCTAAAGAAAATCAGGAACATCGACCCGGAGAGTGAAGTAATTATCATTACCGGCTACGGCACCATCCAGGCCGCGGTGGAATCCATCAAGGCCGGGGCCTTCCACTTTCTCTCCAAACCCTTCACCCCTGACGATCTTCGGCATCTGGTCAGCCGGGCCCTGGAAAAACGGCGGGTCAACCTGGAGAATCTCTACCTGCGCCAGGAATTGAAAAAAAATGAACGCACCGTGCTGGTCTACCAGTCCGAACCCATGGAACGCATCATGGATATGGTGACCCGGGTGGCGCCCACGGACAGCACGGTCCTTATCACCGGCGAATCCGGCACCGGCAAGGGCCTGGTGGCCAGCAAAATCCACCAGTTAAGCCAACGGGGCCGCCGCCCCTTCATCACCGTGGACTGCGGCACCCTGGTGGAGACCCTTTTTGAAAGCGAGCTCTTCGGCCACGTCAAAGGCTCCTTCACCGGCGCGGACGCCAACAAGATCGGCAAATTCGAATTGGCCCAGCACGGCACCCTGTTTTTTGACGAAATCAGCAATATCGGGCTGGAGGTCCAGGCCAAGCTGCTCCGGGCCGTGGAGGAGCGCAAAATCTCCAAGGTGGGCAGCCACCGGGTGATCACCGTGGACGTGCGCATTATCGCCGCCACCAACAAGGACCTCACCCGGGCCATCAAGGACGGCTCCTTCCGGGAGGACCTTTTCTACCGCCTCAATGTGGTGCTGATCCAGATGCCCCCGTTAAGGGAGCGGAAAAGCGACATCCCCCTGCTGGCCCAGCACTTCCTGGAAAAATACAACGCCCGCCTGCGCAAAGACCTGCAAGGCATCACCCCGGAAGCCCTGGAACTCCTGGTGCGCCACGACTGGCCCGGCAACGTCCGGGAATTGGAAAACACCGTGGAGCGCCTGGTGGTCTTAAGTTCCGGCCCTTACCTGGAGCCCCAGGACCTGGCCTTTGCCGGCACCATCCTTTCTCCGGCCGGCGAAACCTCCTCCATGTCCCTCAAAGACCTGGAGCGGGATCACATCATTCAGACCTTACAACGTTTCGACGGCCACAAGAGCGAAACCGCCCGGGCCTTAGGGATAGACCGCAAGACTCTCCGGGAAAAGCTGCGGCGCTATAATATCGAGTAGCCTAGTGCTGTTTCTCATAAACATACGGCAATTAACACACCATTAGTGATTAAAACTGCTTTTAAACTACTTTTAAACTACTTTTAAACTGCTTTTAAGTCCCCCTTTTTTAAAGGGGGATTTAGGGGGATTTTCAGCATGTTATAAAATCCCCCCTACCCCCCTTTAGAAAAGGGGGGGGTGATTCCGGATATCCTTTGAACTTATGTTTGGTTCAAGAGGCCGTGGAAATCGGTTTGGCAGTAACTTCTAGCCCACCCTATTCATGAAGTTTTCAAAATATAGGGCAACCTATTGAAATACAAGAGAATATCAAAAAGACCCAAAAAGCAGAGTGTTTTTTGCACAGGCTGGAAAGCCTGTGCCACCGAGTTTTTTGCATCCTGGCGAATTATCCGGGCTAGGCAACCCCCTACCTGAACAGTTTGATGCCCAAACTACTTGGCCTGATCCTCATTTACGGCGCGGGGTCCATGGTCTCCCAGGTCCTGATCCTCCGGGAGTTCCTGGTCCTGGCCCAGGGCCAGGAGCTGAAGCTGGCCCTGGGGCTTTGGTGTTGGCTCCTGTGGACCGGGCTGGGGAGCCTCCTGGGAGGGCGGCTGGCGGCCCGCTTTGCCCCCGCGGCCGTGCAGTTGGGTGGGCTCCTCTTCCTGTTGGCCTGGCTGCTGCCCGGCACCGTTTTGCTCACCCTGGCTCTACCGGCGCTGGCGTCATTGCCCGGGGGCCAGACCCTGCCGGTGGGCGCCACCCTCCTCTTCTTTTTGCTGCTGTTGGCCCCTTTCGGGCTGGTCTCCGGCCTCTTCTTTCCCTGGGCCTGCCGGGTCCTGGCCGCAGTCTCTTCTCCGGAGGCCGTGGGCCGGGTCTATTATCTGGAGGCCCTGGGCGCGGCCCTGGGAGTCTGCCTGCTCCAGTTTTTCCTTTTGGGCCGCTATCTCACCCTGGCCCTGAGCCTGGGCTGGGGCTTGTTTATCGCCCTTACCGCCTGGCTCCTGGCCCGGCCCCAGGCCCGGGGGACTCGTTGGGCCTCGGCCATGGGACTGTTATTGCTGGCCCTGGCCTTTATGCTTAATCCCCACCTGGAAAAATGGAGCCGTCTCTGGCAGTGGCCCGGCCGGGAAGTCCTGGCCAACGTGGACAGCCCGTACGCCCGCCTCACCGCCACCCGGGAAGGAGAGCAGGTCAGTTTCTTCGCCAACAACCTGTGGCAATTTACCCATCCCGATCCCCTGACTGCGGAACACCAGACCCAATTCGGACTCCTGGAGCATCCCCGGCCCCGGCGGGTGCTGCTGTTGGGGGGCGGCTCCCCGGGGCTGGCTCCCCAGATTCTGAAGACCGCCACGGTCTCCCGGGTGGACTACGTGGAACTGGACCCCCAGTTAGTGGCCCTGGGCCGGCAGGTGCTGGCCGAGCCCTTATCCCCCAAGGTGCACTTGATCAACCAGGACGCCCGCCGTTTTCTGGCCACCACCAAAGAGCGCTATGACGTCATCCTCATGGCCCTGCCGGGACCCCATAACGCCCAGTTGAACCGCTATTACACCCGGGAGTTTTTCGCCCTGGCGGCCCGGCATCTTCAGCCCCGGGGGGTCTTCAGCTTCTCATTGGCCGGATCGGGAACCAGCCTCCAGCCGCTTCGGGCCGCCTATCTGGGCCTGGCTTACCACACTTTGCGCCAGGTCTTCCCGGAGGTTTTGGTCTTTCCCGGGGAAAGAGCCCGTTTTTTTGCCAGCCCCACCCCCGGGGCGCTGGTGGCGGACCCTAAAATCCTGACCTCCCGGATTGCCGCCCGGGGCTTGAAATTGAACTACGTCCGGGATTATTATCTGGTCCACGACCTTTCCCGGAACCGGCAGGAGTACCTGCGCCGCCTCCTGGAGAGCCAGCCCCCGGAGGTAAATACCGACTTCAATCCCCGCTGTTATTTCTATGACCTGGTTCTAAGCGGCATCCAGGAAGGCCTGCCCTTAAAAGAGTTGCTGCTGTTCCTCAAGGGCTGCTCCGTGCCGGTCCTGGGAGTCGTTTTAGGATTGGCCATCCTGATCCTGGCGCTGCTTTTCCGCACCCGGGCCGGTCCTCTTTATCTTTACCAGGTGGTGGTTATGGGCCTGGGCACCATGGCCCTGGAAATCGTTATTTTAATTCTTTTCCAGATCCGCTTCGGCTCTCTTTACCGGCAACTGGGCCTGTTGATCGCCGCGTTCATGGGGGGGATGGCCCTGGGCGGAGCCTGGGGGACCCGAGTCATAAAGCCCGGGGCGGCGGCTGGGACAGGGAGAGGCCCCCGGCCTGCCGGTCTGCCGGTACTGGCGGCCCTCCAGGCGGCTCTGGCTGATCTATCCTTGATTATCGGCCTTTCTTTGCCTTATACTTCTTCTTGGCTTTCAAGATGGCCGGAATGGCTGCTCCAGGCGGGCTCTGCCCTGCTTTTGGCCCTGGTGGGGGCTCTGGGGGGCGCGGTCTTTGCCGGCAGCGCCCGGCTTTGGGTGCAAACCCGGCCGGAGGCCGGCGGCAAAGGGGGAATCCTCTATGCCGCGGACCTTCTGGGGGCCACCGTGGGCTCCTTAGGGATCAGCCTGGCGGTCCTGCCGGTGTGGGGCGTGGCCCCGGCCCTCTATCTGGTGGCCGCGCTCCACGCCGGGGCCGCCCTGATGCTGGCTAGCGCCAGACTATAAAGAACTTGCCCCCTGTCTGGCAATCGTCTAGATTCCTGAATCACACCCTTAATTGATCAAAAGCTGCTGCCGAGAATACTTCCTGCCTTTGATCTCTGGGAAAGTGTCATTTTCTGTCATCCTGAGTGAAGCAAGGATCTCGTATTTCAGCGTCCAGGATTCCCAAATCGGGGGTAATCATCGGTACGCCCGGAAAAAGCTGTCCTGCCAAAAGCAAGATTCTACTCGCCGCGGCGCGCCGTTCAGGATGACAGAAGAGGGACTTTTTTAGAAGTCTCAATTTTGGATCCTATTTTTTTAACAGGAGGCGGCGCAAATACGAGAGAATTTCCAAACCCCGCTTGCATCTATTCTTTGCCATTCTTAATTTATTTTATATAAAATTAGGTCTCTCTCCCCACTCAGGGAAATAATCCCCATGGGGGGAACTTCCTCTCGCAGTTTACTACTAAATGTGAGAAGGAGGCCGAAGATGCCGGAGCCGCTGCAAGCCAAACGGGCCTGGGCCGTGAGTTATTCGCCCCAATACCTCTTGGAGATGGGCGAGGAATACGACGCCGACCGCCTGGAGCAGTTGAACGCCCATCTGGGCAAAGGGAATTACGCCCTGCTGAGCGATGATACCCAGGGATACCCCGGTGATCTGGTGCTCGAATTCCCGGCTGCGTCGGAGCAGCCTTATACGGCCCTGGTAATGTTGGCAGCACCCCAGCCGTAAGACTGGGGAGGTTGGGAGCGGTTGTATGAGGGGGAACGGGAAACCCCCTCAGAGCGGTATTACGTTAAAGAAAAGAAAGGGCCGGGGAAAGGGCCGGAATTGCGGCGCCCCGGTTTCTTTACCTCAAATAGCGCTTTTAGGCCTGAACCAGGCCGGAAATCTATCTTCCTCAACAACCCCCGCCTTTAAACACCAAGAGCAGGACAATGGCGATCAAGAGTAACCATTCCATCCGTTAAATTCCTCTTAAGAGAGCGGACCAACCACTCCCTAGCTTTTTTCTGATTCCAGGCGTTGCTTCAACTCCTTGTTCTGGCGCACCATCTCCCGCCAACGCATGGCCTTGTCTATGGCCAGCAGGATCTGTTCTTTGCGGAAGGGCTTGGTGATGAAGTCATAGGCCCCCTGGGCCATGGCCTCTTCCGCGGATTCCAAAGAGCCGTAGGCGGTGATGACCATCACTAACGCGTCTTCATCCTTTTTCCGGGCCGCGGCCAAGAGTTCCATGCCGTCCATGCCGGGCATCTTGAGATCGGTGATCACCAGGTCGAATGGTTCTTTATCCAGTAGCTCCACCGCTTCTATGGGGTTATTGGTCGCCGTGACCTGATGCTCCGAATACCCCTCGATGATCATTTTCAGCAAGGCCAACATATCCAGTTCGTCATCGACGGTGAGAATGCGTCCCATGCTTTCTAGACCTCCTCCGTATCACCTGGGCGTAGGGTAGCTATCCGCAAAAAAATCCCGGTAATATTGTTCTACGCTGTCCTCTGACAGCATGCTCATATCCAATTGCTTGCTGACCATCATCAGGCGGCCCAAGACTTCCAACTTCTCCTCCAGGGTGGCCACGTCATAGCCGTCGGTGCGGCCGGAAATGGAGTCCTCCTTGAGTTCCACCCGAAAATCCAGGCGCTGGAGCACCTTGGCCAGGAAGCGCACCCGCCGCCGCCGCCGCTCCAGTTCCGCACCGCCTCCGTAAAAAGTGAGGCTGACGTAGCTTTCCTCCGGGACCCCTAAGAAGGCTTCGATGGTGGCGAAATGGAACCCCAGCCGATTGGACAGATTCATATAATCCGCGGCAATGATGGCAAAGTTTTTTTCGTGGAGGCGCTCCCGGATATTAACGTCCGTGGCCGCGTTCATCACCACCGACATGAAGCCGGCCAGGTCCACGGGCCGGGGGCCGCGCCAGCCCACGGCCTCCACTCCCCGCCAGTAGGCCACCATGGGCCGGGAGCGCAGGTGCTGCGGTTTAACCACCGCCAGATTCTTGGCTTCCGGAGCCAGTCCCCCTCCCAGGTCGATGATGTGGATTTCCAGGGGCAGATGACTGCTCAGGCGCCGGGCGCCGGTCTCCTCCGGATCCGGGGCGGAAACATGAAAGAGTTCCGTCATGGCCTTTTCGTGGGCAAAACGGGTCATATCGTGGTAAGTGGCGCAATTTTCCGCCCGGAAGTTCTCCCCCCGGGGGTCCAGGAGATTAAGGGGGGTGATGTACTTCAAGACCTGCTCCAATACCTTCCAGGCCCGGCTCTGGCGCAGGACCATGTCCCCGGGCGGCGGCTTCAGCAGTTCGCTCCGACGGCCCGCATAGACGTTGCCGTAGTACGCGTCCACCGTCACCATGGCCCCGGGCGTAAGCAAGGTAGACGCATCTTTAGCGCCGAAAATCGCCGGCGTTCCCGCCTCCCGAAGAACCGTGGCCAGATGGCTGGTGGGGCTGCCGGCTTCTGAGACCATGCCCGCCACCCGGCCCACCACCAGGCCGTACTCCGGCAGGGCCCGCTTGGTCACCAGCACCGCGCCCTGGGGCACCTCCTGGAGGCGGTCGTCCACCAGCAGATGCACCGGTCCCGCGCCCGCGCCCCGGGAAGCAATGGCGCCGTTTTCCAGGAGGACTTCCGCGTCCTTGAGCTTGGGGGGCAGATATTCGGTCTTCAACTGGCGGCTGATTCTTAAGGGTCGGGCCTGGAGCAGGTACAGCTTGCCTGCGGTGGTTAAGGCCCATTCAATATCCTGGGGCAAGCCGAAATGTTTTTCCAGGGTCACCCCCAGGTTGTGGAGGGCCAGGACCTGGGGCTCGTCCAGGCAGGCTCCCCTTCTCTCCGGAGGCGTTTCCAGGTCCAGGACGCCGCCTGCCGGAGCCAGCGCGTGCATGTGGCTCTTTTCCCCCACCTCCCGGGCCACTATCTCTTCGTTTTCCACCCGGTAGATATCGGGCTCCACCACCCCGCCCACGGCCAGGGACCCCAAGCCGCAGACCGCGTTGATAATGGTGGCCTCGCCCCCTTGACGGGGGTCCGCGGTATAGAGCACTCCGGCAGTGGCGGCGTCCACCATCTCCATCACCGCCACGCCCATGGCCAGCTCCTGGTAGGCAAAACCGCTGGTATGGCAGTAGTAAAGAACCCTGGGGGTGAATTGGCTGGCCAACACTTCTTTATAAGCTTCTTCCACCTTCTCCCGGGGCACGTTGAGCAAAGTTTCAAACTGGCCGGCAAAACTGAAGAGGCTGTCTTCCTGGAGGGCGGAGCTGCGCACCGCCACCCGGGGACCCAGGGCCGCCAGATGTTGCTCCAGGGCCTGGGACAGCTCCGGCGGCAACTCTTCGGCCATGACCCGCTCTTTAATGTCTGCGCCCGCGATCTTCAGGCTTTCCAAATCCCGGATATGGGAGCGCCGGATCTGCTCCCTAATGAAATCTTCCAGCCCTGATTGTTCAAAAAAGAGCTTCTGGGCGTAGGCGCTCACCGCGAAGCCTTGGGGCACGGGCAGGCCCAGCCGCACCAGATCCCCCAATTTTTCGGCCTTGGCCCCGAAAAACTGGCCTTCCCTGACCTCGGCTAAGGGCAGAACCAGAGGCCCCGGCTGCAAGACGGCCCCCGCCAATTCCTGGGTAATCTTGGCCTCCACCCGGCGGCGGGCCTCCTCCAGGGCCTGATAGCGGCCTCCGGACATGGCCACCAGGGCCCCAACCATGGCCTCCACTTCCTGTCCCAGCCGCTGGCAGGCGCTGCGTACGAAATGCATGTCAAACAGGAACCCTTCGTTCATTTTCACCTGGAGGTCGGTGACCATGGTCAGAATGGCGCTGTTGGCGGACAGAAGCCGCTTGTACTGGCGGTAACGCTCCAGGAGGGCGGGGGGCGGCGCCAGAGAAACAGGCTTCTCCGGAGCCCGGCGCTTGCCGGTGAGCCACTTTTTCAGCTTGTGGATAGCCGCCACTGGAGTGCTCCCGAAAAATCGAAATTCCCGATAATTATAAAATAAACCATGGATAGCCTTTACCACAAGCCTTATTCGTCTAACCCGCCCCAGAAGATACCGATCCGGGAAAGGGAAGAAACTTGAGGGAAATAGATAAAGGAAGCAGCCCAAGCTGGGAGGGTAGCAAAAAAAATTGACTTTGAAGGGGTTTTACGGTCTTATGGACGTGTTTTAAGTAGTTTCCTAATGCTGCCAGGATGGAGGTTCACATGCCCTCATGCCCCCATTGCCAGGCCAAATATGAGACCGGCCAGCGGTATTGTCAGGTATGCGGAAGCTATTTATTGCATCCGGAGACCGGGGACACTTTCTGCCCCCAATGCGGCATCAGGGTCTCCAAGCGCCAGGAGTTCTGCCATGAATGCGACGCTCCCCTGAAAGTGGAAGCAGCCGCGGCTCCGCCCCCGGCTCCAGAGGAACAGCCGGCTCCGGCCGCAGCCGCACCTGCCGCAGCCCCGGCCCCGGGCACCCCGCCCTGGATGGTGGGCCTGCTGATCGCCGGCGGGATCATTATCCTCGTTCTCCTGGTTATGCTCATCTCCCGGGGCACTAGGACGGCCCCCCCAGCCTCCCCGCCCGCTCCGCCAGCGGCGGCCCCGGCGACTCCGGCGGCCCCCCCGGCGCCCGGCGCCACTGCTCCGGCACCCGGAGCCGAGGCTCAGCCGTCGAATATTAAAGAACAATTGCAGAAAGTCCTCTCGCAAATGCGGGAGGCCAGATTAAAGAAAGACATTGTTCTGCTGATGAATTGCTATTCCGCCACCTTTCCGGACCTGGAAGAGAAACGGGCGGAAGCCTTAAAATCCTGGGAGAACTACGACTATACCAACTTGGTCTTCACCATCGACTCGGTAGAACCCCTGGACGCCGATAACATCAACGCCAAGGTTACCTGGTACGTGGACTTCAAGAACCGCAGCACCGGGGAATTGATCAGCGCCACCCAAACATTTCAGGTGAGGTTTGCCAGGGAACTGGGCCAGTGGCGCATCCGCTCCCTGGAAGAAACCGAATAAGGAGGAGTAAATGAGGTCTCGGCATTATCTGCAAGCTGCTTTGCTGATACTTCTGGTTATGACTATGGGAGCTGCCTGCGTGGTGGCGCCCACCACGGTTTACGCCCCGCCGCCCAACTATTATTACGTGTCGCCCTCCACCACCTATCTCCGGGATTGCCCCAGCTACGAATGCACGATTGTGGCCACGGTTTTCAGCGGCGACCGGGTGCAGTACCTGGACAGCAACGATTATGGCTGGTCTCGGGTGAACCTGTTGCGCACGGGCGCGGTGGGCTGGATTCCCTCCGACCTCTTGAGTCCCAGCCCTATGCCGGTTACCTATTATGTGGCCACCAGCACCGTTTATCTCCGGGATTGCGCTTCCTACAACTGCCGCGCCCTGGAGTTGCTGACCCGGGGGGATCGCATCGAGAAGCTGGATCAGGACAACCGGGGTTGGTGGCGGGTCATGAACAATAGAACCCGCACCCAAGGCTGGGTGCCGGCCTCGGCAGTCTCCCTGAGCCCGGGACCGCCTTACTACTATGTGGCCATCAACGCCCTGAACATGCGGGCCGGGCCTTCCACCGGCTCCAGGATTATCATGGTTCTGAGCCTCAACGACAAGGTGGAGATGTATGACATGACTCCCTCCGGCTGGGCCAAAGTGCGGGACTTGCGCACCGGCATCGTCGGCTGGGTCTCGTCCCGTTACCTGGAAACCTTCCCGGTGAGATACTCCAAACCCGCACCCCGGAAATCCCGGGCTCCGGTTAAGGAGAAAGAGCCGGCGCCCGCGAAATCTGCAACGCCCAAGGCTATGTAGGACCGTTTTTCGTCTTACGTTTTCCGTTTTGCGTAAATACAAGGATAAAAAAGGGACCCGAAGATATTTTCCGGGTCCCTTTGTTTTATGCATCGTTATTTAATCCAGCTTATAGCATCAGCTGATCCTTTTTCACGTTCAAAAGGAGTTAAGCGGTCATGTTCCTAATTTTTTTTACGAAAAACGAAAAACCAAAAACGATTTACTTTCTAGCTCCCAGAGTTTCAGCCACCAGCGCCTCGCAGGCGGAATAAGGGTCGGTCTTCTTGGCCAGAATCTCCTGGAGAATCTCTTCCAGGCGGCCATTGTCAGACAGGCGCGCCAGTAAGTCCCGGAAGACCCCCTCTTTCAGTAGTTCCAGGAATTCCTGACGCGCCCGCTGATAGCGGGCGGCCCCCAGGGCCTCACCCTGGTTTTGCTGCAAGTAGGCCTGATGCTCCCGGATCCCGGCCAGCAGTTCCTCAACCCCCTGCTCTTCCTTAGCCTGGGTGAGGAAGACCAAGGGCTTCCAGGATTTGGTTTTGCGAATGCTTTGCAGGTCCAACATCTGCAGCAGGTCCTGGTAGGTTCGGGCAGCCCCTTCCCGGTCGGCCTTGTTGACCACCAGGATATCGGCCACCTCCAGGATGCCGGCCTTGATGGCCTGGATATCGTCGCCCAAGCCGGGAACGGTGACCACCACAGTGGTGTATGCCGTAGCCGCGATCTCCACTTCGTCCTGACCCACGCCCACGGTCTCCACCAGGATATAGTCCTTCCCCATGGCGTCCAAAACGGTGATCACCGCCCGGGCGGAGGCGGTGAGCCCCCCGAAGTGTCCCCGGGTGGCCAAGGAGCGGATAAAGACCCCTTCATCCAGGGCGTGGCGTTGCATGCGGATGCGGTCCCCCAAAATGGCCCCGCCGGAGAAGGGGCTGGTGGGGTCCACCGCCACTACGCCCACAGTCTGGCCTTCCTGACGCAGGTATTGGATCAGGCGGTCGGTGAGGGTGCTCTTACCCACCCCGGGTGAGCCGGTAATGCCGATGATATGGGCCCGGCCGCTGTGGGGGTAAAGCCTCTTTAAGACCTGCCGGGCCTCGGGCAAGCCGTCATCCAGATGCCGCATCAGCCTGGCGGCGGCCCGCACCTCTCCCCGCAAGATCTGCTCCACCACCTCCTGGGTACGATTCATAATTCCTCCGCAACTGGCGGGCCCAATCCCCGGGCCCGCGTCCCAACACTATTATTTATAAGGGAGTAGGGAGCCAATGGCAAAGGAAAAGCGGGAAGAAAAAGAGCCTAAAGGACCGGGAAAGGATATTGAGTAAAAGATAACACCCCTGGGACCCGGATCCCAGGAATCAGCCAACAGGGGCAGGGGCTCCCGCCGTCCGGGCGCCCCTAAGAAAGATTGATCTAGCTGACGAAACCCACCAACCCGGAAAATCAGACGACCAGGGACCCCAGATTTGCCCGGGGCGTCATGCTCTGCTTCTCGGACACGTCCTGAATTTCCCCTTTTCTCGATTTCTGGCAGACTTCTTCCCAGGCATCCCGCAGTTGGCTAAGCATTTTGATCACATCATCTACGGCGGCGGCATCCCAATTGAGATTGGCCCGGGTCAGGTGGGCGGTCATAAAGTTATAGAGATGAAAGAGATTAGCGGACACTTCCTTGCCTTCCTGGAAATTGAGGGAGGCGTTCAGTTCCGCGATAATGTCCAGGGCTTTGCCGAAATAGAAACCTTTCCCGGCGGCGTCCTGGGCAGCCATCTTCTCCTTCGCCTGCTTCAGAAAAGTGATGGCCCCATCGTAGAGCATAACCACCAATTGCAACCGATCGGCGGTGCTCACCTGGGTAGAGATGTACTGCTTATGGACACTTAGGGTTTGCATGGGACACTAACCTCCTGCATTCTTGGTTCCTGGTTTAATTTTTCTTCGAGCCTGCTAAGCCAACTAGTCACTGGAAGTTAATTGCGACAGTTGGGTGGTCAAATACTCTGATTGTTCATTAAGGGTGGCCAAGACAGATTCCAGCGCGGCAAATTGTGTCGTCAGACGCTTGCGCACCGCCTCCACCCGTCGCGTCTCGGTTTCAATCTTTTCATCGATGCCGTCAATAATGTCCTCGTAGTTGTTGATGAGAATATTAATCGGACCTGAAGAAGCGCTCAAAAGGTCGTCCAACTTATCATAAAATTGGCCGTTTATCCCCGTTTGCAGCCGCACGGTACCGCTGTAACTGCCGTCTGCGAGGTTGATCTTTACCGCCAGGCCGTATTCGGAGTAACCACTCTGGCCAGTGAGAGTATCCCCGGAGATGGTGGCTGGGTGGCCGTTGATGGTCCCCGCCGTAATGACGCCGCCCACCACCGTAGCCGTCACCTCATAAGTGCCGGCCTGGGTGATGCCCGGGATGGCGCTGTAATAGGTGATATTGCCTGAGTCGTCGTCACTAATCCCCTGGAAATAGGCGGACATCAGGTTGGCCACCGCATCGGGGTCGTCATTGAGGGCTTCATCCAGCGCACTGTCGTCGATAATCAGTTGTCCAAAGGTATCCGAGTCCTCATCGCTGTCGGTGGTAATGCCGAGCGACGATAGGTTGAGATAAGTGTCTTCGGGGTCTTGAAAACCGGGGGCATTACCGGTGCCGATGGCGTTTATGGCGCTTTTCACGATCTGTACGGCATAATTGCCCAGGAGCACCCCGGTTTCCTCATCGGAGCTGTCGTAATAGGTCTGTTCCTTGATAAAGGCGATGACATCGTTATATTGCTCCACCAGGGTTTCGATCTTTTCCTTTATGGCCTCGGTATCGTCATTGATGGTCACCTGCACCGCGGTAGTGGAGCTGTCCAGCAGAGTGAGAGTCACCCCGGAAATCACGTCATTAATGGCATTTTCGGAACGCTCAATCCAGCCCGAGGGAGGATAACCGTCCACCCTGATCTGGGCATCCTGGGCCGTCTGGCTTTCGGTAAAGGTGGAGGAGAGAAAACTCTCCGTGCCCCCGGTGCCGTCCAGGGTGGTGAGGCCGTCGTCGATGGTAATGGTATTGGCGGCTCCGGTATCATCGCCCTCGATTAACAGACGGTAGCGAGTAGACCCGTAAGACGACCCCATATCTAAGACCTTGGCGGTTACGCCAGGGTTTGCTCCGCTTTCATTGATGGCCTCGGCCAAATCCTCCAGGGTGGCCCCGTCGGCCACGGTGATGGACACCGCGGAGCCGCCGGCATAGGAAAAGGCAAAGACCTTGGAACTGCCACTGCTATTGATTACCGTGGTGCTGGAAGACAACCCTGCATGCGCCTCCACCTCGCTTTGAGCCAATTGATTCACTAAGACCTGGTGAGTGCCGGAAGAGGCGCTACTGGTGGCCGTAGCCGTTATCACGCTGGTGTCGCTGCTGCTGATGGTCTTTTCCATAAACTTGGCCAAAGTATACATTTCTTTGACCGTGCTTTTGAAGTCGCTCAGCTTGTCATTCAGCGTCTCCAGCGCGGTAATTTTTGCCTCCCATTCTTCTTTCCAGGATTCGTAGCGGTCGATGCTGGCGCTCTCCACCTCCACCAGCTGGTCGATGATGCTGTCAAAATCTACGTCGGAACCCAAGCCGCTAAAAGTGATGGAGGGCTGATAATAAGTGCTGATACCTGATATACCCGAACTGGTAGACATTTGGGGCTCCTGGTTTGATTACCTGCCGTTCCTGGCTTTCCGGGATTGCAAAGGCCATACCAAATATCGAGGGGTCGCAGGCTCAGTATTTTAGGGGATTAGACGAGGGTGGGGATGGGGGTGGGGCAGGGAAAGATTTTCCTCCCTGCCCCAGAAGAGGTTAAATTAACCGCCCAGGAGTTGCAGGGCCAACTGCGGCAGGGAGTTGGCTTGGGCCAACATCGCCACGGCGGCCTGCACCTTGATCTGGTTACTGGTAAACTCCGTCATTTCCGTGGCCACGTCCACGTCGGAGATCCGGGATTCCGCTGATTGCAGGTTCTCCGCCTGGATGGACAAGTTGGACACGGTGTTAGCCAGCCGGTTCGCCAAAGCGCCCAGATTGGCCCGGATGTTGTCCTTGGTGGTAATGGCGCTGTCCAGGGCTTCCAGGGCCACCTGCGCCGCGGACTGCGTGCTGATGGTGGAACCGGCTTTGCCAGTGCCCGCAGCCGCCCCGACTCCCAGAGCAGAGGCAGTGGCTTCGCCGATCTTCACATAATAGTAATCTTCCGCGGAGCTGTTGCCGGTGCCGAAGTGAATCTTCATCTGCTCCGTACCGTCCACGGCAGTGCCGGAGAGGCTGCCGTCCAGGAGCTTCACACCGTTGAAGTCCGTGGCTTTCGCAATCCGGGTGATTTCCGAGGCCATGGCCTGATATTCACTGTCCATGATCAAGCGTTGCGCGGTGGTGTAAGTACCGGTAGCCGCCTGCTCCGCCAGTTCTTTCATCCGGGTCAGCTTTTCGTCGATAACCGAGAGCGCGCCGTCCGCCGTTTGAATCATGGACACCGCGTCATTGGCGTTCCGCACGCCCTGGTTCAGGACGCGGATGTCAGTACGCATGATTTCCCGGACCGCCAAACCGGCGGCGTCGTCTTGAGCGCTGTTTACCCTCAGTCCTGAAGACAGGCGTTGGACGGAAGTTGCCAATTTGCTGTAGGAGACGTTGAGGGACCTGGCGGCGTTCATAGCCATCAGGTTGTGGTTGATAACTAAACTCATAAGATTATCCTCCTTGAATTGTTTAAAACCGCATCCATGCGATACCGCTTAGGCCCCCAGCGGGCTTTTGTCCCACCCCCTTCCCCCGCTCTTTTGGGCCTTTTGGGGTTTCGTATAATTTATCGGCACTTATATCTAAAACTTTAAGTTTCGCCAAACAACTATTTTACGTACTATAAACTTAATCATGAGTTTTCGAAGGTTCCTACTTTTAGTAGGATTTGCGCTAGGCCACGGTTGCTAATTTTGTCGGCAATCACGGGGATTATGTTCATTATTTTACTCCATAATCTCAAATACATACTAGTTATCTGGGATATCTAATGAGGCATTGTGACAGTTTATAACATATTTTAATTTAATTAAAACATATTATAATATAAGTTAAATTTAATTATTACTTTATATAACTTATCGATAGCCTTATTTAAGATACTCCTAATATCTTTCAGCTTATTCCAAACTTTGGTTTGCTTGGTTATTATTATGTTGAGCTTTATTAAAACTAGATTTAGCTTAGTTAAGGCTTGTAAGCGAAAATCTCAAAAGGCATTTAGGCCAGACTCCGGGCCCTTGCCGCCGGATCTTTGCCCCTTGGCCCCGAAAATGCCTTTTAACTAGGAATCCTTTTAAGGTAGAATGAATGCGCATTGCCGGGGGAGACCATGAGCACACCCTTATCCCGCTTATATCAACTTTTTTCCCACGAAGACCGGCTCCTGATCCTGATCAACGCCGACCCGGATTCCATCGGCGGCGCCATGGCCCTGAAACGCCTGCTCTGGCGCCGCGTGGCCGCCTGCGTCATTTCCTATATCCAGCCCATCACCCGCCCCCAAAACGCACGCTTGGTGGAACTGCTGCGAATTAAGCTCACTCCTTATGCGCAGGTCAATCCCGGGGAATTCAACCGCAAGGCCCTGGTGGACAACCAGCCGGGCCACCACGAGACCTTCGGGGCCCACCATTATGACGTGATCATCGACCATCACCCCCGGTTATCGAACACCTGCGGCAAACTGGTGGATATCCGGCCCGATTACGGCGCCACCGCCAGCATCATGACCGAGTACCTCCGGGCGGCGCGCATCAAGCCCTCCTTGAAACTGGCCACCGCCCTCTATTACGCCATCAAGACCGACACCTCCAATTTCGAGCGCCCCGCCATCGAGGCCGACGTCCGGGCCTTCCACTATCTTTTCGGCTTCACCCGCCGGGCCCTGATCCGGAGCCTGGATTACGCGGAATTCAACCTCTCCATGTTGAAATACTTCCAACTGGCCTTCGGCCGCTACCGCATCCGCCACCAGAGATTCTTCGCCTTCCTGGGCGCGGTGAGCACCCCGGACATCCTGGTGATCCTGGCCGACTTTTTCTTAAGGGCCCACGAGATCTCCTGGACCATCGTCGGTGGCGTCTACCAGGATAAACTGGTGGTCATCTTCAGGAACGACGGCCTCCGGAAGAACGCCGGGGCCCTGGCCCAAAAGGCCTTCGCCAAACTGGGCTCCGCGGGCGGCCACGCCTCCAGCGCCCGGGCCGAAATCCCCCTGGAACACCTCCCGGACCTCACCGCCAAAGACCCCTGGCCCAAGTGGCAAAAATTTCTCATCCAGCGAGTGGAAGGGAGAGGGCGGTAAATACGGTTTTCCGTTTTCCGTTTTTCGTTAAGATAAAAATGTCAATTATAGGTCGGCCCATGGCTGCCATAAATCGGCGTGCATGGCATGCCTTATGAACTTTAATGGCAATCAAATTTCTCACAATTGAACAACATCAAGAAGTCCTTAAGCGCTTAATCACGCTTGCTCGAAGTGTTGAAGGCATTCGTTATCACCCAGCAGGGCCAGAATACACATCACTAATGTCGTGTTTCTTGATGCATAATCTCTCCGCAGCCGAGGCACTACTGCACCTATGTAATTCTTTCAAAATTGAGTGGTTCCCTTCCACGGTGGGGTATGTCATTGTACGATCGATGTTTGAAACTGAGGTTACAGCACACTATATTTCTCAATCTCCTAAAGATCGCTCACGGCAATATATCGAATTTGAGCATGTTCTTAACAAACGATATATGGATGGTTATATTAAACACCGTAAGAGTACGAACCATCAATGGCGAGAGGCAATGAATTTAATGTGGCGAGATGTCTGGGCTTCTAAGGAGAAAGACATCAATTCAAAATACCTTGCAATATGCTCAAATTTTGAGTCGGTGACGAAGAAAGGAAAGAGGCTTTCGTTTCAAAATTGGTCAGGGAAAAGTATTCGCCAGATGGCAATTGAAGTCGATCATGAAGAGGCTTATGACATATTTTATGGCGAACTATCTTCCTTCACTCATGTCGATGTACGTCTTGCCAATAAATTCCTACGTATTCGTCCTGATGGTTTATCTTGGTCGCAACGTTCAAGACAATTTGATGTGGGAAATGTGTTTCGACATGCTGCCTCATTTTTGACATGCTTCTTAGAACTATTTGCTGAACAGTTCGATGTCTGGAGCAAGGATGAAGTTCTAAGATGTTGGGATGTGGAACAGAAAATTTAGCGGTCGAGAATATCCCGCCGTCCCCTGCAAAAAAAGGGCGAGTGGCATATGCCGCAAGGCCTGTCCACACGCCCTTTAATATCCAAAAAAGATTTTTATGGAAGGAGGGAAAGCCGGTGGGGCTGGCCTCTGTGCCAGTCGGAATGCCACCCCAATTCTTTATCAACACATTTTTTCGGGCGAACCTTGTGTTCGCCCTGATCCGGCAAGGGCGAACACAAGGTTCGCCCCTACATTTAATACCTTTTTGACTGCAACTCTGTATAAGGTCCATAGGGAAGACGCCTTTTCCATCGGCCCTTAGCCCCCTCCCCCAAAGTCAATCTCCCCGTATACGATTAATCAGGTCCGAAACGGAAACGGGTTCGGTGACCGGCAGGAGTTGGACCTGGCCGCCGTAAGCTTGGACGATCTCCCGGCCGGCCACTTCGGCCTCCGGGTAGTTGCTGCCCTTAGTGAGGATGTCCGGCTGGAGGCTCCGCAAAATCTCCGGGAGTTGTTCGCTGTCGAACAAGGTGACGTAGTCCACCACTTCCAGGGCCCCGAGGATGCGGAGGCGCTGCTCTTGGCCGATGACCGGCCTCCCCTCCCCTTTCACCCGGGCCACGGATTGATCCGCGTCCAGGGCCACCACCAGGACGTCCCCCAGACGCCGGGAGTCTTCCAAAAATTTTATATGGCCCGCGTGGAGCAGGTCAAAACAGCCGTTGGTGAAGACCACCTTTTTGCCCTGGGCCTTGAGGTGGGAAATGACAAAACCCAACTCTTTAAGGGTGACGTTTTTTTCCTCCAGGTGGACGTGGCCCCGGAGTTCCCGCTCCATCTCGGAGCGGAGGATGGGCGCGGTGCCCTTTTTGGTGACCACCACCCCCGCAGCCAGGTTCGCCAGGGCCGCGGCCACCGCCGCATCCCCCCACTGGGCCAGCCCCAGGGCCAGGACCGCCACCACCGTGTCCCCGGCGCCGGAGACGTCGAAGACCTCCCGAGGGGTGCGGGCGGGGATCCGCAAAGGTCCGCCCTCCCGCAACAGGGTCATGCCCTCCGCGCCCTGGGTAATGAGAAGGGCCTCCAAACCCAGGCGCTCCCGGAGTCTCTCCCCTTCCCCCACCATCTCTTCCCAGGTCCTTAAGGGGCGCCCCGCCGCCAGTTCCATTTCCTTGAGGTTGGGGGTGATGACCGTGGCCCCGGCATATGGGGAGTAATCCCCTCCCTTGGGGTCCACCACCACCGGCGCCCCCTGGGCCCGGGCCCGGCGGATGGCCTCTTGCAATAGCGCTGGGGTCAGGGCGCCTTTGCCGTAATCGGAGAGAATGAGGGCGCTAAGAGCAGGAAGGAGGGCCTCCAGGCGCTCCAGGGCCCACTTCCCGAAGGACGCAGGTCCGGGGACCCGGCTCTCCCGGTCGATGCGCACCACCTGCTGCTGGTTGGCGAAGACCCGGGTCTTTCTGGTGGTGCGGCGCTGGGGATCGGGGAATAGTCCCCGGGGATCAATCCCCAGGCGGTTGAGCTCTTCTCTGAGGAGAACGGCGGGGTTGTCCTCCCCGGTAAGGGCCAAAACCTCAACCTTGGCTCCCAGGGCCGCCAGGTTATTGGCCACGTTGCCCGCGCCCCCCAGGGTCCGGGTCTCCCTTTCCACGTCCACCACCGCCACCGGCGCTTCCGGCGAGATGCGCTCCACCCGGCCCCAGATGTATTCATCCAGCATGAAGTCCCCCAGCACCAGGACCTGGAGGTCCGCGAACTTCTCCAGGGGCAAATCCCGGAGCCGTTCCCAGGAGATCTGGGGATTATCCCGCCGCGGGGTGGGAGGCGGATCCATGCCGTCCTTTACGATTCAATCCTGCTTCTGGCCGATATAAAAATAGGCAAAACCCGCTTTTTCCAATTTTTCCGGGTTATAGAGGTTGCGGCCGTCGAACACGACCGGTTGTTTCATCAAAGACCGCATCCTCTCGAAATCAGGCTCCCGGAACTTGCTCCATTCGGTGCAGATAATCAGGGCGTCAGCCCCCTCCACCGCCTCGTAGCTGGTCTTGACAAAGCTGATACCCTGATTTTCTCCTAGATATTTTTGGGTGGCCGTCATGGCTTCCGGGTCATGGGCCTGGATTCGGGCCCCGGCCTCCTGGAATTTCTCGATGAGGGTCAGGGCCGGAGCATCCCGGATGTCATCGGTCTGGGGCTTAAAGGACAGGCCCCAAATGGCCAGAACCTTGCCGGACAGGTCGCCCTGGAAATAATTGAGCACGCGGTCAAAGAAGAGCTGGCGCTGATCCTGGTTGATGGCCTCCGCGGCCTCCAAAATCCTGGGGGTGTAACCCCGGTATTTGGCGGTGTGGATCAGGGCCTGCATGTCTTTGGGAAAGCAGGAGCCGCCGTATCCCAGGCCCGGAAAAAGGAAGAGATGGCCGATGCGGCGGTCGGAGCCGATGCCTTTGCGCACCATATTGATGTTGGCGCCGGTGCGGCTGCAAATGTTGGCCATTTCGTTGATAAAAGAAATCTTGGTGGCCAGGAAGGCGTTGGCGGCGTATTTGGTCAGCTCCGCGGAGACCACGTCCATGATAATGATGGGGTGGTTGGTGCGCACGAAGGGAGCATAAAGCTCTTTCATCAGCTCCGCCACCCGCACGTCGTCACAACCCACGACGATGCGGTCCGGCTTCATGAAATCATCCAGGGCGGTGCCTTCCTTCAGAAATTCGGGGTTGGAGACTACGTCGAACTCTATTTCCTCTCCCCGGGCCCGGAGTTCTTCTTCCATCACCTGGCGCACCATGCTTGCGGTGCCCACCGGCACCGTGGATTTTTCCACGATGACCTTGTAGCCGTCCATGTGGCGGCCGATATCTTTGGCCACCTGCAGCACCATGGACAGGTCCGCGGACCCATCCCGGTCCTGGGGGGTGCCCACGGCAATGAAGATCACCAGGCTGCGTTGGACCGCGGCGGCCAGGTCCGTGGTAAAAAAGAGACGGTGTTCCTGAGTATTGCGCCTGACGTAATCCTCCAGTCCCGGCTCATATATGGGAATGATCCCTTGCTCCAGGGCTTCCACCTTGGCGCTATTCGTATCCACGCAGGTCACTTCATTGCCCATTTCCGCAAAACAGGCGGCAGTCACCAATCCCACGTAGCCTGTTCCCACCATCGCCAACTTCATACGATGCTTACCCCTATCTGATTTATGGTCACCCGGCCGACAGCCGGGTCTTTATTGGGATTTTGTTTCCTTATCCGTAAAATGCCCCGGACCTTTTCTTAACCTTTCCCCCAGGCCGGGCAGGAAGAAACTGACGCCGATGCGCTGATCATCCGGCCGGTCAGTGTAGGACAGGACCAGTCCCCAGCATTGACGTTGAATGACCAGGCCATACTGCCTTTCCAATTTGTTGTTGGTTTCGAAAGTATTACTATATGTAACCCAAGTCTTCACTGATTTAAAGAGGTTGAGGTAGGTGGAGACATTGATCTGTTTGGCAAAATTCTTGACGTACAGATAGCCCACGCTAAACAGATGCTGGCGCCGGGAATCCAGGAAGGTTAACCGGATATTGGTCCGGTTGAACCCCTCTTGATAGGGGGAGACACCTAGATCCACCCCGGCCACCACCTGGCGGAAGGGGTAAAATTCCATCTCTCCCAGAAAATCCGAGAAGCGGTGGTGATACTGGGGGGTCCCATCCAGACCCAGGCTGGTGGTGTTGAAAAAAACACTCTGGGTCAGACGGATCCATAGTTTCTCCGAAATCAGGGCCTGTCCCTGGGGGTTGAGGCTGCGCCTCAAAAGATGGTTGGAGAACCCATAAGTCACAGCATTGACCCCGCCGATGGGATCATCCCCGGCCCGGACCGGCAGATTACGGTTGGCTCGCACCACCCAGCCGTAATCATAGGGATCGAAGTATGGCAGGCGGACGGGGTCGAACCGGGGGATATTCCAGTAGGTCACCTCCGGCCGGATTATGTGCCGGTAAAAGTTGGTAGACCCGGTACTCCGGCCGTAATCCTTGAGCCAGGAACTGGCCAGGGAGACTTTGGCGTCAAACAACTGCCGTGACTGGTAGGTATCCTGGGGGCTGGTGGAGGTGCGTTCATCCACCCGGAAGAGTGTCTCCCGGAACCCCATCCGGCCGTTGAAAGAAGCCCCCGGCAAGGGTTGGCCGATCAAAAAGAGCTGGGGATGCAGGTCCAGACGGTCCCCGGCCACGCCCTGGTCTTGATAGAAGTAGGTATAGGAGGAATCCAGGCCAATCCTAAAGGGCGTCCGGCCCAACGGCAAGGTGAGGGTATTCAAGGAGAGACCCGGCAGGCGATTCACCGGTTGCGGGTCAGATGACCGTAGCCGCTGATAATAGCGGCTAAAGGCGGTAACGTTGCCCCAGGGAAAATTCCGGGCGAACAGGCCGGTGGAGACCCGGGTAGTCACGTCTTCCTGCTCCAGATTGCGGCCGAAATCCGACAGGAGTTCCCGGGAATAACGGTTGAGGCCCATATATCCGAAATTAAAGTCTTTCAGATAATTGATGTCGCTCACCTTGTCCAACGTGCCCCGAAATTCCCAGTCATTCCCCAGGGGCCTGTTCACCATGCCGGCCACCCAATAGCGATGGCTGACCGGAGCCTCGCCGGAGCCGTCGCTCAGGACGAAACCTCTGACAGTGATGCCCGCGTCCTGATGGCCTCGATGGCGAAGTTCACCACCCTGCATGTAACCGCGGTTGGTGAGCATGGTTTGATACAGGGTGGCATCTGCCTGGTTGTTGATGGCCCAGTAAAAAGGCACTTCCACCACCGTGCCCCCGGCCCGGTGCTGCCCGTACTGGGGCATCAGGAAGCCCGTCTGACGCTCGGTCTTCACCGGCAAAACCCCAAAGGGCAGGTATAAGACGGGTAAGCCGGCCAGCTTCAGCACGGTATTTCTAGTGGTGGCGTAGCCATCCAGGGTGACGTGCAGTTTTTGGGCCTTAAAACTCCAAACGGGCAGGTCTGCATCGCAAGTGGTTACTGTGGATTTTTCCGCATAATAAGTATTGTCGCCGGTTTTGCGGATCAGGGAACTTTTTACCTGGAAATGATTTCTTTGCAGAAAAAGCCGGGCCCCTTTCATCTCCCCGTTGCGGGTGGCCAGGTTGAATTCACCTTCTTCCCCGCTGAAGATGTCCTCCCCCATGACCAGGACCACGTTCCCCCGCATTCTGGCGATCTTGGTGGCCTCATTGACCTGGACCCAATCGGCGGTGAGGCGGCGGTCCCCCTGGCGAATCTCCACCCTGCCCTGGGCCGTGTAAGTGTGAGAAGGGGCATGATAGGTAAGTTTCTCGGCGCGGATCAACCAAGGCCCGCCTTGTAAACGTTCGGCCAGGAAGAGTTCCTGCTCCGCGGACCCCGCCGCACCGGCGCTAAGAAAAAAGAGAATGATTACCCAGGCCCAGACCCGGCAACGCCCCATGTCCCCCCCCTGGGAGCCCTGGAACCCTTTGCCAAACCTGTCACTGCCATTGCGCCGGACCCAGCCGGTTTTAGGAGCTGGACCCTTTGCCTCCCTCAAATCAACCAAGATGACAGGTGGTGAAATCGGTTATAGGCTCCGGAGTTTCGAGATGATACCACAAGGACCCGCTACTATCAAGAAACTCGCAACTGGAGCCATATCCTTTTCGTCACAGATAACTATTATAAATCACGTATAAATATCATTTACCTTAAATATTCTGCCCCTAAACCGGGGCTGCCGGGTACCTGGAGGAGGCAAAATTTTTGCCAACAGCTTTTTGAGACCAATTCTGCCGCCAACTTTTTATCCTCAGGGCGAAGTTTGGCGCCTGCCGGGGAGAGTTGCTTGCGCGCCGGGTTTTGCTGGCATATAATTACCAGCATCAATCAGCCGAGCCAGATCCTCGATCTTCTTACGCCCCCGTAGCTCAGAAATGGATAGAGCAAAGGATTCCTAATCCTTGTGTCCCGAGTTCGAGTCTCGGCGGGGGCGCCATTTAATTCAAAGGGTTAGCTTAATTGGGCTAACCCTTTATTATTTTTAAAAAAAATTTATCCCACTTCTGTCCCACCTTCAAAGCTGTCCCACTTTTTATCCCACCTCCAAAATTATCCCACAGGGGTTCATAGCCGCCGATCCGCGAAAAATTTTCTACCAACGGGGACATGGGGAATATTATTCTGACTCACACTCTGAAAGCCTGACTAAATAACAAACGTAAAAACCTCTTGACAATGGTAACGTTTAAGTTACTATAACATATGCCGATAACCGTCAAAGAATATTTGGACGCAAAGGGAGAGTCACCCTTTGCCCGGTGGCATAATGGTCTGAACGCCATAGCCGCCAAAGTCGCCACGGCGCTTTACCGATTGGAGCAGGGCAATTTTTCCAGGGTCGAGGGCGTGGGCGGCGGGGTCTTTGAATGCAAGATTAATTTCGGCCCCGGCTACCGGGTCTATTTCGGCAAGGATGGTGAAACGTTAATTATTCTGCTTGGCGGCGGCTCGAAGAAAAGGCAACAGGCCGATATTACGGCGGCGCTGTCTTGCTGGGAAGATTACAAGAGGCGGAAACGATAGGGAGGTGACCCACCATGGCTCTTACCAGAGGATTTCGCACCACTTTGCTGGAGCGCGCCCAAAAGGACGCCGATTTTCGCAAGGCCATGCTCAAAGAGGGCATCGACACCTTGCTTGCCGGTGACGTGGAAACCGGCAAGGCTATTCTGCGCGACTATATCAATGCGGCTGTGGGTTTTGGGCCTTTGTCCGAAGCTACCCAGATACCGGCCAAGAGCCTTATGCGTATGTTCGGCCCCAAGGGAAACCCGCGGGCGGGCAACCTGTTTCAGATCATCAAACATCTGCAAAACCGCGAAGGGTTTCATTTAGAAGTGGCCCCCTGTTAACTGGTTTAGAATCGGATTTTTGAGGAATGTGCGAATTGGAGGTTAAGTAGATGAAAGATAGGCAAGAGTAAGGGTTTGAAGCAAAGGTTTATGTTGATGGAAAAACCCCCTGGATATATTGCCAGCCAATAAGTCAGGAACTTTATGCTTTTCGAGATTGCATCCTGGGGGTTGACCTTAAAGAAGGCACAACTCCGGAGCAAGCACAGGAATTTGCTAATTTGTTAAATAATTATATTACACATATTTTCTATAACCGGGTTTCTTAAATCTGAAATTATTACCCCCCTATCCCCCCCACCTTCAAGATTATCCCACCAGGGGTCAAGGCCTCCGATTATGGACCTGCTATCTTAACTTCTTTTGAATTGCGGATATCGGCAAATTTTCATTCCCTTCTTAGATAGAGAACATTTTCTCCTTTTCCTTGCAATAAAATAAACATATATTTATATATTGATTTCAGAAGGCCTACATGGAACCAAACCTAAAGCCAACAGCCTTTTTGGCCAAGAGTCTGGGCGATGAAAACCGCCTGCGTATCCTTTTGTGCCTGAATCACGGGAAAAAGGCCGTTACCCAGATGGTGGAGGAACTCGGACTGTCCCAACCTTTGGTATCGCACCACTTGAAAGAATTGCGGCGGGCACTCCTGGTGAAAATGGAGCGCCAAGGCCCTTTTATTTTTTATGAGTTGACTGACCCTCAGATCGTGCAGATCCTTGAGGCCCTGGATGGTTTATCAGCCAGTCTCTTGGCAAATCGCACCATGTTTTAGGAGGGGTTTCATGGGTAAGGAAGATATTTTCCGGGCGGTGCTGTCAACTGACCCGGAAGAGGCCTTGGCTGCCTTGGCCCAGGCGGTGAAAGAGCTTCTTTCCCACTTGGGCGAAGAGGCCCGCCTGCGTTTCATGGTGGACCTCACCGGGGGAGCCGATGAAGACAAGGTCACAAGTATGGTTCACCTCTGACTGGCCACGTGCATGGGCGAAGGTGTCGACCCGACAAAAATGTGTCAGAGCCTCGTGGGGAAGGTCAACCGCTACCATGAATTGGCGGCGGTGGCGGACCCGGAAATCATGGTCCTCTTCGAAGAATGGCTGGAGGCCCTGGAAGAGGAGATGGTGGCCGTGGCCCAGGAGGGTGGTTCCCTGAATCCGAAGGCCTTTTCTCAAAAACTTGGGTTATCCCAGGCAGGAGCTGAATTTCTCCTGGCCAAGCTCAGACGGGAAGGTAAGTTGCCGGAAATATTTTGACCGATATTGCGGCTCTACCTTCTGGCCATTCCCCAAAAATCCGGCGCGGAGTGCAGATTAAGATGAATAAATCCCAGGTAAGGAGCAGGAGCTATGAAAGTTTTGTTTATTATCGCCACGGATGAACCGGAAACCGTGTACAACGCCATGAGGCTGGCTAATGTCAGCGTCCAGCGGGAGGATGAAACCAGCGTATTCATGTTGGGCCGGGGGGTGCTCTACGAAAAATCCAGCACCGAGCAGTTTGATGTTTTGGGGGAAGTGAATAAATTCACCGGGGATTTCTATGTCTGAGGGGTATGCCTCAAATCCCACGGTCTGGAGGGATCAAGCAGTTGCCCCATAGGTTGGATGAATGATTTGTATGAATTAATGGCTGAGACCGACAAGGTTTTGACTTTTTAGCAGGAATAAGTGAGGGGTGGGGCCGGAACCCGCTGGTTAAGATTCTTTTCCCCCTCCCTTGAAAAACTGGCGGCAAACTTGCGAAGCGAGGGGAATCACCGGGGCCCAATCCCGGCGGGCCGGAATCCCGGCGACGCCCTCTCAAAAATGCGGGTGAAAAACTTCAAAAGAAGGGAGGCCGATATTTTATGAAACTCGGGATAATTATCACTCACACCGATGCGGAAACCGTTTTCAACGCCTTGCGCCTGGCCCTGTATAGCTTGCAACAGGGTGATGAAGTGCGCCTATTTCTTTCGGGAAAAGGGGTGGAAATCGACCGGATTGAAGATCCGAAATTCGAGGTCAAACCTCTGGCTCAGCAAGTTCTGGAGGCGGGGGGCCAATTCTTGGCCTGCGGCGCCTGCCTGAAACTGCGCGATTCTAAGGGGTCGGACATTTGCCCCCTTTCCACCCTGAAGGATCAATATGAGGTGGTTCGGGATTCAGACAAGGTGCTGCTGGTGTAGCCGCCGATTAGCCGGGTTAACCTTACCGCACGAATCCATTACCCAAGAAAGCCTGGTGAACTGGGGTTCATCAGGCTTTTAATTTACTAAGGATAGAGGATCACTGCTATATCATATGGTAATTAGTCCTTCTAAATATTTCGATATAGCTTAAATATTAATTGTGGTTCACCGTTCGACTGACTTTTTAGGCCACCCGCAGCTTAGTATTGATCTTTTCCTTATTCTTGGGGTATCTCTCCCGCCAATTTCTTTTTCAGAGCGTATCTCTCCCGGTCCTTCGCATTTCTCTTCTCTTTGTTAGCAGCCTTATATTCACGTTGTTTGGCAAGGATATTTTCCTTGTTCTTGGCATAATATTCCTGCTTCCTGGCGTTTATCCTCTCTTTATTGGCTTCTCGGTATGCGTTCCGCTCGGCTGATTTCTCTTCCGGGGTCATGGGGATTCGCACCCCGCCCCGGCGTGATGTATATCTTTCCCGGCGCTGTGCTCTTCCAGCCTCAAGGCGTGCCTTGGCTTCTTCAACTTCTTCCGGGTCCTTCTCGAATAGGCTGATTTCCCCGCACCGGAGTTGATCCGAAACCCGGATAATCATACCCCGGACGCCGTGAGGGTTCTTAACCCCTTCCATCCGGGCGATTTCTGCGGGCCGCATTTGGAAGAGCTTGTTCAGCGGGAACCATTTCAACCCCAAGGGGAAGCTCCCGGAGCGCTCTTCCACCAGCTTTTTCCAGGATTCAAAGCTGCGGCGGGGGCCTTCCTTGCCGTCCAGGGTTTCCTAAGTCCCTGTAAATTCCAGCCGTTTCCTATCAGCGTCAGGTGCCCTCCTGTTTTTTCCGGAAGAGGTCCCTTGATTTACGAATTTCTGGCCTAATTATTAAATAAAGAATATTAGGAGATAAGGAACAATCATGAAACCCTTGGTAACCATAATTTTGGTAATTTTCATGGGGGCCCTGGCGATAGGAGTGATTCAGGCCCAGCAACCAATCCGGGGGAAAAAAGCGCGGGAGGCCGGTGTGGAGGAAAAAACCCAAGATAACAGGAAGACCGCCGTCTTTGCCGGTGGCTGTTTCTGGTGTGTGGAATCGGACTTTGAAAAAGTCCCGGGAGTGACGGAGGTGGTCTCCGGTTATGCCGGCGGCAACGGAGCCGATCCCACCTATGATGACTACGCCCGGAAAGGTTACGTGGAGGTGGTCAAGGTCATTTATGATCCCGCCTTGGTCACTTACAAACAACTGCTGGATTATTTCTGGCGTCATCTGGACCCCACCGATGCCGGCGGGCAATTCCTAGATCGGGGGCCCCAATACCGGGGCGTCATTTTTTACGCCAACGAGGAGCAAATGCGCGAAGCGGAGGCATCCAAGCAGGAGTTGGAGAAATCCGGACGTTTTCACAAACCCATCGTTACCGAAATCTTACCCTTGAAAAACTTTTATCCGGCGGAGGATTACCACCAAAACTACTACCAAACGCATACGACCAAGTACAAGTTCTACCGCTGGAATTCCGGACGGGATCAATTTCTGCAAAGAGTCTGGGGAGACCGGGATCGGACGGAAGAACCGGGCAATCTCTTTTTCAAGGAGGCTTGGGCTGCCGAAAAGGAAGCCCAAAAATCCGGCAATCCCGGCCAACCCCGGTATGCCAAGCCCGGTGACGCCGAGTTACGTAAGAAATTAACGCCGTTGCAATATCAGGTGACCCGGAAGGAAGGCACGGAACCGGCGTTTAACAACCAATACTGGGACAACCAAAAGGAAGGCATCTACGTGGATATCGTTTCCGGGGAGCCCCTATTCGCTTCGGTGCACAAATACGATTCCGGCACCGGCTGGCCCAGTTTCACGAAGCCCCTGGCGCCGGAAAACATCGTCACCCGGCCAGACCTGAGCTGGTTGACGTTGCGCGCCGAAGTGCGGAGCAAACATGGGGATTCCCATCTGGGCCACGTCTTCCCGGATGGTCCGCCCCCCACCGGCCAGCGCTATTGTCTGAACTCCGCGGCCCTCCGGTTCATCCCCAAGGAGGACCTGGTCAAGGAGGGTTACGGCCAGTATCTCCATCTTTTCGAGAAAGAAAGATGACCTTTCCGGCGGCAAGCCGGAAGTATGCGGCAGTTAATCAGATTCCCATCGTTCGGGGTTTGCTAAACCGGAACAAGCCCGCTTCTTCCTCCGGAGGTAGCGGGCTTGTCTATTAATCATCAGCCGCCTACGGCCGCGGCCGGCAGCCATGGTCTTTTTACCTGGGGATCATCCGCGCCGGGTCGACCTCTTCCTCATGGTGGTTAGAGGTCAGAAGTCTCTCCTTTTTCCCGGGCCACTTGAGGGTGCGGCGGATGGCGGCCAGCCTTCCCTGCAGCCTACCTGGGGATCCGTGGCCGTTGCCTCCCCCTGTCAAGTCCTGGGCCTGGCCGCCCACCAGGGCCTGCAATTCTTCCACCATACCCTTCATCTGGTCGGATTGGGACGTAAGCTCTTGGGAGGAGGCGGCACTCTCTTCGGCACTGGCCGCCACCTGCTGAATCACCCGGTTCATCTCGTTGGCGGCTTTATTGATCTGTTCCGTCCCCTGGGCCTGCTCGTTGGAGGCGGCGGCAATTTCCGCCACCAATTCTTTGATCTTGGTGGTGTCGGAGTTTACCTGGGAGAAAGCCTCCCCGGTCTTTTCCACCAGGGCGGACCCGGACTTGACGCTGGTTACGGTCTTATCAATCAGGTCGGCGGTATTCCTGGCGGCCTCGGCCGCGCGCATGGCCAAATTCCTCACCTCATCGGCCACCACGGCAAAACCGGCGCCCGCTTCTCCGGCCCGGGCTGCTTCCACCGCCGCGTTCAGGGCCAATAAGTTGGTTTGAAAAGCAATCTCATCGATGGTCTTGATGATTTTCGCGGTTTCATCACTGGCTGCGGAGATCTCCCGCATGGAGCCGGTTAACTCGGTCATGGATTTACTGGCCGTGGATACCACCTGGCTGGCGTCGTTCATCAGGGAATTGGCCTGATGGGCGTTATCGGCGTTCTGCCGGGTCATGGCCGCCATTTCCTCCAGGGAGGAGGTGGTTTCTTGCAGGGCCGCCGCCTGCTGGGAGGCGCCGCTGGCCAACTGGTCGCTGGAGCTCCGGATCTCTCCGGAAGCGGCAGCCACCTCCTGGGAGGCGGCAGTGAGCCGCTTGATGAAGGCATTGATGGGTTTAGTGATGCCCCGGGTGATGAGAACCATCATAATTACACTGAGCAAAACCCCGATGATGGCGCCGAAAACCAACATCCTCGACGAGTTGTTCAATACCCGGTCCACATTCTCGGCGCTTTTCGTGGTCTCGCCGATGCCGGCGCTGGCCGTAACTTTGGCCATTTCCAAGACTTCACTGCCCACCTTATGCCGTTTTTGTCCCAGTTCCGCCAGGGCCACATAATTGGCCAAAAGCCTTTTCATATTGGTTTTATAGTTGGCTCCGGCGATCCTGATGTCTTCCAACTGGGAAATGGCCTCATCTTCTTTGGTCTTTTTTTGCACCTGGGACAGCTCATTCTCCACTTCATTAAATTTTTTGGCCGCCTCCTCAATGATTTTCGGATTGCGCAGCAACTGGCCCTGGGCGGTTTCCAGCTGGATGACGTAGCTCAGCTCCACTGCGTTGCGCATGCCCTCGAGCTTACTGAGCTGCACCGCCAGTTGCTCGGGGGTGGGGGACCCGGATTTGATCAGTTTCTGCATGACCTCTGTCTGGCCTTCCAGGAACTCCAAGGCGGATTTGAGGAAATCCTGGGCGGCCACCGTCAGCTTCTCCCGGGCTTTATGGATTCCTAAGGCTTCCTTTTCCGTCGCATTAATCAAGGATTCGTATTCCTTGATTTTAAGGGCAGCCTTGGCAGCATTCTCTTTAAGGGTTTGCAACTGGGGATACTTGCTGGTCAGCTCCGTGGCTTCCTGAAGGTTTTTCTTGGCCAAGGCCAGTTGTTGCCTGGATTCCTTCAGGTAGACTTCTTCCTGAGAAAAGTGGTATCCCTGCATTTCCGAAAAGGTCTTCAGGACATACCGCTCCACCTCGCTGGCGATGCGGGTCTGCGGCATATACTGATGGGACAGGACCTGGGCCTCACCGGCCAGACCTCTCATGATGTGCAAAGAGACCCCGGTTAAAATCAGGGTTACCACCAGGACAAGGCCAAACCCGGCAAAAATTTTGGAACTTAGTTTCATGGCTCTCATAGATCTATTCCTTAAGATTAAAGGGCGGCCCTTCCCTGGGCCGCCCTGAGGGGTGGGTAGAATTACTTTTTATAAACCCCGCAGCCGATGACAAAGTCCCCATCCCGTTCCAGATACATTTCTTTGGGTTCGATCTTTTTGGAGACCGGATTCATAAATTTGTATTGCTGCCAGGCGGTTTTGTTGGCCTTCATCAGGGCTAGCCGCTCTTTCATGTATTCCTTGCCGTCCACGTCCTTGAAGTCGATCAATTCCTTGCCCACCATGCTCTTTTTCTGGCCGTGGGCCAGGCATTTCATGTTCATGTCGTAAACGACTATGTACAGGTCCCGGTCCTTGAACTGGCCCTTGGGGTTGCTAAACTCGGCAAAGGCCTTTTCCTGGCCGTTGGCCTTGAGGTAGTCGATGGCTTTTTTTACCATGGCCACGGCTTCCTCTTTGGTGCCGGCGTCACCGGCCGCAAAGCTCAGGGAAACGCCCAATAACAGAACCAGACCGATAAGCACCATCATCATTCCCTTTTTCATCTGCATTGCTCCTCCAAACGGTGAATTTTTGGGTTTTTAAATTGCACCCGGCGGCATCTTTCTTGGCTCTGACCTGCCCCTCAACCACAATTCTCACCCCTGGACAGTGGCGGCATGGAGGAAGGGGCGGCTCAGCATCCCTAGATCGGCGGCGTTTGAAAAAACGAAGAGGAGGATTAAGTCTAGGTTTCGATTAGAAAGAAACCGCTAAGTCTGTGAGCTTATCGGTCAGAATAATTTTTTGCATTAGCGGCGCAGGGGGTTTTTTATTCCCCAGAAATCTCCAGGGAAGTAGCCCCCAATAGGTGATTTTAAGAAGGTGGCGGAAATAGGGAGATTCCCCACATGATGATTACCTCGGGATTAGATGGCGGCAGCGGCAATTAACCCCGGAATGGTTTACTTCCCGGGGAAAAGGGCATTATGGTCTGGAGAAATGGCCCTATTGGCGCCTGCTGCTGTTTAAATTCTGAGGCTCTAATACCAATTCGCATTCAAAGGACGTTGAACTGTAGGGGCGAACCTTGTGTTCGCCCGC
>JBMORF010000078.1:0-6505 GCA_049322315.1 Thermodesulfobacteriota bacterium | reverse complement strand
CCGCTCCCGGGCCGTCAGCTTCCCCGAAGCATGCTGCTTCTCCACCGCCTTCGCCCCCCCCATCCCCTTTACTTTAGCCTCCTTTTCCCGCAACTCCTTTATCTTCTCAGCCACTGTCTTCATAGGCTGCTCCTCTGTAGCGAATTCGATGTCCCTTAAATTGCCCGATAGGGCGGTGAAAAATTTTACGCCCAGTCTCCGGCAAAAAGCCGTAGAAGTTACTTAACAGGTGCAGTAATGACTTGAAATCAGATAATTTCTGATTTATTTGTCCAAAATTCTCTTACAAAAAGATGGGGGCCACTTAAGGAAGTTTTGGAGAAAGCATCTTGCGGTTCCACTGACAGCGGCATGCTCCCCCACCGGACATCAGAAATTATTAGTAATTATAAAGCTTTTTATCAATTTCACCGTTCCGGTGAAAACAGATAACCTGGTTGAGGCGCGGGCAACGACCGGAAGAGAAAGGAAGCCAGAAAAAAGAAGGGGTCATAGTCCCAGACCATAACCCCTTGAAATTCCTGGTAGGCACGAGGGGATTTGAACCCCTGCCCCCTACTGCGTCAATGTGGTTCAGGGGGCTGACACAATATGGAAGCATTTACTAACCTACAAAAATCAATAGGAAATCGGCTACCAGATTTTATCTTGGTAGCCGTTTTTTTTATTTTTCTTGGGCATTATGGTCATAAAATGGTCACAATTCTATCGACTGGAAACAGACATGTATTAATCTTAATCTTGCCAGATTCTGATAAGAGGGTCTCTTTATCTACCAAAACTTTAGGCTGGAGAAAAACTCGCGCATCTTCCAAACTTAGTTCTAGCAGGTCTCCTTCTTCCACTCCCAGAATTTTTCTAATCTCCTTGGGCAAGGTTATCTGCCCATGACGGAGAATTTTTACCACGGCCATGGTAATTGGCTCCTTTAATTAACGTATTTCATAAATACGTAATTGTTATAGGGGGAGAAGATTAATCTGTCAAGAAAGCGTACTAAAGCAAACAACAATGTCCTTCAGGCCTAATATCCTTACGTCACCTTCCTCCTCCCCGCCATTTCCGCGGCCATGCGGATGGCGGCTTTGAGGCTTCCCGGGTGGGCTTGGCCCGTGCCCGCCAGGTCGTAGGCGGTGCCGTGGTCCACGGAAGTGCGGATGATGGGGAGCCCCAGGGTGACGTTCACCGCGTCCATAAAGTGCAGGAGTTTTAAGGGAATGAGCCCCTGGTCGTGGTACATGCAGATAATGGCCGCGAACTCCCCCTGGGAGTGGCGCCAAAAGAGGGTGTCCGCGGGGAAGGGTCCCGCCACCCGCAACCCTTCCGCCTGGGCCTGGCGCACCGCCGGGGCGATGATCTCCTCTTCCTCCCGCCCGAACATGCCCGCCTCTCCGGCGTGGGGATTGAGCGCGGCCACCCCCAGGTAGGGGGAGGCCAGGCCGAAGTCCCGCTGCAAGGCCCTGGAGGTGAGGCGCAAGAGGCGCAGGAGCCCGTCGGTAGTGATCCGCTCCGGTACCGTGGCCAGGGCGCAATGAATAGTGGCCAGGACCACCCGGAATTCACCCCCGGCCAGCATCATCCCCACTTCGCCGCCGCCGGTCCTTTCGGCCAGCAACTCGGTATGGCCGGGATAGTCATAGCCGGAGAGCTTCATGGCGATTTTGCTGATGGGGCCGGTGACCATCCCGGCCACCTCTTCCTGCATCACCAAATCAATGGCAGTGAGGATGTAAGAGACCATGGCCGCGCCCCCGGCGGGGGTGGGGCGGCCATAGGCGAGGTCATCCGGAATTAAATGGGACCGGGCCAAGAGATCCAAGGTCCCCGGCTCATACCGGCCTGCCCCGGGGCCTTCCACTACCTGGATTTTGAGCTCCGGGGCCAGGTTCTCCCGGGCCCGGGCCAACGCCGGGAGATCCCCGATAATCAGGGGACGGCAAACCTGATAGATCTGGGGGGTGGTCAGGGCCAGGACCATGATCTCCGGCCCCACCCCCACCGGATCACCCATGGTCAGGGCCAATAAGGGCCGCGTTTGCTGTGGGGTCATAAGGCAACCTCAAACTTTAAACCGGAATCGGTTTTTTTCTGCAATTATTCGGGTAAGTGTGCCAAAATATGGGTCACTTAAATATACGATTTGAGGCGGAAGGGGTCAATGACGGAAGAGGGCAAAAGGCGGTTGCAGGGAGTGAAGCTGGGATTCATCGGCGCCGGCGCCATGGGCGGGGCCATCATCAAGGGACTGTTGGCCCAAGGCAGGGTGGCCCGGGAAAACCTGACCTTTTTTGATCCGGACCCGGCGGCCCGGGCGAAAATGGAGAAGCTGGGGGTGGAGGCCGCACTGGACCACGCCGAAGTGATGCACTCCCAGGTGGTGATCCTGGCGGTGAAGCCCCAGCTATTTGAGCCGGTGCTGGCCGGGATCAAGGACTTTGCCCGGCCCTGGCATCTGATCATCTCCATTGCCGCGGGGGTCACCCTGGCGACCCTGGAGGCGGCCTTGCCCGAATCCCGCTTCATCCGGGCCATGCCCAACACCCCGGCTCTGGTGGGCGCCGGCATGACCTGTTTGGCGCCGGGCAGCCGGGCCACCCCGGAAGACACCGCTTTGGCCCTGGCTCTCTTTCGGGCGGTGGGCCAAGCCGCGGCGGTGGAAGAAAGGCTGATGGACGCGGTCACGGGTTTGAGCGGCAGCGGCCCGGCTTTTGTGGCCCTGTTCATTGAGGCTATGGCAGATGGCGGGGTCAAGGCAGGTTTGCCCCGGGTCCAGGCCCACAATATGGCGGTGCAGACCGTCCTGGGCGCAGCCAAGCTCTGCCAGGAAGAAGATTTGCACCCCGGAAGGCTGAAAGACCTGGTGGCCTCCCCCGGGGGCACCACCATAGAGGGCCTGCACGTCCTGGAAAACGGGGGATTCCGGGGCCTGGTGATGAGCGCGGTAACCGCCGCGGCGGCCAGGGCGAAGGAGTTGGGAAGGAAGTAAAGCTATCAGCGTTTAAATGTTGAACCGAATCTCCACCACATCCCCGGGGCGTATGGCATAATCCCGGTCCACCAGCTTCACCAGGCCCTTGGCCCGGGCTTCCTGCATGTTATAGACGCCCATCAAATCCTGATAACTGACGATGTCGGCCTTGATGAAACCCCGGGCCAGGTCGGAATGAATCTTGCCGGCGCAGCTGACGATGTCCGCGCCATCCGCGACAGGCCAGGCGTGTACTTCCTTTTTCCCGGCAGTGTAGAAAAAGACGATCCCCGCCTTGGCGAGCACGGCTTCGATGACGGTATTGGTATCCGGCGCCTCGTCCGCCACCACCGTGGGCTTGAGGCTCAAGGGGGTCAGACCCCGCAAAAGAAACATTTCCGCCGGATCGAAATGCACTTCGCATAAGGGCGTCTCTTGCTCCAGGTGCTCCAGGCACTTGGTCAAGAGCGCCTGTTCCTGGGCGTCGCTGCTCCGGTCCCGGCGGGTTTCCAGCTTCTCCATATCCAGGATGAGGAGATCGAGGATCCGGTCTTGGGCGATAAAAATAGCATCAGCATTCTGGAAGTCGTTCTTGATAAATTCGGCGTAAAAAGGGGTGGTTTTCTGGGGGGAGAATTTAGAAACCAGGGTCAGGACCTTGTCATCCTGAAATTTGATCTTTCCTTCCGGAAGATCGAAGCCGGCAAAGCATATTTTCATTGACTTTAACCTCGCTGGTAAGAACTGTTTGTCGTTAGGCGCAAAAAAAAGGCGGGAATAATCATCCCCTGCCGTTGGCATCCGGGAAGCGCGGTCCCATTTTCAGCATTTTCTCATTTCATATTTAATCAAGATGAGGGCCGGATGTCAAGACTAATGCAGGAAGCCAGGGATTTGAGCCCAGGCGAGACGCCTGGGCCACCGATCTTTAGCCTACCACCAGAAGCCTAACTCCAGGTCTTGATCAACCGCAGATGCATATCCACCGCCGGGGCGCTGTGGGTGAGGGCGCCCACGGAGATGAAATTGACCCGGGTGGCTGCCGCCTGGGGCAGGCGCTCCAGGGTCATGGAGCCCGAGGCTTCCAGGAGGGCCCGGCCCAGGGTGAGGTCGGCAGCCTTAGCCATGTCTGCATCGCTCATGTTATCCAGCATAATGACATCCGCGCCGATGTCCAGGGCTTCTGCCAATTCCTCCAGATTACTGACTTCCACTTCGATCTTCAGGGTATGGGGAGCGCTCCTCCGGGCCCGGCGCACGGCCTCGGTGATGGAGCCCACCGCGGTGAGGTGGTTGTTTTTGATGAGCACGCCGTCAAAGAGGCCGCCCCGATGGTTGCGGCCGCCCCCTAAGCGCACCGCATACTTTTCCAGCACGCGCCAGCCCGGAGTGGTCTTGCGGGTGTCCACCAGGGCCACCGGCAGGAAGGCCACGGCCTCCACCATTTTGTGAGTATAAGTGGCGATACCCGAAAGATGCTGGAGGAAATTGAGGGCCACCCGCTCGCCGGTGAGGATGGGGGCCACGGGGCCGCTGAGGATGGCCAGGACGGTCCCGGGCTCCACTTCCTGGCCGTCTTCAACCTGGGGGTTGAATGCCACTTCCGGGGCCAGTTTGCGAAAAACCCGGGCCGCCAGGGGCAGGCCGGCGACCACCAGCTTTTCCTTGGCCTTGATATGGGCCTCGCCCTGGAGGTCCTCAGGGATAAGGGCCTGGGTGGTGACGTCGCCGGCGCCCAGGTCTTCTTCCAGGGCCAGGTCGATAAGGCGGTCAATAGCCGGGGAGGAAAGAAAGGAAGTCATATCAGTCATTATCCTCGGTCCAGTGGATGGTGCAAGGACCATCATAAGATTGCTCCGGGCTTGATTCCTGATTCTTAAGACAATCCGCGTCGCATTCCTGGCGGTCCTGGTCCCAGTAGGGGCATTTTTCGTAAATACAATAGCCCATGTGGGGAATGGGGCAAAGGGTCTGGTCAGGAGTAGTCATTTTATGCTGTTTTCTGTTTTCTGTTAAAAATAACTTTTTTATCAATTACTTAACTGTATATGATACTAGAGCCCGCTCGTTTTTATGATTTTATCGTGCCTTTTTTTCGCCCACCAGGAAGGCGCCAATTTTAGGTTGACGGTCTTCGGGGGTTCGCCGGGGTTGGCGATCCTGACCCAGACCCGGGGGGAGCCGCCGGCGGGGTGGGCGACGATCCAGGTGGCCAAAGTTAAGGTCGCCGCGGGGGTGCCGCCCCGGCGGTAGATGCTGTTATCCGGGCCGTCGTGGCGATCCTGGCTGAAGGCCAGAAAATCCTCCAGGCTAAAAGGACAGGTCTGCCTGGACAACAACCGGGAAATGCGCCGGTAACGGATGGCGCTGCTGCCGCCTGATTTCCGGTTAGCCTCACGCAGCCGGAGGTCCAGGTAGTGGTTGGTTTGGCAAAGGACGCCCTGATCCCTGACCTGCACCGCCACCCGGCCCTGGGGGGCGATGGCGATGAGGGCGATCTTGCGGGCGTCGGCCACCATCTCGAAGACGGGATAACTGGCCTTAAACAGGTCTTGGCGGGCCAGGACTTCGTCCACCGAGGCGCAGTGGCTCAAGAGGGCTCGGGTGAGGTTGACGGCCCCTGGTTTTTCTTCCTGGGGAGGGAGGTTGGGGAGGGCGTCCACCACGGCCAGGCCCCTAACGTTGACCCCGGCCACCGGCGAATCTTGGGGGGCGTCCACCGCCACCAGGGCCAGGTGCTGATAGCCGTTAGGGGGGGCCAGGACCTTGAGGGCGCTCCGCCGGGGAGTTCGGTCCCGGTTTTTGACGATGATGGCGCCGCCCCCTTCCACCCGGCTGCCCGCGGCTGCGAAGAGGGTGCAGGCGGGGGCGGAGCCGACCGAGGGACAAGTCAGGAGACCAACTATCAGGGCCAAGAACAGCATTTTGCAAGGAGTCCTGGTTAATGCTTCAGTTTTTATGCCCCTCTTTTTTAACGGGGGGCCAGGGGGGATTTTAAATAACCCCTTAAAAATCCCCCTTAATCCCCCTTTAGAAAAGGGGGACTTGAAAACGGATGGCGGGGAGGAGGTCATACAATTATCATACAACCTGGAGGACCCGGGAGGGAAGAGAAAGGCGGGCCTCACTCCGGGTTTTCGTTTTCAAAGAAGGTTATTTCCTCCAGGGAAGGATCGGCGGCAAAGGCGACGCCTTCGCCGGTGCAGCCTGCTTCCGGGTCCCAGAAATTGCAGCGCTCTCCCACGCAGGGGCCGATGTGGGGGAGGGGGCAAATGGGGGTGGTGTCGGAGTTCACAAGTGTTTATCCAGAGGAAAGGTGGGCCGTGCTCACCCTATATCTCGGCACAGGCAAGATGCCTGTGCCACCAGTTTTTCTTAGCCCGGATAATTCACCAGACAACAAATAGCTTGGTGGCACATCGCGGCCTAAAGGCCGCAACCAGACTAAAAAATTGCAGGCGATTTCCTCTTGTTGTAAGTTTCGGGTTTACGACAACCAAAAAACTTGTCAGCAGAAAGGAAAACGCCTTGAAATCC
>JBMORF010000077.1:0-47190 GCA_049322315.1 Thermodesulfobacteriota bacterium | reverse complement strand
TGCCGTCAAACAGGTAACATTGGTCACCTGAGCTGTAGGGGCGGGGTTCCCCCGCCCGCCATGCTCCATATTATCGCTGCACGGGCGGGGAGACCCCGCCCCTACCTGTTTGATGGCAACTTGGTATAAATCCCCCTTTAGAAAAGGGGGACTTAAGTACCGGTTTTTAAAAACCGTTTAGGTGCTATAATTACTAGACAGTTTCTGGAGCACGACATTAAGGGAGCGCCCCGGCAATCTCCGCCACGGTTTTCCTGGCGGCTTCTTGCGGGTCGTCGGCCAGGCGGATGGGGCGGCCCACCACCAGATAGTCGGCCCCGCCTTTGATGGCTTGAGCCGGGGTGGTGACGCGGCGCTGGTCGTCTCCTTTAACCGCGGCCCACACGGGCCGGATGGCGGGGCAGACCACCAGGAAATCCGGGCCAAATTTATCTTTCACGGCCCGGGCTTCCGTACCGGCGCAGACCACACCGTCGCAGCCCGCTTCTTGAGCCAGCCCGGCCCGCAACAGGACCAACTTCGTGGGATTATGGGCATACTCCAGGGCAATGCCCATGGCCTCCAGATCATCCGGCCCCAAATGGGTGAGCACCGTGACCCCCAGGATCTTGCAGCCGTTTTTGCAGGCCTCGATGGTGGGGCGCATCTTGGCGCCCTGGTCCACGTGCACCGTGGCCAGCCTGGCCCCTTTCATGACCCGGGCCTGGGCCCCCATCATGGTGGCGGGGATGTCATGGAATTTTAAATCCAGGAAATAAGACACCCTATTGTCTGCTAAAAACTTAAGAAAGTCAGGGCCTTCCGCCATAAAAAGCTCCAGCCCGACTTTGAATAAACCCACTTCCCCTTGTAAAAGTTCGATGAATTTTACCGCCGCCGCTTTATGGGGCACATCCAGGGGGAAGATCAAGCGGTCCTTGGGTTGCATCTGCTACCTCTGAACACAAGATTTCCCGAACTTTAACATCTTCTCTGAATGTAATCAAACCTTTAAGGCCAAAGGATAACCATAAAGAGACGGGTCCATTTTATCCTTGCTTTTTAGACAATACAGCAATATATTGACCTATATAAGAGGTCATATGAGACAATTTATAGGTCATATGACCTTTAAATAAGGTCTATTAGTTTGCTGGAATCCTTGCTCGGATCAATAAACGGTGAAAGAGTTTTAATTTACCTGTATGCCCGGGGAGAGGGATACGCGCGGGAAATAGCCAGATTTTTCCAGACAGATTTGAGTCCCATCCAAAAGAAGCTGGAAAGGCTGGAAGCAGGTGGAATTTTAATTAGTCGCCTGGCGGGCAAGACGCGTCTGTATGCATTTAATCCCAGATACCCATTTAAAGCAGAGCTCGAAAACCTTCTTAAAAAGGCATTGGATTTTTATCCCCCCGATGAACGTGAGGCTCTGTTAATGAATAGACGGCGACCCAGAAGAAGTGGAAAACCACTATGAAATCAATAAAGGGTATGTCTCTGGGAGAACTGGCAGCCTTTATTGCCAGCCATCTCCAACGCCATGGTATTGATGTTGTCCTGTCAGGGGAAGTTGTGTCTCAATTTTCACTGAAAATAAATATATTTCCTTAGACTTGGATTTTATTGAAGTTACATCGGTTAGTAGAAGGAAACTAAAAAAGGTCCTCCAGGAAATAGGATTTCATGAGAAACACCGATATTTCATCAGTGAAGAAACCGATATGTTCCTGGAATTTCCCCCAGGACCGCCTTCGGTGGGGAAAGAACCGATAAAAGAGGTCGAGGTGTTGCGCTTTTCCACCGGCGAATTGAGAATTATCTCCCCCACGGATTGTGTTAAAGACAGGCTGGCCGCGTATTACCACTGGGGGGACCGGCAGAGTTTGGAGCAGGCAGTATTAGTTGCGAAAGATAATCAAGTGGACCTAGATGAATTAGAACGATGGTCTTAGGTGGAAGGGAACTTGCCGGTTTTTCAGGAAATAAAGAAGCGTTTTGCAAACCTTAAGTAGTCACTCAGGTTACCGGTGTCAGATGTGCAACATAAAATCAAAGACTTATGGAGCCTCTGCCATGATTTCACACTTATAGCCACCGGCTAAAAGAAGGCATCAATGTCCATCATGCCCGGCAACACCCTGACGACTTCTATTATTCCGCCTGCAATTGGCAGGTAGAAGATGAGATATTTCCCCACCGGCAGGCTGCGTAATCCGGGATGCAGTTCATCCCGGCTGAAGCCCATGTTCGGGAATTGGGCCAATGTCCGGCAGCGCTCCTCTATCTTGTCCAGGAACCGGTCGGCGGCGTCTGGATTGTCCCGGGCGATATACCACCAGATTTCATCGAGATCGGTTTCAGCAAGGGGGCGCTTAACAACCTTAGGCATCAGCCTCGAACTTTCTTGGATTCCGCCGCAAGCCTTTTGCGCCCCCGGGCCTTTATCTCTCCAACATTCAGAGGTGTCGGCTCGCCACTGGCCAGCCCTTTCCTGATTTCTTCCTGCAACTCTTCGAGGCGCAGGGCTTGAAGGCGGTCCCGTTCTTCCAAAAGGCGCAAGGCGGCGCGCATCACCTCGCTGGCGGAGCCATAACGCCCGCTTTCAACCTTCTTCCTGACCAACTCTTCAAGCTGGGGTGTAAGGGAAATGTTCATGATAATGGCCCCCGTTTATTTAATAACAAAGATTGATATTTTCTGTTATTGATATAACCGAAAAGGATGGTGAAAGCCAGAATTATCGAGAATTATCATCGATATTTAGTCAAATTTTTCCTGAGAATATTTTTTCCGTAGCAGTCAAAATGATCTCTGCTCTTTCCCTCAATATGATCCCATTCCAGCCCCCGGGGAAAACTTGACAACCTGGGGGTTAACTGTTAGTTTACTCAGATATTTTTTTAGCCTTAAAGGAGAGGCTGTCATGACTTTCCAAGAACTGCTGATGACCCTGGAGCGCTTCTGGGCGGACTGGGGATGTATAATAGTCCAGCCCTACGATATCGAGGTGGGCGCGGGCACCTTCAGCCCCCACACTCTCTTGAGGGCCCTGGGGCCGGAGCCCTGGAACGTGGCCTATGTGGAGCCTTCCCGCCGCCCCACCGACGGCCGCTACGGGGAAAACCCCAACCGCCTGCAGCACTATTACCAGTACCAGGTGATCCTCAAGCCCTCTCCCAAGAATATTCAGGAACTCTATCTGGACTCTCTTAGGGCCTTAGGGATCGACCCCCTGGACCATGACATCCGCTTCGTGGAGGACGACTGGGAGTCCCCCACCCTGGGGGCCTGGGGCCTGGGCTGGGAAGTCTGGCTGGACGGCATGGAGATCACCCAGTTCACTTACTTCCAGCAGGCCGGAGGCATCGACCTCCACCCGGTGAGCGGGGAGCTGACCTACGGTCCGGAGCGCATCGCCATGTACCTCCAGGGCGTGGAAAGCGTCTATGACCTGAAGTGGACCGAGAACGTCAGTTACGGCGACGTGCATCACCAGGGGGAAGTGGAGCATTCCGTTTATAATTTCGAGCAGGCCGACGTGGACATGCTCTTCAAGCTCTTCGAGATGTACGAGCAGGAATCCATCCGCATCATCGGCCAGGGCCTGGTGCTGCCGGCCTATGATTACTGCCTGAAATGCTCCCATTCCTTTAATCTGTTGAACGCCCGGGGGGCCATCAGCGTGGCGGAGCGGGCCAGCCTCATCGGTCGGGTGAGAAATTTGGCCAAGCTGTGCTCCGAAGGCTATCTGAAGCAGCGGGAAGAAATGGGTTTTCCGTTGTTAAAGAAGTAGCGATCAGCTTTCAGCGGTCAGCTATCAGCTGAAAAGGTAGGTTTTGGCTATTCGCTTTTAGCTTTTAGCCAAAAGCCAAAAGCCAAAAGCCAAAAGCGAATAGCCGATAGCTTCGAAAACGAGGTTCGAAAATGGCGAGTGAATTATTATTAGAGATCGGCACCGAGGAAATCCCGGCCCGTTTTATCCCGCCGGCATTGGCGGAGATGGCCGCTTCTTTTCAGAAATTGCTGGAGCAGGAGCGCATCGCCTCCGGGGAAGTCAGCACCTGGGGCACGCCCCGGCGCCTGACCCTGGTGGCCCGGGACCTGGCCGAGGCCCAGTCCGAGGCCAGCACGGAAATCATCGGCCCCCCCAAGGCCAAGGCCTTTGACGCCGCGGGGAAGCCGACCCAGGCGGCCCTGGGGTTTGCCAAAAACCAGGGCGTGGCCGTGAGCGATCTCATTGAGGTGGATACTCCCCGGGGCGTCTACCTGGCGGTGAGCAAGCGCACCGCCGGACGGCCCACCAAAGAACGCCTCCTGGAGCTTTTGCCGGCGTACATTTTGGGCCTGAGCTTCCCTAAATCCATGCGCTGGGGCGCGGAGTCCATCACCTTTGCCCGGCCCATTCATTGGATCCTGGCCCGTTTGGGGGGCGAAGTGATGACTTTCGTGGTGGGGGACGTGAGCAGCGGCGGCTTTACCCGGGGCCACCGGTTTCTGGCGCCCCAGGACGTGGAAGTGAAGGATGCCGCCGCCTATGTGGCCGCCCTGAAAAAAGCCCAGGTGATCGTCGATCCCGGGGCCCGGCGGGAGCATCTGGAAATCGAACTGGCCCAGGCCGCGGCCCAGGTGGGGGGCGAAGTGGTGCCCAACCCCGGGCTCCTGGAGGAAAACTCCTTTTTGGTGGAATACCCCTCCGTGGTCTGCGGCAATTTCGAGGAGAAATTCCTGGCCCTCCCCGACGAGGTGCTCATCACTTCCATGCGGGAACACCAGCGGTATTTTTCCCTCCGGGGCAAGGACGGCCAACTGCTGCCCCATTTCATCGCGGTGAACAACACCCTGACCCGGAACCCGGAGGTGGTGCGCCAGGGTCACGAGCGGGTGCTCCGGGCCCGGCTCAGTGACGCCATGTTCTTCTACCAGGAGGATTCCAAGACGCCTTTGGAGCAGCGGGTGGCAGCCCTCAAAGGGGTGGTCTTCCATTCCCTCCTGGGCACCTCATACGAGAAGATGGAGCGCTTCCGGGAGTTGGCCGCGTATCTGGCCCGGAATCTGGCCCCGGACCTGGAAGAACTGGTGCGCCGGGCCGCTTATCTATGTAAGGCCGACATCGTCACGGAAATGGTGGGGGAGTTTCCCAGCCTCCAGGGGGTGATGGGCCGCCAGTACGCCCGGCTCTCCGGGGAACCGCCGGCGGTGGCCGAGGCCGTCTTCACCCATTATCTGCCCCGGCACGCCGGGGACCTGCTGCCCCCGGACCTCACCGGCGCGCTGGTGGGGATGGCCGACCGGCTGGATACCATCTGCGGCTGCTTCGGGGTGGGCCTGATTCCCACCGGGGCCGCGGACCCCTATGGCTTAAGGCGCCACGCCCTGGCCATCATTCATATCCTCCGGGACCAGGGCCTGCACCTGAACCTGCCGGAGGCCGTCTGGGCCGCCCTGGATTTGCTCAAAGGGAAAATCTCCCGCACCCCGGAAGAAACCGCCCTGGAAGTGCTGGATTTCTTTATGACCCGGTTGCAGCATCTCCTGATTTCGGAAGGTTATAATAACGAAACCGTGGCCGCGGTCCTGGCTGCGGGGGGCGGAGACGTAGTGGACGCCGCGGACAAGGCCAAGGCCCTGGAAGAAGTGCGCCAGAGCCCCGACTTTCCCGCCTTGGCCGTGGCCTTCAAACGGGTGATCAACATCGCCCGGGGCGCGGAGGCAGGGGAGGTGAGCGCACTCCTCTTCGAAGACCCGGCGGAGAAGCAGCTTTACGAACTCACGACGTTGATGGAAACGGAAGTGGCCGCGGCCGCCGCCAAGCGGGATTATCCCGGAGTTTGCCGGGCCCTGGCCAAACTGAAAGGCCCGGTGGACCTCTTTTTCGATCAGGTCCTGGTGATGGCCGAAGATGAGAATCTGCGGCGCAACCGCCTGGCCCTGCTGGTGCGCATCAGCAACACCTTCTTGCAGATGGCGGATTTTTCCCGGATTACCACCGGGTAAGTTCCCAGACCCGGACATTGACGTTGGCCTGCTTTTTTTGAGGGTTAACACCCAACAACCGTTAAAGTCTAATTAATTCAGGGGCGGGCCTGGGTGCCCGCCCCTTAGATATTTACCAAACCTGGTGACCAAGATGCGCCGCTGGTTTCGACGCAAAAAAGAAGAGGAGCCTCAGCCCGAGTCTTCATCTACCTCTCCCGCCCAGGAGGAAAGCGCCGGGGATAGCCAGGCGCAAATTTCTTCCCCCGAGGCGGAAGTGCTGCTTCCGGCGACCCCGGAAGTCCCGGCGGCAGAGGCGGCCCCGGAACAGCCCCTCGAACCCCCGGAAACCGCCGCTGTCTCGCCGGAAAGTGAGGTTACGACAGGGATGCCGCCGGAGCCTCCTGCCGCCTCCGGGGAGCGGCGCCCCGGGATGTTCCGCAGGTTTTTTTATGGCGAGGAGGAAGAAGCTCCACCTCCTGCCGTCGAACCTACGGACCTTCAGGCGCAACCGGAGACAGTGCCGGAGCCGTCTTTTGCCCCTTTCCCCGAGGCCGGGTCCCCGCCGGAGACCAGAGACTCTGGGGAGGCAGGGTTAGTCCCGATCGACGCGGAATCCCCGGTGGAGGCCGCGCCTCCAGCAGAAGAAATCCTCGAAGCCGAGGAGCAGGTGGCCTCTGAAGAGGCCCCGGAGCCCCGCAAGGGCATCTTCAAGCGTTTTCGGGAGCGGCTGGGCCGCAGCCGGGAGGCCCTGGCCGGGGGTCTGGACCGCCTTTTCCTGGGCCGCCGGGAAGTGGACGCCGAGGTCCTGGAGGAGCTGGAAGAAATTCTCATCACCGCCGATTTGGGGATGGACACCACCCTGCATCTGGTCCGGGCCCTGGAAGAGCGGCTCAAACGCCGGGAATTGGCGGACGTGGAGAAACTCAAAACGGCCCTGGCGGAAGAAATGCTGGCCCTCCTAAAGGGGCCGCCTGCACCCCAGATCACCAGCCGGCCCTGGGTAGTGCTCCTGGTGGGGGTCAACGGCGTAGGCAAGACCACCACTATCGCCAAACTGGCCCACCAGGACCGCCTTAAAGGCCGCACTCCCCTGCTCATCGCCGGGGACACCTTCCGGGCCGCGGCCGTGGAGCAGTTGGAAATTTGGGGAGAAAGAATAGGCGCGGCGGTCGTCAAGCAGAAAACCGGGGCCGATCCCGGGGCCGTGGTCTTTGACGGCCTGGCCGCGGCCCTGGCCCGGGACGTGGACACCGTCTTCATCGACACCGCCGGGCGGCTCCATACTAAGGTAAATCTGATGGAAGAGCTAAAAAAGATTTACCGCACCACGGACAAGAAACTACCCGGCGCGCCCCACGAAGTCTTTCTGGTTCTGGACGCCACCACCGGCCAGAACGCCCTGAGCCAGGCCCGCCTCTTCCATGAGGCCGTGGGGATTACCGGCATCATTCTCACCAAAATGGACGGAACCGCCAAGGGCGGCGTGGCCCTGGCCATAGCCCACGAAACCGGTCTGCCTTTGCGCTATATCGGTCTGGGAGAAGGCCTGGAAGACCTCCGCCCCTTCGACGCCGAAGCCTTCGTGGCCGCGATCCTGGGATGAATATGTTGTTGAGGGGAGGGCCGGAGGATGGTGGGTCCTGGGCCCTACTCCCACTTTAAGTTGGCCAAGGACAAACTTGCAGGCACTGTCACCCCGGAACTTTTGCCTTTATTGGCTGCCCCCCCTGCTGCTCTCCGGGGGGATTCTACTCTTTTCCGGGAACTTGGGTTCCAGCGAGCATACTAAAAAGCTGCTGGACTGGGTGCTTTCCTGGTTGCCTTTTGGGGAGATGCCGTGGCCGGAGCAGGGCCAAGGATTGCTGCGCAAAATCGGACATGTTACGGCTTATGGGAGTCTCTCCTGGCTCTGGTTCCGAGCCTTGTGGAGACATTTAGGCGGCCGCCTAAGAACAGTGGTCCTCTTTTCTCTGGGTCTCTGCCTGCTAATTGCGCTTCTGGATGAAGGCCATCAATCCATGATGCCGTCACGCACCGGCTCCATCTGGGATGTGGCTCTGGATTTTGGCGCGGCCGTCCTGGCAGCCCTTGCATTATCTTTGAAGAGAGCATAACTTTAACATTTAGCCAGGCGTTTAAGTCTATCAAAATGAATAAATAACCCAGGATTATGAAAACATTTTTCTCCGAAAACTCCAAGGCTGTGCCCCGGTTCCGGTTGAATTCTTTACCCTTGATTCCCCTGCTGACCCTGGTCTGCCTCCTGCTTCTGGGGATGTTCTCCACCCTGTCGGCGGCGCCGGGTCCGGATACCTTTAGCCAGGTGCAGGAACACCGCCTGAAAAACGGCCTCAAGGTGCTCCTGCTCAAGGAATCACGGGCTCCCATCATCAGTGTGCAGGTTTGGTACCGGGTGGGTTCCCGCAACGAGGAATTGGGGAAGACCGGGATCTCCCACCTCACCGAGCATCTGATGTTCAAGGGGACGGAGAAGATCGGTCCCAAGGACTTCACCCGGATGGTGCAAAAACCCGGGGGGTCGGATAACGCCTTTACCAGCCGGGATTATACCGCCTACTTTGAAAACGGTCCCAAAACCGAACTCCGCCGCTGGCTGGAAATGGAGGCCGACCGCATGCGGGGCCTGAAAGTGAGCCCGGAAGACTTTAACACGGAAAAAAAGGTGGTCTTGGAAGAGAGGCGGCTGCGGACGGAGGACGATCCCATCAGCTTCCTCATGGAAGAGGTCAAGGCCGCGGCTTTTAAGGCCCATCCCTATCAATGGCCGGTCCTCGGCTGGTTCCATGACGTCCAGACCCTGACCCGGGATGACTTTCTTAAGTATTACCGGCGTTATTATCAGCCCAATAACTGCACCGTGGTGGTGGTGGGGGATATCGAGCCCCGGGAGGCCCTCAAGGAGATCGAGGCCACCTTCGGGGCCATACCCCCGGGGCCGGAGCCCCCGAAGGTCACCGCCAAGGAGCCCCGTCAATGGGGGGAACGCCGGGTGGTAGTCCATCGGGAGGCGCAGCTCCCCTTTCTGGTCATGGCTTATCATACTCCCAATTGGCAAGAGCCGGACGCCTACGCCCTGGAATTACTCTCCCAGATACTCTCCCAGGGACGCAGTTCCCGGCTCTACCATAACCTGGTCTATCAACAGCGCCTGGCCCTCCAGGCCGGCGCCGATTATACTCTGGACACCACCGACCCGGCGCTCTTCACCTTATACGCCCAGCCGTTGCCCGGAAAAACCGTGGCCCAACTGGAGGCGGCCCTGGAAGCGGAAGTGAAACGCTTGCAGACCGAACCGGTGGGGGCCAAAGAACTGCAGAAAGCCAAGAATCAAACGGTGGCCGGCTATTATATGTCCCAGGATTCCCTCTTCTTCCGGGGGATGTTGTTGGGCCGACTGGAGACGGTGGCCCGCTGGACCCTGATTAAGGACTTTGTCCCCAAAATTTTGCAGGTGACCCCGGAAGACTTGCAGCGGGTAGCCAAAAAGTATCTAGTGGCTAATAACCGCAACGTGGGCATTCTTTCGCCCATCAAGACCGACAAGCCAAAAATGGAGCGATTTTCTCCCGGTGGACAGATTAAATAAAGCGGTTTTTTGGGGGGTTATCTTATCCCTGATATGGACCGGCGCGGCCCTGAGCGCTTCCCCCCCCAAGGTTTTGGGGGTGCGGGAAAAACTTCCCAACGGCCTGGTCTGGCTCTTCTCGGAGCAGTCCGGGCTGCCTCTGGTGACCTTCAATCTCCTGGTTAAGGCCGGGACCTTGCAAGATCCCAGGGGGAAGGAGGGCCTGGCCAACCTCACCGCCATTCTCCTGAGGAGCGGCACCAAAAAGCGCAACGCCGCTAAGATCGCCGCAGAACTGGATTTTCTTGGGGCCCGTCTCGGCGCCGGCGGGGACGACGACTACGCCCAATTGAGCCTCACGGTCCTGAAAAAAGACCTGGCCGCGGGGCTGGACATCTTCCAGGACGTCCTCCTTAATCCGGTCTTCGCGCCCCCGGAGGTCGCCCGCAAGGTGGCGCAAATCCAGGCCTCCCTGAAGAGCGATGAAGATGAGCCGGGGGTGGTGGCTGCCCGCACCTTCAATAAGGACCTGTTCGGCGCCTTTCCCTACGGCCATCCCATCCGGGGCACCCCCGAGGGGCTGGCCGCCATAACTCCCAAGGATTTAGTGGAGTTCCATCGCCGCTACTGGCGTCCCAACAACGCCATCCTCTGTGTGGCCGGCGATCTGACCCTGGAGGAAGCCCGGAAATGGGTCACTCAAACCCTGGGGTCCTGGCCGGCCGGGGAAATTCCCGCCCCCAAATGGCCTGACGTCCCCTCCTTAAAAGAACGCCGGGTGGTGATGATCAACAAGGATATCAGCCAGGCGAACATCATCCTGGGAAATCTCGGCATTTCCCGGGCCAATCCCGACTTTTACGCCCTCCAGGTGATGAATTACATCCTGGGCGGCGGCGGTTTCGCTTCCCGGTTAATGGAAAATATCCGGGTGAAACGAGGTCTGGCGTACAGCGTCAGCAGCCAATTCGATCCGGGATTGGAACCGGGATACTTTGCCGTGACTCTGGAAACCAAAAATGCCAGCGCCGGGGAAGCGGTGGAGCAGGTATTGGCGGAGCTGAAACGCATCCGGGAGAAGCCGGTGACCCCGGAGGAACTGCAGGACGCCAAATCCTACCTCATCGGCAGCTTTCCCCGGAAAATGGATTCCCTGGCCAAGCGGGCCTGGCTGATGGGCTACGCGGAATTATATGGGCTGGGCCTGGATTATCCCTGGCGTTATCCCCAATTGATCCGGGATCTTACCCCTACGGATATCCAGAAAGCCGCCTGGAAATATGTGCACCCCGAAAAATTTCTACTGATAGTGGTAGGGAAAAAATCGGAAATTCCTTCCCTGTTCGGGAGCAAGCCTCCTGCCGGGAAAGAGGAGAAGAAAGATGCGCCCAAGAAACCTCATCATTAGTTTGCTGGCCTGCGCCCTGCTGACTGGGGGAGCCCTGACCCCGGCTTTCCTAACCAGTTTCCCGGCCCAGGCGGCTCTGGCGCCGGAGACCTTCGCGGATCTGGCCCAGAAAGCCTCCCCCGCAGTGGTGAACATCAGTACGGAAAAGAAGGTGAAGACCGGTAGAGACCATAACCGCATGCGGGAGTTTTTCGGTCAGAGGAATTCTCCCTTCGGACCGGATGATCCGTTCCGGGAATTTTTCGAAAAATTCTTCGGGGACATCCCCAAGAGTTTTAGGCATCGCAGTCTGGGGTCGGGTTTCGTCATTGACGCCCAGGGCCTGATTCTCACCAATAACCATGTGGTGGAGGGGTCGGACAAAATCAAGGTTAAACTGGTGGGAGGCAAGGAATACGAAGCCACCATCAAAGGCCGGGACCCCAAAACCGACCTGGCCCTGATTCAAATCACCAACCCGCCTAAGAACCTGCCCTTCCTGGTCATGGGCGACTCCGACGCCATCCGGGTCGGCGACTGGGTGATCGCGGTGGGCAACCCCTTCGGACTGAGCCACACCGTCACCCAGGGGATCATCAGCGCCAAGGGGCGGGTCATCGGCGCCGGTCCCTATGATAATTTTCTGCAGACCGACGCCTCCATCAACCCCGGCAACAGCGGGGGCCCCCTGCTCAATCTCAAGGGGGAAGTGGTGGGCATCAATACCGCCATCCTGGCCACGGGCCAGGGCATCGGCTTCGCCACCCCCAGCAACATGGCCAAATCCGTCATCCCCCAACTGAAGGAGAAGGGTAAGGTGACCCGGGGGATGATCGGTGTCCAGGTGCAGAACGTCACCCCGGAACTCGCCAAGTCCTTCGGCATGACTGAACCCAGAGGCGCCTTGGTGTCGGAGGTCAACCCCGGCACCCCCGCAGAAAAAGCGGGATTGCACCGGGAGGACATCATCATCGAATATAACGGCCACCCCATCAACGAGATGAACGAACTGCCCCGCCTGGTGGCCCAGACCGCCCCCGGGACCAAAGCCACCGTGAAGGTCCTGCGCCAGGGCAAGGAAAAGACCTTCACCCTGACCATCACCGAACTGAAAGATGAACGCCAGGCTAAGGGTGGCGGTGAAGAAGGGGAGCAGAGCAGTCCCTTGGGCTTGACGGTCAAAGACCTGGACGCCAACCTGGCCCAGCGGCTGCGCCTCAAGGAGACTAAGGGCGTGGTGGTGATGCAGGTGGAACCCGGCAGCGCGGCCGCGGACGCGGGCTTCCGCCTGGGCGATTTGATTGAGGAAATTAACGGCCAAACCGTAGGCAGCGTCAAAGATTATCAGAAGATCGTCAGCCGCCTGAAAAAAGGCACCGTGGCCCGCTTTTACCTTAAGCGGCAGAACCGCAAACTATACCTGACCTTGGAGATCCCCCAGGGATAACCCAGGGCGGCGATTAGAGGGGAGGGGGGAGCAGCGGCTCCCCCCTAGGGACCGCTCCCAACCGCTTAAAAGCTGGCGGCTTTAGCCGGGGCCTTGGGCCCGGCTAAAGCCGCAGTTTTTCCCGGCAAGTTGGGTGAAGGGGTTGGTGGCCGAGGCGGGTCAGCGCCCCCAAGGCCTCCTAACCCCTTATACCGTTTTCGGTTTTCAGTTTTCCGTTTTCGGTTAAAAGAAATAAAGATTATCAATATGTTACATTAAAAGTTTGTTGCAGTTGAAAGCGAAAACGGTATTAATCCTTTTTAATCACTACGAGGGTCTTATTGTTGATTAAGGGATAAATTTCTTCCAGATCTTGGTTGAGGAGAGAAACACAACCCTTGGTCCAGTTCTGTCCGGACAGATTTTTATAGGGGTCTTCCGTGCCGTGGATACCGATGGCGCCGCCGATATCCGCATCCAGCGGCACTTTCCCCGCTTTTTTAGCCCGACCGAACTTCAGCCAGTTCTGGGTGTTGGGATAATCCAGGAGGATGAAATAAGTCCATTTCGGGTGAGGATATTTGCAGACCACCCGGTAGACTCCCTCGGGAGTGCAGGTATCGCCCTGGCGCATTTTATCGTTGTAAGGATCATTGCCCAGAACAATCTTATAAGTCTTTAAAGGAGTGATGCCCCGGTACAGGGTGAGTTTGCGGGGCAATTTGTGTACGACAATGACGGTGGGTTTGCTGCCGTTAGTATAGCCTTTTTTGTTTAAAACTTGTTCGAGATACCTCTGTTCCGCAGTTAAATTAGTCCGCTGGGGCTCATACACCGGCAAAGGCATATCCAGGCTGGCTTCCGGCGGTTTGCCCGCCTTGCCGCCACAGCCGTTAAGCACTATGGCCAAAAGCAGAAAAAGCAAAAAGCGTCCTAAGTTAAGCATAGTTATTGCATCTCCCCCCGAGTGATTACTATACTGTAACTTTACGATACTATAGCAAACTAAAAATCTCTTGGCAACACCGTTTTTTTTTGGAAAATCTCAGGTTCCGAGGGAAAATTCGTAAACTAATATCTCTCTCATAAATTCCCGATCGAGCAGATATCAGAATGAAATTACTATACATGGCGACATAAATAATTGCGCATTATTAATCTCTGCGCTCTCTGCGTCTCTGCGAGATAAAAGGGGTTCTCGCAGAGGCGCAGAGGCCGCAGAGAATGTCAACCGCGGTTAATTAAGTCGCTCAGTATAATATATTTTTAACAATAAACTAAAAACTATATTATATGGCTTTGCACCTGATTATTGACGGCTATAACCTGATCCGGCAGTCTCCTTATTTGCAGGCCATGGAGGCCCGGGAGCTGGAGTTCGGCCGGGAGGCCCTGCTGGCCAAGCTGGCGGGCTACCGGCAGTCCCGCCCCCAGCATAAAATTACGGTGGTCTTTGACGGCTGGCTGGGAGGGAACCTGAAAGAATCCCGGGACCGGCGGGCCGGCATGGCCATCATCTATTCCCGGCGGGGGGAGCGGGCCGACGAAGTGATCAAGCGCCTCCTGGAGAGGGAGCGGGGCCGGGGGGTGGTGGTGAGTTCCGATAAGGAACTCCAGGATTTCGCCGACCGGGTGGGGGCCGCCTGGATCAGCGCCCCCGAATTCGAGATGTTCCACCTTCAGGGCGCCGCCGGCCCAACAGAGTCCGAAGCTGAAGAGCAGCCTCCCTCCAGATCCTCCAAGAAAGGCCCCTCCCACCGGGTCCCCAAACGCCAGCGCCAACGGCAGCAACGTTTGAAGAAGTTGTGAGAGTAAGACACCATGACCATGAAGAATCCCCCCCATCCCGGCGAGATTGTCCGGGAATTGTGCTTCAAACCTCTGGGCTTGACTGTCACCCGGGCGGCCCAAGGGCTAGGTGTGACCCGTAAGAGCCTTTCTTTGCTGCTCAACGGCCATGCGGGCCTTTCCCCGGAAATGGCCGTCAGGTTGTCCCAGGCTTTTGGCCATAGCCCGGAAAGCTGGCTGCAACTTCAGGTACAGGATGATATTGCCCAAGTCCAAAGATCGGCCAAGGAGATCAAAATCGAACCCCTTTATGACTCGAACAGACCCCAGCCTCAATAGGAGAAGGGGAAAAAAGGCAAAAGGGGAAGAAAAAAAAATTGTCATTAGAACCATTCAAACCCTTTTCGCCTTTTTCCCTTTTTCCCATTTATCCCTGAAATTCTCTGCCCTTTCCTCCAAAACGCTTCAAATAAACCATCAATACCGCCAAAGCCGCGGGGGTGACCCCCGAGATCCGGGCCGCCTGCCCCAGGGATAAGGGCCGCACCTCTTTTAGTTTTTCCCGCACCTCCAGGGACAGGCCCGGCACTTGATCGTAATCGAAGTCCTCGGGGATGCGCTTCTTTTCCCCCTGGGCGAATTTCTTGGCCGCCTCCTCCTGGCGCTTGATGTAGCCCTCGTACTTGTGTTTGATCTCCAGTTGCTCCACCACCGCCGGCGGCACCGGCGGCTCTTCCCCCGCGAGACGGTAGAGAGTGGGTAGGTCCAATTGGGGGCGTTTCACCAAATGCAGAATGGGGGCCGGCTCTTTTAAGGGCGTGGTGCCCCGGGCGGTAAATTCGCGGTTGACCTCCGGGGTGGGGTAAAGGCGGCGGCCCGCCAGGCGGGCCTCTTCCTCGGCCAGGAGGCGCTCTTTGGCCAGGAGGCGCTCTCGCGCTTCCTGATCCACCAGGCCCAACTCATAGCCCCATTCCAGGAGGCGCAGGTCGGCGTTGTCCTCCCTGAGCAGCAGGCGGTATTCCGCCCGGGAGGTGAAGAGACGGTAGGGCTCCCGGGTGCCCCGGGTCACCAGGTCGTCCACCAGCACCGCCATGTAGGCCTGGGAGCGGTCCGGCAGGAAGGGGGGGCGCCCCTGGATTTGGCAGGCGGCGTTGATTCCGGCCCATAGGCCCTGGCCCGCGGCCTCTTCATAGCCGGAGGTGCCGTTGATCTGCCCGGCCAGGAAGAGGCCCTTAATCAGCTTGGTCTCCAGGGTGGGTTTAAGCTGCAAGGGGTCCACGTAGTCGTATTCGATGGCATAGGCCGGGCGCATCACTTCCGCGGCCTCCAGCCCCGGCACGCTGCGGAACAACTCTAGCTGCACCTCCACCGGCAGGCAATTCCCCAGGCCCTTGGCGTAAATCTCCGCGGTCTCCCGGCCCTCGGGCTCCAGGGTCACCTGGTGGCTGGTCTTCTCGGGAAAACGCATGACCTTGTCTTCCAGAGAGGGGCAATAGCGGGCGCTGACGCCCTGGATCACCCCGCTGTATAAGGGAGAGAGGTGGATGTGCTCTTTGACCCAGCGATGAGTGGCTTTGGTGGTGTGGGTCACAAAACAGGGCAGTTGCTCCGTCTCGATACCCGGGGTGCGCCAGGAGAAGGGCCGGGGCGCGGAGTCCCCCTCCAGGCGGCTCATGGAGGCAAAATCGATGCTTCCGGCTCGAAGGCGCGGAGGGGTGCCGGTCTTCATGCGGCCCAGGCGAAAACCCAACTCCTTAAGATGCGCCGCCAAGGCGGTGGCCGCGAATTCCCCGGCCCGCCCGGCCTGGATCTGGGCCGGGCCGATGTGGATCAAGCCGTTTAAGAAAGTGCCGGTGGTGATCAGGACCGCCCGGGCCCGGTAGGCCAGGCCCAGGGTCTCCACTACCCCTCTCACCCGGCCGTCTTCCACCAGCAGTCGCGCCACCATGGCCTCCCGCAGGTGGATGCGGCTTTCCTGTTCCAGGAGCGCTTTCATGGCCAGGCGGTAGGCCTGTTTGTCGCACTGGATGCGGGTGCCCCTGACCGCTGGTCCCTTGGAGAGGTTGAGGGTGCGGAACTGGATGCCGGTCAAGTCCGCCAGATACCCCATGACCCCGCCCAGGGCGTCGATCTCTTTGACCACGTGGCCTTTAGCCAGCCCCCCCACCGCCGGGTTGCAGGCCATTTGGGCCATGGTGTCCAGGTTGAGGTTGAACATCAGGACCGATAATCCCATGCGGGCCGCGGCCAGGGCCCCTTCACAGCCGGCGTGCCCGGCCCCGACGACGATCAAATCATATTCTTGGGGATAAAAAGCCATGAAAGGAAAATCAGGGTTGAATTAGGGTTCCCTTTACCGCTTACCGCTCACTACCCCCTCACCGCTCCCATTCCACTTCTCTCACCAATTCGAGGAATTCCGGGGATTCCCCGTAATCCCTCACGGCCTGCTGGTAGTCCAGCCACGCCAGCCAGACCTTGAACCACTGCTTATTATGCCAATAATAGGGACTTTCCTGTCCGGTTCCTTGCAAACGCACGAACTCCTCGTATTCCTCCTGGCAAGTGGCGCAAAAGCGATGCGGGCCTTTAAAACGCTGGTACATCTCCTGGGTATCGAACTGGACATTACATTTGGCGCAACGGGCCAGGCAGCGGGTGCACTGGATGGTTTTACGCACCGCTTCCAGCTTCTTGGCCCGGTCCACCTTGGCCTTTTTCTTTTGCTCCAGCCTGAGCCGGTCCTCTATATCGATCACTTTGGACATGGTTGACCTCGTTTAGGGGTCCGGGAGCATGGTCAGAGCCCCATGCTCTGGTGACTCCCTTCACCTAATAAAATATCAAGCCTAGAGAGGGTGGTCAATAGCCATCTAAAATTTCAGAGATTACGAATCCTTAAAGATTTAGTGAATATGGTATTATTCATAGGCTTGGCGGCAAACAGCAGTTCATCGCTTTTATTATTCTTGATTATTGACCCCGGAATGATTGCCCGGCAGCATCTTATTCTTCTGGTTAAGACTGTCTAGATCCAGAGGGACTGGGGGAAAATCGGGAAAGGGGGGTTTCCGAGACGGTAAGAATTTTGTCATACTATTATGGTAAACTAAATATTTTTTAGGGGGCGCTTCTGACTAGAATAATGTGTATCTATCTATAAAAAATAACCAAAAAAATTTGTTTTAGATTTATGGCTGTGTTGCGTTAATATGATACACTTTTGAAACACAGGATTATAATCTTGGTAAATTATTATTATTTGTTGGGAAGAACCTTATGAATCCATACTTTGTCATTGTCTCCTCCCTGTCCATCCAGTTCTTTGCAGCCTATTTAGCATTGCGTCTCATCAAGATTACCGGAAAAAATATCGCCTGGATGGTGATTACCGCGGCCTTCGGGGTTCTTGCCATCAGGCGATGCTATACTTTATTTGCCTGGCTCTCCGGCAGCCGCATCGTGCCCACGGACCTAACCGAAGAAATAGTGGCGCTGACCGCTTCCGCTCTCATGGCCATCGGTTTAGCCTTTATCGAACCACTATTTCTCTCCATCAAGAGGTCTGAAACCAAAGCCAGACAAAATGAAGAGAAATACCGCATATTGGTTAATAATATTCCGGCGGTGGTGTTTACCGGCTACCAGGATGGCGCCATCGACTTCTTGGATGATAAGGTGGAGCAACTGACCGGATACCCGAAGGAAGAATTCCATTCCCGCCGGATAAAGTGGACCGACCTCATCGACCTGGAAGACTTGCCGGCGGCCAGAGAAAAATTCCTTGAGGCTTTGACTAAGGATCAGTCCTACGTCCGGGAATATAAAATCCGGCCTAAGGGAGGACCGCCGGTATGGATTCAGGAGCGGAGCCGGATTATCCGCAACCCGGAGGGTGGAGTTGATTATATTAGCGGCGTCTTCTTTGATGTTACCGAACACCACTTGATGGAAGAGAAGTTGCAGGAGAGCGAGAAGCGGTTCCGGGCCTTTATGGACCATAGCCCCGCCGCCGCTTTCATGAAGGATCAGCAGGGTCATTATCTTTACGTCAACCCGGTTTGCGAGAGGTTTGCCGACAAAAAGACCGATGAGTGGATGGGATTGACGGATTATGATTTATGGCCGGAAGATATTGCCAGAAAGCACCGGCAGAGTGATCTAGAGGTATTGGACAGCAACTATCCCCTTACGTCTTTGATCGCCATTCCCTCCCTGGCGGGAAACCTCACCTACTGGTCGGTCTATAAATTCCCCATCATGCCCCAGGCCCAGGATCATGTCCTCATTGGCGGCGTGGCCGTGGATATCACCGAGCAAAAACAAGCGGAGGAGACCAAGGCCCAATTAGAGGCGCAGCTGGCTCAGGCTCAAAAGTTGGAGTCCATCGGGCGCCTGGCCGGCGGTATTGCCCATGACTTTAACAATCTGCTTTCGGCCATCATGGGCTTTGGGGAGATCATGCAACTGGATTTGGCCCCGAGTGACCCCCGGGCTCCTTTTATCGAGGAAATCTTGAAGGCGGCCCAGAGGGGGGCCAAATTGACCAAACAACTGCTGGCCTTCAGCCGCAAGCAGATTCTCCAACCCCGCATCCTCAATCTCAATGAGGTGGTGCTGGACATGGAAAACATGCTGCGGCGGCTCATCGGGGAACACATCGATTTGGAGGTGATGCTGGATTCGCAGTTGGGCTATCTGGAGGCCGACCCGAGCCAAATTGAACAAGTCATATTGAACCTGGTGTTGAACGCCCGGGACGCCATGCCCGGGGGGGGCAAATTGACCATAGAAACCGCCAACATTTGTCTGGATGAGTCCTACGCCCAACAGCATTTGTCGGTGGCTTCAGGCCCCTACATCCTTTTGGCAGTGAGCGATACGGGCCATGGCATGGACGGGGAAACCCTGAACCATATCTTCGAGCCCTTTTACACGAGCAAAAAAAAAGGGGAAGGCACGGGGATGGGGCTGGCGACGGTATATGGGATTGTCAAGCAGAGCGGAGGGGATATCTGGGCTTACAGTGAGGAGGGAAAAGGCGCTGCTTTTAAGATTTACCTGCCCCGGGTCTTTACCCCGGTTCATGTGGATGAAAGACCAGGGTCCAACTCGAGAGGGCTGAGGGGACGCGAGACTATCATGGTGGTGGAAGATGAAGAGTCGGTACGCGCCATAATTGCCGAAGCTCTGCGCCGCTTTGGCTATCATATTCTTGAAGCCGGCCGGGGGGCCGAGGCTTTGGCGCTCTACCAAAAGCACCCCCATCCGATAGATTTATTGGTGACCGACGTGGTCATGCCGGAAATGAGCGGTCAAGTCCTGGCGGAAAAACTGGCCCAAATCAATCCCCATCTAAAAGTGCTGTTCACCTCCGGTTATAGCGATAATGCCATTGTCCGCCATGGAATTCTCCTGGAGGGGTTGCATTTTATTCAGAAACCCTTCACCATTGTAGCTATGCTCCAAAAGATCAGGGAGGTGCTGGATTCCAATAAGTAAGAGATTGCTAGCTAAAGATAGACAAAAGCATTTTTTCCTAGGCGGCGATATTATGGCCAGGTGCGCCCTTAGCTCCTTAAGCGCCTGGTCAGGCCCGTTTTTTCCCGACCTTGAGACCACTTCGGTCCTGCAAGGAAGTTCCGCTGCGCCATGGCGCCTAGTGGCTGTTGACCGGGCCCCAAGGGGCTTGCGGTCAGCAGCCGACCTGGCCGGCCGGCAACTGTATTACCGCCCTGCTTTGGCAGCGCACCAACTGGCGCGTCGATTCAAAAGATTTCCCCACAACAGACTCTTTGGTTGCAGGCTGCGACCTCATAACTACTTAAGGTTAAGGGGTAATTATCTCTGAGATATTTTTCCTAAATGTTGCATGCTGGGGAAACAACCCATGGCGCTGGCCGGCAGGGGGTGGAGATGGACTTCCCGAAGCTTATCCAGGTGGAAGATTACGAACCGTTCATCGGCCCGGAGGCGGTGGACCGCATTCACCAAAAAGCCAAGTTCCTGCAGCACCTGCACGTGGCCAACATCAACTCCACTTATTACGGGGGCGGGGTGGCGGAAATGTTGTCCTCCCTGACGCTCCTGAAGAACACCCTGGGGATCAAGACCGGCTGGCGGGTCATTCAAGGGGCCCCGGATTTTTTCAGCATCACCAAGAAGATGCATAACGCCCTCCAGGGCGGCGACATCAACCTGACGTCCCGGAAATGCCAGATTTATGCCGACGTGATCTATGAGAACGCGGTGCGCAACCATCTGGACAACCATAACTTTGTGGTTATCCATGATCCCCAGCCCCTGCCCTTAATCCATCACTATAAAAAGCAGGGACCCTGGATCTGGCGGTGCCATCTGGACCTGACCGCGCCCCATCAAAAACTGTGGAAGTACCTCCGCCCCACCATCGAGAAATATGACGCCGTCATCCTGAGTCTGGAGGAATACCGGCAGAAGCTGAAGACCCCCCAGGTCTTTTTCTTCCCGGCCATTGACCCCTTCACCACCAAGAACCGGGAAATGAGTGAGAATGAAGTGGAGGAGCGCCTGAGCCACTATAATATCCCCACCGACCTCCCCCTGGTGGTGCAAATCTCCCGCTTCGACCCCTGGAAAGACCCGGAAGGGGTCATCCGGGCCTTCAAGCAGGCGCGCCGGGAAGTGGACTCCACCCTGGTGCTGTTGGGCAACGTGGCCACCGACGACCCGGAAGGGGCCGAGGTCTATCGCTCTCTTTTGGACCAGCAGGAGGAGCGCATCATCATCCTCAGCCATCAAGACACCGCCCTGGTGAACGCCCTGCAGCGCCGGGCTGCGGTGGTCCTGCAAAAATCCCTCCGGGAAGGCTTCGGGCTCACCGTGGCCGAGGCCATGTGGAAAGGGACCCCGGTCATCGGCGGTAAGGTGGGGGGCATCCGCCACCAGATCGATGACGGAGTCAACGGCTTTCTGGTCGCCAGTGTCGAGGAGGCCGCCGCCAGGATGGTGCAACTTTTGAAAGATGACAATCTCCGGGAAACCATGGGGCGTAAGGCCCGGGAAAAGGTGAGGCAAAATTTCCTGTTGACCCGCTATCTGGAGCAGTATTTGGACCTGTTCAATTCCTTTGAAACCGTTTACCGGCTGCGGCGGTGAATGAGGGGGGCCTCTGGGGCGCTGCCCCCTTTTTCCGGTTTGAGCCGGTCTTCTTTACATTTAAAAAGATTAAGGCTTATTGGCTTAACTTCGAAGACCAGAGAAAATTCCATTAATAGGATAGTTCAGGAGGAAAAAGATTTTTCTATTGATTTTCTGGTCCGGAACCTAAGGGCGTTACCTTACCAATGGTGAATATTCTTCTCTTTACCCTCGGCTTTTTCCTACTGATCCTGTTGTTTACCGAAGACTTTTGGGGGTTTTTGAGAAAAATCCGGCAGCGGCTCACGACCAGGCCGGGGTTGAAATTGCTGGCCTATCCCCTGGCCGGGGCTTTGCTTCTGGCCGCGGCCGGGTGCATCCTCTTTTTTCTGTGGTCTGTGGTAACCACCAAGTTTTCTTATGATTAAAAAAGGGGGCGATGGCTCCGGCATACCATTAGCAGTTTTTTAATCCGCCTTTTGCATCAAAGGGATTAATATATTATAATTTCTACCAAAATCATCCTTCTGTCATTCTGATTTGGTAACCCATCCGGTTTATAATTTTGTTAAAATGATTCAGTCATGGTCGCCTCGCCTTTCTGGGCTGTTACCGCCTGGCCAGGATGGAGGCGAGATAGCCTGGAACCGCGGAGTCGCCGGTGAAGATTCTGGACCTTTTTTCCACGAGCAAGTCCTGCCGCCTGTTGGTCAACCTGGATGGCGCGGTCGTTGAAAAATACCGCTTTTTCAAAGAATTTCTGGGCCACAACTACCTCTCCATGCAGCGTCTGGCGGAGCTGGAGCAGACCTATTTCTCCGGCACCCCCTTCAATATGCGGGAGGTGGAAGAGAGGACCCAGGATCTCCTAAAATCTACCCGGCGCCTGGTACGGGCCCTGGATGGGATGGGCCGGGGCCGTTACCACGCCCTCTTGGGGGTGGTGGACCGGCTGGTTGCGGAGATCGCCCCCCTCTATTACCCGGCCCCCCATTGTCTGACGGGCCCCCTGGTGCTCCCCCTGGAGAATCTGGACGCCGCCTCCTACCGGGATGCCGGAGGCAAGGCCACCAATTTGGCCCTCATGGCCCGCCGCGTCGGGTTGCCCATCCCCCCCGGGTTCGTGGTCAGCGCCATGGGTTTTACCCGCTTTATGGAAGAGGCCAGGCTCAAGCGGGTCATCGAAGTCCTTCTGGCCACTTTGGACCCCGACGACCTGGAAGAGGTGGAAACCGGGAGCCAGGAAATCCGGGAAATGATCATGGAGACGCCCTTGATCCCGGCTCTGGCGGACAAGATTCTGGCGGCCTACGAGGCCCTGGAGGAGCGGACCGTCAAGGGGGTGCGCCTGGCCATGCGCAGTAGCGCGGTGGGGGAGGATTCCGAGGCCTCCTTTGCGGGCCTCTACGACACCCGCCTGAACGTCGCCAAAGACGAGATTCTCCAGGCCTACCAGGAAGTGGTGGCCAGCAAGTACTCGGCCCGGGCCATTCTCTACCGGCTGCGTTACGGCCTGGACGACCAGGATACGCCCATGTGCGTGGCCGGCATCGCCATGGTGGACTCCCGGGCCAGCGGCGTGCTCTACACCGTGGACCCGGCCAAGCCCGACAGCGGCCTGCTCAAGATCAGCGCCGTTTTAGGCCAGGGGGAATATCTGGTGAGCGGCGAGACCTCGCCGGACGGCTATTTCGTGGACCGGCAAACCCTGGCCCTGGTGGACCGGAGGCTGGGGAGCAAGTCCCAGCGTCTGGTGACCCGGCCCACCGGGGGCCTGTGCCTGGAGGAAACCCCGGCCGCCGAAAGGAACCTGCCTGCCGTGTCTGAAGAGGTGCTCCGGACTTTGAGCCAGGGCGGCCTCAAGCTGGAGCGCTATTTCCAGGGGCCCCAGGACGTGGAATGGGCGGTGGACCAGGAGGGCCGCCTCTTTTTTCTCCAGTCCCGGCCCCTGGCCCTGATCCAGACGAAGACCCACCAGGAGACCGCCATCCGGGAATTTCCCGGCCATCCCCTGTTGCTGGCCGGAGGCACAATTGCCTCCCCGGGAGTCGCCGCCGGGGTGGTGTGGCAGCCGGGCCGCCGGGGGGACGGCAAAACTCCGCCGGAAAACGCCATCCTGGTGGCCCGCACCGCCTCCCCTGATTACGCCAGCCTCATGAACCGCATCAACGGCCTGATCACCGACGTGGGCAGCGTCACCAGCCACCTGGCCTCCGTGGCCCGGGAATTTGGGGTCCCGGCCCTCTTCGACGTGGCCGGGGCCACCCAAACCCTCACCGACGGTCGGGAGATCACCCTGGCGGTGGATTCGGGGGCGGTCTATCAAGGGATAGTGGCCGAGCTGGCGGAAAGCGCCCGGCCGACGCGGTTGCACGTGGTTAACAGTCCCATGCACGCCCGCCTGCGGGCCGTGCTGGACAAGCTCTCCCCCTTGAACCTCACCGACCCCCAGGCCCCGGAATTTGGCCCTGCCGGGTGCCGGACGCTGCATGATGTCATCCGCTTTGCGCACGAGCGGGCCATGCAGGAGATGTTCGGCTTAAGCGAGGCGGTACAGGGGGAGAACGTGTCGGCGCGGCTCCACACCTCGATTCCCTTTGCGTTTTATCTCATCGACCTGGGCGGCGGGCTCACCCCGGGGCTGACCACCTGCGATGCGGTGACCCCGGAAAACTTGGAATCCGTGCCCCTGAAGGCCCTGTGGCGGGGTCTATCCAATCCGGGAATCAATTGGTCCGGGGGCATCGGCGTGGGGATGCAGGACTTTCTCTCTCTCATGGCCCGGGGGATGTCCCAGCGCCCCGGGGAGCTTCCCGGGGGCGACAGCTTTGCGGTCATCTCCAAAGAATACGCCAACCTCAGCGCCAAATTCGGCTACCATTACGCCAATCTGGACGCCATGATCGGGGACAATCCGGAAGCCAACTATTTTTCCCTGCAATTCTCCGGGGGGGCCGGCACCCAGGCGGGGCGGTCGCTGCGCCTGAGCTTCCTGGGGGAAGTCCTGGACCGCCTGGGCTGCAAGCTCAGGATCACCGGCGACCTCTTGGACGCCTCTTTGAGCGGCTTGGCCGCACCCGACCTGGAAGCCGTCCTGGACCAGGTGGGCCGCCTCCTGGGGGCGTCCCGCCTCCTGGACGTGGCCATTGCCAGCGAAGCGGAGGTGGACCGCCTGGTGGCCGCCTTTTTTAGAGGCGACTATGATTTTTTCCGTTTGTCCCAGGAAAACCGGCTGCCGGATTTCTACACCCCCATCGGGGTGTGGCGGCGGGTCACCCAAGACGGCCGCAGCCTGATCCTGGAAGACGGCTCCGGCTACGGCCGGGGGGTCTCTTCGAGCCTGGCCGCCATCATGGGCCGGATGGTGGGCGTCAAGTACAAGGAATTTCTGGACAGCATCAAGGCCTACTTTTTCTTCCCTTTGGCCATCGCCAAGGATAGTTTCGTGACCCAGGGCAGGATCAAGGTGCAAGCCCGGGTGGCGGCCGGCAAGATCGACCAGGTGGCGGGTCTGGCCTTTGCCATCCGGGACGTGGGCAATTACCTGGTCCTGCGCATCAACGCCCTGGAGGACAACTTCGCCCTCTTCGAATATGTGAACGGCAAACGCTTTCTCCGGGCCAAGGTGCTGACTCCCGTCACCCGGGGGGAGTGGTATGAAATTGCGGTGGCGGTCCAGGGTAATGCTCTCAAGGGCTATCTGAATGGGGAGCTGAAGCTGGAGTATACCGCCGACAACTTTCTCCAGGGCTTCGTGGGACTCTGGAGCCGGGCTGATTCCGTGAGCTATTATGAGGGCTTGGCCATCAATGCGGCGGCGCCGGGGGCAGAAGCAGCCTGAGCAAAGACCTACCTTACGTAAGCACGCCTTTTCTAAACGCGGGTCATGCCGGTGCCGGCAGGGCTTCGACCTTGGGGACCTCCTGGGACCCGCCGTAATAGCGGATGGCGCTCTCGCCGATGAGGCGGGACATGGCCACTGAGGCCATGCCGCCTGTGGCCATGGACAGCAGGGGGTGAAATCCCAGGGCGTCGGTCACGAAAGGCGCGCCCACGGCCAAACCCGTGCCGGCCACCACCGCCACCATCTCCGGGACTCGTCCCTGGTCATCGATATCTCGGCCATAGAGCAGGGCGATTTCCAGGATGAGATAAAGGTGCATGCGCACCAAGGCGGCGGTGCCTCCCACAAAGCCCAACATCTTTAGGGCCGGGCCGACCAGGGGGATCATGGTGGGCAGATCCAGGATCAGACCTCCCAACAGGGAAAGTTGAGTCTGCCCCTCAATGAGCCGCCGGGCCCGCTGTTCTCTGGACTCCTCCGGGAACCGGGCGTTAACGTCGGCCACCACCTTGCGGATGCGGTCTTTACGCAACCGCAGAAAAAAATAGAAGAAATCATCGGTGAGACGGCTTTGGCGCGCCGGCGTTTCTGGCTCTGTCATGGATTAAACCTTTCTCTATGGCGATGTCTACCGGGATCAGGAATTCTGTAAAACCTCCACCTTATCCGTGGCTTCCCAGGGAAGGTTTAAGTCCTGTCTTCCCACATGTCCATAAGCCGCCAATTTCTGGTAAAACTTCCCCTTATGGAGGGCGGGCAAGTGGCGTAAATTGAACTGCCGCAGGATTCCGGCCAGGCGAAAATCAAAGTGCCTTTCCACCAGGGTGGCCAGGTCGTTATCCGGAAGTTTGCCGGTGCTGAAGGTTTCCACCTGCACGCTCACCGGCCGGGAAAAGCCGATGGAGTAGCTGAGCTGCACTTCGCACTCTTCCGCCAGGCCTGCGGCCACCACATTTTTAGCGGCGTAGCGGGCGGCATAGACGCCGATGCGGTCGATGCGCAGGGGGTCTTTGCCGCTTAAGGCGTTGGCGCTCTGCCGGGAATAGTCCCCATAAGTGTCCACGTCGTTTTTCCGGCCGGTGAGTCCCGAGTGCACCGCCGGTCCGCCCACCATGAGATTTTCAATGGGGTTGATGGCGATGAGGGTTTGGGCGTCGGGCCGGATGGCTTCCTCGGCGAAGGCGGGCCGGATGACCGTTTCCCGGATATCATCGTGCAATCTTTGGGGGGTTATCTGGTAGTCCAAGCTCCTGGAGCCGCTCACCACCAGGGTGAGGCTGTGAATGCGGTGGGGCTGCCGGCCCCGGTATTCCACGCCCACCTGGGTTTTGGCGTCCGGGGAAAGATAAGGGAGGATTTTTTCCTTCTGGACCTGGATAATGCGCCGGGACAATTTATGGGCCAGCCAGATGGGCAGCGGCATCAGCACTTCGGTCTGGCGGCAGGCAAAGCCGAACATGGTGGCCTGTTGCCGGACGGGGATGTTCTCGATCTCGGCGTCGGTCAGCTTTCCTTCGTTGAAATACAAATCCGCGGCCGGGGGATATTCCTGGAAGCTGGTGAGGACGCTGCACGTTTGCGGATCAAAATCCGGACGCCGGTAGCCCAGTTGGCTGATGACTTTCCGGGCCAGGGTGGGGATGTCGGCCTTGACCTCCGAGGCGAAACGCGCGGCGATGAAGAGGATGGAAGTGGACACCGCGCATTCGGCCCGCACCCGGGCATAGGGGTCCTGGGCCAGGAAATGGTCGACAATGGCATCGCTGATCTGATCGCAGACTTTATCCGGATGTCCTTCCGTGACGGATTCCGAAGTAAACATGAAATTTTTTTTCATCAGGAGACTCCTGCTGCGAACGGCCCGGAATTTTTAGGCAGCCCAGGTTTTTAGCCTGTGGCGGTCGCGGCTTTTGCTAATTTCACAGTCTAGGGGGCAGGGCCAGGATGATTTCCGTGAGGCCGATGCCCATGAGGACCAGGCCGGAGGCCACCCAGGTCCATTTGCCGGTGGCGTGGGTCCCGATATTACGGCCGAGGCCGAGGCCCAGCCAAAAGGTGAGGATGCTCAGGACGCCCACCGCCAGGGCGATCAAGGTCACCGGCAGCTTGAGCATGGCCGCGGCCACGCCGTTGGGCAGGTTGTTCAGCATCAAGGCCAGCCCCAGCAGCGTGCCTTCTCTGAAGTCGATATGGCCCGAATAGTCCCGGTCCGCCAGGGAAGGATTCTCGAGAATGCAGACCAGGCGCCGCCAAAGGGAGTTTTGCTCCTCGACTTCTTTGACGTCCACATCGAGCAAGGTGGTTAAGCCCGTCACAGGGGCCACGATGGCCTCCAGGAGGCGGTATCTTCGGCGAGGTCTGCCGCGGGCGCCGATGAGGGTGGGGCCGGGGCCCCAGTCTTGGTGGCTTCGTTGACCAACAGCGGCAACAAGGTGGTGCCGCCGATGACCAGGCCGTCCAGGAGGCCCACCGGGGTCAGGCCCAGGATGCTTCTGATCCCGGGAATGAACATGACTCCCAGTTGCAGCAGCAAGGAGCCGCCCACCGCCAGGTTCAAATATTTATTAGGTGGCAGTTTCCCTTGACTAAAAATACTGTGTTTTTCCGAACGGCAACTATAGGCGTGCAGCAACTGCCCGGCAGTGAGGCTGTGGAAGGCCATAGTGCTGGCCGCCGCGCCCATGCCGTAGCGCACGATGCCGTAACCATAGGCCCCCATGGCCCCGGCGGAGAGGACCGCGGCTTCAAAGCCCATTCTCTGGTAATCGTCCGCGGAAAAGATGGGTTGCTGGGGGTCCCGGGGAGGCTGCTCCAGGATCTCCGGCTCCGGCGCCTCCATGGCCAGGGCCAGGCCCGGGAAAATGTCGGAGATCAGGTTGATCCAGAGCAACTGCATGGCCGTCAGGGGCGAGCCCAAACCCACGGCCAGGGCCCCGAAGGTCAGGATGAGTTCGCTGAAGTTGGTGGCCAGGAAGAAGTGCACCGATTTGCGGATGTTGAGATAAATGGTGCGGCCGTCCCGGATGGCGATGATCAGGGTGTCCAGGTTATCTTTTTCCAGGACCACGTCGGCCACCTCCCGGGCGATGTCCGTCCCGGTATGGCCCATGGCGATGCCTACGTCCGCGGCCTTGAGGGCCGGTCCGTCATTGATGCCGTCGCCGGTCATGGCGATGACTTTGCCGCTCTTTTGGAGAACCTGGACAATTTGCAATTTATGGGCCGGGCTGACCCGGGAGAAGACCTGCACCTGGTTGGCCAGGGCTTGCAGAGCCTCTGGGTCGATATCCGCCAGGTGGGTGGAGTCGAGGATTTCCAGGGGCGTCCCCTGGCTCAGGTTCAGCTCCTTGCCGATGGCGTAGGCGGTGGGGCTCTGGTCCCCGGTGATCATCATGGTTTTGATCCCCGCCCGGTGGAACGCGGCCAGGGCCTCTTTGACCCCCTCCCGCACCGGGTCGGCCATGCCGATCATGCCCAGCCACACCAGACCTGCGGGCAGTTCGCCGTTGGGAAAATCTTTGCCTTCCGCGTAGGCCAGCCCCAGGACTCTTTGGGCCTCTCCGGCCATGTGCGAGTTTTCCGCCTCGATTTCCAGGCGGTCTTCTTCTTTTAAGGCAGTTTTTCGCCCGTTCCGGAGGTATTGGTCGCACATGGCCAGGACCTCCAGGGGGCTGCCTTTGATCGCCAGGAATTTCCCCTTGGAGGTATGCTGGTGAAAGGAGCCCATGAAAGGCCGGTCTTCGGAGCGGTAGTTAATCCTTTCCAGGGGATAGCGCCGCCTGACAGCCTTCACATCCAGGCCGGACTTGATGGCCAGATCCACCAGGGCGCATTCCGTGGGGGTGCCCCTTAAAGAATACTGGCCCTCCTGACAATAGACCTTCGTTTCGTTGCATAGGATGGAGACTTCCAACAGGCGCGCCAAACCCTGGTGGTCGGCTAAAGACACGGCGCCTTCCGTCGACCAGAATTTGCCGGCGGCCACCTTAATCACCTTCATGCCGGAGAAAATCTGGACCACGGACATCTGGTTGTGGGTGATGGTGCCGGTCTTATCCAGGCAGACCACCTCCACCGCGCCCAGGGTCTCCACCGCGTTCAGCCGCCGGATGAGGACGTGGTGGCGCCTCATGTCCCGGACCCCCAAAACCAGGGTCGTGGTGGCTGCCGCAGGGAGTCCTTCGGGCACCGCGGCCGCGGCCAGGCAGATGGAATTCCGCAGCATTTCCAGCCAGGAAAGGCCGCGCCAGAGCCCCAAGAAAAAGACCGCGCCGCAAATGCCGGCACAGACCAGCACCAGGCGGTCCCCCACCTCGCCCAGTTGTCTTTCCAACGGCGTCTCCGGCGTGGTGGCTTCCCCGGCCAGGCTTTGAATGATGCCGATCTCGGTGAAACTGCCGATGGCCACCACCACCGCCAGCCCTTCGCCCCCGGTGATCAGGGTTCCCATAAAGACCATATTGACCCGGTCCCCCAGGGGAATGTTTTCCTCATGCAGGGTCTTATCGGTCTTGACCACCGGCATGCTCTCTCCGGTCAAGGCGGACTCGTCCACGGAGAGATGGCGGGCCTCCACCAGACGGGCATCCGCGGGCACATAGCTCCCGGGGCGCAAAACCACGAGATCGCCCAAAGTAACTTCCTCGGAGGAGACCTCCCGGAGTTTCCCCTCCCGGATGACCGTGGCCAGGGGGTGAACCAGGGTCTGGAGGGAACGGATGGTCTTTTCGGCTTCGCTCTCGGTTTTATAGCCGATGACGGCGTTGGCCACCACCACGCCCATGATCAAGAGAGCGTCCACCAGGCCCCCGGTGACCACCGACAGGCCGGCAGCCGCGCCAAGTAAGGCCACCGGCAGGGAGTTGAATTGCTGGTAGAAAATTTCCCAGGCGGAGCGGGGCTGGGATTCGGGCAGGACATTGGCTCCGAACTTGCGCAGGTTTTCCTGGAGGGTGGTCTTGGCAAGCCCTGACTCTCTGGAGGTTTGATATCGGGCCAGCACCTCGTCCGCTTCCAGGAGGTGCCAGGGCTTTTGGGGTTGGTCTTCCGGGCCGAAGAAATAACCCTTGACGGTATTCAGGGGCGTGGGTGGGCCCGATGGTGCGCCGGGGGCAGCCGACAGGGTCCCGTTCTCCAGCCGATGGTTGTGTTCCTGAACAATGTTGGCGATCAGGGACTCGATGGCCTGGGGGGTGCTGCCGGAATTGAAGCAGACCAGAATGTTCCCCGTCAACGCCGAGGCCGAGACATGGGAAATCTCCCTATTCCGGGCCAGCCTGAATTCCAGCAGCCTCTTTAGGGCTTCCGAGCGATAAAGCCCTTCAACCCTAAACCTGGCCCGCCCGGGCACAGTGGTATGGATCGCCTGAACCATTGCTTTTTTTCTGTTCCCGGGCGCTGGTCAGCGTTGCCGGTGATGAGGACCTCGATTTATCTGTCCCGGCTTTCTTTAACTCTTGGCAGGCTTCTTCTCTGCCGGGGCTGGGGCTGCGGTTTTCTCCGCCGCCGGGGCCTCAGCTTCCGTCTGGGACTGGGGCAAAACCGCGCAGACCACGTCTTTGATGCCGGTCACCGTCCCCGCCAGGACGTCGCAGACGGACTTCACGGCGGTTTGCCCCAGGCTGCCCGCGGCTTCCAACGCGCCGCTCACCGCGGCCTTAGCCGCACCGGCCGCGTTGCTGCCCACCTGGCCCGCGACCTCCATCACCCCGGCCACCGCGCTGCTGGCCACGGTGGCCACGTCACTGCCCACTTCCGCGGCGCCCCTTACCGCGCCTTTGGCCAATTGGGACGCGGCCTGAGTGACATCCCCACCCAAGTCGCCCACGCCCAGGATAATGCCTTTGGCCACGCTTTTACTGCCCGTGATCAAGCCGGTGCCCACTTCCTGGGTGGCGCTGATCACGCCTTTAAACACCTCTTTGCTCACGTTAACGGTTTCATTAGCTACCGAGCCGGTGGCCTGGAGGGCATCGGTAACCGTACTTCTCGCCAGATTGACGATCTGTGTCTCAATTTCTTGAAGCCCTTTAAGGCTGCCCACCACCCCTTCTTTGACGGTGGTGCCGGCTTGTCCCAACATTTCGCCGACGCCGGGGGTTTTGGTCTCTTCCGGTGACATGGCGTTACCCTCCCTAAATTTATTTAAGTTCCTTTAATTAAAGAGATACCCAATTAATTAATTAAAGAGATACCCAATCTTGCCCGGCTGCGGCTTGACGGGGCGCGTGCTCAAATATACCGGCTCAGCCAGGTGGCCAGCCGGAAGGCGTCAATTTCCGGAAAGAGATGAGAGAAAGTCTCTTTCAGGGCCAACAAGGAACTGATGGAGGTCAATTCTTTTTTACTATAGAGCACCATCACTTCTCCCCGCACCGGATCCGGCTCCACCCGATCAATGCCGTTAATGGCGGAAAATCGGGCCTTGAATTCGGCGGCGAAGTTATGGTCACCCTTAAGCCTGGATACCGCCAGGTTAACCTCACCCGGCTGGGACTGGAGGACTTCAATACCGGCAAATTCCATGGATGTCCTTTGGTCAACTGATTTCTGTCACTCGAACGGGTTAATACAGAGTTACTATACCCACCGGTTACCTGATAGTCCAATAAGTGAAAATCCGATATATGTCGCCATAGGTAACAGTAAAAATTAACCAATTTCTAACGAATGCCCCATAAATTCATAACGTTCACTGTTAATAATAAATGCACCGAAACAAAAAATGACTGGGGGAGCATCTAATATGAATGTAGTTTCCTCATATATCCATGCCCTGGAAGGCAGGTTGCGCATCAAAATCCCGGAGGTCAAGGGCGATGCCGGGAAAGCCCTGGAAGTGGAAAGTTATCTAAACCTGTTAGCGGGACTGGAGGAGGTTTCCGCCAACCCCCTCACCGGCAATGTCTTGATTCTTTATAATCCTCGCTTAATCGGGATGGACGAAATTATTGGGGCCCTCAAAGATTTGGGTTATCTGGAGGACCCGTCTTCCAGGGGCAGCGGCGCTAAGGACTCCAGGGGCTCCCAGGAGGGCATGGCGGCAAAATTGACCTCCGCGGTGGCTTCCTCTCTCATGGAAGTGGCTCTTACCCGACTGGTTACGGCGTTAATATAAGATCCTGGATGCACCATGGCCTGGGGCGCAATCCATAATGTGGTCCACATCTTTTTCGGAGACCAGGAGGCTCCGGAGCCCCAAGTAAACCGTCTTTTTCTTGATTGGAGACGCTATGCTAGGCTACCTTATCTGCCTGGCGGTTGGCATTCTCGCCGGATTTCTCCTTGCCGCCTGGAAACAGCATTCGGATTGCAAGTACTGTGGCTTGGAAGGGAAGTGTGAGAAGTTATTATAAATTAACCCTTCTAAGGTACACCTGCGCAACCCGCCTTTATGGTTCCTCCCGTTTGGTGGAGTCCCCGTCCTTAACGTGATATTCCTCAAACAAGTTCCGGTTCAGCATGACAAAGGTGCTGAAGGCAAACCAGAAATAGTCATGCCAGGCCGGAAAGACCTTTTTCTTTCCGAACAATAAGCCCCGCAGGCCGAAGAGGAAGAGCGCCAAGGGGGCCAGGACCTTAAGGTCGAGGCCGCCGGTAAGCTTGCCTAGTTGGGTATTAAGGGTTTGTATGCCGGCGGTAAGGCGGGCGCCCGCGCCGGGGCCGGACTCCGTCATGGCGGCCAAGGCGCTCAGCCGGCTCAAGAGGCTCAGGGCCTCCACCTCCGGGCAAAATTCTTCCAGAATGCCGGCCAGGGGTTCCAGGGCCTCAGCAGTCTGCAAGGCCTCCTGGTCATAATGCACCAGGAGGCTGCCGGAGACGGGGTTGGCCTCCACCTGCCGGATGCCCGGAACCGCGGCCAGCTTCTGCTGGATCTGCCGGGCCACCTCGTCATGGCCCTTGACCGCGGCCATCTTCAGACGCACCCGGCCAGGCAAGGCATGCACCACCTTAAGGCCCTCAGTAGTCATGGGGAAAATCCCACCTTGCTTTAGCCGGCAGGCTTGGATTCCGCCTTGGGAGCGGTGGCCGCCGTGGCCGCCGCCGACCTCTCCGCCTGGCACTCAGCCATCAGGTCGCTGATCTGTTCCCCGGCTTCAGCGGCATACTCCTTGACGGTGTCCGCCAGGGCCAGGTAACCTTTGATCAGGGTCTTGGCCAAAGGCCGGGAGACTGCGGCCACTGCCGGCAGGACAATGGGCGCAGCCAGGGCTACCCCTAACACCACCAGAATACTGGGAACCGCACCTTTCAAACCATCATCTAATAGGGCCATGATCTTTCCCCCTTATGGAAATGAAAAATTTTACCATACATCTGCATATTCAAGGGATTCCAATTAAAATAAGCATTATTTCCACCCCGTCTATATAGAAAAAATATTGGGGAGATATTTGCCAAGGTTTTTACCTCCATGGGAAATCAAGATTGCCAGCAGGCTACTATCGTGAAGAAAAGATAAAATTAACGAAAAATTAACATAAATCGCAATATTTCCTAACCGATATATGTCAGCATCTGACCCATGGAATACAAAACCCAACTCTATCAATCCTTTTGGCAGGGACTGGTGAAGCTGTTCGTCCTGCACCAGGCCGGTCAGGGGCCGGTTTACGGGGTCAAACTAAAGAAAGCCCTCAGGGACCGGGGTTACGACATCAGTCCCGGGAGTCTTTATCCCCTGCTGCATACCATGGAAAGGGCCAACCTCCTTGACAGCCGTCTGAAGGTTTTCAAAGGGCGGGTGCGCAAATACTATGGTCTCACCCCCCAGGGAGAGTCTTGTCTGCAGGAATTGCGGCAAGCCTTCTCCGGCCTTGCCCGGGAGATTATTTTAGACAAGGCGACAGAGGTCACCAACGAACACTCTAAAGATTCCTGAGACGCTTGATCTGCCGGGACATGGATTACCCCGCCTTCCTGGGGTCCTAAGACCGGCCTCCCCGCATATTTCCCACCTTTAGGCCGATTTCCCGGATTATCCGGGAGAAAAGTCTCTCTCCGATAGTAAAAATAAAAAAAAAGAAAAAAATAACTTGATACAAACAAAGATCAAATAATTTCCTGCTAATAATTCATATTAATCAAAAAAGCGGGATTTAGGATTATAAAAATTTAAGTTAAGGAAGAAGAAATGCAGGACTTGAGTCTTTCTAATGAAATTGTACGTGATATTCTCCGGTTTGCCAAGCCCTTCGGGCACAACGAGAATGTTAAAAAATTAAATCTCGGGTTCGGCTTCATTTATTATGGTGTGGTCCGGGCCTTAAGGCCCAAACACATTCTGGTCATCGGCTCCGGTTATGGTTTCAGCGTGGTCTGCCTGGCCCTGGGGCTGAAGGACAACTCCAAGGGCCGGCTCACCTTCATTGATCCTGCTTACTCCTTCTTAAAGGATGGTCCCTTGGCCACCATCGGCGGGCGGGGTATGTGGAGTGATGAGGATAAGGTGAAAAACCATTTTCAGCGCTTCGGAGTGGAGGACATCGTGACGCATTTCAAGATGAGAAGCGATGAATTCTTTCCCTCCTATCATAACCTCAATCTACCGCCCATAAATCTCGCTTTTATCGACGGCAGCCACGCCTACAAAGACGTCAAATACGACTTCATCCGGGTCTTGGAACGATCAAATAAGAATACGTACATTTTCATGCACGACACCAACATTTACGTCCGGGAGCTGATTAAGCACGCCGGGGTCAAGAAGTGGCTGAAATTCATCAAAAACCGGGAAGAAGCTTTTGAAGTGATCAATTTTCCCTTTTCCTCGGGAGTGGCCCTGGTCAGGGTCCTGAATCCCCATGTCTGGAGGGAGCTTCATTGACTTGGGCGTTGATGGCGCTGCCGGTGATCCTGGGGGGCGGTTATCTTTATTGGCGCTACGTCTGGTTTTTTCGCAATCCTCAGCGGCAGCCGCCGGCGGGGGAGAACATTGTCAGCCCTGCGGACGGCACCGTGGTTTACGTCACCCTGGTTAAGCCCGGGGAGGAAGTGGTTACGATTAAGCAGGGAGTGCGAGCCAAGGTGGAAGATATTCTCCGGGAAGAGCAGGAAGACGCCAAAGTCCATATCGGCATTTTCATGAGTCCTTTCAGCGTCCACTACAACCGGGTCCCCTTGGCCGGCCGGGTGGAATTTATCAAGCACCACCCCCCCCTCCGGAAAAATTACCACATGGGCCCCATGCACTGGCGCACCCTCTTCAGCAAAAGCCCCCTTTACCGGCATTCCCTCCATATTGTGGGCAATGAAAGAACGGTGACCAAGGTGACGGGGGAATTCCAGGGAAAAGAAGTGCCCTACTATGTCATCCAGATAGCGGGCAAGAGTGTCAGGGGGATCGACAGCTACACCCGCCCCGGCGCGGCCGTGGACAAAGGCGCGGTCTTCGGCATGATCCGCATCGGTTCCCAGGTGGATCTGGTGCTGCCCCATCAGCCGGGGATGAAGATCCTGGCCCAGCCCGGGGACCGGGTGCGGGCCGGAGAAACCATTTTAATTGCTTAAAGGAGGTGAGTTATGAAGATCGACGGTCACGTCCATTCGAAATACTCCAAACGACCGCATTTTTGGGTTCTGCAAAAATTGGGCTGCCAGGAATGTTATACCGAACCCCTGGCGCTTTACCAAATTGCCAAGGCCAGGGGCATGTCCCTGGTAACCATCACCGACCACAATACCATTAATGGGGCCCTGGATATCGCCCATCTGCCGGACACTTTTATCAGCGAGGAGATCACCACTTACTTCCCGGAAGATCAATGCAAGGTCCACGTCTTGGCCTACAATATCGACGAAAGACAGCACGCCGACATCCAGAAGGCCCGGGAAAACATCTTCGATTTAATCAATTATCTGCATGCCGAGGGCATCACCCATAGCCTGGCCCACCCCTTGTGGGCGGCCAACAAGCGTTTGACCCTGGATCATTTTGAACAGATGCTGCTGCTCTTTAAAAATTTTGAGCTAAACGGGGCCCGGGAAACCCAGATCAATGTGTTTCTGAAAGCCGTACTCTCGGCTCTGACCCAAGAAGAGATCGATATTCTGAGGGAAAAGCATAAGATCACTCCCTGGTTTCCGGAGCCCTGGCGGAAAAATTTGACCGGGGGGTCGGATGATCATAGTTCGTTGAATATCGGCCTGACGTATACCCAGGTAAAGGGAGCGCGCAATCTGGCCACGTTTTTTCAAGGACTCAATCGCGGCAGAGGGGAGGCCTGCGGGCAGGCGTCCTCGCCCTTGACCCTGGCCCGTAACATTTACAGCATTGCCTACCAGTTCTATAAGCAGAAGTATGGTCTGGAAAAGTATGCCAATTCCAATGCCTTTTTTAATTTACTGGAAAGCATGTTGCAGGTGGAATTAAAGCCCAAAAGGAGCCTGGCCAAATATTTCTCTTATTATTATAAAGTAAAAAATTTCTTTAGTTTTGAATCCAAGAACGGCAACCTATCCTCCTTTATCCAGAAGGAAGTCAGCAACTTAAAGACTATTGCCTCCCAAAAGAATCCTGATGTCCAGTGGTTCGCCATCATCAACCGGCTGGCAAATAAAGTATTGCATCCCTTCCATGAGCATTTTCAAAAGGCTATTTCCGGAGCGAATTTCATTGAGTGCCTAAATTCCGTCACTCCCACCGGCATAGTTTATCTGGGTCTGTCTCCTTATATCGCCGCGTTTGCTTCCTTTGCAGAGGACCGGGGTCTGGCGGCCCAAATAGTGGAGCGGTTTCTCCGCCCCGGGGAGGGTAGCGCCAGGGAGATCAACCTGGCCCATTTCACCGACACCTTTTACGAGATCAACGGGGTGGGCCTGACGCTTCAACGGCAGATAGCCGCGGCCTTCCAAGCGGAAAAGAATTACACGATCATTACCTGCGATCAGCTGACCCGCTCCCAACAAAGCGGGGTGCAAAATTTTACCCCCGTGGGCGTCTTCAATCTGCCGGAATATCCGGAGCAAAGGTTGTTCCACCCGCCCTTTTTAGAAATCCTGAATTTTTGCTACGTCAACAATTTCACCCATATCCTGGCCGCCACTCCCGGCCCCCTGGGCCTGGCCGCGCTGGCCGTAGCCCGCATCCTGGAGCTGCCCTTGTGGGGCACCTACCATACCGCCTTGCCCCAGTACGCTCAATACCTGACGGAGGACCCGTCGGTGGCGGGGATGATGTGGAAATATATCACCTGGTTTTACCAGCAGATGGACGCGGTGTTCGTCCCCTCCCGGAGCACCGGGGCCGAGCTGGAAGAGAAGGGCATCGACCCCGGCAAGATCCGGGTTTACCCTCGGGGAGTGGACCTGGATCTTTTTCATCCCGCCAAGCGTAACGGTTTCCTGGAGAGCCGCTATCAACTCCCGGAGGGCTGGAAGCTGCTCTACGTGGGCCGGGTCTCCAAGGAAAAGAATCTGCAGTTGTTGGGCCGGGTCTTTAAAGCTCTACTGGCCACCCACCCCCGGAGCCATCTGGTGGTCGTAGGGGATGGCCCCTACCTGGAGGAAATGCGCCTGGAGATGGCCGGTACTCCCTGCCTGTTCACGGGCTACCTGGAAGGGGAAGACCTGGCCGCCATCTATGCCTCCTGCGACCTGTTTCTCTTCCCCAGCACCACCGACACCTTCGGCAACGTGGTGCTGGAAGCCCAGGCTTCGGGACTGCCGGTCATCGTCACTGATGCCGGGGGACCCCAGGAAAACGTCCGGCACGGAGAAACGGGCCTCATCGTCCCGGGCAACGACGAGGCCAGCTTTCTCGAGGCCATCAACCAGCTATTGGCAGCCCCCCGGCTCTTAGAGGAGATGGGCCGGGCGGCCCGGCAGGGGATGCAAGGCCGTTCCTTTGACCACGCCTTTAACGCCGCCTGGAAGATGTATCAGCAGGAGGCCGCAACCGGCCGTTAGATTTTTGGCCCCCAAGCAAGCCGTCCCCGGCTCCACCCCTCCCCTGATCACCGCGGCCCTGCTGCCCCCCGGGCCTGCCATTCTTTTCCCTCAATAATTCGCCAAGAATTAATACTGGCATAATCGATTGCTAATAATTCCGACCGATAATGGGGTTAACAATTGGAATTTTTTTCACAAGCCTTCCCCTTTTCCCCAGATCCAAGAAACTCTGCCACCAGCGATAATGGAGGCTCTGCCTAGGGGAAAGATGAAATTGTCTTTGAAACCGGCGCCGGGTTTTTCTGTTGGGCGGAATCAACCCGGTGGCGGGTTTCCGTGGCCGGCAAGGCATGGTGACCTGGGACAGGTATCTGGACTTATGGAAAGATGTGTATTCCCCTAACGCTTCCTGACGCGGACCTGGAGGAATGACAAATGAAAAAGTTGATCTTGGGCATCTTGACGGTCATCCTGTTACCCCTGGGCACCTCCCTCGCCGGCGGTGAGACGGTCATTAAAGGGGCCGGCGCTTCCTTTCCCTATCCCTGCTATTCCCAATGGACGTACAAATACTACGAACTCACCAAGGTTAAAGTGCGTTACCAGTCAATAGGTTCAGGCGCGGGGATCACCCAGATCAAGGCCAGGACCGTCGTTTTTGCCGGTTCCGATGTGCCCTTGCATCCCCATCGATTGCAGGAGTTCAACCTGGTGCAGTTCCCCATGTTGCTGGGCGGCGTGGTGCCCATAGTAAATCTTAAAGGGGTAAATCCTGGAGGTTTACGGCTCACCCCGGAGGTGTTGGTAAAAATCTATTTACGGCAGATCACCCGTTGGAGCGACCCGGCCATCGCCGGGGAAAACCCCACCCTGAATCTGCCGAACCAGGAGATCACCGTGGTCTATCGGGAGGACGGCTCCGGCACCACCTTTATCTTCACCAATTACCTGAGCAAGATTTCGCCCACCTGGAAAGAAAAAGTGGGAAACGATAAAGAGGTCGATTGGCCCACGGGCATCGGCGCCAAACAAAATGATGGGGTGGCCCGCCGGGTCATGCAAATCGAGGGTTCCATCGGCTATGTCGAGTATGCTTATGCCTTTCAGAATAGGATTCCTTATGCCCTGGTGCGCAACCATGACGGCAATTACATCCACCCCAGCACCGAAACCTTCATGGCCGCGGCCAGTAAGGCCGATTGGAAAAAGGCCCCGGGTTTCTATATGAGCCTGACGAATCAACCGGGCAAGTTCAGTTGGCCCATCGTCGGCGCCACTTTCATCTTGATGCAAAATAGTCAACCGGATCCCTCCCAAGCCCACGCCACCCTCAAGTTCTTCGACTGGGCCTACCGCCAGGGCCAGGAAATCGCCCGCAAACTGCACTATGTGCCTTTGCCCGACAGTGTGGTGCGGATGGTTGAGGATACCTGGTCTAAAGAAATCAAGGCGGCCAATGGCAGCAGGCTCTGGTCTCCTGGAGAACCTCCAAGATCCCGGGCCGTCGAAGGGGAAGGAAACCGGATCTTGGCGCAACTTGATTGAAGGCTGGCAACTCTTTTCTCCCGCGAGGCTATCGCCACCGGGAGCCAGGCACTAGAATCCCGATTCGCTTTAGGCCTGCTTACAGAAAATCCCGTTGCGTTTTTTAAAAGACCGCGTACTGCAAGAGGACCAGGCAGTGAATCGATGGAGAACCAGCAACCTGATTTATTTCGGGTTCTATCTAGCTTTGTTGTCGATTATGGCCATTAGCGCCTTTTCTCTGCGGAATACCTGGCAGAGTTTAAAGGTGGAAGAGTCGGCCCTGCATACGTATGAGATCCGCAATACCCTCCAAAGCTTATTGAATTTACTCAATGACGCGGGCAACAGCCAGCGCAATTTTATTGCCACCGGCGATGAACAATTTCTGATCCCCTATAATGAGGTGGTCAGCGATATCCATCATAAATTCTCCCATCTCCAAGTCTTGACGCAGGATAAGTCATGGTACCGGGAAAGGCTGCAAGCTCTGGAGCAACGGATAGACAAGCAACTGGCTTTCCTGAAAGAGGGGATCGACCTGGTCAAAGCAGGCAACCATGCAGACTTGAAAAAGCATTTGGAAAGCGGAGAAGGATTGACGCTTTTGGAGAGTATTCGCCGGCTCGTCAGTCAGGCGGATACTGAGGAAGTGGATCACATTCTCCTCAAGCAACAATGGGAGAATTCCAGGACCAGCAATCGAGGGGTTTTATTCACCTCCTCCATCGGTACCGTCATCAGTATTCTTCTTCTGCTGTTCAGCTTTTCCCGGATGAGGAAGGAGAATGCCACCCGTATCCGGGCGGAAGAGGCTCTCCGCCAGGCCAAGGATAGTCTGGAAACCGTGGTCCAGGAACGCACCGAAGAGTTGAGCCGGACCAACTCTGAGTTGCGCCGGGAATTGACCGAACGGCGGTTGGCGGAGGAGGCCCTCCAGGAGAGCGAAGCCAGATTCCGCAATCTGCTGAATTACATTCCCGGGGTTTCCATTCTGGGTTATTGCACTAACGGCGTAGTGCGTTACTGGAACAAGGCCAGTGTGCAAATCTATGGTTATCAAGAAGAAGAGGCTGTGGGAAAAAACCTGGAGGATTTGATCATCCCCCCGGGTCTCAAGCCTCTTTTCGCCCAGGCGCTGGAAAGAGGGAAGTATGCCGCCCTGTCCGGAGAAATGCTGCCCCCCGGAGAACACCTGCTACGCCATAAAAACGGTTCCCTGGTCCCGGTCTACACCATCCACACGGTGGTCTGCCTGGAAGACCGGCCACCGCAGCTGTTCTGGATCAACGTGGACCTGTCGGAGCGCAAGCGGGCGGAGGAAGAACGGCTGAAGCTGGATAAATTGGAATCCCTGGGGGTTTTGGCCGGGGGCCTGGCCCACGACTTCAATAACCTGTTGACCGCCATCCTGGGCAACATCAGCCTGGCCCACCTGGAAACCGATCTGAAGGTAATGCAGGCACGACTAGAGGACGCGGAAAAGGCCTGCCAGCAGGCCCAAGGATTGTCCCGGCAACTGCTGACCTTTGCTAAGGGCGGCAAACCCATAAAAAAGCCGCACCAGGTGGCGGACTTGCTCCTGGAATCCACCAATCTGGCCCTGGTCGGCTCCCGGTCTCGCTGCCGATTTGCCTTACAGGAAAACCTGTGGCCGGTGGAGGTGGACCCCGGGCAGATCAAACAAGTTTTCGGCAATCTCTTGATCAACGCGGATCAAGCGATGCCGGAAGGCGGCGTCATCACTCTGGGGGCGGAAAACGTCTTCCTGGACAACGGGGATGCGAGCTCGCTGCCGCCGGGGAAATACCTCAAAATCACCGTCGCGGACCAGGGAGTCGGCATCAGCCCGGAAATTATGCCGAAAATCTTTGACCCGTACTTTACCACGAAAGACACCGGCAACGGCCTGGGGCTGGCCACTGTTTATGCCATCATCAAGAACCATGGGGGCAGTATCCAAGTCGCTTCGCCACCGGAACAGGGGACCGCTTTTACCATTTTGTTGCCCGCCACCACAGGAAAAAGCCTGGCTCGCAGCCAAGCGCCTCCCCTGCCCATCAGCGGCAAAGGCAGAATTCTGGTCATGGATGACGAAGAGAGCATCCGTACCCTCCTGGATAAGATCCTTACCCGCATCGGCTACGAAGCCAGTTTCGCCCGGGACGGCTTGGAGGCGGTGGAGGCCTACATCAAGGCCAAAGAATCCGGTCGGTCTTTTAGCGCCGTGATCTGCGATTTGACTATCCGGGGCGGTATGGGGGGCCGAGAAGCCATCAGAGAGCTGATAGCCATCGATCCCCAGGTCAGGGCCATTGTCTCCAGTGGATATTCCGACGACCCGGCCATGGCGGATTACCAGAAATACGGGTTCTGCGGCGTCATTGCCAAGCCTTATAAGATCAATGAGTTGAGTCACGTGCTCCAGGACGTTATCGCTCCGGAACAGGATGAGGAATTTGACCCTTCGGCGTTGCTGGAGCCGAGGAGGGGGATTTCGCACTCCTGAGGCGGACAAACGACCTCTTCTTTCCCGGAAAAATCAAGGCCTGGCCCCAGAACTACTCATGGTCCAAGAATTTATTGAAGGTCGATTCCCCCCTTAGTAAGCGCGCTGGCTTAACAGGAAAGGAAATATTCTCTCAGGGGGATGGCATGGAAATCAAAACCTTAGCGGGACGGACCGGTTCTCCCCGTTAACCGCTTTTTCTCTTTCGCCGCGCCCGACGCTTTGGTACATAATTCTTAAGGATAATCGAATTCAAAAAGGGAACAATCATGAGGAAAGCGCCATCTTGGACAAATTGGCTGGCAACCTGCGCCTTGACTCTATCCTGCGCCTGTCTGCCCTTCTCCCAGGTTTTGGCCGAAAGCCCCCAGGAATGGTACCGCCAAGGGCAATTGGCAGTCCAACAAGCCCAGAAGCGGAAGATTAATAACCGTATCGCCCAAAATGTCATCATCTTTATCGGCGACGGCATGAACCTCCCTACGGTCGCCGCGGCCCGGATACTGGCAGGGCAGAGTCTGGGGAAAAAAGGCGAAGAACATATCTTAAGTTTTGAAAAGCTGCCCCATGTGGCCCTGTCCAAGACCTATTGCACCAACGCCCAGGTCACGGATTCCGCCGCGGCCATGACCGCCATCATCACCGGGGTGAAAACCAAGGACGGCCTTTTGTCGGTTAATCAGAAGGTCACCCCCCATAAGGCCTCCACGGTTCCCGGCAATAAGCTGCTTACCTTGTTGGAGAGGGCCGAGAAACGGGGACTGGCCACCGGCGTGGTCTCCACCACCAGGATCACCCATGCCACCCCCGGGGCCTGCTACGCCCATTCTCCGGACCGGGATTGGGAAGGCGACGCCGACATCACCTCTGAAGACCCGGCCAACGCCACTTTCCCGGACATCGCCCGGCAACTCCTGGAGTTTCCCTACGGTAATGGCCTGGAAGTGGCTTTAGGAGGCGGACGCTCCTCTTTTCAGCCGGAGACCACCCCGGACCCGGAATATCCCACCAAGTTCGGGAAGCGCAAAGACGGCCGGGATCTTACCCAGGAATGGGTAAACCGGCATCAAGGCAGCGCCTACGTCTGGAACAAGGCCCAATTCGACGCCATCAATCCCGCCGCCACCCGTCACTTGCTGGGGTTATTTGAACGCTCCCACATGCGCTATGAAAAGGACCGGGCCCAGGACGCGGCCGGGGAGCCGTCCCTGAGCGAGATGACCGCCAAGGCCATTGATATCTTGGCGAAGAACCGCAAAGGCTACGTCTTGATGGTGGAAGGCGGCCGCATCGATCATGCCCACCATGCCAACAACGCTTATCATGCCCTCCACGACACCTTGGAGTTTGCCCGGGCGGTGCAGGTGGCCCTGGACAAAACCAACCCCAAGAATACTTTGATCGTGGTCACGGCGGATCATGGCCACGTGCTTTGTTTTACCGGCTATCCCACCCGGGGCAACCCCATCCTGGGCTTGGTCACCGAAAATGATAAATGGGGTAAACCCACGGACCCCCCGACTCTCACCCGGGGCGCGGACGGGCTCCCCTTCACCACCCTGTTGTACGGTAACGGTCCGGGGTACGTCTGCCCCCGGCCGGATTTGACCGGGGTGGACACCTCGGCCCCCACTTACAGGCAGCAGTCAGCCGTCCCTTGGGCCAGCGATGGCCATTCGGGCGAGGATGTTCCCATCTACGCTGGGGGGCCGGGAGCGCATCTCTTCCATGGGGTCCAAGAAGAAAGTTATATCTTTCATGCCATTATGGCTGCCATGAAGCTCGACTCCAGGTAGGGTTCGGGGGATGGGGCCTTAAGGCCCAGAGGAAAGAAAAGAGGGTGGGGACTCTGGGCTCCGCCCTTTTTATTGATGTTGATCCAGCAGATGGCTATCCACCCGGCCTTACCCCGGTTCCTGGGGTAAAAGCGAGGGCCACACCCGGTATACCGTCCTACTCCGGTTGCGGGGCCATGACCGGGACCGGGGATTCCGGGGTCACGGGGGCCGCGTGCGGCCCAAAATTAAACCCGTCACACTGCCGCTTCAGGTATTGCAGCAGGAAGAGCCGCTCTCTATGCGTCAGTTCAAAATAAAAGGGACTCTCCATGAACATGGACACCAGATCTTTTCTCTGCATTTCCGCTTCTGAAAATATGCTTACCGAACTTGAGCCTTCTGGGATTGATCGGATTCCGGGGCGAAGTAGCCCCGAAAGATGTCTACGGTCACCCGGATCATGATGCCGTCACATTGGGAACAAAGAGCGGTGTCATCGTCAAGCCCCCCGATTCTCTGGTCCCAGGCGCCACAATCGGCGCACCGGTATTCATATAAAGGCACTGGGTAAACCTCCGGTTAAGGAAAAGATTGCTGGCCAACCAGGAATGATCTTAAGAAACCGGCCACGTCCCGGGATTAGACCTTCGGGGAAACTGCCGGGGATTTTTCTCCCTCTAATTTCCTCCAGGCCAGCCAAACCGCCAGGAGGATGAGTGCGACCCCAGGGATGACCAGTAAGAGGGTGTCGTCGGCAGAGGCCGGTAAAGCTACACCGTTTTGGGCCAGATAATATCCCAGGACCAGATAGGCCGTGGACCACAGCACGGCGCCCAGGCCGGCTGCCAACCCGAAGGGGACCAGAGGCGCCCTAAGCAGCCCGGCCACCACCGGGACCCAATGTCTTAATCCCGGCAGAAAAAAGCAACCCAAGACGATGCCGGGACCGAAACGTGTGACCAGCCCCTGGGCTCTCTGCATCCTGGCAGCCAGGCGCGGCGAATTGGGCAGCTTGAACCATCTTCCGGAATAAAGGCAGAAACGGCCCACCAGGTAGTTTAACCAGGTGCCCCCCAGACAGCCGCTGACTACCAAACCCAAAGAAGCAAAAAAGCCAAATGTCCCCTCAAAAGACCAGTAGCCGATGATTATCAAAAGAATTTCGTCGGGAATCGGGGGGCCGAATATCCCGGACATTAAAATGATAAATATCCCGTAATATCCGGAGGAAGACAGTAAGTTAATTATGAATTCCATGTTAACTGGGGAAAGGCATTCCCAAATATTTTGCGTTTTCCCTTTAAGGGGCAGGGAGATTGATGATAAGCATAAAAATTCCCCACCCCTTCTTTACCCATATAAAGTTCCAGCAATTTCCTGGGAGCATTGAGCAGGTCCACGACAATAAAGACATCCAGGGCATTATTAAAATGGGGGTCCCGGTTGAACCCGAGAATCTTGCCTCCCATTTTGAGATAATGCTTGAGCAAAATAGGAATGCCTTTGTTATCCGGTTCGATCTCGGCGACTAACTCGGACACCTCATTCATATTCTGGATGATCGAAGGAGTCTCAATCAGGTCGAATTTGGCAGTAAACTTGAAGGAAGGTCTCCGGGCTTTCACCAGTCTGCTCAATTCCGGAATATAGTTATTGATTTTCAGGGACATGGCCATCAACTGCTGGGACACCAGATGGTACTCGTTATTGATGGAAACCGCGCCGAACAACAGGGAGTAACGCGGGTTTTGGACCACGAAGGCCCCGATCCCCTTCCAGAGCAACAGGAGGGAGGAGTAATTTTTTTGGTACTCCGGGCGGACGAAGGATCTCCCCAACTCCAAAGCCGGATGGATTTGGCGCAATAGCCTCCGGTCATAATAAAACAAGGTTCGGGTATAAAGGCCGTTTTCCCCATACCGGCCCGCCAGGGAATCCGTGGGCCCCAGGCGGTAGGCCCCCACCAACTCCTGTTCTTTTTCATTCCAGAGAAAAAGTTGCAGATAAGTTTGATCAAATTGGTCCAGATCGAGGGCCTTCCCGGTGCCTTCGTGGGCCAGGCGAAAGGTCACTTCCCGGAGACGCCCGATCTCATGGAGCAAGTTGGGGATTTGCCGGGCCCGGGCGCAATAGACGGCATATTCTCCGTTTTGGGCCAATAGTTGCTCCCGGGGCAGACCCGCCACTTCGTGGCGAAGCTGGTCCCGGCCCTTGGAGGGAGCCACCGGACGGGGATGGGGTCGGAAAGGGAAGACGGAACGGACCACCGGCTGGTGATTCCGGCCCTTGCCTTTGTGGTATGGCGTCTTCAGGATCTGGGTCCGTAAGCGCAAATAGTCCAGCATCTCGGCATTACCGGCCAAAGCTTCCAGCTTTCTAAAAGGAATGGCATTGCCGATCCGCAGCTCAATGGTCTTGCCCTTCTTGTTGAACAACTCCCGGGGCAGCATGGCCGTGCGCAGCCATGGGTGTAACAGGCCCAAAATTTGGAAGAGGAGGCCGTTGGCCCCGTGGATATAGACCGGCACCACCGCGGCCCGGGATTTTCTGATGAGCCAGGCGACACTTTCCTGCCACGGGGGGTCGGCGATCTTTCTCTGCCGCCAGGTAAAATGCGCCACTTCCCCGGCCGGGAAGGCGGCCAGAAGTCCCCCCTGTTGCAGCCAATTCAGGGCTTCCCGTAAGGGGCGGATATTTTTCCGCACTGCGTCAGTCTGTTGGAAGGGATCGATAAAGATAAATAAGTCGCGCAACTCCTGGATGGCGGCCAGGAGATAATTGGCCAGGATCTTAATCTCCTGCCGCTGCCGACTCAAGATGTCCGCCAGGATAATGCCTTCAATGGCGCCGAAAGGATGGTTGGCCACCACCATCACGGGACCGCTGGCGGGAATGGAGAGAATTTCTTTTTCCTGGCAATGATAAGTTACTTTTAGTGCCGCCAGCACCTCTTGAAGAAACCTGCGGGAGCCGCCATTTTTATCGATCTGTTTATAGGTCTGGGTAACTTTGTTGAGACCTAGTATTTTACTCATCAATCTGTAACGCCAAGTATGGCTTTCCGGTGGAAAAAATTCTTCCCAGGTCATTAAGCCGTTATTAAGGTCATATTTATCCATAAGCAAATCTATGCCTTTAAGTATTCTGAGGATAATTTGCTTTATGATAGATATTGATTATTTAATTAACCTTGGTCTGGTGTTAATTTTTAGTTAAAATTGTCAGTTAGAGGCTTGCATGGCGTTGATGAGGAATTGCTTGAAATATGGCGGGGTTGTGGTAAAATAATCAGAGCGGAATTCCCCCCGGCAAGCTTGGGAAAGTAATGCTGACCCCGGAATCGGCCTGCCAAGGTGATGCGGATGGAGGGGCAAGGTGGCCGA